>CANQTL010000102.1 GCA_947626775.1 uncultured Lachnospiraceae bacterium | reverse complement strand
TCCCACACCTCTCTGTTTGGCTTTTCTCTCTCGTGTAATAGAGATGCGAAGTAGTTCCTTAATTCAATCCTCATCTGTATGCCAATGCAGGAATACGGTTACTTTCTCCTCCGAAAAGAACGGTTATCCATATGAATTTTTCTTGGCTATTTTGCATGGTTTGCTGATAATGGAGCCGGGTTGCCTCTCGACCCTTGGTCTATATCCTGTATAGTAACGAAACGAAAAATGCGAGCATACTATTCCGATACAGTCAGTGTATTTCTGAGAACTCCAGATGAAACGATTTTAGGACATTTGGCGGAGAGGCATCATTTTGATGATGCCCAGGAACAGAAAAGGGCGTGGGCGAAGCAGATATCCATATTGAAGGATAATTTGGCAGAATTTCCGGAAGCAACTATATTTTTTGAATTCGAAATTCCAAGAATGGGAAGACGTATCGATAACGTCCTCATTCATCGCGGTATCATTTTTTTGCTAGAATTCAAAGTAAAATGTAGCAATTACACAGCGCAAGCGGTAGATCAAGTGGTTGATTATGCGTTGGATCTTCATCATTTTCATGAGGGAAGCCACGATAAAACCATTGTTCCAATTTTAGTTGCCACGGACGCGCCAGATGAGCATGAGTTGATTGAATTGAAACCGAATGAAATTTCTCCCTGTCTGAAAGCAAATAGTAGAAACTTGGCAAATTCCATCCGCAATGTTTCGATACGGTCAGAAGCATTCGACATCAAATCATGGGAGGACTCACCATACAAACCAACACCAACAATCATTGAGGCTGCACTCAAGATGTATCGAGAACACCACGTAGACGAAATCTCACGTCATGGTGCACAGGAAATCAATTTAACACGCACCTGTAAAACAGTACATAAAATCATTCAAGAAAGCAATGCTCAATCTAGAAAATCTATCTGTTTTATCACTGGTGTGCCAGGTGCGGGGAAAACTCTCGCTGGATTAAATATTGCAGCACTTTCAATGGATGGTGCAACAGATGAACGAGCATGTTTTCTCTCGGGAAATGGGCCGTTGGTAAAAGTTTTAAGAGCTGCGTTAATAAAAGATAGACAAAACAGGAAAAAGGACAACGCAAAAAACGACGTGGATGCTTTCATCCAAAACATCCACCATTTTCGAGATGAATATGTGGGGCGAGAGGACCCTCCCATTGAAAAAGTAGTGATTTTTGATGAAGCTCAGAGGGCATGGGATCGTGAGCAAGCAGAAAATTTCATGACAAAGAAACGAGCAAGAACGGAATTCGCTTTTTCCGAACCTGAATTTCTCATAGACGTCATGAATCGGCATCATGATTGGTGTGTGGTAGTTTGTCTCGTTGGAAAAGGTCAAGAAATAAATACGGGTGAAGCTGGTTTAAATGAGTGGTTTCGTGCTATTCATGAAAAATTTCCGTCATGGCACGTGTATTGTGCTCCGCAGGTCTTGCAAAATGACTCCGGGGCTGATGTGATCGATAAAAGTAAGTTAGCTGGTATGCATGTGTGTTACAAAAATGAGCTCCATCTAAATGTGTCAATACGTTCTTTCAAAGCCGCAAAGTTATCAGAGTATATTCAGGCTGTGATGGACAATGAACCCGAAAAAGCATGTTCCATCTACGCCAATTCACTTGAGCAAAACTACCCAATTTATCTGACTCGCAGTATTAAGGTTGCTAAGGAGTGGGTCAAAGCACGCGCGCGAGGCACCGAACGAATAGGGCTTTTAGCTCATTCTAATGCATTGAGATTGAAGCCTGAAGGAATATTCGTAAAGTCTAATTTGGATTGCGAGAAATGGTTTTTAGCGCCCAAGAATGATGTACGTTCGTCCTATGCCTTAGAAGATTGCGCTACGGAATTTGATGTGCAGGGGCTAGAATTGGACTGGAGTATTGTAGCATGGGATGCGAATCTTCAATCCGTTAACGGTGAATGGGAATACAAAAAGTTCAGAGGGCCGAAATGGAATAACGTAGAAAAGTCTGAAGAACGACAGTATATCCTTAATTCCTATCGGGTATTATTAACTCGTGCAAGACAAGGAATGATTATATTCGTTCCTCTCGGGTCTGAAGAGGATAATACTCGTCCTCCCAAGACATACGATTCCATATATTCCTATTTAACGCGATGCGGGATGAAGGAAATTGGGGCCACACAAAAAGGGCATGGTTAACATCCATACTGTCTCTGCACCCATGCTGCATCTAATTTGTAACACAAAGCTCTAAATCGTGCAGCAGCATCTAGCCTATTGCATACTCTTGCCCGCCACCTGGCTCACTACCCTCCGCCGCCGGAATCCGGAGTACGCTCACCTGATCTGATCCTCTTTCAGCTTGGCGATGATTTCAGCCAGGGTGAGCGTCTGGGAAATCAGGTAGTGCGGTTCGACTTCATTCATGCCGGGCATGTATTGTTGCGTCCGCCGTTCCCAGTCGGCAAACGACTCGCCACGGTGCACAGGGGCATGAAGCGGGGGGA
>CANQTL010000101.1 GCA_947626775.1 uncultured Lachnospiraceae bacterium | reverse complement strand
TTCTTTTCCATAACTCTCAAGGGCATATCTCAAGATGCGCTCGAAGAACTTAACAATCTGATTGCCAAGTTGTACGCCAAGAGAGATATTACTGAAACAACCGATTGCACAGAGTTGAAGCCGGGAGATTATCCTACTTTTGATGATCTCAAAAGTCTGGTGGATGAGGAGTTTGAAAAAGAAGCTGCGCCGATGCGCCGTGATAATTTAGACCGCATAAGGACGTACGTCGCAAAATTTGCAGCCGGCGGACGGTTCGCAAATTTGTGGAACGGCCCGTCAACGCTTACTACGGACGAACGCATGGTGGTTTTCAATTTCCAGAGTTTGTTCGCTGCCAAAAATAACACCGTTGCCAATGCGCAGATGCTCGTGATAATGCGCTATCTCGATCAGCAGATAATCAATATCCGTGAGATCAACCGCAACTCCGACAAAGTGTTACACCCGTTTGTAGTGCTTGACGAGGGCTATAATTTTGTCGACAAGGAAGTTCCAATCGCTTTGGACTTTGTGTTTTTGTGGTATAAGCGCATTCGCAAATATGATGGCAGTATTGCGTTCCTTACGCAAAACCTTTCTGATATTATCGGCAATTCAGATGTGCTTCAAAAGACGACGGCGATAATCAACAACTCGCAATATTCATTTGTTTTCAGTCTTGCACCCGCCGATTTGCAGATTTTGACGGATCTCTACCGCAACGCCGGCGAGATCAATGACGTGGAACGCAATCAAATCGCCACTGCCGGCAATGGTAGGTGTTTCGCTATTTGCTCCTCGAGGGAGCGCACAAGCTTCCAAGTGCAGGCAAGCGATGCTATTTATACACTGTTCGATATACCGGACGGTCTTAAGTTAATCAAAACAGGGGCGTTAAGAACGCCAAAAGGAGAATAATATGATCAAAGTTGTAGCTCAAGGCAACCTCGTTAGCGATGTTGAAATCAAAAAAGTGGGTGAAGACAATCAGCACACGGTAGCCGTGTTTACTGTTGCTTCTAACCGTCCCGGCAAAGACGGCGCAGATTTTCTGCGTGTTGAAACGTGGGGCTCGATGGCGGAAAATTGCGCCAAATATCTCAAGAAAGGGAGCGGTGTTTGTTGCAGCGGCGATTTGAGCATTGACAGCTATTATAAAGATGATGAGAAGCGTGTCGCAGTAAAGCTTGTCAATGTCCAAGTCGAATTTACGGACAGAAAAGGGCAAGGCACAAACTCGACGACCGAAGAAGCGCATGAGTCGGCTTCGTCCGATCGTAGCAACAAAGCCAAGAAAAAAACGCAGAAGTGATGTAAAATTGCACATCTTTTTGGTGTGCAATTTTTTCAGCCTTTGCCGACTTGTTCAACAAGTTTGCAAAGTTTAGCAAGTAAGGAGTCATTATGGAAATCAAAGAATTATCCATGTTGCTGCTGCCGCAGCTATCGGCCGTTCCTCAGATTGATAGTATTACAATCTTGATGAACGGCAGGACAATGCAGCTGTGCATGCAAGATGGCAGCACGTTTAACGTGGGCATAGTAAAAACACAAAAAAAATATAACCGCCAGCCGGATTATGTGAGAGGTGAACATGAAAACGATAGTAGTTTTTAACCAAAAAGGCGGGGTAGGTAAAACCTCGACGGTGGTAAATCTAATGGCAGAACTCAAGCTGAAAGGCTTGAATGTATTAGGCATCGATTTGGATGCGCAAGCAAATTTAACGGCGTTTAATCAAATTGTAAACCCGGACAAAACAATCAGAGAGGTTTTAATCGGCGCATGTACTATGGCAGAGGCGATAAGGGCATGTCGTTATGGAGATGTGCTGCCGTCCGATACATCGTTGCAGAACGAGCTTATGCGCTTTGCTTCGATGCCGGCGTTCGTTATACGTTTGCGAGAGTTGCTCAAAACCGTGAATGGAAAGTATGATTATGTCCTCATAGATTGCCCACCGGTCGTGAACCAAGTGACGGCTGCCGCTCTGGTAGCCGCAGATGGTGTTATTGTGCCTGCGGAAGCAGAGTATTTTAGCGCTGTCGGCATCAAGATGATTGCCGATACCGTCAATCAAGTGAAGCCTCTGAATGAGCATATAAAAGTGATGGGCGTACTTTTAGTGAAGTATCAGCCACGCCGCACATTGACTCGTGAGTTGGAAAGACTTTTGCAAGGTCAGATAAAAGCGCTGCTGAATTGTGAGCTGCTCAAGTCGCATATCCGCTTTACAGTGGATATTCCGGCATCGCAGGCGAGCGGAACATCCGTTAGAGATTTTAAGCAGGGGAGCAGAGCCGCTGCTGATTATGCGGATCTCGCAAACGAAATTTTATCAAAGGAGATATAATTATGGCAGATAACAAATTTGGACTTTTGGATGGGCTATTCAGCACCAAGCCTTCTGCGGCAGAGTCGCATGAAGATAACACAAAAAAAGAATTAACCACGCAGCGGACATGGAAGATAAAAAACTCTCTTTGGGATGATTTTGTCGTTCTTGCAGCCGCTCAACATTTGACACAAGCGGAGCTTATCAATAGACTTATCGAGAATGCGATATCTGATGGGATGGAA
>CANQTL010000100.1 GCA_947626775.1 uncultured Lachnospiraceae bacterium | reverse complement strand
CTACATACTCTTGTGCCTTTTTACGGCAAGTCGCTGAAATCTCTCTTAGTGTTGCTGAACCTATAGCACCATCACTGCTTCCACTTGCCACGCTGTATTGGAAATTCATGATGGTTTCTATAACCAAGATGTATTCGTCAGTTAAAAATCGTTGTGATGCCTCCATACCCCATGTGTCTCTTACAAATACACAGGCTTGTGGGGCTCCATCTGCCCCCGGGGTTAGCATCCAGTTTTTGATAAAGGGTTCGTTTGAAGGGTCGCCCTCGTTTTTCCATGGTGTTACACCCCATGGAGCCTCTGCAGTCCAACTACTAACCGATTGACCTCTCCTTGATGTACATACCCATTGTGAATCAGGTATCTCATTATATCCAGGACTATAAAATGCGTAAGGTGAAAGTCCTGTTGTGTTACCATCTTTTGTTAGCAAGTAACACAAATAGCCTGTACGAGTTCGTGATACACCATTTGGGATATAGCTATTTCCACCGTGTGTACTATCACTTGTACCGTTGTACATTGCTACAGCTGCTGCTGCCACTTTATCTACATCATCAGATGCATATGCCTTTGTTGGTGGTGTTAAAATTGACAATGTTATGAGAGAAATAAACATTGCCAATATTTTATACTTGATATTATATTTATCTAAAAATTTGTTATGAAGAAATTTCATAGTGCCTGCCTCCGTATTTCTTTATAATCTAAAAACAAAAAATTATTTTGCACTTATGAATTTAATGCATAAAAAACAGACACTATATTTTTTACATAGTGCCTGTTTTGAAATGTTTGCTATGGTTTTTAAGGTTTTGTTGCTTTACATATGGTTCATGCTAAAATTTAATTGATAAAGTATATCTCTTAATTTTTGTGGTTCACCTAGCATTGCCTTATACCAACTATATCCGCAACATGGACATCTTGTCTTACAGTTTACTCTAGTATTTGCTGTTGCTTTCCATTCTCCATTGGATCCATAAGCACAATTCGGGCATATCCAATAAATTACTTTATGACTACTTTTTGTTATTTCGTCTGGCTGAATTGGGTTGTTTAATGTTGGGTGCCATTCTTTTGCAAGTTCTGGTAAGTCTTTTTTTAGATTATTATTTTTAGATGCTTTCTGAATTGCAGGTTTATGACATTTTCCATCTGTATAATTATAGCCGCAACATGGACAACCTGTATTATTGATTGTTCTATTCGCAACTGTTGTTTGCCACTCTCCATTGGAGCCATAGCCACAATTCGGGCATTTCCAGTATATTTCTTTGCCACTACCTTTTGTTATTTCGTCTGGTTGGATTTGATTTGTTGGGTGCCATTCTTTTGCGAGGTCTGGATATAGATATGCTATTGATTTTTCATACTCTACTTTGCCCTTTGAGTATTCAAGTGCATTTTTTTCTACTAAGTTTATGTTTATCTCTGATATTGAGTGATTAAACAAATTTAATAAGTAATCTGCTAATTTTATACATGCTTGCTTTTCAAATTTCCTTGGCATATGAAAGCATATAAAATTTTTTGTCCAAGTTTCTTCGTATTCATTATATGAATCTTCCATTATGTAGATGAAATTTACATTATGTGCTTTGCAGTGTTCTGCTTTAGCTTGGTCTTTATCAAATTTATATTTATGCCAATGTGTTGGAGAGTATTCTATACAAGTATGTATTTCAGGTATTGCAATATCATACTCATATCCCCCGTGCTTTCCTCTTGAAATTGCCTGTGGATATATTTGTTTGAATGCCCAGTATATAAATTGTTCTGGAAATGATGTTTTATTTGCTGTGCAATGTGGACATTTCGTTTCTTGTGATGTTCTACTAACTATAGATGCTATCCACTTATGACCTTTAGAGCATCGCCACCACAACTCAACATTTGAGCCATATGAAATATCATTTATATCATGCTTATTGCCTTCTGCATCAATGCCTGTGTATTGTTCTTCAAATTGTTTGCCAATCTCACCATTGTTTTGACACCATGTATAGAAGTCTATAGTATTTTTCATTCTAGCACAGAATTTGCAGTTAGTTAAATTGCTTGTTCTACTACCTACAGATACATACCACTCGTGGCCTTTAGAACATCTCCAAAGCATTTTAGTATGAGAACTATATGAAATATCATGTATGTCGTGCTTATTGCCTTCTTCATCAATGCCTGTGCATTCTGATAGAAATTGAGCACCAATCTCACCATTGTTTTGACACCATGTATAGAAGTCTATAGTATTTTTCATTCTAGTACAATGTGGACAGTTTGTCATATAATATGTTCTTTGACCTACAGATACTGTCCACTCATGTCCTTTTGCACATCTCCACAACAGCCTAACAGGTGAGGCATATGGAATATCGTTTATGTCATGCTTATTGCCTTCTGCATCAATGCCTGTGCATTCTGATAGAAGTTTATTTCCAAACTCTTCATGCTCTTCACACCACTGTTTTAATGATTTGCTGCCTTTACGCATATGCTACATCCTCCAATATTATAAAAATTAAATATAATATTACTCAACTTTCCCACCGATAAAGTTGGCATAAATGCTTGATTTTTCAAGCAAAATTACTGTAAAAAATGGTGCAT
>CANQTL010000099.1 GCA_947626775.1 uncultured Lachnospiraceae bacterium | reverse complement strand
GAATCTGAGAAATTTTCGACCGAGCAAAGATAGCATAGTGGCTTCCACGCAATAAGCGTGGACTACTATTGTTACATCTGCTCACAGGCATTCTCAGAGCCCTCAAATCAAGACGTGGCAATTCAGTCCACGCTTCTTCTATCTTAATAATGGTTGATAGGGCTGTAAGACCACTCTAAACGCAATGCGTATGAAATTAAAAAAGATTTTTTATTTATCCGCCACATTCGTTTTTGCACTATCCTCATGCAACGACGAAGAAACCGAAAGGAGTGTTTCTCCTAATGTATTCAATGTAAAAGGAAAAGCAGAATCGATGATTCGTGGTTCTCACGTAGAAATACGAACGTTAGATGAATCTTTGACTCCTACCGGCAACTCTTACACCGCCACTATCGACAACGACTTCGGGGACTTCAATTATGAAGCGCTCAAAATAAATAATTCGTATGCCAAACTGACGGTTAGCGGTTACTTCTTTAACGAAGTGCATGGAGAGTTGTCGGAGGGTACGATCCAATTAGACGCTATTGTCGATTTGAACAACAACAATACAATCAACATCAATGTGTTAACCCATTTGATGAGTACACGTATCCGCCATTTGGTAACAACAGAGGGCAAGACATACAAACAGGCGAATGCACAAGCCCAAGAAGAATTGCTTACCCAATTCGGGTTGCAAAAATATGCGTCAAAAGATATAAGCCAATTCTCCAACACTTCCGGAGACGATGCCTCCGGTGCATTAATAGCCATAACCGCTTTGATTTTAACCGATAGGTCCGATGCCGAAATCGTTGAGTTTCTCTCTATACTAGCCAATGAGTTCGGCGCCGAAGGAGCTTTTAGCCAAGAGACAAAGAAAAAGATACGATCAGGTATAGGCTATTTGAACGCAGACTTGGATAGAATTTCCGAAAATCTCAAAAATCGTTATAAAGAATTAGGAAAAGAAATCGCTATCAAGGATTTGGCTTATTATTTCGACTGGGACAATAACGGCATAGCCGGAAATGAATTAGATGAATCTGATGCTGTTACACTTAGTGAAAATGAGCTGAATGTACCGACCGAAGGCGGAGAATATGCTATTATCATTAAATCCGACAAACCTTATTTTCTAAATCCTCCCGCATTTGAATCAGATGACCCAGAAGGGCAACAGACAATAACAACATACTTTGATAATAAATTATATGAAGATGGAGACGTAAACATTCCAACATCTATAAAGATAGACAAAGCAATTAACAAAGATGTCATCAGCATTAAAATTGCACCGGCACAATTTAGAGAAGACCTATCGGTCGTCATTACTGTTTATAATGCAAGAGGTAGGGTCGCTGCCAAAATCGCTGTTAAGCAACAAGGCGACAAAGATTATTGGATTAAGCACGATCCCGTAAAACTTGGCAGTGACGGGCGAGGTATTGTGGAGTGTTGTATAGCGTCCATGAGAAATGCCATTTCGGAACAACTCAATTTGCAAACAGCTTATGCCTATCAAGAGGATTTTAGCAATCCCGTTCCCTATCAGGCATCAGATGATAGAATCGGAAATACGTGGAGTTATTACTACCGAGCTATCAATAATTGGCTGTCGTTAAAAGAGGCTGATGCAGATAAGTCGAACTGTTACCAGTCCTTTATCGATACTCATCTTGCGTTAGCCTACTATCAGTTATCTTCACGTTGGGGAGGAGTTCCTTTCATAATGAGTTTTTCCTACGACTACGACTTACCACGAACAGAGGAGGCAGAAATTCTTTCAAAATTGGAGAAAATGCTGGTCGATGCCATGACCGACTTGAATGAACACCGTTATGACGCTTTTCACGATGCCAATAGTATGCTTTTCGTTTCCAAAGATGTGGCACGAACCTTGCTCGCTTACATCTTTTGCAACCAAAAGAAATTCGACAAAGCCTTGCCTTTATTGGAGGAAGTCATAAATGGCGGCAATTATCACTTGGAACATTCCCAAGCTGCCGAATACAAAAATAATTCGGAATGTATTTTAGGGTATCTCATCGGACAAACCATCGAAACAGGAGAGGAATGCTATCCGTGCCTTGATTACAAAGACGTGATATTGACAGCCGCAGAATGTCTGTATCATACAGGAAATTCATCTAAAGCCAAAGAATACATCGACCAATTATGTACGTATAAAGACCTTACTGTCGATCAGTCAGACATTTTGAAAGCAATCGCTTCTCTTCACTATCAAATAAAATCGTCAAGTTACCTGAATTTTATCAGAAGAAATCAATTGGGCGAAACTTTTATGGGGCTAAGCCAAGATAACTTGTATCAGCTTCTATGGCCTATCCCTATGGGAGGAGGTCTTAATCAAAATCCGGGATATTAAAACCGGTTTATTTTCCCAACGCCCCGCTATCGATAGCGGGGCGTTTGAATTGTCGGGTTAATATGCAAAAACCGAAATATGTGCATATTTAACCGAAATTTTTATAACAATCGGTGCCGCGCAATTTCCTATTTTTGTTTTGTTTTTCAAGGGTTTTACGAAACCCCTATTGAAATATCGACATGAAAAAAGGATTGTTTATTGCCTTTCTGGCGCTCGGGTTGTGGAGCGCAAAGGCGCA
>CANQTL010000098.1 GCA_947626775.1 uncultured Lachnospiraceae bacterium | reverse complement strand
CCGAGAAAACGACGATTCAGCAGACAGGCTGCAATGCCGGTGGTACTGCTTCCGGTAAAGGGATCGAGAATCCATGCGCCTTCTCGGGTAGATGCCATAATAATGCGCGACAACAAAGAAAGCGGTTTTTGTGTCGGGTGTTTTCCGCAAGATTTTTCCCAACGGGCAATAGCCGGAAGAGTCCAAACGTCGGTCATCTGTTTATCGCCGTTAATCTGCTTCATGAGTTGGTAGTTGTAAAAATGTGGAACTTTCGCGGACTTTCGAGCCCAAATGATAAATTCCGAAGAAAAAGTGAAATACCGGCATGAAATATTGGGCGGAGGATTGGTTTTCGCCCATGTTATTACATTGAGAATTTTGAAGCCCAGTTTGGTTAATTGGTCGGCTACGGAAAATATATTGTGGTAAGTGCCGCTAATCCAGATGGTTCCGTTTTCTTTTAATTTGTCTTTGCATAGTCTCAGCCATGCTTCGTTGAAAGAATCGATATAGGCTGAATCTCCGCCCTTATCCCATTCTCCTTTGTCCACGCATACGATTTCTCCGCTTTGTACGCTGATGCCTCCATTCGATAAGAAATAAGGGGGATCCGCAAATATCATATCGAATTTGAACTCGAATTGGGACAAGAGTTCTAAGGTATTCCCCTGTAAGAGAGTAAATGCCCGATCGCGCGAGCGAAAAAAAGGTACAATCATTTTATTTGCAATCGGGTTATAAAATCGGTTACGGTTGTGAGATTATAGATGCTCGGAATGGCATAAAATGCTTCTTCCAATTTGCTTTGAGCCGATTTCCAGCCTATTCCGTCGGTTATCCACACAAATTCAAAATGGGGAAACTGATTTATTTTGGGTGCCAGTTCTGAATAAGAGCGGGCTACTTCGTTTAATTTTGAGCCGCCGCCACTATAAAAATTGACCTCTATCAAATAGGTTTTGCGGGGTGTCTCGACGACGAAATCGAATCTTTTCAAATCTTCTCCTAAGCAACTCATTTCTGCAAATTCCGAAGAATACACCTCCCTACGAAAAGGAATGTTGTTGGATCTGAACAGTGTTTCGATTCTGTTCTCCATAATGTGCCCGCTCCTGTTTTTACGAGCGTTTGAGTCTAATCCGGTTTCGATACCGAATACATAATCGACTAAATTGGTGATCTGTTTGTTTTGAAAAACGCGCTTTAATCCGGTGCTTTCGATATATTCCACGACCCCTTCCGGCGTTTTGAAGAAGTCCTCTATCAGACGGATATTCCCGTTTCTGTCGATTACCTTTTTCTTATCTGCGGTGCGCACGGCGATAAGAATATCCAGTACGCTGAACACGTTTTTATTTTCGTTCCAAAGGTCTCGTATGGCACTTGCCATATCCTCTTTCCCAATCAAATAATTCAATTGATTCAATTTGATGGATATGGCATTTACGTTTGCTTCTATTTTCGTAAAGTCGGAAAAGAAATTTAATGTGGCGTTCGTCTCTGCCAGTTGAGACATGAACTCTCTAAATTCTTTTTCGGTATGCGCTTTGTTCATAACTGTGATGCTGGGATATAAATTTGTTGTCTGTCCGCAGAGTGGTATAGTTTCTTATCAATAATTCTGTTAGGAAACCTCTTTTATCGGGATTTGCATTGACCATGCGGGTGGCATAGACTCTTTCGATATAGAAATCTTTATACAGGTCGTCTAAAAAAGTGTCATGGGGATCAGCTCCTTTACAATCGGCGTTGCTCAACATCAGCAAACATTGTCTGTCGGATAGTCGGCGAAAGAAGTTTCTCAAACGAATCTGCTCCCTATCGTCGAATTTTTCTTTTGCATACGAGTTGAAACTCGATGTTTCGGTTAAAGGGCGGTACGGAGGATCGAAATAGACAAACGTATGGGGAGTTACGTATTTCTCTATCTGTTCGAAATCGCCGTTCAATAGGGTCGCCCTTTGCAGGAGTTCGCTATCGGCATAAATCGTTTCGGCGTCGTATATGGAGGGATTCCGGTATTTCCCGAAAGGAACGTTGTATTCGCCTTTGGAGTTTACCCGATATAATCCGTTGAAGCACGTATGATTCAAGAAAATAAAATATACGCTGTTCTCTATGGCGGATAGATTCTCTCGATTGAAGCGTGTCCGAATATTCAGATAAAAGGTTTTTCGATCGCTCTCTTTTTTTATGGAGTCGTATTCGGTTTTGATTTTCTGCAACTCTTCGACGAGAAAGGTCGGCGTATCTTTGATGGTTTGATAGGCGTTGATTAAGCTGCTGTTCAAATCATTGATAACCGCCGATTTTATATTGGGAAATTTTTGCAGCATAAAAAAGAACATTGCTCCTCCGCCAACGAAAGGTTCGATGTAGGTAACATCGGATATTTCAGCAAAATTTGCGGGCAATAGACTTTCTAAGGCAGAAAGGAGCTGCTTTTTCCCTCCGACCCATTTAACGAATGGCTTGGCTTTGTTCGGCATTGGTGGTTGTCTTGTGTACGGCAAAGATAACTATTTATTGAAAAGATGATCATTTTGGACGCGAAAAGATATGAACATATAAAAAACGCGGGGTGCTGTTGCGCCCCGCGTTTTTTATCGAAAGAGGTTTTCGTTTAGAGTTTCGGACCGGCAGC
>CANQTL010000097.1 GCA_947626775.1 uncultured Lachnospiraceae bacterium | reverse complement strand
GCTGCCCCAGAAAAATATTGATTAGTGACGGGAGGGGATTTCATGATGAAAAGAAACAGATGGACAGCGATACTTTTGCTTGCAGCCATGGCAGGTATGACAACGGCCTGCGGAAACGGAGGAGCGGCCGCAGCGACAAGTACGGCTGTTGAAACAAGTGCGGCGGCAGAAACAAGCGCGCCCGCTGAAACAGAGTCTGAAACAGACACGGCCGAAGATGTACAGGCCGGCGCCGGCGCGGACCAGGAAGGCGTCCTTACCATCGCGGAGCAGGGGATGTTTTCTGCGGGCGGTACCGTGATCCAGTCGGACGGGACATTTGATGTGTCCAATTATTATATGTCGCGGGAAGGTTCTACGTCGCATGTGGATCACGCAAATGTGCTCTACCAGATCCCGGCGCAGGAGTCCGGACTTCCGATGGTATTCCTGCACGGATACGGCCAGTCCCGGATGGGATGGATGACGACGCCGGACGGAAGGGAGGGATGGTCGAATCTGTTCCTGAGAAAAGGCCACAGCGTGTTCCTGATCGACCAGCCGAGACGCGGGGAAGCCGGACAGACCTCCGTTGCGGGAACCATCAGTACGGAGCCGTCCGACCAGACGTGGTACACCCAGTTCCGGATCGGAACCTATATTGACGGGGCTTTTACGTACAATGAGAACTCCCAGTTCCCACAGGGAGAAGATGTGCTGGATCAGTTTTTCCGGCAGATGACACCGGATACGGGGATGGATTCGGCGAACGGCGACCAGAACATTGATAATACGGTCGTGGCGCAGGCGGTCGCGGCTGCCATTGATAAGGCTTATGAAAAGACCGGGAAGGATTCGATCCTCGTTACCCATTCACAGGGCGGCATTCCCGGGTGGGACACGGTCCTGTATACGGACCATATCGCGGCGATCATAGCGATCGAACCGGGGATGGCCCCCATGCAGGGGACGGAAGCCTATCAGAAGCTGGTGGAGAAGAAGATCCCGGTGGCCTTCTACTACGGGGATTATATCGGGACAGAATATACGGATGTTCCGGCCGCCGGTATGTGGACCATGATGAAATCCTCCGCCGATATGTTTGGGGAGGCGTATACCGCGGAGGGCGGCGTCTGTACGGTCGTGAGCCTGCCGGATGAGGGGATCTACGGAAACGACCATATGATGTTCCAGGATCTCAATAACGATGTGATCGCGGATCATATTGAGGATTGGATCAGGAGTAATGTGAAATGATTCTCTATTTTTCATCTACGGGCAACTGTAAATATACAGCGGAAAAGATCGCGGAAAGCACCAGGGATTGGGCCATGTCGCTGAGTGAGGCCTGTCAGAACGGAGATTATGGGCTCCTGCCTGAACAGGGCGAGCCCCTCGGTCTTGTTCTGCCCACCTATTTCGGCGTCCTGCCGTCCATTGCGGCGGATTTCCTCGAACGGGCGGAGATCCGGATCGACAGCAGCAACTATGTCTATACGGTGGATACATATGGTTTTCATTACGGGAATGTGGCGGACGAGGTCGCGAAGATCCTCCGCAAAAAGACAGGCAGGGAGCAGGACGCGGATTTCCTGCTGCAGTCCGTGGACAACTGGGTGCCGAATTTCGATCTCACCGATCAGGATTACGTGCGGACGGCGCTTGAAAGGGCGGACGGGCTGCTTGACGGGATCGTGAAAGATATTTCCGCAAGGAAGCACGTGCGGGTGAAGGGGGAATGGCCCGCGCCGATGCTCCTGATGATGAAAAAGGCGTATAAAAGAGCAAGCCGGACAAAGAATTTCACCGTCAGCGACAAGTGCGCGGGGTGCGGGATGTGCGCGGCCCAATGTCCGCTGGAAGCGATCGCAATAAAGGATGGGCATCCTGTATGGGACAAGCCGGAATGTACTCTCTGCCTCGGCTGCCTGCACATTTGCCCCGAAAATGCGATCGCCTATACGAAAGCTACCATTGGACATGGACAGTATTACAATCCGAAAACCACTCGATAAGGAGAAGAGACACTATTACAATCCAAAAACCACACGATAAGGAGGAGCAGGGACTATGAACACATTTACATACCGTTATCCCGTAACGGTTTATTTTGGAGAAGGGGCAGCGGAAAAGAATCTGCCCGCGGAGCTTGAAAAGGTTGGAAAAAACGTGATGCTGGCCTACGGCGGCGGCTCTGTCAAGAAGAACGGCGTTTATGATGAACTGATGGAGCTGCTCACCGCCGCCGGAAAAACGGTCACAGAGTTTTCCGGCATCATGTCCAACCCCACCTACGCCAAAGTGCAGGAGGGCGCCCGCCTTGCCCGTGAAAATGGGATCGATTTCATCTTAGCCGTGGGCGGCGGCAGCGTCATCGACTGCTGCAAGGTCGTTTCGGCGCAGGCAAAAACCGACGCCGATCTGTGGGAACTGGAAACCGTACAGCACGGCGGACCCACGGCGTTCATCCCGATGGGCGCGGTGGTGACAGCTTTCGGCACCGGCGCGGAAATGAACAACGGAGCGGTCATCACCAACGAGGAAAAGAAGGTCAAAGGCCCGCTATGGGGCGCGTTTTATGACTTCGCCGTCCTCGATCCGGCTTATACTATGACCATGCCGATGGGCCAGGTCATTTCCGGGTCTTTTGATGCGCTTTCCCACTGCATGGAAACCTACATGGGTGCGCCGCGGGAAACGAATCTCTCCGACGAGATCAATGAAGCCTGCCAGCGCAGCATTATCCGCAACCTCCGTGCGACGCTTAAGAATCCGCAGGA
>CANQTL010000096.1 GCA_947626775.1 uncultured Lachnospiraceae bacterium | reverse complement strand
GGTGATACAAAACTATCTGACGCAGAGGTACAGTCATATGGTGTGGCGATGCTTATTATTCATTGTAAAGGCAATAATGCAATTCACACTTACTGGAGTGCAAATGGGTCGCCAGGCCTTGAAGAACCAGCGATAGGGCCTAAGGTAGGCAAGTATAACATGGTCAAAGTTTACTATACCAAATACATGAAAAATGGCTCATTAGACCATGAAGAACAAGACGGATCTCCTTATGTGGAACTCAACTGTATACCAACAATAAGCGTTGACGAAGAACCAAACGAATGGCATCTTGAACATTGGAGTACAAACACAGACCTGAATACATCAATAAGCTACAGTGCAGTAAGAAGTATGACCGGGCCGCAACACGGCGAAGGCGCTAAAATTGTAAAATTGTCACCTGAAAGAAATGAAAAAACAGTTTATGTGGTATTGGTACGCATTAAAAATGATGTAGTACCACCAGAACAAGATTACAATTAT
Source organism: uncultured Lachnospiraceae bacterium (assembly GCA_947626775.1). Taxonomy (GTDB): domain Bacteria; phylum Bacillota; class Clostridia; order Lachnospirales; family Lachnospiraceae; genus UBA3282. The sequence goes on along the minus strand of CANQTL010000096.1, from coordinate 2,331 downwards.
CTCATGACGCAATCCATGGTCACTAGAACTATATGGCTGGACTTTCCAGATAATAAGCTGGACATGGAAATGATATATAATCATGAATTTGAATGGAATTCACCAGCGCATCCTGAAGAATGTCCTGGACATAGCTGTGAACACACGAAAGAGGAAGAATATGAAGATGAAGAAACAGGTGAAACCAAAACAAGAGAAGTAGACGACACACAGGAAGGTCATTGTACAGAGCCAAAATGGGAAGAACACAAAATCAATTTCTCACTCTATAATATTAAGAAATATGACTCGCCAAGTATAGTGGCAACACGTTCCGACATTGAGGGTGCCGAGATTGAAATGAATAAGCCAAATGCACAAAAAAGATACGAGCCAAAGGACAACTGGGGTCGAACAGAAAGACCTGATGATGAAATGTTAGTCGAGTCAATATATGAGACAACAGCGAAAAAACCATGGGATTACATCTGTGTACTGATGCGAGGCGCAGATAAGCTCACGGTAGCACAGACAGCCAATGCTGGTGGTTGGATAGTAAATGCAACAGCAGCTAATGAGGAATTAGCTAACGCATCATCGGAAGGATTTGCAGTCGCAGATACAAAGCAAGGCATGAGAAAAACGGATGATTACTATGAGCACTTCGACAATTATTTTACCAGTGATGCTGCTGGAGATTATCAGACAACAGTAAAATACACGAAGCAGTGGGAATGTCCAAGATGCAATACAGAGTTTGGCATCTGCTATGATACAGAGGAATATACGCTTGACTCACCATTGGAAGTCAATAATGTAAAAGTGAAGATTGAGGTTTATAGTGGTAATCCTAATGGAGGCTGGGAAAACGCAGATCTTGACGACTCGCCAAAGATCATAAAATTACATGGATTGCCGGGATGGGCGGATAATACTGTGAACACTCATTCGGGACGCATGGTAAATTCACAGAACAAGATTTCATTTTTGCCATATGTACTCATGAAATATCAGACGAGAGCATCTGGATGGGCTGGATGGCACGACACTCTCAACAATAAGACAGCAGGATGGAAGAAGGCCTATGTATTAGGCCAATATACAAGGAGCATCAATTCAAATGACTATGCAGAAATACATTGGGACGAGAAAGACCAGCCCAACATGTCGCTGCTCTCAAATCAATGGAGTACACATGCCCTAGCAACAAATTGCTTTGGTACCAACAATGTGCTGCCTGGCGGTGCAACACTCGGCTTGAAGATAAAAACATCTGACAGGCAAACAGTTTATGTCACTACATTACAATGTTACACAGACGGGTATGGGCGTGACCAATGCGAAAAGACTGGTGGCGATCCCGGTTCTATAACCCGTGAGGATTGTGTGTCAACTCATTCAGAATTTGTACATAGCGTAGCAAACTCACTCGATAACACAAATGTGCAGCAGTGGCAGTCAGACGAAGTTCATGACGAGTACGCATGGGACGATGGACAGAAAGTAAATCGCGGCGAGTCGCTGGCTGGTTTGAATACAAGCGGTAAGCGCTCATCGGATGACTTGAAGTATTACTTCGGTGATTTGCGTGAAGGCAGCAACAGAGGCGATTATGACGTCAACATTGAGAGTACAGTGACACATACTTACACATTCTACTCTGATGTAAATGGAGCAATTCATATGACGATTGACAACACATCGCCAAGTGAATATGAGGATGATGGTGCTTATTCTGCAATAGCAAATGCAATAAACGAGAGAACCCTTGTAAGGGATAAATTGATCGATGCGGTAGAACAGTCTGTCAACGGTGACGACACGAACAAAAATGACAAAGACTGCTTTGATGATAAAGCGCTGAATGGCAGCGAGTGGTACAATGAGGAGTTTGACGGTATTACGGTTATCGTCCAGGAAACAAAGATAACCACAGGGTTCCTTGACCCGGCAGAAAGAACGGAAGTGCTAGACCCTAAGCTGACGCAGGAGCAGAAGTCAAAAGGCAAGCAGTTTGGTATGGAATATGACAACAAGGCGCAGCAGCAGGGAACATATGAGTTAGGACAGTTCAAGACACGCAATTATAGCGAGAACTGGGGGCAAGACAACCCTGAAATCATGGCAGTATTCAAAGGCAGCACAGTTGCCATGCACAACCTTGAATACTTCTACTGGACGAGAAGATTTTGGATACCTAACCTGACAGTTCAGGACTTGTATTAAAAAGAGAGGAACAAAGCAGAGCACAGAACAGCCACCATTTCTTGGTGGCTGCAGACTGTCGACAAAGTGGTTCTGGGATGTGCATCCCAGAACCATTTTTCTGTTATTGATTGAATTGTGAGCAAA
>CANQTL010000095.1 GCA_947626775.1 uncultured Lachnospiraceae bacterium | reverse complement strand
CAGCGGAGACACCCTCCAGCTGAAGGATTACAGCAGGACCGACTGGCAGTGGACGATGTTTGACGCGGACGCAAAATGCAAAAGGCACGAGACGGTATTTCCGCAGGAGTGTAAGAAGATCTATGAGATCGGGGCTTCGATGTTCGGAAAGATGTGATTCCGTGCTGCTATTTACCCTATTTACCGAATCACACCGCCGAATCACACAAAATAATGAAAACGCTTTACTTTTTCTTTACAATGACATATACTATATGCGAAAGGAGTGTTTCATATGGCACAGACAGTTAATGTGAACTTTCGCATGGATGCAGATCTGAAGAAAAGCATGGAGCAGACCTGCTCTGATCTGGGAATGTCTATGAGTACGGCATTTACCATTTTCGCAAAAAAGGTAAGCCGGGAGAAGCGTATTCCGTTCGAAGTATCGGCGGATCCCTTCTATTCGGAAAGCAATATTCGCTATCTGGAACGGAAAAAGAGGGAGATTGACGAGGGCAGAGCGCATATTGCGGAGCATAGCTTGATAGAGGTGGATGACTAATGCGGTTATCATGGGAGGATGAGGCCTGGGCAGATTACCTTTATTGGCAAGGAGAAGATAAAAAGACCTTAAAGCGCATCAATATGCTGATAAAAGATATACAGAGAAGCCCATATGATGGCTTAGGAAAGCCGGAGCCGCTAAAGGAAAACCTAAGCGGCATGTGGAGCAGACGCATAGATGAGGCCAACAGGATAGTCTATTATGAGAAATACGGCGGCATTATTATCGTATCATGCCGGGGCCATTACGATGATTAAATGAATGACGGTGACCGTCTTCGGACAACACCTTGAGGGAACCCGATGCGTCGGGTTCTTTTTTCAATATGATTTACGAAAACCAAAAGATTTATTTTATCTCGTTCCGTTCGCAGCGTTGATTTATTTAGGAGATACTTATGATTTCAGCAACAATTAAAAATGTCGATTTAGAATTCGAAACGGACGAAGCCCTTTTCTCGTCCCGCGGGATCGATGCCGGGACGATGTCCATGCTGTCTGTTGTGGATTTTCTTCCTGGCGATAAGGTATTGGACTTAGGCTGTGGATATGGCGTTGTAGGAATACTGGACGCAAAGCTGATCGGCGAAGAGAACGTAATCATGTGTGATATTTCTGAACAGGCAGTGGATTTCGCAAAGAGAAACGCGGGTCTGAACGGCGTACCAGATATCGACATCAGGCTGAGCCGCGATTACGATCAGGTAGAAGAAAACGATTTTACGCTTATATTATCCACCCCGCCGTATCACGCGGACTTTTCTGTTCCAAAACGCTTTATCGAACTGGGATTTAAGAAACTCGTCCAGGGCGGGAAAATGATTATGGTTACCAAAAGGCTCGATTGGTACAAGAATAAGCTGATCTCCGTATTTGGCGGCGTTACGATCTACAGGATCAATGAGTATTTTGTTTTTGTCGCAGAGAAACGAAGCCAGACAGTCAAAAAGAAGAAAAAAGTTAAAGCGGGTTTATCAAGAAAATTACAGCGCAAAAGCGGCGGATGAATATGCGCACGGGGAGCAGGTACACTGTATCATACGACGAAGGACTTTGCGGCAGAATTATGACCGTGTAACAACAGTTAAATAAATTTCCTGTTCTTTAACTCCTGTTCAATAGACGATCGTGCCCGGATCCGCTATACTATATTCAGAATCTATTCAGAGATCACAAAGGAGGCAGCGGATCATGACGATCGGGGATGTTATCAAAAAATACAGAAAGAATCTGGGCTTGACGCAGGAGGAGATGGCAGCGCGCCTCGGCGTAACCGCTCCCGCCGTCAATAAATGGGAGAAAGGCAATACGCTTCCGGATGTCGCGCTGCTTGCTCCGATCGCGCGGCTGCTTGGCATTACCACGGATGAGCTTCTGGCCTTCCATGACGAGCTGACCGACGAAGAGATCAACCGGTATCTGAAGCAGGTTCAAAAGGATCTGGAGAGCAAAGACTTCGATGACGTATTCCGTTCCGTAAAAGAAAAGATCGAGGAGTATCCGAATTGCGAAAAACTGATCTGGCAGGCGGCCGTCGTTCTGGACGCGGGACGAATGGCGGCAGGAATCCCGGACGAAGAAGGCTATGATCGCGCGATATTCGGATGGCACGAGAGGTGTCTGCTCTCCGGAGACGAACGGATCCGCAATCAGGCGGCGGATTCATTGTTCCACGCGTATTTCCGAAAAGAAAATTATGAGAAAGCCGCGCGATATCTGGATTATTTCTCTCTGGAGAATCCGGAGCGCAAGCGCAAGGAAGCGTTTGTGAACAGCAGGACAGGGAAGCGGGCAGAGGCTTACCGCGCGTACGAGGAACTGATCTTCACCGGATACCAGCACCTGCAGATGACGTTAAATGATCTGCGCGCTCTTTATATGGGGGACGGTGATCATGAGATGGCGAGAAAGCTGGTCGAAGTCTCGTCCTCTGCCGCGTCTGTATTTGAAATGGGCGGGTATAATGAAGTCTGCTACGGACTGGAGGTCGCGGTATGGGAGAAGGACACCGCGTGGACGGCGCGGCTTATGCGGGAGATCCTGGACCGGATCGAAACGATCGGCGAGGTCTCTAAATCCAGGATTTATCAGCATATGACGTTCAAAGCTGTCGATCCTGATTTCGCGGCCGGATTCAAGCAGAAGCTTTTGGAATCTCTCGGAGATGAAACATTTGATTATATGAAGGGCAGCGCGGATTGGGAAGAATTGTCCCGCCAAAACGAGGATGCCGCTGCGTATCATTAAAAATAACAGAGAGCATCCATATAAAATCGGAGACAGTCCGAGGATCCGGATTGTCTCCGTTTTTATGCTCCGAAATATTTTTCAATAATATGGGATTTCGTAATGAGT
>CANQTL010000094.1 GCA_947626775.1 uncultured Lachnospiraceae bacterium | reverse complement strand
CATAAGCAGTATACTTCTTGGCATTTCACACAGAAAAATCCCGCACAGATGTGCGGGACTTTGTCGACAGTCTGAAGAGATGCCTGACGGCATCTCTTTTCTGTGATCGGTATGGTATCCCGCACTTCTATTTTTTTCGTCTCTGCTTCATCTGCCGCGCGATCTCCTCTTCCAGCTGTCTCTGCTTCTCCTGTTTCTCCAGCCAGCGCTTCATGTACCGTCTCTGCCCGTTTCTGTACGTTTTGATGTATACGCCGAGCGCCCCTATGACGCCGAAAATGCCAATCCAGGAGAGGACGGTCGAATGAACATAATAGTCGTTGGCAAGATGGATCAGACCCGCCACAAGCATCAGCGCGCCTGCGATCAGAAGGCCCTTGCACATATACGCGATAAAGCCCGCCTTGTCGTCGATGTCCTTCTCTTCCATATTCTTGCCGAGCATGATGTTTGCGGCGACGCTCTCCTGCCGTTTTGCTAACAGCGCCGACCCGATCAGATACGCGCCGCTTATCACAAACAGAAAATCTATGATACCGCCCATTCCCATATCGCCTACTCCTCCGTACGCCACACCGCTTCGATCCGTTCCAGCAAAAGCTGCGGTTCAAAGGGCTTGCTGATGTAATCGACCGCCCCGAGCGCAAGGCCGCGCTCCCTGCTCTCCTCCTCCGCATCCGCCGTCAGCAGGATCACCGGAATATGCGCCGTATCGGGATCCGCTTTCATGCAGCGCATCACATCGTATCCGTCCATCTCCTGCATATGGATATCCAGAAGCACCAGATCCGGCTTCGCGCCCTTTAAGAACGCAAGCGCTTCCCCGCCCGATTTTACCATCGTCACCTTATATTTGTTTTTCAGAATCAGGCCTACGCATTTGAGATTGGTGGACACGTCGTCGACAAACAAAATATGTTTCATGTCATGCGCCGATCCCTAAGAAACGTTTTACGATCGCCTTCATCTGCGTCTTGTCACACACATTGTCGTGCAGGACGGGCGCCGTCCTGATCTCTTCGATCGCCCTTGGCACGGCCACCTTGCCGATTTTGGAAAGTTCGTCCACCAGCTCCAAATCGGACATGGCGTCATAACTGCCGTCGATCGCATTCATGACATATCTGGTAAATTTGAAAGGACTGGCCGTAGACGCAATCACTGTCACCGCCTGATCCTGCGTATCCTTCACATATTTCTGATAGACCGCGCTCGCCACCGCCGTGTGCGTGTCAAGCACATATCCCGTGTGCTCGTACATCTCCCTGATCCGCGCCGCCGTCTCATTCTCGTCGGCATAGTTGCCATAAAAATCAGCAAGCTGCGCCTTCATCTGCGCCGTGATCTCATAGCTTCCGCCGGCGGACAGCGCCGCCATCAGCTCCGCGTTCTTCGCCGCGTCATCGCCTGCGATCCGATAGATCAGCCGCTCCAGGTTGCTGGAAACCAGAATGTCCATAGAGGGAGAACTGGTCAGCTTAAATTCTCTGTTGCGGTCATATCTGCCCGTCTCAAAGAAATCGTACAGCACCTTATTCTCATTGGAGGCGCAGATCAGCCTGCCGATCGGCGCGCCCATATTTTTCGCATAAAACGCCGCCAGAATATTGCCGAAATTGCCCGTGGGAACCACGACGTTGATCTTCTCTCCCTCCCGGATAACGCCGCGTTTCAAAAGCTGCGCACAGGCATATACATAGTAGACCACCTGCGGCACGAGACGTCCGATGTTGATGGAATTGGCGGATGAAAACTGCAGACCGGCCTCCGCCATCTGCGCGGCCAGTTCCTGATCTCCAAAGATCGCCTTCACGCCGCTCTGCGCGTCGTCAAAGTTGCCATGAATCCCAACGACAAAAGTATTGCCGCCCTTCTGCGTCACCATCTGCTTCTCCTGGATCGGGCTCACGCCGTTCTTAGGATAAAAGACGATGATCTTCGTCCCCTCGACGTCCGCGAATCCTGCCAGCGCCGCCTTGCCGGTGTCCCCGGACGTCGCGGTGAGAATCACAATCTCATTTTCCACATGATTCTTCCGCGCCGACGTAATCATCAGATGCGGCAGGATCGACAGCGCCATATCCTTAAACGCAATCGTAGCGCCGTGAAACAGTTCCAGATAATAAGCGCCTTCCGCCTCCCTGATCGGCACGATCTCTCTCGTGTCAAACTTCTCATCATAGGCTTTTTGAATGCAGCTGCGCAGCTCGTCCTCCGTAAAATCCGTCAGGAAAAGCCGCATGACCTCGTACGCCACTTCCTGATAGGAACTGTCCGCAAGCTCCCTCACGGACTTCTCCAGCGCAGGAATGTGATCCGGCACGTACAGGCCGCCGTCCTCCGCAAGCCCTTTCAAAATCGCCTGCGAAGCCGTGGCCCGGTTGCCGCTGTCTCTCGTACTGCTGTAGAAAACTTCCTTTTTGTCCACTTTATCCAACCATACCTTCCCGATCATGTCCTGCCGCGGCAATTTACTCTCCGGTAGTCTCCCCAGCATCCTCGGAAATCAGCTTCTCCGCTTCCTCCACCGATATGACGCGGGTATCCTCCGACAGCGGCGGGAGCATATCGTTGATCCCGCTTTCCTCTTTTGTTGCACCGCCGGCCGGTGACGTCTGATTGATCTTCTGAAAATCCGGCCCATCTTCTCCGGTTTTACTGCATGCCGCCAAAAACAGCGCCGCAATTCCCGCCGCCGCGATGCATTTTATCCTGTTCATCTGAAAACCTACTTTCGCAGTCCTCTCCGCCGTGCCGCAGATAAATTCTGAAATCAATTATATAATATATCAAACTTCTCATCTCTGCAATCCCAAAAAGCGTAAACACGCTGCAGTTTGACAGTTGAATAGGATAAAAGTATCTTACAGGCCGCATTAGGTCTGTATTTCTTTTGTCAAATTTGTT
>CANQTL010000093.1 GCA_947626775.1 uncultured Lachnospiraceae bacterium | reverse complement strand
AAGAGGTTTCCTTCTTTTTTCATTTTATAAAATTTTTCTTAATATATCCCTTCCATTTTTGGAATAATGGTATTACAGGAAAATAGGTTTTGTCTAGTCTTATCAATGTTTGTATTCCCTAAAAATAAAGGTCTTTCGGGAAATTGGGTTTTGTCTAGTTCTTACCAATTCTTATCTATTTGTTGTAAAAATGCGGTAAAATCTTATCAATAAAAAGCCTGTCCAGAATCGAACAGGCTCATCATGTGCTACGCTTACGATACTCTCCACATCTTTTCAATCTCTTGCTCTACAAAATCATTCTGGCTCTCGCTATAAATATTCATCGTCGTGCCAAAATCTTCATGCCCCAAAATCTCTTGCAGTGCTTTCGGATGTACACCATTTTCAACCGCCCGTGTTGCGTATGTGTGTCTCAAAGTGTGACAAGAGAAATCTCTTATCAGGCGCGGAGTTCTATTCTCCTTGGCAGCCGCAACTTCTTCGGCTGCATTAATGTCTTTTGTTATCCGCTTTATCCAACAGTTCACATTGATGTATGAAAAAGGAAGTGACCACGAATTAACAAATATAAAACTATCATAACCGTCAATTGTGGGAGATACTATCCCTGCTGCCATTTGCGCTTTCTTTGCTTCCAATATCGCTTGCCTGGCCTTAGGTGATATTTTAATCGTTCTATGTCCCTTCTGCGTCTTTGGTGGACTGATAAAATAGCCGCTCTTGTAATTCTCATCCGGCTGATATGAAAGGGTTTTATTTATGGTCAGCTTATTTGTGTCAAAATCGACGTCTGACCGTTGCAATGCAGTACATTCACCAATTCGTAGACCAGTCTCCACCAAAAGCACTAATAGAGGCCTTATAAGGTCGTATCTGCCGGAATTGTCAGCATCAAGATATCCAAAAAACATTTCCTGTTCTTGTCGTGTCAATGCAAAACGCTTTCCGGCAGTTGCATTGTTCCTATCCTTAAATTCTTTAAGAATTCCAGCAGTCGGATCAAGACGTAAATGTCCATTTTTAATGGCCCGCACAAATACCGGATGGAGTATCTGATTTACAAGTGCAATCGTAGAATATGATACCCCCTTGTTAACGTAGAGATTGCTATAAAAAGCCAAAATAGTTGACCCATCGATATTTGCAAGTTTTTTCTTCCCTATACTGTCCTTAATAAAACGGTCTGCAAAATAACGGTAACGGAAAATCGTTGACTGTCTTAGCTTAATCTTGGAATCCAGATAGGCCTTAATAGCATCGTTCAAAACCTGGTTGCCGCCGTTTGTGTCGATTCCATCAGCGAGGTCTCTCAGAATCTGCTTTTCTTGCTCCCGAAGAGATAATCCACGGTCACGCTTTCCGGCTGGTACACGATCTCCCTTCTCCAATCTCCAGCTGTAAACTGTGTGTCTCCGGCCATCAATCCCCTGATAGGTGTACGAATATCGTCCATCTGACCGCTGACCCTCGCCGGGCCTCAAAATCCGGCGGTGGTTGTCCTTTCTCTTTTCTGACATATGCTCTCCTTTCTAATGCAAGGGAGGAATCTAATATTGTTCCTCCCCTACATATCAAATTACTTTCTTTCCAGATTGTTTTTCTCTATCTGGATTTCACAAATTTTGAATGCTTCAGAAACATCGCCGGAAGCTAATAATTCTTTAATGCACTGGAATGCTTCCAAGTCCCGTTTTATCACTCGCTCCTGTTCGGCCAGAAGCTCCGTTGCCAACGAACTGCGGCAATCGCTCATTACGTGTACTCACCTCCTCATCAATGTCGTATCCCTCATGTTCCAGAATAACCTGCCTGATAAACTCATGCTGCTCTCTTACGGCCTCTTCCACATTTGCCGGCTCTTTTCCGTGAGCCATGATGTAATTACGTACGGCGTTTTCTCTTGCCGATTGTTGCCATTTTTCGTCACTCATCATCGGAATATCGAGCAAGGGAACTGCCACCCCTGCAGAAACTTCCACCTCGCAGATCACTGGAAAATCAAAACCATTTACATTCATACCTTCACCTCCTGCTGCTTTCTGCCGTCCTCCACACCCGCAAAGTATGCGTCATTGAGGATACCAGCGAGAGCTTCCCCAAATTCGCGATCAATATCACTCACAGTGCCATGAACTTTACGGCGGTTCTCAAGCCACGCCTCAGCAAAAACTGCTCGATCGAGTGGAAAAGTCATTTCGCCACCTCCATATCTTCTTTCCCGGCCAGATAAGCCTGGTTGATAGCCTTCACAATCTGTTCCTCATTAATAGGGTGTTTCATTTGTGTGTTCCCCCTTTGCGTTTTACAGGTTCTCCATCTGGAAGATCGCCCACCGCAAAGCGGCAGATGCTTCCATGTCGCGTTCCTTCTCGGCTCTCTCCAGAAGTCGATACAGCGCATCAATACGTTTTTGAATCATTTGCAATTTCCTCCTCTAATATTTTATATGCAGTCATGGAAACTCATATATTATCATTGTAAATTAAAAAGTGTCTTTTGTCAACGTAAAAGCGAAATTATTTTATTTCTTTTGACAATATTTTTATTTTGTTGTAAACTAATAAGTATTAAAATATGCCATTTGAATGGAGAGTAAAAAATATGCCCTTATCTTTTGGAGAGAAAGTGAAAGTCGTATTAAAACGACGCAAATTGACAATTGCTGATCTCGCTACCATGCTTGATACCAGCAGGCAAAATCTAACAAACAAATTATCTCGTGACAACTTTCAGGAAAAAGAAATGATAGAGATTGCCAAAAAGCTAAACTGTTCTTATCAGGGGCAGCTAATTATGAATGATACTGGAGAAGAGATATAATCCTGTGGCCGCCGCTCAAAAGTAGTGACGGCCACCTTCTCTTTTCCTGATAAAGCACAGCAAGGTTTTTTAGGGCATTCTAGCCGTTTTTCGCAATCAC
>CANQTL010000092.1 GCA_947626775.1 uncultured Lachnospiraceae bacterium | reverse complement strand
AGATCGGCAGCCGTGTAAAGATCATGGCTCACATGGTACAGCGCTGCCGGCATCGCAAGACCATCCAGCGTCTCTATCCTTTCCTCCAGTGAGTGGTTGCTGCTCATATATTTTCCGACTATCTGACCGTCCTCGAAGATGAACGCCTTCTGTGCGTCGGGAATGATGCCGACAGCTCCAGACATAGTCCATTCTGGTATAAAAGCCCCAAATGCGTCCTCACTCAGCACTTCATATGCCTGCGGCTCTATTAACGCGCCGCCCGCATCCCCAACACTGGCGTCGTAATCCGAGAGCGAATAGCCTTCGGGAAGATCTAATGTAAGCCAGTCACTTATGCGTGTTTTGGTACTAAGCCATCCTTCCAGATCGGCAACCACCGAGTAGCGTTCGTCGCTTGTATAGATCAGACACATCTCTTTATCTGACAGTCTGGTCACATATATGCCGTCAATGTATTCCACATCGTTATCATCCGTCACGCACGACACGCCTATGTCATATTCCTCACCTTCGTACGGTATCTGGGAAAAATGAATATAGGCATTGTCGGCATCTGCAAATTCTTCGCGCTCTCCGTTGCCGTAAACGGTATAATCCATTTCTCCGAGAGACCCGTCTTCAAACCGTTGCAAAACAGTTTCCATTGTAAGTTCATCTGCTGAAGGCTTAACTGCCTCCTCCTCCGAAATATCCTTTTCAGCCGGATTTGCAGTATCGACATCGTTCTGCACCGATTCTTCTAAAGGGTCACTTTGTGCTGCGGAACATCCGAGCGGCATTCCCGAAAGCAAGGCAATGATACAGAGCAACAGCCATCTCCTCTTTAGCGGCTTGGTTTGTATTTTTTTGAATCGTTTTTTCATGATCTTTTTCCTTTCATGAAATTATTTTTTTCACTTTGTCAGGCTTTTTTCAGCGGTATCCAGATATAGCTTTCATTGTCCTCCGGATTTTCTGCCGGCGGGCCATACACTTCCAGATTGTACTTCCCGGCTAGCTCGTATCCTTGCAGAGCCGGCAGCCAATCAGACCAGATCTTGGTGTTCACACTCTGCAAACTGTCCGGCAGCGGGCCTTTGCAGATAAACTGTGCCCACATACTGCCGGGGATCTGGTACGTCTCGCAATCCTCCGGAATATCTTCCCACGGCTTGTATAAATCGGCAATCCAGTAATCAAAGTCCTTCCCGCCCATGTCAACGCAAACTCCAAAAGTTCCCATGACAGAGTGTTTCTCACCAGACGCCATATATTCAGACCAGAACTTCGGGATCTCCTGATAACTGGTATCAGATTGAAAACGTCTCCTAGCGCCGACAATAGTAAACGGAGCCTTTTGCACAATACGATAATCTAACATAGTTCCACCCTCCATCGTGATTTTGATGTGCAGCGGAGCAAAAGAACAAAGGGATGCGCCCGGTTCCCTTGCAAGGGACGGTGTGATGCCGTGAAACTTCTGGAAGGCCTTCGCAAAACTGTCCGGTGAATCATACCCATACTTTATGGCGACGTCGATCACCTTCCCATTGTTCTTTGTCAGTTCCTGTGCAGCCAATGTCATTCTGCGCGCTCGGATGTATTCGCCTACCGTCATCCCGCACAGAGCCACGAAAATGCGCTGGTAATAGAACGGTGACAGCGCAGCTTTTCCCGCAATCTCCTCTATGCTCAGATCCCCTGTCAAATTCCGTTCTATAAAATCGATAGATTTCTGAAAACCCTCTATCCAGCCCTGCATCTCCAACCTCCCTTTTCGAGCGTCTGCGCGACACATTTCTTTTGTCCGCTGTATAACAATCAGTATACCAGTCTATCCTTTATACACCCGACATTCCGTGCTCTCTTTGTCAGAGGTTTCATATATCTCATATGTTCATAATCGCCTACATACTCAACATCGTCAAATAGTGCAATAATTTGATTGCGCTCCCATCCGAGCTTTAGCAAAGCATCCAGTATAGAAAGTCTTGTTAAATGATGCTCTTTATTTCAACAAATACATTTTGCTTTCGCCTCTGCCGATAACTTTAATCAGCCCGAGATCTCGCATCTGCTTTGCAACAGTAAATGTGCGGGTCTTTTTCAGTCCAAGCAAGTCGCTGATTTCTTTTTCGGTGATTTGTCCATTTTCCTTGATATAATCAAGCACCTTCTGCATCTGCGGAGTGACCGCCGCAACGCTTTCCGGCGCTGCCGCAGGAACGGCATTCATATTTGGCAAAACAATTTTGAAGGTATTAGAGGTAACCTCTATTTGCGGTTGCCCTGAGCAGGCAGCATACAGATTGAATATTCTGCGAATGCCGGTACCATAGCTTTCAATCAAGCGCAGGCGATGGAACACTTCGGCAAGATTCTTGTTTCTCGGCTGAGAAATACCGGAACGAATATCGTCAGGGGAAAGGCCAGGAAGAAGACCGCCGAGAGAAATGAACTCCATTTTATGATCGGTAACATTGATAATGATACTGCCACTGAAACTGTAATCCCGATGGACAATCGCATTCAGCAGAGCCTCGCGGATCGCTTCTTCTGGATAATCTTGCTTATCCGTCCGAACCACACCTTTAATTACGGAGCTCGTTTTGTTACACAGGGCAAGATAATTTACTGTGTCCTCGAATTGCCTGAACACCGAGCCGCCGAATTCCTTGCTGTCCCGAAACACGGTACAGGCTTCATCGCTGAATACAGCAATTTTAGTTGTATGCGCACACTGGTCGGAAAGTATCAAAGCAAGATTGGTATAAATGCCGTCTTTCTTTTGAGTGATACCAAGAGAACGATATTTCCCCGAATTGAATTTCCTCGGTAAACTGAGACTTAAATTCAATATTCTCGGTTTCAAAATTCATCGGAGCGCCTCCTTACAATAATCCTAAGTATATTGTACCCGTAAAATTCGATTTGTCAATCGCAATAGCGAATTTATGGTGAATATTCGCTTAGATGAGCGAATATTCGGCTTGCAGCGTATAATCTCTAATGCAAAGCAGCCGGTCTGAACAGACCGGCAACGTGACAATTTTACGCACACCATATGTCACAGTTCCGATTGCCACGGATAGAAAGGAGAAATTTTA
>CANQTL010000091.1 GCA_947626775.1 uncultured Lachnospiraceae bacterium | reverse complement strand
CGCAGGTGCTGCCCGAAACCTGCCGTATACGGCCGGCCTCCGTTTATATTATACCTGATTCGCTCTGAAGCGGCAACCCTGATTTCAGATTTTCTGAAAAAGGATGTATTAAGTGGACACATTACTTTCTACTGCTTTCCTGCACTGCCCTCTTCTTTCTCCAATCATGGGCCAGCATGCCGACCAGGATACAAAGGCTGGCCAGTGACACAACGCTTCCCAGCTTCAGCCCCGGCGAGCAGTAAGAGAACACAATGTCATGGTGCCCAGCTGTCAGCGGAAGGCACATGAACATGTAGTTACCGCGGAGAATCTCCGCCTTCTCGCCGTCGACCGTAGCGGACCAGCCTTTGCTATAGGGAACGCTGACACAGAGGATCTTGTCCTTCGACAGATCGACGGTTCCGGTCAGTCGGTTGGTGCTCCACTGGATGTTCTCTAAAGGCTCGGCTTTTAACTTCGAAATACGATTCTCATAGTTTTTAAATGACTCCGCAAATATTCGTATATTTTCTAAAGGGAATTTCCCTTCTTTGGAAAATATGACCGTGATTGTATTTGATCCTATTTTATTACTGCCAAGGTTATAAAGGTAATTTGTAACATCCTGATAATAACTAGCTCTGTATCCGCTTCTGTTAGTTGTATCTGTCTGTTTATCATATTTTACCTGTATACTCTGCGATTGCGTGTCTTCAATAATCATTCCTTCCAAACGTAAATACATCTCCGCCTCTGTTGACACTTCAAAACTAATTGTTATAGCCGCATTCGCATTTGTAATTTGCAGAATACCATCCTCCCATTTACAACCTTTACAAGTAAACTCATACGGAATACTGCTAACATCCAAAGCAAGAGCGCTCTGTTGGAAAACATCCTTCAAAGCAATTGCCTGAAGCATCGCATCCTGCCGTTCCAAGCCATTCAATGTTTCTAAATAATCATATGAGATTACAGAATCATATGTATAACCCCATGGAAGTGCAAACTCGTTTTCATAAATAGCATAGCCTTTGTCAGTTGTTTTGACTAATGTATATCCGTAAGGGATTTCCTGATCTTTATTCGATGTCGCCACAAAATATTTTCCAGAAAGCAATGTACCAGGCACCGTTCTATGATCCGTAGAATAATGATTGAACAACTGATTACGCGTACTCAATTCAATCTTCTTCCAAAACTCAATAATATTCTCATTTTCTACAGTATTATAAGACATCAATGATGTCGGTATCCCCCAAACCATACCTGTATTCCTGTAAAAAAGACTCCCATCTCCACGACCTTCAGTATTAGAAAGATAAAAAGCCTCTAATTCTCGTTCTGTCGCATTTTCCAATCGATCCGTTTCAAATCCTATTTTGTGAAAATCATATGCCATATTTTCCCCACTTGATGCAAAGAGCCAAGTTCCCAATGATCCAACATTGCAAATAACCGCTATTAACACGACCATAGCCAGATCTCTTCGCGAACTATTCTCTTGCTTATCAGGGCCGCAATTTACCCCCATTCCAAGTATTGTTAAAGTGATACCCAAAAATGCCACACCAATCAAAGTACTACTCTCAATCCCTCGGAAAACTTCAACAACTACAAATAATGTATAAGCTCCGAATACAGCGGTATAAACTGCAAACTGCTTCTTTGTAAGCGCAAGTAGTTTAGGAAGCGTCTCAACCACTGCATACGCTAAAATGAGACTTATGGAAAAAGCCCAACGGTTTGATAAATATTGAAAACCATTAAGCACATACGAAGCAACTGAACTAAGGTAACAAAGACCTGCTACAGTCAAGAGAACCTTTGTTTTTTTGTTCTTCGACCAAAATACCATAATAACGGCAAATAACACAATCGCAGCACAGGATATGCCATATTCCCCATACCTTCTAATAAATAAACTGAGTAACAGGTCTACGTAGTAAGCTAAGGAATAGCTTCCAGGAAAAACTGAACCGCTTGAACGGCTGGAACTCATCATACTATAAACGGCAGGAATAAATACAACACCGGCCATCCCTACACCAAGTATTGCTGCCCCGAATATTTTTGCTATAGCATAAACAGAATTTTTAATTCGTTGATAGCTTTTAACATCAGTCAATCCATTTTCATAAAAAAAACAACTGACCAAAACATAAATACCAACAGGAAACATCATGAAATAAAGCGAATAAAACTTGTTAATAGCTGCCCAAAATATTGTAAATACAAACAAATATATTTTTTTATGCCGAATGATTTGATTCGCTCCTACAATCAATAATGGCAATTGAATCATACCAACTGTAAAAAAACTGAAATTACTAACACTCCAACCAAGAGACAGTCCACCAAAGCAATATACAACCGCACCAATTAAAGTATGCAACGCATCTTTCTTAAATGAAAAACAGAGATATGAAAAGCTAAGTCCTGCCAACCAGACATAAAAAACCTCTAAAGCATTATACAAATACTCCATATACCCCATAGGGAAAAAAGGACTTAATAATATTACTAGAGGATCCAACATTCCAAGTGATGCGGGAAATGTCAGTATATCCTCACCTAACCCAATATTAATATCAAACAGAGGCATTGCAAAATTTCCTTTAAAGATGCCAAAAATGTATTCTCGAATACTTTGACCGATATATACCAGTAAAGGAAAATGTTGTAAACGTCCATCAACTTTGTTAACAAATGAAAAACCCTTTATCAAAAGCGGAGAATGTACCAAACAAAACGTAAATGCAAAAATAAATGTGTAAATTATTACATATTTTCCGCAACCTATATTTTTCTTTTTGACATTATCCATTCCTTTCTCATTATAATTTTTACTGCAACTCTTCGAAATACCTGGTACTACCAAAAATGACAAAAGAATGACTAATACGGCACCACAAAACACCCACGCTACTCTCCCCATTCGCCATCCCAACATCTGATCCAGACGTTCATAAACATGCAGTCCTGTAAGTACATAAAGTACCGGCCGATACCAGAAGTAAATCGTCAGAAACTTCTCTCCAATTCTGCTGATCAGCCTGCCCATATTTCTTCTCGGGGTCACCGCCAGCACTGCCCATGACACAACAGCGCTAAATACATATGCGGCTAAACGATAAGCCCACTTTACCTGTGC
>CANQTL010000090.1 GCA_947626775.1 uncultured Lachnospiraceae bacterium | reverse complement strand
GCATAAACAGTATACTTCTTGGCATTTCACACAGAAAAATCCCGCACAGATGTGCGGGACTTTGTCGACAGTCTGAGGGCATCTGCGGTAACAGATGCCCAACGGACTACCGATAGACGGTTAGCCCGATTCATTAAACGTAAAATAGCCGCTTAACTTGTCAGGTTGGGGCGGCTATTTCTGTGTCTTATTGCTATCTTTGCGTCCGATGGCGTATCCGATACTAAAGCGTGTCAGTATAACAATTTGTAAATTTACAGGCTTTGCTATATAATATAAGTGAACAGGAAAGAGCTTATGTTTCTTTAGATTCTGATGAAAGGAGACAAGGATATATGAAAGCAACAGAGAAGTGTTTAACGATCAACGATTTGCAATCCTATAGGGGAAAAAGAGTAACTACCCGACAATTAAAAGATATACTCGATATGTATATCATTTTGACGGATGTTAAAATTATAAAAAATATGACAGGCAGTTCAACAGTAGAAGGGATATTGGACAGTTATTCAGATACTTATATAGAATTATCAAAACCAAATTCTACCTTGGTATATAATAACTCACTTGAAAGGGAAAAGTATTGTGAATATGAATACTAAAGATATTATCATAGGAGAAGTAGACTATGGCTCATTCAGATTTCCAATGCAATTTAAAGCTTTTGGCGGCACACAGATCATAGCAGATGCTGTATTTGATACAGGCTGTTCCCACAGCTTAATATCTTTCAACAGCTTAAACAGATATGGAAAATCTTTAGAGGATATACAACGCAATATATTATATAATAAAGATTCCATTTTAGGAATTGGGGTCGGAGTGGAGAGCAAAGGCAGTGATTTGGAATATATAAAACAACTTGTAAATAAAATCAATCATTATAAAGAAATCTGTAAAAATGAAAATGAATTAGAAAACTTGATAGACAAAAATATAACTCTTGATGATAGAAAGATGTTATTTGATTCAAAAAATGTCAGATATAAATATCCAATTACCGGCTTGGTGATAGATAATGTGCCCCTTGGAAATTTTGACATTATGTTGTCATATGGTACAAATGGCATCAATTTGATAGGTATGCACATCATCAAAGAATTATATACCAAAATATACCATAGCAGTGGAAAAACATATATGTTCGCTATGAAAAATTCAAACAATATGGATGAAATGGACAGCGCTATGCGAGAAGTGGAAGAATACATAGATTTATGTAAGGATAAGTAAGAATTAAGGGAATCGCTGAATGGCGTTAGAAATAATTATTTTAATTTATGGAGATACTGAAATAAGAATAAAAATACTTGCAGTAATCTAAATATTATGTTACATTAAACATAAAGAAGGGCATCTGCGGTAACAGATGCCCAACGGACTACCGATAGACGGTTAGCCCGTTCAAATGATTATGACAAAAATAGTCGCCTCACTTTAGCGGAACAGGGCGGCTATTTTTGTGTCTTATTACTATCTTTGCCAAAAGAGTATCCGACTCCAAAGCAGGTCAAGCCGAAGCTCAGCACCGCAATCATTCCGAAAATATCCATATGGCTCAGCCCTCCTTTCTTAGATTCTCTTGCGAGTTTCTATGTAATCGGAGGGGCGCACTGCGTCCGGTGGACGCAGGTTTTGCGCCGACCGAAACGGAGTGTAGAACACAGTCCCTCCGTAGAGGGCTAACCGCCTACCGTCTTGTAGTCCTAAGAAAATACTAACATAATTCGACAAATTGTCAAACAAAAACAGAATCATTCTCGCTCCATGCACGGACGCCGTTACGGCTTGTGCCATGGGCAATATCCCACAAAGACTACAGTCCAAGGTGCAGGAGCATCTTGGATATTTTTATGTTTTGTAGGTACACTTCCAAAAATCAGGCTTATAAATGAGTATCTGAAAACAGATGCTGATGAAAAACTGGTGGAGTGGAGATACAGACATGCTTAAAAGTTATCAGGAAATGCTGGAGTATGCTTTTGATGTTCTGAATGAGGTGTATTTTAATCAGGAACTGCCGCCGATCGTCATTACCCTTATGAGTTCTCCGAGGACAAACGGGCATTATACCGTAGGCGAAGAATGGAGAGTGGAGAGCGACAGGCTGCATGAGATCAACATATCGGCGGAGCATCTTGACCGCCCTGTGGAAAACGTGGTGGCTACGCTCTGTCATGAACTCACGCATTTCTATTGTGCCTTAAATGGCATTCAGGATACAAGCCAGTATGGGAGATACCACAATAAGAATTTCAAAGTTGAGGCAGAAAAAAGAGGGTTAAAAATATCCTACCACAAAGGGATAGGCTGGAGCGTGACGGAGCCGACACAGGGGTTTATTGAAGTGCTTAAACGGTATGGGATAGAAAAGCCGCTTGACATCAACAGAGACGGCAGCGCATGGGCGGCTGCCGTTACAGGCACTAAGGGAACAGGCGGTGATAACGGCATGGCTGTCAAAAAGCCTAAGTGCTCCACAAGGAAATATATATGTCCCTGCTGTGGGAACAGTTTCAGGGCAACCAAGCAGTTAAATGTTATGTGTATGGACTGTATGGAGCAGTTTGTCGTCGCAGGGCAGTAGAAGGGCAGGACCGGGCAGAGACGCCAAATAAGGATAGATAGGTGATTTTATTTTGTCATGTCAAAATATGCGCAGATTATACGGAAAATGGGAAGTAAATTGCTCATATTCAAATCTGGCAGAAATGCATAGATAGGGTAAGGTCAAATGATACAGATTGAGGAAAAGGAGGCTGCATTATGAGAGTGGCATATATCCGTGTGAGTACACAGGAGCAGAACGAGGCAAGACAGCTGGAAGCTTTGAAGGGCTATGGCATTGAAAAACCATATCAGGATAAGGTGTCAGGGAAAGATACCGCAAGGCCTGAATTCCAGAAGATGATGGACTTTGTCAGAGAGGGGGATGAGGTTTATGTGACCGAGTGGAGCAGACTGTCACGTTCGACAATAGATCTGCTGGACACCGTCAATACCCTCCGGGACAAAGGGGTTAAGGTGGTTTCCCTGAAGGAAAATTTCGACACATCAACCCCGCAGGGAAAGTTCGTGCTTACCGTGTTTGCCGCACTGGCGGAATTTGAGAGGACTTTGATACTGGAACGCCAGAAAGAAGGGATAGACATTGCAAAGAAAGAAGGACGTTACAAAGGGAGAAAAGAAAAGGTGCTGGAGAACTTTGATGAAGTGTATGAAGCATGGCGGAAAAAGGAGATAACGGCAGTAAAGGCGGCTGAACTGCTCGGGGTGACAAGAGCGACCTTTTACAACAGGGTGAAAAAATATATAATTGATTACTCAACTTTCCCAGCATAAATCACTAAACAATGCTTGAATAAACAACGGCTGAGATTCGATCCAATTGTTGAC
>CANQTL010000089.1 GCA_947626775.1 uncultured Lachnospiraceae bacterium | reverse complement strand
ACTCTGCAAGTTTCACTCGTTATCTCGGCATTCGCCAAATTGACAGGCAGGCCTGCCAGCCTGGCTCATTGCCCGCGTAAAAACGGGCCTGTCTCTGCAGACAGACCCGTCCTCGTCTTACCTCTTCCCTCACGCCATCGCCAGCTTCCGCACTTCCTCGATTGGCAGCCCAGAATACAGTGCGATCTCCTCATGGGACAGCTTTCCCGCCTGAAGCATACGCCGGGCGGTATCCAAATATCCTTGCTCTATTCCTTGCGATATACCTTGCTCTATTCCGCTCTCTATTCCCTGCCTGCGGCCCATCTCAATCAGTCCCGTTGCCAAAGTGCTCATATCAACCTTACCGTCCTTTCCGTATTCTTGTACTTTCATTAACTCGCCCACCCCAGTATACTCCACTATCATCTCATAGGTATCCGGCTCCATCGCCCGATACGACGGATCGCTTGTCACCAGCTGATACAGTTTTTCCGGCTCCTTGGCATACCGCAGGCAGTCAAATACCTGTTTTACATCCGTTTTAAATACCTCTGTGTTCTCAAACTTCCGCACCTCGCACAGATGGATTTTATAGTCGTTTACCTCAGCTCTTAATTCCGGCGGAATGCCTTCCAGATCCATGATCTCCCGCAGCGCCGTGGCCCCGTCCCAGCAGTCCTCGCCATAATACAGCACAATCGTCACGCAGGGATGCAGCCTGCTGTCCTTCGCGAACCCCGACAGAAACTCGGCATTCGTAACCTTTTTTCTCTTCCTGACTTTTCTTCTGATCTGTGCCGCCTGTTTCTCATACTCCGCCGTGTCGTAGGACATGCAGCGTAACGGCATCAGATAGTCCGTCTCTCCCTGATTCTCGATCCCGACCACCATGAAGTTCACTCCGAAAGCCGCCCGCCGTACCAGATCGCGGCGCAGATCTTTCAGCTTGCCGCTCTTCTTTTTGCTTTGATTCCGATTACGTTCTCTGCCCCTGTCTTCTCCACGCTCTTTTCCAGTATCTCTGTCATTCTCATTTCCGCCAGTGCCGCCATCCCTGATCTCACCATACGCCGCCAGGCCGAACTGTCCCGCCTGGCTGTCCAGCTCCGTCAGATCCTCCGCCGCAAGCACCTGTCTGCCCGCGCACACCACGCCGTTGACCAGATCCGCGAAGCGTTCCGGGTCGTACAGATAGCCCTTCTTCTGTAAGTCTTTTCTTCCCATCCATTTCCTCCCTTATAAATTTGATTGTTGTACATATAAGGGATTCTCTCAGAACAGAAATGCAAAGACATGCGACCAGAACTGCCAGACTTCCCAGATATGTGTTCATATCAATTCGGAATCGCATCTGCGAAGCGCTGCATTTTCCCATATGCCGCAGACTGCTCCACAAACGTAAATTCCAAACTGACTTTGATGAATTGATGATAGCACAATCAAGTTATAATTGCAACAGAAAATATCCGCAATTTGGACGATACCTTCGTTTTTTATCACAAACCAGCCGAAATACAGTATAACACATTGAAGAGAGCGCAGTCCGCACATCCTATCCGTGCGGTGTCCTGCGCAGGAGCTTGAGATTTTCCTGCTGTTCCGTGCGATACCCAGCAATTACGGGCCATGGAAGGACCGTAAAGCCCGCCCCGAGCCCGGATGGCGAGTGGCGGGCGGTTGCGTCCGTCGCCTCAGCCTCTCCGGAACAGCCGGAAAATCCATGCGACGGAGCCCGGCGCCGCGCGGATAGGATGTGCGAACCGCCGCTTTAAAATCGCTATTCTCCCATCCTTTCCGCATCCCATTGCCAACGAAACAAAACGCACTCTGCAAGTTTCACTCGTTATCTCGGCATTCGCCAAATTGACAGGCAGGCCTGCCAGCCTGGCTCATTGCCCGCGTAAAAACGGGCCTGTCTCTGCAGACAGACCCGTCCTCGTCTTACCTCTTCCCTCACGCCATCGCCAGCTTCCGCACTTCCTCGATTGGCAGCCCAGAATACAGTGCGATCTCCTCATGGGACAGCTTTCCCGCCTGAAGCATACGCCGGGCGGCAGCCAGATATCCTTCCTCTATTCCCTGCGTTATACCTTGTGCTATTCCTTGCGTTATTCCCTGTGCTATCCCCTGCTCAATACCTTTCTCCATGCCGTCCCTGCGGCCCATCTCAATCAGTCCCGTTGCCAAAGTGCTCATATCAACCTTACCGTCCTTTCCGTATTCTTGTACTTTCATTAACTCGCCCACCCCAGTATACTCCACTATCATCTCATAGGTATCCGGCTCCATCGCCCGATACGACGGATCGCTTGTCACCAGCTGATACAGTTTTTCCGGCTCCTTGGCATACCGCAGGCAGTCAAATACCTGTTTTACATCCGTTTTAAATACCTCTGTGTTCTCAAACTTCCGCACCTCGCACAGATGGATTTTATAGTCGTTTACCTCAGCTCTTAATTCCGGCGGAATACCCTCTAAATCCAAAATCTCCCTCAGCGACGTGGAACCGTCCCAGCAGTCCTCGCCATAGTACAGCACAATCGTCACGCAGGGATGCAGCCTGCTGTCTTTCGCAAATCCCGACAGAAACTCGGCATTCGTAACCTTTTTGCTCTTCCTGACTTTTCTTCTGATCTGCGCCGCCTGTTTCTCATACTCCGCCGTGTCGTAGGACATGCAGCGTAACGGCATCAGATAGTCCGTCTCTCCCTGATTCTCGATCCCGACCACCATGAAGTTCACTCCGAAAGCCGCCCGCCGTACCAGATCGCGGCGCAGATCTTTCAGCTTGCCGCTCTTCTTTTTGCTTTGATTCCGATTACGTTCTCTGCCCCTGTCTTCTCCACGCTCTTTTCCAGTATCTCTGTCATTCTCATTTCCGCCAGTGCCGCCATCCCTGATCTCACCATACGCCGCCAGGCCGAACTGTCCCGCCTGGCTGTCCAGCTCCGTCAGATCCGCCGCCGCAAGCACCTGTCTGCCCGCGCACACCACGCCGTTGACCAGATCCGCGAATCGTTCCGGGTCGTACAGATATCCCTTCTTCTGTAAGTCTTTTCTTCCCATCCATTTCCTCCCTTATTTGATTTTGTGCACATATAAGGGATTCTCTCAGAACAGAAATGCAAAGACGTGCGATCAGAACTTTCAGATTCCCCAGATATGTCCGTTTATATTTGCTTTGATAATATCACAACCGCTTTTCGATTGCAATAGATTTTTCAGAAAACTGTGTTCGATATTTCGTTTTTGCAAAAGGCGGCCCGCACATCCTATCCATGCGACGGAGCCCGACGCCGCGTGGATAGGATGTGCGGACCGCCGCTTTAAAATCGCTATTCTCCCATCTTTATATCCATTCCTTTCGCTTCGCTCAGGCACAAAACGCTATGAAAATGGTTTCTCTGAGCCTATTTTTTTC
>CANQTL010000088.1 GCA_947626775.1 uncultured Lachnospiraceae bacterium | reverse complement strand
TAAAGATGGTCAATAAGTCTGGCCAGATCAAGGGGCTACTCTGTCTGCCTTATTCCTACAATAAACTTACGCTATCTATTTTCCGCAATAATTTGTATTTTCTAAGCTTTTAAGATATAATAACTATAGATAAAAATATTCTACAGAAAGGGGTCTACACTATGCTGAAAAATGTAGAAAAAGAAAAGAAATTATCATTCAATGAACTGCAAGAACACATGATAGTGAGAACATCTCAACTAGAAAATATATTTGATACCTATATGTTATTGCTTAATTCTACATTATTGGCAGACGGTGATGTAGAGGGAGAACTGGTGTACTTTGGTGATGGGAAGTCTACGGATTATACAAAATGGTTTAAGACAAATGCAACAATAACGCCAGTGTATTTTGACAGTGCAGAGTATATAGATGGAGTAACATTTGATGAATGATAAATATATTGAAATCGTAATGACACAAACAGGCGTTGGTGGCTCGTTTAATGCACTGGCGACATTTGAACTGGACAATATACAAAATGTGATCAGTAATGTAAAAGTAAAGATAGACACTGGCTGTTCAATAAGTGTCATACCTTTAGCGGCATTCAACACAGATAAAGAATATTTAATGGCATTAAAACAAAACGATATAAATGGTGATATAGATTATGTCGTCAGCTATGGCGTGGAAACAGGAAGTAGCAGACCTCCAAAACCAAAGTCTTATGCAGAAAAAATGGCGAGTCCTGCATTAAAGTTTAAGCATGCAATAAAAAATTTTAGTATCAATGGTGTGCAATTAAATCATAAAACAATACACATCAACTATAACAGAACAGGTAATATCCTGATAGGCATGGACATCATGAAGAATTGGGATATACATATTTCAACAGTAACAAAGCCTGATTTGGAAGAAACGGGAAAAACGATTTTCCTTGCCTGTCCAAAGGATAGTATCAATGCAGAGTACATATCAGAATTAAAGAGGTTGTTTAACATCGACTACATATCTAAATAGTATTTATCATAAACCATCATAACGGTCATTTCCAAATAGGCACTATGTCAAAAATATAGTGTCTGTTTTTTATGCGCAAAAATCAGTTGGATAGTATCTTGTATTATTAAAAATATGGAATATAAGGAGTATGGCTATGAAAAAGATAATAAAATGCATAGGACAAGCTTATCAACATTGAGTGTAATGTTGCAGTCCATACGGCGCACAACCAATAGTTGTACTTGTAAACAAAATGTGAGTATTATATAATATTTTTATTCAGGGAGGATACCAGCACATGAAATCAAAACGAATCACAGTAAAAAGAATCACAGTGCCAACAATAACCATGGCGATCATCGCATCGCAGTTAATGGGCTGTGGAGCAATGTCACAGTCAGAACTGCTGAAGATGATAAACAATGGGGATACCATAGAGATTGAGATCGCTGTGCCAGAGAATTACAGTGAGGCAGATGAGAGTGCCCTTGCATGGATCATTCTGGCATCACTGACCAGTCAGGAGTCCATGAGGGCACAATGGGATGACACCTTAAAGATCACCATTACAGGGGATGGAAAAGACGGGTGTTTGTATGTGGATGCGCAGGGCAACAATGAAAACAATAATACATTGAGGGTGGCTCTGCATAACAAAGCGTTTATTGATATGCTGGAGGATACAGACATCATAGACACCCTTGCAGGGGCAGCTGATACGGTTTATACGGACGTGGATGCGGCAGAAGATGCGGACAAGGCATTTTACATGGCGCTCAACGCTTATTTCAATATCCTGCCCGACAGTGCGGACGGTGCGGCAAATGCGGATGATGCGCTTACAAGAAAAGAGTTTATGGCGATGGTGGCAAGGTCTGAACTGCAGGTAGATGAAACACTCGCTGCGTCAGAAGAATTCAACACCCTTGTTGGGGAGTCAGCCTATAATGTGTTTGCAGAGCAGGAGGCGGAATACAGCTACCTTGATACAGCCAGCAAGTCATTGAATAACAAAACCTATAACGGAGTCATGTCAAGGGGCGAGGCTTATTATCTGATTATCAACAGATTTTTTGCATCTGATTTAAGCAAAGTAGGGAGCATAACGGCACAGTTCAATGACTGTAATGACGGTGGAAACATAGCGGAGCAGCAGAAATTCATTGAGGACGGGACGGAAAAAGAATACTACAGGGACTATGAGATCGTTTATGCCCTGCAGAACCCTGACCAAGGCGTACCAAGCACGATATACAACGCTCTGAAGGTAGCCTATAATAAAGGTTTAATAGGCGCTGATACACGCTGGGACGAGGGCATTACAAAGTATGAGGCGATAAAGCTGATAACAGAAGCCTTAAAGTTAGAAACAGGCATAGAGCAATTCGACTACAGCATCAGCACAGCAGCCGCAGCAGCCAGCAACACAGCAGATAACACCGAAGTAACGACAGAAAGCACCGACACTGACGAGGGTACAGCGACAGGTGAAGAAAGCGCTGCAGACGAGAGCGGTGTCACAGTAAATTCAACACATGACGACGTGCAGCTTGAGGATGATGAATACAAGGGAAATAACGAGTTGGATGGTGCTTATGAAAGCCTGTCTGACGAAGAAAAGGCTGAAGTGGATCAAATCTTGGAAGAAGTTAAAAAGGAGCATCCTGAACTGTTTGAAGACAATAGCGGAAACATACCATACACCGGACCAGCTCAAGGTACACCAAGTACTGGCGTACCTGAAAATCCTGATTGGCAATTCGGCCAAGGCGATTACTCAAATATTTCGGATGGGTTAACAGTCTACTAAAATTAGCATAACAGCCGAATAAAAAAACATTGACTGCAACATCAATAAGTGGTAACATACTTTATAGAAAAAGGAAAGCACCCACTCCCATAAGTGGATGCCTCTGGTTGGTTTAAGTGCCCTTATGGACACCACCCCTCTGTTGGCAGACAGAGGGGCTTATTTTTTGTGCTGCTTTTCCTTTCGGATAAAGGCAAGCAACGCTATAATTAAGCTACCAAAGGCACATAACAAAGTTAATATGCCGATGAAAACCGAAATGATTTCAAAAGCTGTCATATAACGTCACCTCCTTCCTATGTACACCAGCAATACGAAATTGCTGATATATCAATGGTTTAGGAGGCTACCACCCTGTCATGGGTACTTTCCTATGGCTTTCGCCACGTCAATAATATATCATTTTTCATAGCACAATTCAATGGTTATTTTGTTAAGATAAAGCAATCATCTCAATCAATTAACACCCATTTCAAAAACTAAAATACATCAAAAATACATCAAAAAATAAAACGCATATCCGAAAAATAAGCATCTTCAATATTTAATATTACTCAACTTTCCCAGCATAAATCACTAAACAATGCTTGAATAAACAACGGCTGAGATTCGATCCAATTGTTG
>CANQTL010000087.1 GCA_947626775.1 uncultured Lachnospiraceae bacterium | reverse complement strand
GCCTGAAGTCTCCGGAAAGGTGCAGGCGATCCGGGAATTGACAGATATGTTAAATGTCCCGCTAAACGAAGTCGTGGCTTTTGGCGACGATAAAAATGATATAGATATGCTGAAACTATGTGGGATAGGTGTCGCGGCGGGCAATGCCATTTCAGATGTCAAAAATATAGCAGATCACATTACCCTGACAAATGATGAAGATGGTATAGCAGTTTATTTAGAAAAATATTTACTACATTAAATTCAGAGTTGTGGAGGCGTTCTATGAAATTATTATTTATAATTGGTGATACTGCTGTCGGAAAAATGACAGTTGGCCAAGAAATGATGAAAATAACTGAATTAAGGCTCTTTCACAATCACATGACCATCGAACCTGTGATAGAAATTTTCGGCAGATACGATGGGAAAACGATATCAGAAATGCGAGACATTATTTTCAGGAACTATGCAGCTTCTGACAATTATGGGATGATTTTTACATTGATGATGGACTTCGATTTGCCTTCAGACTGGGAGTATCTGGAGCACGTCAAGGGTATATTTGAACCGTATGGGACAGATTTCTATTACGTTGAATTGATTGCTCCGCAAGAAATCAGGCTGAAAAGAAATGTTTCAAAGAACAGGCTGAAAAATAAGGCTTCTAAAAGAGATATAGAGACTTCGAACCAGCGTTTGATCAATGATGATAAAAATCACAGGTGTGTCAGTTATGAAGGCGAGATTGTTTTTGACAACTATCTTAGAATCGATAATTCTGATACAGAGCCTGATGAAGTTGCAAAAATGATTAAAGAAACTTTTCATCTATAAATTGCGATTTGCAGTAGAAAACTATATGGAGAAAAAATATGAGAATAGAGCATATCGCGCTATATGTAAAAGATTTAGAAGCTGCAAAAAACTTCTTTGTCACATACCTTGGCGGTCACTCCAATGACGGCTATCACAACACATCTACAGATTTCCGTTCTTTTTTCATCAGCTTCGATGATGGTGCAAGACTGGAGCTCATGGCGAAACCGGAAATGGAAGATGCAGCGAAAGCGTTGAATCGTACCGGTTATGCACATGTCGCTTTTTCTGTCGGCAGCAAAAAACTTGTCGATGAGTTGACGGATAGACTGAGATCAAATGGTTTTTCCGTGATAAACGGCCCCAGAACAACTGGGGATGGATATTACGAAAGTTGTATTGTTGCGATAGAAGGTAACCAGATCGAAATAACAGTGTGAATATTGGGCGCGCCACAAGAATGCGTACGTTTTATGTTTCGGATTTTCCCTGAGAGCAGAACCGTACCAATGCTGTTTTCAAATCGGAATTTGTGAGGAAGAAGTGATGACAATAAAATATAAGAAAGCAGAGCCAAATGATATGGAAGAAATATGCAGTATCGTTCATGATGCTGTAGATGTTATGGAGCGGGATAATATTTTTCAATGGGATGATTTGTATCCTGCGAAAGAAGATTTTCAGGAAGATATTAAGAAAAGTCAACTTTATGTCGGGTTAATAAATGGTCAAATAGCGGTTATGTATACTTTAAATCAAGAATGTGATAAAGCATATGAAAATGGCAAATGGAAATACAAGGATGGGCCTTTTTATATCGTACACAGGCTTTGTGTGAATCCGACTTTTCAAAATGAAGGAATTGCTAAATCTACACTATTACATATTGAAAAGCAATTAAAGGAAATAGACATTCATGTAATTCGCTTAGATGTATTTTCTAATAACCCACTTGCATTAAGGCTATATAATTCTTTGGGTTATTCGAAAGCCGGTCACGCTGACTGGCGAAAAGGGAGATTCTTTTTGATGGAAAAGCGTTTTTGAGCGTTGGCTGCTGCCTTATCGGTATTTTTGCGGGGAAAAACTATCCATGTTGATTCGTTGAAAAAAATTACCGGCGGTTATACGCCTGCCATTTATGGTGACCAGACATCGCAAGTTAGAAAAAGAGTATAAGTGTCGGCAATGACTGAAATTGTTTATAGCGGATTTAAATTCTATTTACCATTTTTGCAATAATCTTGATTTTGGAAAATAAATTGGGCATAATAGAGGCGGAGGGAAGTCAAAATGAAGCTGATCGAGCGAAAAATGTATTTAGATAAAATCATCAGTGTTATGGGAACGCCGGATATCAAAGTGATTACCGGAGTCCGCCGCTGTGGAAAGTCCAAGCTGCTGGAAGCATTCAAATCTCATATTGAGAAGGAATTTCCCGACTCCAACATCATTCATATTAACTTCAATCTGCCGGAATTTGACTATCTGCTCGAATACCGTCCTTTGTATGACTATATCAACGGGAAATATGAATACGGCAAACAGAATTTTGTCTTGATTGACGAGGTGCAGATGTGTGCCGATTTTGAAAAGGCGATCAACGGCCTTCACGCTGCGGAGAAGTATGACATCTATATTACCGGCTCCAATGCGTTTCTGCTTAGTTCGGATCTGGCGACACTGTTTACCGGCAGAACCTTTGAGATTAAGGTGTATCCGTTTTCTTTCCGAGAATACTTGCAGTATTTTGAGGATACAGATCGATATGGGGCGCTGGAACGTTATATGCAGGAAGGCGGAATGGCCGGATCCTATCTCTACAAAGATCCGGAGGCAAAGTATGACTATATTGCGGAGGTGTTCAATACGCTCATTGTACGGGATATCCGGCAAAAATACAAGATCCGGAATGTGCAGTTGATGAATCAGATCGTGGATTTTTTGATGGATAATATATCCAATCTTTCTTCCGCGAGAAGTATTACCAATACACTGGACAGCATAAAAGAGAAAGTCAATCATGTGACGGTCAGTTCCTATATGCAGTATCTCTGCAATGCGTTTGCTTTTTACAGAATCCGCAGATACGACATCAAAGGGAAAAAGTATCTTTCCAGCAATGATAAGTATTATCTAAGCGACCATACTTTTCGTTATGCCAAACTCGGTACAAAGAATCTTGATTACGGCAGAGTGTTGGAAAATATCGTGGCGATGGAACTACTGCGCAGAGGGTATGAAGTATATGCAGGGGTTCTCTATAAGAAAGAAATTGATTTTGTGGCGATCCGCCGCAGCGAGAGAATATACATTCAGGTGTCTGATCAGATCGGCGATAAAACTACCTTTGAGCGGGAAGCGGCTCCTTTGCTGCAGATCAAAGACGCATACCCCAAAATGATCCTTTCCCGCACACGTCACGGCGAGTCACAGTATGAGGGAATCCGGATTCTGGATGTGGCGGATTGGCTTCTATATGTTTGAATTGCGATGAGAGCTATGCCGTTCAAAATGCTCATGAGGATCTGAAAAAAATAGCAACTGCCATTATCCCTTCAAATGATGAGGATGGTGTTGCAAAGTGGCTTGCCCGAATCGTAAGCAGCGGGCGCGAATGACAGATCTTCAAATCGGAATTTGGCGATTTGGTAAATCCCAATAAATTAATTTTATAGGGAACAGAAAATTTGAATTTGCGGAGGAGT
>CANQTL010000086.1 GCA_947626775.1 uncultured Lachnospiraceae bacterium | reverse complement strand
CAACTGAATAACTGCCAGATATTGGATTTTCAAGGTGCATAGCTAAATTCTATGTGCGAAGTTTGAGTAATATATTTGTTTTAGCTGTAACAAGGCGGTACATGTATCCATGCACCGCCTTGTATATAGAATAAATCCATTCAAAATACTATATCACATTTGGACTCATTACGCCATCTGCACAATTTTGGCTTCCAATTCCTTTAATTCATCCATTGATAAAGATGGTACATATAACGTAATTTCATCTAATGATAACTTTCCCATTTTTATCATTCTTTCGGCGGTTTCTCTTGCCTCCCTATGCGCAGCATTATCATCAATATCTTTTGCATAGGCCTCTAAAATCTGCTCATCATCAAACAATGTCATCATAATATCCACAACCTCCTGCTCTCTATTCTCCAGATATTCCTTCAGCACATTCCGATCTTTACAGATACGGATCGTTTCCATGACCGCTTCCCGTGTCTGCCCGTATTTCTTTCTCTGCTCATTATACACCTTGCAGAAAATAATATACTCTCCAATAATGTTGCTCTCATCTTCCTGATACAGTACCTTGACCTCTGCGTCTATGGCTATCTTTTCGCCGCCGAAAAAATCTTTGGAGAGCGATATGGTGTCCGGCGGATCTTCCGGTTTTTCTCCTGTAAATATCACATACAGTTCCGGTTTCGGCATATTCACTTTCTTGCTGCCATACAGGTTTTGCTTGGTACGCTGTCCTTTATTTTTCGTTTTGGCGTAGTCTGCGCCATTTTGCCACCTCACCCATAACATTTGCATGAGAACGCATATAGAGTTTCCTCTTTATTGTGTAATTATATCGAAAAGCGCACGGATTTACAATAAAATTCAGATTAAATTTCTTTCTCGGCAGAATCCATATAAACATACGAAATTATTTCAAACAATACCCAGAAAAAGGAGGATGCGAAATGTTGTCGTCTACCTTACAGTTCTTTGATTAAATCATTCATTTTTTCAATTAAGATTTCGATGCTTCCCTGCTGCTTTTTCAACTTGAGCAGCTGCTGTTTCATGATCGGCTTGAGCATATCGTCCGGCGCGTCAATCATATCCTTAATTTCACAGATGCTGAAGCCCATCTGCTGAAACAGCCTGATCTTCTTGATCCGCATCTGTGCCTCTTCATCATAGAGCAAATGACCTCTTTCGTTCTTTCCCGTCTTCTGCACCAATCCGGCTTTCTCATAACCCTGGATGGCGCGTCGGGATATGCCGAAAGCCTCATGTATTTCTCGCAGCGTCATATCCATAATTTCCCATCTCTCCTTTTCAGCCTAAAATTGCACGTTGCGTGCAGTCAATACATTTTTTTGCACCTTTTGACAACAAAAAACACATCCTCCAACTCGGGATGTGTTTTTTGCGCGAATATGCATCAGGCTTAAAATTTTGCTTTTTCCTCTCCCTCCGATTGACATTTCCCCCGCCGCGTAGTATAGTAAAATCCAACATAATCCCATGAGGGAGTAGCAAGCACGCGGCGTGTAGCAAGTCAACACACTGGCCATCGTTTCGGCCTGGCTTGTTTTAAATTGCGAGACTCATGTATAACCGTCGACAGCTCAGGATCTCCGAGATCCGCAGGCTGTCCTGCCGATTCGTCCGGCGCGGTTATACGCGAGTCTTTTTTGATTACCAAAGGAGAAAAAGAAATGGAATGGAGCCTTATGTTTGTCTTTAACAGCGTCCTGCTGGGCGTGGGGCTGGCGATGGACGCTTTCTCGGTATCCCTGGCCAACGGCCTGCATGACCCGCAGATGAAAACGAACCGGATGAGCGGAATCGCCGGCGTGTTCGCCGGCTTTCAGTTTGCCATGCCGTTAATCGGCTGGATCTGCGTCCACACGATCGTCCGTTATTTTCGGGCATTCGAGCGGGCCGTTCCATGGATCGCCCTCCTGCTGCTCGCCTTTATCGGCGGCAAAATGCTGTCCGAAGGAATCCGCGGCGGCAGCGATGCCGGGACGTCCGTCGGACTCGGCGTCGGACTGCTGCTCGTCCAGGGCGTCGCCACCTCCATCGACGCGCTCTCCGTAGGCTTCACCATTGCCGGATACGGCTGGGGCATGGCGTTCGCGGCCTGTCTCATCATCGCCGCCGTCACTTATGTGCTCTGCATGGCCGGGCTGATCATAGGCAAAAAGTTCGGGACGCAGCTGGCCGACAAGGCGCAGATCCTCGGCGGCGTTATCCTGATCGCCATAGGAGCGGAGATTTTTATCTCAGGTGTATTTTAAACCTTGATCCTCACTGTCAGGGTCCCGTGATCCGCTCGCCCCGGTCATTAAAATTCTTCTCCAGCGCCCGTTCCGTGGGCAGCGCGGATACGATCAGCACAATGCACTGCACAAAGTCGAGCACCGAGGCGAACTGTCCGAGCGTTCCCTGCGAAGCGCGGTAGAACGGAAGATGCATAAGCGCCGACAGCCCAAGCATGATCCAGCCGATCTTCCACCACAGACGTCCGCAGTATTCCTGCGCAAACCGCCAGGTATCCGCATTCTTCATGGCGCGCTTCGTCCGATAGCCGTACACCATATTGATACCCGCCGGAGGATGCTTCCACAGCAGCCTGCCGAAAACGATCATCAGAACCGGTATCAGCAGATCACAGGCAAACAGAAACCACCAGAATCCCATATGCACGCTCTCCTTTCACGCAGCTTCCTGTCTTAATATTATACCATACCCCTCACCGCACGACAAACATTCCAAATCAGAATAGAAAACTGCAAAAAGCTGCAAAAATCTATCGTAAATGGAGGCTCCTATGGAAATACAGCGCAATTTTTATCTGGATAAACTGATCAGACGGAAAGGCAACGGATTAGTGAAAGTAATCACCGGCGCCAGAGTAACTGATGAAAACATTTATTATCTCCTTCTCGACGAGGTGCAGATGCTGGACTGCTTTGAAACCGTATTAAACGGATATCTGCGCAAAGAAAACATGGACGTCTATGTCACTGGCAGCAACGCCCGCTTTCTCTCCAAAGACATCATAACGGAATTTGCCGGAAGAGGCGACGAGATCCATATGTACCCTTTGAGTTTCTCTGAATTTATGTCCTTTTATCCCGGCAGTCAATATGAGGGGTTCTCTCAGTATATGCTGTACGGCGGAATACCGGCGGTTGTATTACGGGATAAGGATACCGATAAGGCCGATGCGCTGGAAAATATGTTTGACGAAATATACATCCGCGACATTTTGAAACGCAACAAGGTCAGAAATCAGGGCGAGCTCGAGGATTTGCTCAATATCTTATCCTCCGCCGTCGGCTCGCTGACCAATCCCGAAAAACTGAAAAACACCTTCCGCACCGTCAAAAAATCTGGGATCACCTCGGTCACTATCAAAAAATATCTGGATTACTTTGCAATGTCATCAACTTAAAGAAAATTTATTAAAAAATAATTGAAAAAAAATATATGGGGTATTTTTTTGCGTCTTCGATAAGTAGCGTTTTTTCAATGTTTTTATTTTTTCACTTTCCAATATCAATGTCAAGAATAAATGACGCAGTAGAAATCCGCAAAAAGAATTATATAAAAGCGTATAGATTTACTCTATGCGCTTCAGACTGTCGACAAAGTCCCGCACATCTGTGCGGGATTTTTCTGTGTGAAATGCCAAGAAGTATACTGTTTA
>CANQTL010000085.1 GCA_947626775.1 uncultured Lachnospiraceae bacterium | reverse complement strand
GAGCTGATCCGGGAGAAGGAGAACGGGCTGGTCTGCCGGGCAGGAGATGCAGAGAGCCTGGCGGAGGCCATGGAGTGGGTGCTGACGCACAGGGAAGCCTGCGGGCGGATCGGGAGGGAAGCCAGGAAGACCTATGAGGAGATATTCAGCATGGAGGCTTTCCGGAAGCGGCTGGAGGAAGCACTGGAGGAAGCGGAGGGAGACAGAGCGCATGAACTGTAAGATATCGGTGATCGTAACGGTACATAATGCGGAAAAGACACTCCGGCGGTGCCTGGAGAGCGTAACGGGGCAGAGCTTCCGGGAGACAGAGATTCTGTGCATGGACGGGGGCAGCACGGACGGGACGCCGGCCATCCTGCAGGAGTATGCCGGCAGAGACAGCCGGATCCGCATCATTCATGATTCTAACTGCAGCTACGGGCATAAGATCAACCGCGGTATTTCGGAAGCACAAGGGGAATATATTGCAATATTAGAGTCGGACGACCGGATGAAAGAGGAGATGTTAGAGCGCCTGTACGGCTGTGCGCAGGCCTGCGGGGCAGACTATGCGGACGCAGATTATGAGGCGGTCTGCCGGAAGGGGGAGAGTTTTGTGAACACCCCCATACAGAAATACGGCAGTGAGGCGTGCTATGGGCGGGTGATTCCGTATGAGGAAAGGGGGAAGCTTCTGGCATGCGCGACGGGAGCCGTCTGGACGGGGCTGTACCGCACCTCTTTTTTAAGGGAGCATGGGATCCGGATGCAGGAGTCGCCGGGGGCGGCGTTCCAGGATACCTCTTTCCGGTTTTTAGCGGCGATGTATGCCGGGAAGAGCTGGCACAGCCATGACCTGGTGTATGAGTATACGATGGACAACCCCGGCTCTTCGATCCATGATCCGGGGAAGATCTATGCGATCCCTAAGGAGTATGCCTTTCTGTATGAGGAACTGAGGCGGCGCAGGGCCGGGAAGACGGAGTGGAAGGCGTACTGGAAATGGAAGTATGAGAGTTATTACTGGAATGCCGCCAGGCTTGCGGGAGAGGCGAGAGAAGAGTTCGTGCGGTACTATAAGGAGGAGCTTGGCCGGGATATCCGGTCGGGGAACCTGGTCCGGGAAGAGGCAGGGGAGGAAGCCTACGGGAACACGTTTCTTCTGCTGGAGGATGAAAGAGAGTTTCTGACGCGTATAGAGAGGCAGCATGCGCGCGGCAACCTGGATGTGAACATCCTGGCGGCCTTTCTGGAGAAGACAGCGGGGCGAAAGATCGTCCTGTTTGGCAGCGGCATCAGGGGGCAGCGCTTTTTGAAGCGGTTTTCCCATGCCGGCCTGGAGCTGGAGGGGATCTGCGATAATGATCCGGACAGGCAGGGAAGCGTCCTGGAAGGCATTAAGATATGCGCTCCCCGGGAGGCGGCAGAAAAGGCGGCGGGCGCATTGTTTGTCATACCGGAAGGCAGGTATGCGGAGGCGATGGAAAAGCAGCTGAAAGAGCTGGGGATAAAAGAAGGGGATCTTCTCAGATTTTCCGTATAGGGGCACGGAAGAGGCAGCGGTGCAGAGCGGCTGCGGGCAGGAAGAACGGTTAAGCACAGGGACGGAGCGATGGAACAGAAGATTGACAGAAAAAAAGAGGCGGCGCTGCTGAAAGAGCTGCCGGAAGCCCTGGCGGGGTGGTATCCTTCCCAGGGGAAGAAACGGGTGCTGCAAAACAGGGGGGAGTACGAACGGTTTTTAGAGGAAGGGGAAGCCAGCGGTACAGTGGTGCTCACCGCTTTTATAGAAAAGGAGCGGGATATCGGGGACATCATAAGACGGGTGTATGAAGCGCTTCCCGGGGACGGGAAGCTTCTTCTGGAACTCAATAACCGTCTGGGGATCCGGTATTTCTGCGGGGACAGGGATCCCTATACGGGCAGAAATTTTGATCCGATGGAAGACTACAGGAGGGCCTATGCGAAAGAGCAGGACCATTTTTCAGGGCGGATGTATTCCCATGCCCAGATCGAAAGGATGCTGAAGGCGGCTGGGATAGGGAGTTATAAGTTTTATGCCGTCCTTTCGGATTTAAACAATCCGTTCCTGCTCTATGCGGAGGGGTACATGCCCAGGGAGGATTTAAAGACCCGGGCCATTCCCACATACAACTATCCGGACACGGTGTTTCTGCAGGAAGAGTATCTGTATGACGACCTGGTGGAGAACGGCCTGTTCCACCGGATGGCGGACGCCTTTTTGGTGGAGTGTGCAAAGGACGGCCGGCTGTCGGATGTGCTGCATGTAACGTCTTCGGTGGAGAGAGGGCATGAGAACGGGCTCTACACACTGATCCATGGAGCGGGGACGGTGGAGAAACGGGCCATCCATCCGGAAGGGGAAGGGCGCATTCAGGCACTGTATGAGAACGGCCGGGCACTGCAGGAGCGGGGGATCCGGGTGCTGGAGGGAAGGATAGAGGGGAAGAGTTACCGGATGCCGTATGTGGAGGCGCCGGTGGGGCAGATGTATCTGCTTTCGCTGCTGCGGGAAGATAAAGCCGCATTTCTGGAAGCGCTGGACCATTTCCGGGACCTGATCCTGCAGTCGGCGGAAATCAGGGAAGAGGAGGAATACGGCCAGGTGTTTGAGCGGGCCTATGTGGACATGGTGCCCCTGAACAGCTTTTACCTGGACGGGGAGTTTGTGTTTTATGACCAGGAGTTTGCCCTGCCGGATTACCCGGTAAAAGTGGTGCTGTACCGGATGCTGTGTACGTTTTTTGCGGGCGGGGATGCGGGGAAATACATCGATCCGGAGGAACTGTACGAGCGGTACGGGCTGAAGGAGGAACTGGAGAAATGGGTGAAGCTGGAGCGGGAGTTCATGGTCCGGCTCAGGAATGAAGATGTGCTGAGTATCTACCATGAGAAGATACGGCAGAACCCGGCGGTGCTGAACGCCAACAGACAGAGGCTGAACTTTTCGGATGAGGAGTTCCAGAGGCGGTTTGTAACTATCTTCCAGGGGATGGAAGGGAAGAAGCGTGTGCTGTTCGGCTCCGGGCGGTTTGCGGCCCACTTCATGGAATGGTACGGGAAGGAGTATCCGGTGGCGGCGGTCGTCGATAACAATGAAGCCGCCTGGGGGAAGGAGCTGGGCGGGGTCAGGGTGGGCGCCCCGTCGCTCCTTGCCGGTATGGACAAAGAGGAGTGCCGGGTGATCGTGTGCATCAAAAGTTACCTGTCAGTGATGAGACAGCTGCAGGAGATGGGGATTGAGGACTATGTGTTCTATGACATGGACAGGTTTTATGATACGGGACGGCAGGGGAAGGCAGAGAGAGGCGGCGGTCCGGGAAGACCTGATGAGGCGGCAGAGGGGCCGGGAAAAAAGTACCGGGTGGGCTACGTGGCAGGGGTATTTGACATGTTTCATGTGGGGCATGTGAACCTGTTGAGAAAGGCAAAGAGCATGTGTGAATACCTGATTGTGGGGGTGGTGTCGGATGAGGGGGTCTGCCGGCAGAAGCAGAGGCATCCGGTGATTCCCTGTGCGGACCGCTGCGAGATGATCCGCGCCTGCCGGTATGCGGACCAGGTGGAGGAGCTGCCGCCGGAGCATGACGGGATCAGGGACGCCTACAGGAGGTTCCGGTTCGATGTACAGTTTTCCGGAGACGACCACCATGAGAGCCTGGACTGGCAGGCGAATAAGGAATTTTTGAGAAGGAACGGGGCGGATCTTGTGTTCTTTCCCTATACAGAAAAGATCAGCTCCACGATGCTGCGGGAACAGCTGG
>CANQTL010000084.1 GCA_947626775.1 uncultured Lachnospiraceae bacterium | reverse complement strand
GTTTTGTTCACCGATTATGCTCATCGATGAACAAAAGGCCACCGCTTTTGTTCGCCGATTTATCAAAGCAATTAGCCATTAAAACAGGCATGAAAATTAAAAATTTATATTTGGAGGTTGTTTTATGATTCACCAATTTGCCAATTCCGAGCATGAGGCAATTCTCAGACAGCTTGCGAAACGGCGCAACATCTACACGATTCTTTTTGTCGTGTGTCTTGTAATCGGCGGCGTGTGCGGCGTCATCCCCGCAATTGGATGGTATCTCTCAATAGCGATGCTTGTGCTATGGGGTATCTTCGCAGGATTTGGGATGCTCTGTATCAATTATTATCGCTATGAAAAGAGCGGCGGACGCAAGCAAGGCGGCGGCTTATGGTGGTTCCTTTTGTTCCTTTTTGGAATGATTATTGTTCCCGTCGTGACCGTCTTTATTTGCAATCATATTCGTCCCCTCGCGCAGCTTATTTTGGGCGTTCAGTTTGAATGAAGGATATCGCACGGAAAAAGTTTTTTGGAGCAGAAAATTTCTTTCCGTGCGATTATGCTTTTATCTTTAATAAGCGCGGAAAATTCAAGTTGATTAAGGGTTTGAAAGGAAAGGAGAAGATTTTTTATGATGGACAATGCGGAAGAGTTGTTGGTTCGCGCAGAGCAGGGTGACGCAGATGCGCAATTCGCTTTGGCGGAGATGTACTTTTCGGGCAATGGAGTGCAACAGAGCTATGCACAGAGTTTCGATTGGTACAAGAAAGCGGCAGAAAATGGGAATGCAAGAGCGACCTATATGGTCGGAGAATTCTATCAACACGGTTTTGGCATTCCTGTCGATTATGCGGTTTCGACAGAATGGTTTCAGAAAGCCGCAGAGCTAAATGTCGCAGAAGCGATTTATATGCTCGGCGTAAATTATGAAAATGGACGAGGCGTTCCAAAAAATCTTCAAAAAGCGTTTTCATTGTATTCGCGGGCTGCCGCCATGGAGCTTCCCGAAGCACAATTCAATCTTGCAATATTCTATAAAAACGGGACTGCAACCACGAAAGACGAAAAGAAGGCAATTGAGTTATATCTGAAAGCAGCAAAGAGTGGCTATGCAAACGCGCAATATAACCTTGCGCAATGTTATTATCATGGGCACGGCGTCACCCAAGATTTTGGGCAAGCAGTTTATTGGTATCAGCAAGCCGCCAATCAAGGCGATGCGGATGCTCAATTTGCTTTGAGTTGCTGTTATATGTCGGGTGACGGAATCGCCGTTGATGTACCCAAAGGAATGTATTGGTGCAGAGAAGCGGCGGAAAACGGAAACCCCGATGCGCAATTTAACTTGGGGACAAGCTACTTGAATGGGAAATATGGAATTTCCAAGAACCCCGTTGAAGCGGTTAAATTATTCCAAAAAGCCGCAGAACAGGGTTCCATCGAGGCGCAATATAACTTGGGAATTTGTTTTTATCAAGGACAAGGTGTAGCACAAAACTATTCACAAGCAGTAAAATGGTTCCAAAAAGTAGCAGAACAGAATATACCGGATGGTCAATACAATCTTGCATTGTGCTATTATCATGGTCATGGCGTCGCAAAAGACTATTCGCGCGCTGTTCAATGGTTTCAAAAAGCCGCCGATCAATCAGACCCGAATGCGCAATATATGTTGGCGAAGTGCTACTATAATGGGTATGGAGTAAAGAAAGATACACGACAAGCCAAAAGATTATTAGAGTTGGCAGCGGCGCAAGGAGATGAGGACGCCATTTCGTCTTTGGATGCGATGTCCAGTAAAAGAGGGGCGGGATATTATATTTTCAGAATATTAACATTTCCGTTCTGGCTTGTATTCCAATTCCTAAAAGCGTTGTGGTCGCTTGTTAAAATTATTTTTGACAAATAAAGGAGATGTAAAATGTTCTTCCGCTTTCAAAAAAGATTGCACTTCAAATGTAAATACATAAAATTCGGACAGCAATGTCCGAGCTGTAAAAGCTATAATACATACAAAGATGATGTATCTGGCATACGGTGGTGCGGCGATTGCAGTTATGAATGGTGAACCAATATGGATATATTTATCAGAAAACAAGATGTTATATTAAGAGAAATCCATGGTTTATACTATTTAATTGATATAAAGTGCAACTATAACAGCGACGGGCACTCTATTCCGACGCTAAATGCCGTGGGTAAAACCATTTGGGAATCTCTCGAAGTGCCCGCACAAATCGACGATATAGTAGAAAAAATCACAAAGCTTTTCGACGTGTCAAATGTTCCTGAAAACGAAATCAGATCGGACATTGAAAACTATATTTTAATGTTGATCCAAATGGGGTTTGTTACAAATGTACGCTGAAGATATCTTAGATAAAATAGAAAAATTTACAATGGACGACCAACATGAAAATTGGATCCATGAACGCAAAAAAGTTTCGGCATTGTTTGAAATAACGCCAAAGTGCAATTTTAAGTGCGTGCATTGCTATGTGGGAAGCGACAGAACTTCTTCGCCTATGTTGTCATACGAAGAGATAATTAAAATAATTGACATTTTGTATGATAACGGCATCCTCTTCTTAACTTTTTCAGGTGGAGATCCTTTTACGCGAAAAGACTTCAAAGATATATACCTTTACGCGAAGAAGAAAGGATTTTTAGTAGAAGTCCTAACCAATGGCACATTGATCACCTCCGAGTGGATTGACATTTTCCGCGAATACCCGCCCCTATTGATCGATATCTCCATATATGGAACATCAAACGAAGAATATGAAAAATTGACTGGGGTAAAAAATGGATATGATCTTTTTATTCGGGGCATTAGCCTGTTGCAAGCTGCTAAAATACGGTTTGCTTTGAAGGGAATTTTAATGAATGAAAATTATAGGCAATTGAAGCGCATGGAAGAAATTTCATCGGCATATTCGTCTGAAAATTTCAGGTATAGTTACGAATTGGTGGTTGATAGACAATGCACAAATGCTCCTCGTACATACGAAGTTGATCCTCTTGAAGGTGTGATAACCGAGATAAAATATGGGGTTAATGCTTCCATGTTAAAAAAGCGCGGGAAAGAACTTCTTGAAGGCATTGATGAAGATAATTATAGAGATGGTATGCTTTATAGATGTACGATTGGCGATCTTGCCGTACATATAAACTATCTTGGAGAAATGGGACCTTGCGTCGAGTGCGGAGAACGCGGGAATATATTAAAAGACGATTTTAACGATATCTGCGCAAGGTTTGAAAAATTCAAAGAGGAAAAAGCTCCGTCAGGATATAAATGTTCCGGTTGTAGATATAAGGCGTTTTGCACATCGTGTCCCCAAGCGCGCAGACGCGAATATGGTAATGAAGCCATCGTTAAGGCGAGAGATTGCATTGTCGCAGAATTAAAGTACCTTTATTACGTTAATAATCTCTCAATTGAAGAATTGAAAGATTATTATAAAAAAAATTATAGGAGGTAGGAACATGGCATACCAAAAGCCCGTACTCAAATTTTTTGAGTTTGAAACGAGAGTGGCAAACATGAGTGCAAAAAATGCTGGCTGTGAACCGAGTAGCTGTGAAAGATGCAAGGTTAAATGCTTAATGCCTTACTACAACGGCTAATAGCGAATGTGTCAGTCATTTCAGCAAAAATGAGTAACAGAAAAGCGGACAAGGAACTTCTTGCCCGCTTTTTCTATGCTGTTAAAACGGAGCTAATGTGCTTTGCATTGTCTTTTCATATAGCTTGGGTTTGCTTTTTCGGCTGTTTTATGCTATAATACTCTTATGCGCAGAGGGTATCGAATATTGTCGGTCGAGGCGGCGGACATATATAAGAACGAACAGGAAAACGGCGCGGTCGTCGGGTATCGGCTTCCCGAAAAGGGCGACGCGCGTTTTCGTCTGTTCAAGATACTCTTGGACGATTCTCTTGATTCC
>CANQTL010000083.1 GCA_947626775.1 uncultured Lachnospiraceae bacterium | reverse complement strand
GGGTCTGTCTGCGGAGACAGGCCCGTTTTTACGCGGGCAATGAGATGTGGAAAAGTCTGCGCTATTTTTGAAGTGGGAAAGGATGTGCGGACTGCTTTTTACAAAAACGAAATATCGAACACAGTTTTCTGAAAAATCTATTGCAATCGAAAAGCGGTTGTGATATTATCAAAGCAAATATAAACGGACATATCTGGGGAATCTGAAAGTTCTGATCGCATGTCTTGCATTTCTGTTCTGAGAGAATCCCTTATATGTACACAAAACCAAATAAGGGAGGAGAAGAATGGGAAGAGAAGACTTACAGAAGAAGGGCTATCTGTACGACCCGGAACGCTTTGCAGATCTGGTCAACGGCGTGGTGTGCGCGGGCAGACAGGTGCTTGCGGCGGAGGATCTGACAGAGCTGGACAGCCAGGCGGGACAGTTCTCTATTGCGGCGTATGATGAGATCGTGGGCGGCGGAAGTGAGAACACCAGAGAGGATGTAAGCGGGGATGGTACTGACAGAGAGCAGAATGATGGCAGTGGAGGCAGCATCGGGGAAAGCACCAGAAGAGATGACATAAACAGAGGCCATGGACGTAACCGGAACATAAGAGAAGCGAAGCGCGCCAACCGAAAAGACCGGCACCGCGACTTGCTGCGGCGGGCGGCTTTCGGCGTGAACTTTATGGTGATCGGGATTGAGAACCAGGAAGATACGAATTATCTGATGCCGCTGCGGTGCATGTCCTACGACACGGCGGAGTATGAGAAACAGGCGGTGCAGATCAGACGGGAAGTCCGAAACGGGAAGAAAGGAAGGGTTACGAAAGAGGAATTCCTGTCGGGTTTTACCAAAGACAGCAGACTGCTGCCCTGCGTGACGATCGTGCTCTATTACGGAGAGGATTGGGACGGGGCCACGTCGCTGAGGGAGATTTTAGATTTAGAAGGTATTCCGCCTGAACTGCAGCAGCTTGTGAATGATTATAAGATTTACCTGTGCGAAGTGCGGAAGTTCGAGAACACAGAGGTATTTAAGACGGATGTAAAACAGGTATTCGACTGCCTGCGGTACGCCAAGGAGCCGGAGAAACTGTACCAGCTGGTGGCGAATGATCCGGCGTATCAGGCGATGGATCCGGACACCTATGAAGCGATCGTGGAGTATACTGGAATGAACGAGTTGATGAAAGTGAAAGAATACGGAGAGGACGGTAAGGTAGATATGAATGAGATAGCGAAGGGGTTGATTGAGATGGGCCGCAGGCAGGGAATAGAGAGCGGAATAGAGGAAGGATATCTGGCTGCCGCCCGGCGCATGCTTAGGGACGGCGAGCTGCCGTTTGAAAAGATCGCACTGTATTCCGGGCTGCCAATCGAGGAAGTGCGGAAGCTGGCGATGACGTGAGGGAAGAGGGAAGAGGTAAGACGAGGACGGGTCTGTCTGCAGAGACAGGCTCGTTTTATTTGTGCATCATGAACAAAAATGAAAAAAAGTTTGAACAAATTTTGAAAAAAGTTTGAATTTATGAGGCATAGATGATATGATAATAGTGATATAGTACTAATTCCTGTTATAAGTTATAATGAGTGACAGAGGCTTGGGATTTCTATAATAAATGACAGTGGCTGCAGCCGCCGCGGGTTCATAACGCCGTCCGGGCTCGGGCACGGTAGGTTTTACAGCTTTCCAAGGAGAAAAATAATTCCAATGAAGTTGCGATAACCTATAGCAAAGGAAAAGAGAAATTATGAGAAAGTGCTATAATGTAGATATTGTATATGAAAACCAATAAAAAAGAATTGTTTTGGAAGATGATTATCAGGGTATTCTAAGTGAACGTTTGGAAGATCAGTTGAAAGCTGTCGAGTGGGTGAAGCAGGAGTATGCGCGTATACAGCAGGAAAAAGCAGATCGTTTGTCGATAGAACTCATGGAAAAGATGCGTCCGATTATTATAGAAAGGCGGGAAAAGGCAGAGGCTTGAGAAGATCCTACTTAATTAATAAATGACAGAAAATGACAAAGGCCGCAGCGTCGCGGGTTCATAGCGCCGTCGGCTCGGTCGGAGGGATTTTCTAAATGTTCCGGGGAGAGAAGGCTGCGGACGCGGTCGTCCGTCACTCGCCATCCGGGCTCGGGACGGACTTTTCGGGACGTCCGTGTCCCGAAACCGCTGGATGCGGAGCGGAACATTAAGAAAATCCGCGCCTCGCTCGCAATGACGGCGATATGAATCCACGGCGGCTGCGGCGCAGGGTTCGTGCCCGTATTAAAAGAATTGTTCTGGAAGATCAGTTGAAAGTTGTCGAGTGGGTGAAACGGGAATACAGCAGGAAAAAGCAGATCGTTTGTCGATAGAACTCATGGAAAAGATGCGTCCGGTTATTTTATTATAGAAAGGCGGGAAAAGGCAGAGGCTTGAGAAGATCCTACTTAATTAATAAATGACAGAAAGTGAC
Source organism: uncultured Lachnospiraceae bacterium (assembly GCA_947626775.1). Taxonomy (GTDB): domain Bacteria; phylum Bacillota; class Clostridia; order Lachnospirales; family Lachnospiraceae; genus UBA3282. The sequence goes on along the minus strand of CANQTL010000083.1, from coordinate 1,625 downwards.
AAAGGCCGCAGCCGCCGCGGGTTCATAACACCGTCGGCTCGGTCGGAGGGATTTTCTAAATGTTCCGGGGAGAGAGAAGGCTGCGGACGCGGTCGTCCGTCACTCGCCGTCCGGGTTCGGGACGGACTTTTCGGGACGTCCGTGTCCCGAAACCGCTGGATGCAGAGCGGAACATTAAGAAAATCCGCGCCTCGCTCGCAATGACGGCGATATGAATCCACGGCGGCTGCGGCGCAGGGTTCGTTTCTGTATTAAAAAAAGCGAGAAACAGCCGATATATCATTCGGGCGGCAGGCGCAGAGAAGTCTGCATCATATTATGAATGAAAGGTCACAGTGCGTAGGGGGCTGGGCATTTCAGATAGAGCGGGCGCCGCGGGGCGCACGCGCGAACATAAAAATAAGAAAAGGAGAGGAAACGAAATGAAAAAGATGAACAACAAAGGTTTTTCACTTGTTGAGTTGATCATCGTTATCGCTATCATGGCGATCCTGATCGTAGTGCTCGCTCCTCAGTACTTAAAGTACGTGGAGAGATCACGTAACTCGACAGACATGCAGACGGCGACCGAGTTCATGGATGCTTGTGAGGTATGGGCGGCTGACCCTGAGGCAACTCCTGCATTTACATCAACAGGTGGTACATTCACGATTTCAAGTGATACAGGTGTAGATGGTGCTTTTACTACGGCCAATGACAATACTGACGCAGCAACTGCAGCAATAACAGAGACTGGCTTAGATGTATCCGAGTTCAAATGCATGAGCAGAACAAGATGGGATAATATGACAATTTCAGGTACGGTGGAAACTGATGGTTCCATTACTTGGGATATTCAGCCGACTGAATTGGCTAATGCTATGGCAGGAAATTAAACATTAAAGTTGTGTAAGTGATGATTCTTTTTCTTACAGAGAGGTAGCTAGGCTGCTGTTGCAAATGATAGGGGGATTATCACAGCATGAATTACGGCGCGGGCGGGATTTTCCCGCACCGGCCTGTGGCGGTCCGGAATAGTAGTTGACTACTAAATGGAATGGATCCGACAGGGCATGGAGAAGCGGCGCTGCCGTCGATGCGGCACACAAACAAGGTTGCAAGACTGAAGATTGTGGGATTGTAAGGTTGCAAATGCGGAGACGGGTGGTCACAGCGCTGCGCCGGCCTGCGGTGAAGTCTAACGGCAGTCGGCTGAAAGCACAGGCGGCATATGCGGACGTATGACAGCGTGGCATGACGGAACAGGGCGTTTCGCTATACAGCCGCTTTGCGCACCGGGGAACACCGCCTTTTTACCAAAGATAAAATATCGCGCCATATCAGGCAAACGCCCCTACGGCTTGCCTGACAGGGGCGAACCTTATATGGCGTGAACCGACATCTCGGTTTCAACTTGAATGCAGACCGTGGGTACAGCATATGCACCCGCGGTCTTCGCAGTTATCTCTTGTGAACCTTTGCGAAATATACGGAATATCATTTAAAATATTTCCGGCAATCTATTGCAAGTCTCTGTCTCATATGCTATGATAATTTTATCGAAACTCACATATCTGGGAAGTCTGGCAGTTCTGAGCGCACGTCTTTGCAATTCTGTTCTGAGAGAATCCCTTATATGTACTATC
>CANQTL010000082.1 GCA_947626775.1 uncultured Lachnospiraceae bacterium | reverse complement strand
CCCGCAGATAACCCGCTGAACGCCCTGCCCGTCGCCGACCACGTGCGCCACTACCTCTCGGAGGGCTACTCCAAAAAGGACGCCATCAAGCGCACCGCACAGGACCGCGGCGTCCCCAAAAACGACATCTATCAAGCCTGCATCGACATCGAATGAAGCCCTAAACTCAATTTTCCTAAACTTCGCAACACTGTTTTTCACATTGTTATCTCACAAAAAAATACGCCGTCCCTCACCAAGGCACGTCGTATTTTTTTGCAAAACTTACTATTTATGGTAGATTTTGCAATTTTATCAATAACTATAACCGCCGTTTTTGTCTAGTGTAGGCAAACAAAATTCTGAAAAATCAATTTTTGTCTAGTAGAGACACACAAAATTGTAAAAATCCGAATTTTGTTTAGTGTAGACGTACAAAAATCGCAGATGTCGCCTCTTTACTTGGGGATTTCTCGACTTCGCTCGAAATGACACGTTATATATATTGTCATTCCGAGCAATACGGGGTCCCCGCAAAAATATGTAGTGTTTTTGTGGGGTAAAATTGGGGTCCCCGCAAAAATATGTAGTGTTTTTGTTGGGTAAAATTGGGGTCCCCATAATAATGAGTGACGATGAGTCGCAATATAGAAATATGACGTGAGTGGAGCGAATTTTACGGGGTATAGCTAGGGAGAGGTTGGATCTTTCCTCCAATGTCCGAAATACTAACGCCCGACGTACCGGAGTTCTACAAACATTCTGCCCTCGCTTTCTCTCCCCGACAGCCCTCTGTATACGCCCAAAAACTCATTCGTTTTTTAATGCTTGAATTTTTTTTGAAAAATCGCGCAAAACAGTTTACAGAATGAAAACATATCAATATAATATATCCAGCATAAAAGAGGTGCCATTTATGGGAAAATACAAAAAGTGCCCGCGCTGCGAGCTCAATTGGATCGCAGGAGATGAGGAGCTTTGCGAAGTCTGCAAGGCGGAACTCGGCAAAGCGAGCTCAATAAGCTTGCTTGAAGAGGACGAGGACGACAGCGAAACCGAAGAGAGGATCTGCCCAATCTGCAAGGTGAATTATCTTGAACCCGATGAGGACATCTGCGCCGCTTGTCGGGCGGAACAGGCTGCCTCAGCCGCGGAAAAGACGGATGAGGACGCTTGGCAGGAGTTTGTCGATGACGAGCCTATGTCCGACGACGATGAAGGCGAAGTCTCTCTCTCTCAACTTCAAGACGAGGAGTTTGACGAGCAATTTGAAGAAGAAGAGGAAGAAGAGAGCGTTGACGACGAGCCCGACGATTTTGACACCTACGGCGACGTCAACGACTATGAAGAGGACGACGAGGACGACGACTCCGACAAAGACGACGACGATTTCTGATCCTTTCCCCGCTCATAACCAAAAAAATACCGCATTCAACCAAAAAAGGTCGGCAGCACATCGCTCCCGCCTTTTTTTAACGCCCAGCGTTTTATTCATTCGTCCCCTACTTTCTCCAAATTTACCTAGGACAGACTTATACGTTTAATACGCGTATGGCTCGCGTCTTTTGCGCTTGGTAGAAACGCGCCTACAGCGCTTTTTGGAAGGTGAAACGGTGCGCGCAATTTCACACGTGAAATTGCGCAAGTTCGATTCCCGCAGTCGTGAGCAAATACACAAAAAACCTACTATACAGTAGGGCTTTTGCATGTTTGGTGGGCAAGGTTGGGACAAATTCGAACACAATCAATTATTTTTTCATCAAATTTTTGAATTTAAAACAAGTTCTGGTAAATTATTGAGATTAGTTTGTCCTAATTTGTTGACATTTTGAGAATTTGATAGTAAGCTTATTTTATAAAAAATGCTAAACTTGCAAAAATGTAAAACAGAGATGGTTATGAAAATAGAAAGAGATACTTATTTGAATATGCTCGTCGACAGGATGCACAACGGACTTATAAAGGTTGTGACAGGGGTCAGGAGATGCGGCAAAACGTATTTGTTGACGGAGATATTTCACAACTATTTGGTCGAGCATGGCGTAGATGAGGCGCACATCATTGAGATAAAGCTTGACGACAGGGCGCAAAGCAAATATCGCAATGCGGATGAGATGTACAACTTTGTCAAGGGCGCGATCAAAGACAAGGATATGTACTATATCATCATCGACGAAGTGCAGATGCTCGAAGATTTTGTGGACGTACTCAACGGATTTTTGCATATCAAAAATGCTGACGTGTATGTGACGGGAAGCAACTCCCGCTTTCTTTCCACGGACGTTATAACCGAGTTCAGAGGGCGTGGCGACGAGGTCAGGATATATCCGCTGACCTTTGCCGAATTCTATTCTGCGCGTGGCGGCGATAAGTATGAAGCGTGGGAAGAATATTGCACATACGGCGGGCTTCCGCAAATACTCTCTTTCACGAATGACGCACAAAAGGCAGATTATCTTGTCAAATTGTTCAATGAAACCTACATTTTGGATATTTTGGAGCGGAATCATATTCGCCATAACGATGACTTCGAGGAGTTGATAAACATCCTCGCGTCGTCCGTAGGGTCGCTTACAAACCCGCGAAAGTTGGCGGACACTTTCAAAAGTGTGAAGAGGTCTTCGATCGCTCCTGCAACCATAAAACAATATATAGACTGTTTGCAGGAAGCATTTTTGATAAGTTGCGCCGATCGCTATGACGTCAAGGGCAAGCGCTATATCAGCACGCCGTCCAAATACTATTTTTGCGATGTCGGCATTCGCAACGCCAGGCTCAATTTCCGTCAGCAAGAAGAAAATCACATTATGGAAAACGTCATATACAACGAGCTGCGCGCAAGAGGTTTCAGCGTTGACGTCGGTGTGGTCGAGATAAGCGAAAAAAACGAGCACGGAAATTATGTGCGCAAACCCGTCGAAGTGGATTTTGTCGCGAACATGGGCAGCCGCAGATATTATATCCAATCCGCGTTTGAACTTGCCTCTTCGGACAAAGTTGCGCAAGAAAGACGCCCGCTTGTCAGCATAGACGATTCATTCAAAAAGATGATCATCGTCAAAGACCCCATCAAATTTCAGTACGACGATCAAGGCATCGTCAAAATGGGGATTATAGAGTTTTTGCTCAATCGCAACAGCTTGGAGTTGCAATGATATTGAGCATCATTTGAGCTACGGATATAAATGTTGATTTTTGTCCGCTTTTGCCTTATAATATAACCAACTATGAGCGAGTATATCAACAATAGCCCAAATGTCAATGGAGGTAAAAAAATGAAGAAGAATATATTGAAAACACTAATAGTTATCATGGCTATTTTGTTCATAGCATCTTTGAGCATATTTATGCTTGCTGCATGCAACGATAATAATACAGGGAAGCCTTCAGACCAAGACACGCAACCTTCCGAAAAAGAGCCTTACAAGTTTGACTACGACTTCAGCCATTACAAGGAGGTAGTTTTCGGGGAGGAAATTTCTTGGGACTATCGCACAAGTTTATCAGGCCCTCAAGATTTATATTATCATGCTTATGAGACAACTGAAAAAACAAAATTCGTTTTGACTTGGGCATTTTTGCCGAGGGCTACAAGCGAATACGTGATAAGTGTGCATGGACCTGCGCAATCAGAGGCAATGACTTCTCACCCGTTTAGTGCCTTGCAAAAAGTGTTCTTAAACGGAGAAGAATTGGCCGGTGAAGTTATCCGCGGTAACTTTTGGGCAAATCTGAAACTGGAATATAAAAAGACCTATGTATTCAACGCATACTTTGATATACGTGAAGATATTTTTCAGGATCCATATTGGGAGACTATAAATCCATCTTCGAATTCTTCACAACTTTCTATGGCGATAACTCCGCAAGTCTATGATAAGGACACAGAAATCATAGTTGCCCCCTATGACACTTATGCTTTCAACTATACTGCGGAGCCATATAATGTCCAGGTCGAATTGTCTATTATTGATGACGAAAGTGTAGACGGCTATGACGGCCATGGGCCTTCGCTTAATTTTATAGACAGCTATTCATTGCAATATTCAAAAACCAAGACCATTACTTCGTGTGATAAGTTTGACGATCATATTGTTGTTGTAACAAACAACTATGGCGTCCCGCTCAAGTTGAATTTGAAAGAAACCGTTATACCAACAAATTGATATCTTCATTTTATAAGTTGGAGATAAAAAATAGGGTATCTGATAAATTGAAATTATGGTTATAAAAATCAAAAAAATTACCGTCTAACGGCAAAAAAAAGTGATATATTAGAACATACAAACGAACCACTTTTAATGTTAAAAATGCCACTAAATAGTATAAAAAAAGTAACCAGCTTACCCTTTTAGGGGTTCAACTGGTTACCCTCTGGTGGAGACAAGGGGAATCGTCTTACAGCGATTGCTAGCCGATAGGCTCAATCGCGTGCAGCCTGACCGTGGTCAG
>CANQTL010000081.1 GCA_947626775.1 uncultured Lachnospiraceae bacterium | reverse complement strand
AAAGTCTCCTTTGACGCAGATTCAAATCACAGGCTGCAGGACGGCGTGAAAGTATCTTTGGACCTCATCGTGGACCAGGCAAACGAGCTGTATGCCTCCCTCCCCGGCGCAGGCTCTTCCAAAGAGTATCCCTTCGTGCAAATAAACATCAAGCACCTCAACCTCCAAGACGGCACAGGTGAAAACCTGCTCCCTGTAGACAAATACAATTATAAAGATAACCTGCAATTCCAAGTTTATCAAGATATCCAAATCAACGGTCTCAGCTTGCTCGACAACCCCGTGTATAGCATTCAACTTGGTTTGTACGGCACGCTTGACCTTGAAAATGCAATAGGCAACAAGACTGAAATTCGCCTGTACGGTAACACTTATGCCTCAAAGAAGTATTTCCCTGACGTTTACGAGAATAAGGACTATGAAAAGACTCGTAACGCCAACTTCTTTGATTTCATCTACAAAGACAACAAAGTGTCCATTGCTGCTAATGGATTGAGCACGATTGTCGGCGCATTGGAGATGGGCGTATTCCCCTATGACATGTTGCTTGCAAAGCCGATAGGCAATTTTGTCGACACTTTGCTCCCCGCAGAGCAGAGAGAGGCATTTGACGCATTGTATTGGTCTGAAAAGCCCGAAAAGGATGAAAAGGGCACGATCACCAAAGAAGGCACATGGAATAAGGACTTCAAAGGTCTCGTAATTGATAACTTCACGTTCAATGACCTCTTGGGACTTATTATGCCCAAAGAGCAAGAACAAACACCTGCAACATCTTCTGCAGAAGAGAAAAAGGGCAATATCTACAACACGATAGTTTATGCATTTACACTTCTTTCCACAGACGAAAATGCTCAGTTGGCGCTTAAGGCAAACGACGTTGCGGGGCTTGTTGCAGATATTGTGAAACTCAACTCGGGTGCAGAGTGGACAAACGAAAGCATGGGTGCAAGCATCAAGGGACTTCTTGATGAAATGGGCTATGGTGTCGTTGGTGGACTGTTGGGCTTCAATGGCATGTCAAAAGCCGAAGCAGGAGAAAAGTTTATTGACCTTATCACAGATGTCAAGTTCGACGGAGCTTTCAACTTCACAGAGGGTATCAATTGGAAAATAGACATTATTCGTGAAGAAGACGAAAAGCTTGAAGTTGCTCGTAAAAAGGCTTATGGAAAAGACGACGAGTATACAACCTTCAGAGTTAATACTCCAGACTATGACGATTTGGTAATTTCTTGGATGAATGTTGACAACAAAGCCAATCCTACGACCCTCAAAGTTATGCATAAACCTGCGACATTCGGCAAAGATGTCATTCAAGAGTTCAAACTTAGCGATATGCAAACGGAAACTATAACGGTCAGCCAAAAAGAGATATCCGGTGTATACAAGCTCGAATTGCTCAATTACTCTCAGCAGGTTAGCGAGCCTTTTGAACAAAACGAAAAGAAATCGACAATATATGTCCAATTCGCAGAAGACGCTACCACATATGAAGATATCATCAATGTGTATTCTGACAGCTATGGTAATGGTAATTACAGGCTGAACACAGCATTGTATTATTCGACAATGGAAGATCTTGGCACCAACATCGTATGGACATCTCACATCGGGTTCAGCGAGAACGATTATCTTGAAGAGTACAACAGAACGGATTTGCCCAATGAGATTGAGCAGTATCTGAAAAATCGCAAGGCGTATTTCAATGGTATCGATGCGGCAAAAGAGGCTCAAACTAAAGCGCAGAGTGCTTACGATGAAGCGGATAAGGCATATAAGGAAGCGGATCAAGCATATAAAAACACCGAGCTGTACAAAGCTATTGCGACTGCTACAACCAATAAAAAGAATGCACAAACAGCATGGAACGCCGCTGCTATCAAAAAGAATAAAGATTATGGAAGCGCATATACTGCTGGTAAGCTCGGCGCTTTTATTCAAAAGTATGAAAACGCGTATAAAGCATATATCAATGGCGGCTCGCCCTCGAGTGGAGACCTCAAAGAAACACTTGAGCAAACGCTAAGCGATGTAACAAAAAAAATTGAAGAGCTTGTGGAAGCGGGCAATACCACTGTGAGTGACGAATGGACTGCTGCAAAGACTTTACTTGAGACCTATCGAAACAAGGAAAAGGCGGAAACAGATGCAATAGCGAAAGCACAAGCGCAGACCGAATATACGACGTTGCAGACTGCGACCACCGAACAAACGAACAAGCAAACGGCGCTTACTGCCGCAAATAAAGCTGTCAGCGATTTGGAGACTCCGCTCAATGGTTGGTTCTACTGGGACTTTGCAACAAAGCCCGCCGACCCCACACCCGAAGCGTAATTCCTCAACTCTATTAGCAGAATAGAGGACATTAAAAACGGCGGAGATGTTCTCCGCCGTTTTTAATGTGGTTAGTTAAAACCTTGCAATTAGGTTGACTGCATTATCTGCTTATTCAGCCTCTGCGGTCAAGTCCCAATAATACCAGTTCAGATAAGCATTCTCAAGCGCTTCTTTTGCCTCTTTTTTCTCATCATATTCCGGTTTCTTGTCGTCATAAGCTTTTTTCGCATCAGAGTATGTTTTATATTCGGGAAGAGCTTGCCATGCTTTATTTGTGCTATTATTTTTCGCGTATTTCTCTTCGTAGTCCTCAATTGCAGCCTTAAAGGTTTGCCATGCAGTTTCTATAGTATCCGCATCAAATGCTTCAAACGTGTCATTCCAACCTTTTTCAGCTACATTAAATTTGGCCTTATTGGATGCATTTGTTTTATCCTTGGCATAGGTCTCATACGTGGTAATGTAAGCGCTCACGCAGTTGGTCACTGAAACAGCGCCATAATAAGCACCACTGAAACCGGGCAATGCTTTTTTAAGAGCATTCGCTGCGTTTGTCACAGCAGTTTTGTCTGTTGTTGTACCGGCCTCGACCCACGCGTCCACAGCTTTTGTGTATGCAGTAAGCAGCTTGTCCAAATCTTCTTCAATGGTTTTTGCCAACGCATCAAGCAGATCTGTTATTGCTTTTGCACCGTCATCAACTTTTTTCTTATTTGCGCTATCTGCAGATTTATTGTCAGCTACCCACGCCTTATAATCCTTTTGATATTGCGTTGCAAGCTTATATGCACTGCCTGCATCGTATTGACCGCCTGCACCGGGCACAGCTCCGAAAGCAGTTTTTGCGTCTGACAAAGCGCTTTGCGCTGCCAAATATTCCTGATGGGCTGCATCATAAGCTTTATACTCGGCTGTTGCATCCCTTGCAGCAACTGCATCATTATAAGCATTTTCAAGAGGTGAGAATTCCGCTGCGACCGCGTTATAAGCCTCTGTTGCAGCTTGAATGCCTTCATCATAAGCCTTCTTGGCATCATCATATGCTTTGCTCGGATCTGCGAATGTAATCTTTTCTTCGTCAAATCTTATTGAAGATGTCCACTTGATGTGTGTGCCGGGAGTTGTCAGTTTGCCTTCATCATTGCGTTTTTCCTCATGGCGAATGATATCAAGCTCCCAATTTATGCCGTCTGTGAAATCAAAGTGCACGCCCAATTTGACATCTGTGAAGAGCATTTCAATAGCGTCACCACTTGGCTGTCCATTGAAGGCAAGTACGCCCAAAGCAGCTCCTAAGCCGGCACCCTCCGCAAATTGCTTTACAGTGTCTGCCATGCTTTGGATAGTCCAGTTTGCACCTGCTGCATATTTTGCAAAGTTTGCAACAGTACCTGCCAAATCGCCTGTCAATTGTCCGTTTTGAGTATTGCCGATCAACGTGAACACATAGACGATCGTGTTGTAGATGTTGCCCTTTGCCTCTTCCTCGGAAGATGTCGCGGGCGCTTGCTCTTGCTGTTTGGGCAGGACAAGTCCAAGGACATCATTGACTGTTATATGGTCAATGACGATCCCGTGGAAATTCTGATTCCAAGTGCCGTCTTTGGTGATCGTGCCCTTTTCATCCTTTACGGGCTTTTCAGACCAATATACAGCGTCAAATTTTTCCCTCTCTGCTGCAGGCAAAAGCGAATCGACAAGATTGCCCACGGGCTTTGCAAGCAACATGTCATACGGGAACAAGCCCATACCCATTGCCTGTACTACGCTTGCCGTCGCATCGGTTGCAACTGTCAATCTGCCATTCATATATGTGATATCAATGGGGCACTTGTCTTGGCTCCAGGTTTCGGGATTCATATATTCGGGGTTGGTTTTCACATTCGCAAACAGACGCAACTTTGTGTTGTTCTTTTCCTCATTCACAAGGTCGAGATCCGCATACAGACCGATCGTGATTTCATCAACTTCCTGTCCTGCCAACTTGATACCGTTGATTGCGACGTGCTCTTCAAGTTGGAATTGCAGGTTCTCTTTGTAGCTGAACATATCCTTGGGCAGGACATTTTCACCTGTGCCGTCTTGGAGGTTGAGGTGCTTGATGTTTATCTGCACGAAGGGATACTCTTTGGAAGAACCTGCGCCGGGGAGGGAGGCATACAGCTCGTTTGCCTGGTCCACGATGAGGTCCAAAGACACTTTCACGCCGTCCTG
>CANQTL010000080.1 GCA_947626775.1 uncultured Lachnospiraceae bacterium | reverse complement strand
GCTAAACTCATATACATCATACAGGGAGATTTTATTTTGTCAAAGTTCAAATTTCATTCTCTATAGGAATGCTTTTTCTTGAATCTGTTTCTGTTATCCATGTTTTCTGCCGGATGTTCTAATGGGTTTGCGTTCTTGATATCTTATCCACTAATGCCAACACCGTAAACCCATTCCGGGAGAATTGCGCAGCAATTCTCGTGACGCAGACCGCCGGGTCTGCGTCTTTTACACGACATTTCCCGCCTTCTGCTTTCCGTTCTGCGCCATCACGCCTACCAGCGCATGGGGCACATACAGCTCCTCCAGATAGTCAATCTCGTCCTGCGTCAGTTCCAGATCGACCGCCTTCACCGCGCCGTCCACATGGGAGAACTTCGTCGCGCCCACCACGGGAGCGGTCACTTTTGTCAAAAGCCACGCAAGCGAGACCTCTGTCATGGAAACTCCCCGCTTGTCGGCCAGTTTGGCCACACGGGCGATGACCTGTCCGTCCGCCTCCGCCGTGGCGTCGTATTTACCTTTCGCATAGGCGTCCTGCTCCAGCCGCTTGGACGTCTCGCCGGGACACTTGGAAAGCCGCCCGCCTGCCAGCGCACTGTAGGGCGTCATGGCAATATTCTGATCGGCGCAGAATGGCGCCATTTCCCGTTCCTCCTCGCGGGCGATCAGGTTGTAGTGTCCCTGTATGGACACAAACTCCGTAAGTCCCTGTTCCCTTGCATAGAAGTTTGCCTTGGCAAGCTGCCACGCATAGCAGTTGGAGATCCCGATGTACCGGACCTTTCCAGCTTTGACTGCGTTATGCAGTCCCTCCATGATTTCCTCCATGGGCGTGTGATAATCCCACATATGATAGATATAGAGATCCACATAGTCCATGCCGAGATTGGTAAGGCTCTGGTTCAGGTAAGTCTCGATGTGCTTCTGTCCGCTGACGCCCGCGTCGATCTCCTCCTGCGTCCGGGGCGTAAATTTCGTAGCGATTACATAATCGTCCCGTTTTGCAAAGTCTCTGAGCGCACGTCCGACATACTGCTCGCTGGTGCCGTTCTGATAGGCGATGGCGGTATCGTAGAAATTGACGCCCAGATCGAGGCCGTGTTTGATAATTTCGCGGGTCTGCGTCTCATCCAGCGTCCAGCTGTGCTGTCCCGCAGCCGCATTGCCGAACCCCATACAGCCCATGCAGATGCGCGAAACCTTTAGTTCTGATTTCCCCAAATTTGTGTACTTCATTGAAAACCCTCCTTCTTTTTAATCTTTCAAAAGCCCTCTTACACAGTTGTACGTGATCTCATAAATCGTCATAAACACATAGTTCACGCCCGCCTGCTCCATCGCCGTCCGCTGCTTCTCATTGACCACCGTATAGGGATAAATCCCAAACATGAATGGGAAAAAGGTGTACAAAAACCGCTGTTTCTCTGCTATCGACATCTCCGGGAAATACTGCTCCAGGCAGCGCATGACCGCCCGCAGGGAACCCCCGTAAGCCACCTTAAATTCCGTAAGCCGCTCCAGCCGGCTGCTGCTTTCCAGATCATAATGGTTCATCGACATGATCTTGAGAAGCTGCTTCCGCTTCTCCAGAGAACGAGCCAGCTGGTCGGCAAACTCATCCCTGGTAAGCGTTTTATGTTCCTCCATGATCCGATTCAAATCGGCAATCCAAAGTTCATTCTCCCTCTGCAATAAAGCGAGGAATATTTCTTCTTTCGTCTGAAAGTAATTATAGATCGAAGTTCTGGTAAAGCTGGTTGCGTTTCCGATATCCTTCAATGTAATTTCTTTAAAACTTTTTGTCTGATACAACTTCTCACAGGCGTTGATAATCTCCTCTTTCCGGGCGTTTGTCAGCTCCGGCGATCCCTTGGGCATCCCGTTTCCTCCTTGTCGGCCTTCTCTGCCTTACGGCACATTCGTTATCGGCTTTATATCCTCTGTCTTTTTATTCTGACATCGTGTCAATATGAAGTGTAGCACCATTCTGACACTGTGTCAATATATTTTCATGAAAATTTGCCCATACATGCAATCAGGCAGACTCCGCTTTCATGCGGCAGTCTGCCTGACTGTCCATATCTGATACCGAAAGAAATACTGCAGATCCTATCGCCGTTTTAGGATAGCCGCCGTTTCTACGCCAGATATTTTGTGAAAAAGCTGTTCAGTTTGTCAAACGGTATCGCGTCCTTGCCGCCGCCGTCATACAGATCGGTGTGCACCGCGCCGGGAATTAACAGCAGTTCCTTGTTGTCTGTATATTTGCTGTCCTTCGTCATGGCCGCATAGGCGTCTTTACCGAAATAGCAGGAGTGCGCTTTCTCGCCGTGCACAATCAAAACAGCGCTGCGGATCTCGCCGCTGTATTTAAGAATCGGCTGATTCATAAAGGATTCGCACCCGATCACGTTCCAGCCGCCGTTAGAGTTGAGAGAACGCTTGTGATAACCGCGCGCCGTCTTGTAATAATCATAATAATCCCTGACGAAAAACGGCGCGTCCTCAGGAAGCGGATCGACCACGCCGCCGCCAGGCGCATACTCGCCCGCCTGCAAATCCGCAAGCCGCTGCGCGCACATGGCGGCTTTTTTCTCATAACGCGCCTCCTCGCTGTCCTCACTGTCAAAATAGCCATTGGCATTTACCCTTGTCATATCGTACATGGTGGCGGCGACAGTCGCCCGGACCCTCGTATCCAGCGCCGCCGCATTTATCGCCAGTCCGCCCCAGCCGCAGATACCGATGATACCGATTTTGTCTGGATCGACCCTGTCATGCAGAGACAAAAAATCCACTGCGGCCATAAAATCTTCGGTATTGATATCGGGCGACGCCATATATCTGACATTGCCGCCGCTCTCGCCTGTAAAAGAAGGGTCGAAGGCAACCGTCAAAAAGCCCCGCTCCGCCATCGTCTGTGCATAGAGCCCCGCGCACTGTTCCTTCACCGCTCCGAAAGGGCCGCAGACGGCGATCGCCGGAAGTCTGCCTTCTGCATTTTTCGGCATATACTGATCTGCCGCCAGCGTAATGCCATACCGGTTCACAAAAGTCACTTTGCTGTGATCCACTTTATCACTCTTTGGAAACGTTTTATCCCACTCTGTCGTCAGCTGCAATTCTTCTTTTTTCATATCCTCATCCTTTCTGCGTACGGCTTTCCTATGATTCGTTACATGATCTATCCTAATCTCTTGTCTTATGTTCCGCTAATGGTTATAATTAATATCATGATATTCTTAATTAGAATATCATATCTGTTCGGGAATCCGCGTCTATACGGCGCAAATTTCCCTGATGATGAAGCGCTTTCCTCTTGACAGGGATGTAACGTGCTGAAATGCCTTGTTTTCAGGGATTTTAAAATTACTCAGACTTGCTGAAAGGAGTAACAGTTTACTAAAATTAGCATCATGTCAGTATAGCAATTTGTAAATTTGCAGGCTTTGCTATATAATATAAATGAGCAGGAAAGAGCTTATGTTTCTTTAGATTCTGATGAAAGGAGACAAGGATATATGAAAGTAGCAGAGAAGTGCTTAACGATCAACGATTTGCAATCATATAGAGGAAAAAGAGTAACTACCAGACAATTAAAAGATATACTCGATATGTATATCATTTTGACGGATGTTAAAATTATAAAAAATATGACAGGCAGTTCAACAGTAGAAGGGATATTGGACAGTTATTCAGATACTTATATAGAATTATCAAAACCAAATTCTACCTTGGTATATAATAACTCACTTGAAAGGGAAAAGTATTGTGAATATGAATACTAAAGATATTATCATAGGAGAAGTAGACTATGGCTCATTCAGATTTCCAATGCAATTTAAAGCTTTTGGCGGCACACAGATCATAGCAGATGCTGTATTTGATACAGGCTGTTCCCACAGCTTAATATCTTTCAACAGCTTAAACAGATATGGAAAATCTTTAGAGGATATACAACGCAATATATTATATAATAAAGATTCCATTTTAGGAATTGGGGTCGGAGTGGAGAGCAAAGGCAGTGATTTGGAATATATAAAACAACTTGTAAATAAAATCAATCATTATAAAGAAATCTGTAAAAATGAAAATGAATTAGAAAACTTGATAGACAAAAATATAACTCTTGATGATAGAAAGATGTTATTTGATTCAAAAAATGTCAGATATAAATATCCAATTACTGGGTTGATGATAGATAATGTACCCCTTGGAAATTTTGACATTATGCTGTCATATGGTACAAATGGTATAAATTTGATAGGTATGCACATCATCAAAGCACTATATACCAAAATATATCATAGTAGCGGAAAAACATATATGTTTGCTATGAAAAATTCAAACAATATGGATGAAATGGACGGCGCTATGCGAGAAGTTGAAGAATACATAGATTTATGTAAAGATAAGTAAGAATTAAGGGAAATCGCTGAATAGCATATAAAATGCAGGATAGGCATATAGACAAAAAATCTATATGCTTCAGACTGTCGACAAAGTCCCGCACATCTGTGCGGGATTTTTCTGTGTGAAATGCCAAGAAGTATACTGTTTAT
>CANQTL010000079.1 GCA_947626775.1 uncultured Lachnospiraceae bacterium | reverse complement strand
ATCAGCTCGACCGTCTCGATAAACGAATCCGTCTCTGTCAGTGTGGGCAGTATGATGCTCACGGATTCAAATTTCATTTGTTTATACCATCCTTACCAACTTTATATTTTTTTAATTTAGCATTACTAATTGATAAAATACTATTGCCGTGTCTGATGATAAATATGGCAAACTATATTTATACACAATATCACAAGATAGGTTCATGGAAATAGAATCCAATATAAAATTTGTATTAGTGTTATCTACAATGTTTGTTAAAAAACCCAATAATATTTCATCCTTACTCTTCCTATTGGCCAATACAGGAATTAAATCTTGATTCAAATCCTCAATCGCTATGAAACATATTTCATCATAGTTTTCCAGTATTCGAGATGGAGCATACAAATCGTTCCATGTATATTTGCTATACAAATATATACAATCTTTGCCGCGATCTATGTTAGTGCTAGCAATCATCTCTTCTTGCCCTGGAAAAAGCCATAAAATACCAAAATCCGAAATACTTACAACAGAAATAATGAGCCCTATACAAATCATAAATAATTGAAATCGCTTACTTGATTTTAGAAGTTGAGCAAATTGACTAAAAATATAATAAATAATCATAATAATTATCGGACATAGTGGATACAAAACCCTAGCTCCATAATTGTCATTCATATTGGAAGCGCGGCTTATCATCACAAAAGATATCATTACCGCTATTCCAGTAATAAACATTGCTATTTGTTGTATAGAAATAGTTATACTATTCTTTTGCTCTTGCTTAAAAAAAGAAATTGTAACATGGCGATTTTCTACACAAAACGATATTCTCCAAAAGCAACAAGTAATAACTACAACTAGCAGAAATATCATAAATGCAATTACAAAAAAGAAATAGCCGCCAAAAAGCATATGATTAATGTGATTAAAAAAAATAGCTATATTTTGAGACTTATTCTTAATATTGGCTCCAAAATTTAAATACCCTTCTTTTCCCGCCAAGTTTCCCAATAATGACTGGAAAAATACTGGATATATAGAAATTGCAATTATAATAGCAATTATAGCTGTCAGTATTATTTGGAAACATTTTTTATATTTTTTTTGAAGAAATAAATAGCATAAATAAAACGCTGCAACTACTCCCAAATATGTTAGAACTGCAAATTCTGAAAGGATTCCCACCACAATAGTAATAGTTAATCCAATATAGTTACCCTTAGTGAATTTCTCTTCACACATAAATTGCCAAAAATAATAAGTAAACATAATGATGCAGAGAGTCACCAGCATATACATTCTGACAAAAATAACTGTATTTATCCCTGCAGCACTTAAAGCCCATATCAACGGAACAATCTGTGCCCAAGGTCTAGAATACATTAATAAAGATAACTTGAACAAATATATTAACGCTATAATATATATAATCAAATTAAGTATAAGCCCATACCACACAGAAAACGTATCAGGGAAGAAAGAACATATTGTATGAAGCAAATAATAATATAATGCTGGATGAGAATCTACTTTGGCATTTTCCATCACTGCCTTATAATTAAATTGTTCTCCAGAATTAACCTCTAAATAGTCCGAAAATATCTTTCCATCTACCCACTCTATGTTACTAACATCATTATTTGATAACTCATTCGGCACCAGCGCATAACGACCCACACTGTTTGCTATTCCATATGTCCATAGCTCGTCACAAAATAAACCATCTTTTTGAAAAGAGAAATAAACCATAGGAATCAGCGCGATAATAAAGCATATTAATAACAATACATCGCAGCATTTCTTTTTAGAAAACATAAAATTTCAGCCCTTTCCTGTTTAATCTTTATCAGTTTAAATAATCCTTACTGCAACCTGTTCTAAAATTTCTACATATGCTAAGTACTCGTACTTTAAATTATTTTCTTCTACAAATTCTTGAAATGCTCGATACTCGCCTTCTTGCCAACCAGGATAATTGAAATACTCGTCAAACACAATAACGGTTCCTTTCACAATCCGATTTCTCAGATAAGAAAAAACTGTTTTGGTCGAAGAATATAAGTCGCAGTCAATGTGAATAAAAGCACAAGGTTCTATATGCTTCTCCAAAAACTGTGGAATCGTTTTATCAAACCATCCTTTTACAAGTACAACATTTTCTTTCACTTCCGGTAACGTATTAACTTTAAAAGTTCCTTCTTCGTAACCTGTCCTCCATTTTTCAGGAAGACCCTCAAAACTATCAAAACCGTAGATAATCTGTTTAGGAACAGTTTCCGCAATTTTATTTATTGTTTTGCCAGAAAAAACGCCAAATTCAAGATATATTCCTTCAGAAACCGTCACTTCACTGATTGCATACGGAAGAATGTCGAGTGTTCTGTTAAAAGCTCTAGTTTGGTTCATATATTTGATCACATACTCTGCTGTATCCATGCCTGCTTTTTCATATAAACGTCTACGGATGTTCTGATTTGGTTTCCAATCTAACCATTCTACGATATTTTTCTCTGTACTTTGTAATTTTTCTATTTCTTTCTCAATGGTTATAATCTGCTCCTCCATTTTTACCAATTCTTTTTGTATATCAGTTAGCTTTTTCTCTAATCCATTAACTAGAGAATATATTCTACGAATAAGCATATTCCTATCCCATCCTTTCTTATCAAGCCTAACTATATTTCCAAGTATTTTTTCCAGAACTGAATATTTTGTATTTCTCCACACCTCTTCCGATATTCTCTAGCCACTTTGTCATAGTTTTGATTCATATCTTTAATTAGCTTTGCCATCGATATTAGACATTGTATTGCTTTCTTGGAATTTTTCTCCGTAATAAAACCCTTTCCTGTTATTACATCATAGTTTAAAAGCCTTCTAGCTCGATATGCATTATAAGGACGAATAGAAGACATAGATACCACATTATCACGCTTAGCATGAAGAATATATCCATTACCACAAGCCAATCTCAGTATCCTTCTAAATCTGGTATCATTTTCTGTCAGGCTATTCTCATAAACCGGATAAGAGAATGGCACGGCAAGTTGCTCAATGGGCAATGTCTTATATCCAACTGCTAGTATCTCTTTATGAAGTACTTCACCATCCGTCTTCTTTAACCAATCGATTCCTTTCAAAAAATCTTGCACTCCACGGATGATTAAATCTGCATTTTTATATCGATAATATAAAATTTCACGGATAATTCTGTCTCGCACTTCCTGCATTGCTCGTTTTCTCTTATAATTAGGAAAATGCAAAGCGTTATCGATAAATTGGTTTCTCAACAAGTAATAAGATAATACGGAAGAGTATTTATATTCAAATGGCTCATGCCACACACATATCCCATTCATCAGGATCAAATGTTTCATGTTGCGTAAGCCATATTCCACATCATCTCCTCGAAAAAAGATTGGTATTGGCAAATTTTTTTCTGATACGACAGAAATTGGGAAACAGCAATACCACCATGCATTAAACTCTGCATATTCTTCTGTTTCATTGTAAAGACATGCATCACACGATTTCATATCCAGGTTTTTCTTCAGAGAAATCAGTTTTCCAGCATTCCATGAAGCTCCTGCTTCTACTTGAATGCTTCTGGCATCGCTCCTCAACATGGCTCCACCAATAAAAGCATCTGCATACTCTTCTTTCAAATAAGCCAGAATTCGATATGTTTTAAGAATGGCTTCCGGATCGATAGTAACGTCATCATCCATCAATAAGAGATGGGTAATTCCGGCCCCTCGCCTGTTAGCATCAAGAACTTCTATCATATCCCGAGCAAAACCTGCTGCTCCACCCGCATTTTTATTTTTAACAATGTGTATACTCTGACCATTCAGTTTTTCTATATTCAGTGTCTGGCCATTGTCAGAAATGAATACCTCAAGCCGCTCACTTAATTCCGAGTTTGGATTTTCAAGGATATATTTCTTGAGGACTTCCAGATTATGCTCAATATAGGATTCTCTGCGATACGTACAGATACCTATGCCAATTTTGACATCCCTAATCTGCTTCTCGGAAACATCTATATCATAACGACCACCTAAAAACTTTCCGCCATTCTCCAATGCTTCCACATTAAAAAAAGCCATCCCTTCACCTTCAGGGAAGTCCAATGTTATTTCTTCCTGGTTCTGATTTTGAATATATGCTTCTCTTACTACCTTTTCATGAATTTTTTTGTGTACCTTTTGCTTGTAAGCCAAAGAAACCCGAAAACTTCCTTGAAGCTTAATCACTAACCGTAACTTGTCAATATTCGTATACTTCTTCCATTTATTAATAGAAACCCCGTTAAAATAAGTGTCTGTACTGATAGAGCCACCTTTTTCAAAACGAAAATAATTTCCAATACGGATAGCCTTGGCACTCCCGCGAAAATACATATCCTCTTGCATGCAAATATCAGCTGAAGGCCACAAAACATTTTGTAAAATCATTACTATATTCTCTCCTTTTATCCTACAACTAAACTATCGTATTCCTAATTATTCTCCCTAAGAATTCTGATACGCATCACACACTTCCCGTATATCTCCTATCATCCGTACCATGCCTTTATCCAACCAAAGAGCATG
>CANQTL010000078.1 GCA_947626775.1 uncultured Lachnospiraceae bacterium | reverse complement strand
ACATGAACCTGTTCGTATCCATGTATGTTCGCAAGGAGGCGCTGCTTTCTTCGCAAATTGAAGGAACGCAGGCGACACTGGAGGATGTGCTGGATCCTTTGATCGAAAAAAATGCCAATCAGAACGTTGCAGATGTGGTCAACTACATCCGCGCCACGGAGTATGCGTTAAACCGTTTGCATACACTGCCGCTCTGTAACCGGCTGATCAAGGAGACGCACGCGGTTCTGATGGAAGGCGTGCGTGGGCAGGAAAAAAGTCCGGGAGAGTTCCGGGTTTCCCAAAACTGGATCGGCGCGGCCGGGAGCACGCTGAAAACGGCCAGATATATTCCGCCCTGCCCGGAGGACATGGTAGATGCCATGTCGGATCTGGAGAAATATATCCATTCGGAAGATTCGTTGGATATGCTGATTCAAGCGGCGCTGATCCATTATCAGTTTGAGACGATCCACCCTTTTCTGGACGGGAACGGTCGTATAGGAAGACTGCTGATTACCTTGTTTTTGATGGAACGAGGTGCTTTGCACGCACCTGTCTTGTATATCTCGTTCTACTTGAAGCAGAATCGGATCGAGTACTATGATCGAATGAGCGAAGTGCGCGGCAAGGATAATTACGAACAGTGGGTCAAGTTCTTTCTGCGGGCGGTGCAGTCCTCGGCGGAGGACGCTTCGGAAACCATTCAGGGGTTGGCTTCGCTGCATGACCGAAGTATGGCGGTAATCGACAGAATGGGCCGGGCGGCAAAGACGGCAAAGGCGCTGTTTGTTTATCTGGAGAAGAATCCAATAATCGACATTCGGAAGACCGCTGAAGCATTGGGCCTGTCATTCAGCACGGTATCAGGCGCGGTGAAACGACTGGAGGAAAAAGGGATCCTTATGCAGACAAACAACGCCGACAGGAATCGGGTATTTGCCTATCGGGAATATCTGGACATTTTGCGGAAGGATACGTAAATAACTAACATCAGATTGATAAAGGAGACCAGTGTGGAAGAAAAAAACAGAATCATCGCTGCCTGCGGAAATGATTGTTCTGCCTGCCCGAGATATGTGGCACACCCTTATGAAAAGACAGAAGAAGAACTGTTACATACCGCCGAACTGTGGATGAAAATCGGCTATCGTGACCATGTGGTGTCAAATGAAGAAATTGCCTGTCTCGGCTGCAGACCCGAGAACTGGTGCAGATATCAGGTGATAACGTGTTGCGCGGAAAAGGGGATAAAAACCTGTGCCGAATGCGCGGAATATCCCTGCCAGAATATGCAGGACTGCTTTGCGGTTACCGCCTCTTTTGAACCGATGTGCCGCCGGTTCTGCACATGCGAAGAATACGAGCGGCTAAAGAAAGCCTTTTTTGAAAAAGAACTGAATTTAAGGACGAGTGGCAATCGTGGTAATTGAAGCAAAAAGAGGTTGAAGAAATGAAAGCGTTGGTGATGAACTGCAGCCCTGTCAGAGACGGCGCAACGGCGGAAATCGTAAATATCGTTTCAAAATGTCTCGCGGATCGGTATGAGGTCAGAAGTATATGTATTGACGATTTTCGTATCGGTTTTTGCAAAGGATGCAGGACGTGTCACCGCACCGCAAAATGCATTCAGGATGACGACGTCGGAAAAATCATCGAAAACTATGAATGGGCGGACATGATTATCTCTGTATCGCCCTCGTATTGGGCGGATATTCCGGGACAGTTTAAGGCTTTTATTGACAGGTGCACACCCTGGTGTAATACCCATGAGCCGCATGCCGCTTTACGAGCCGGGAAGAAAGGCTATGTGATTGCGTTAAGAACAGGAACGAGCATGAAGGAATGTCAGCGTATTTTTGAAAGCATCGAACATTTCTATGGACATCTGGAGATCGCATGCTGCGGCAGGCTGGGTTTGTGTTCCGTAGAATACAAAGATGCGGTGGAACAGAGAAAAGCTGAGATTATCGAGTTTTGCAGCGGGATATAATTAATGCAAAGGGCGCAAGAATACTAGAATCTCGTATGCGGAGATGAAACGAATGGAATTTAGAAATTTGTTGAAAGCGCAGAACCGAGAGGAACTGCGGCAATGGCTTCTCGTAAATCACGATAAAGAAACCGAATGCTGGGTGATCGTCAAGCGTGGCCGTCCTGTTGATGATAAAACATTTTGGTACATTGACGCGGTGGAAGAAGCCATGTGTTTTGGCTGGATTGACAGTACCACAAAGAAAATGGATAACGGCGTTACTGCGCAAAGGTTTGCTCCTCGAAGAAGAGGAAGCTTATGGTCTGAACTGAACAAAGAACGCTGTCGCAGAATGGAGCGGCTGGGGCGAATGACAGATGCCGGCCGCGCCGTGCTGCCGGATATGACGGAAAAAGGTTTTGTGATTGACAGCGATATTTTGAAGGCGCTGCAAGCCGACGCAGAGGTTTGGCAGAATTTTCAAAGTTTCCCACCACTATATCAGCGTGTCAGGATTGATACAATCCAGATTAAGAAAAAGCAGCCGGAACTTTTCCAGAGTCGTCTGCAGAAGCTTTTAGATCACACAAAGGCAGGCATTATGTATGGCGAATGGAATGACAATGGACGGCTGCTTACAGAATAGTCCTGTGTAGAAAATGCCATCGAGATTTGTGGAGATCATATGGATAAAAAATTAAATTCTAATCATTTGAAATTAATAGCTATTATAGCTATGACGATAGACCATGTTACGGATTTGTTTTATCCTGTCTTTCCGGCACAACCATTACCAGTTGCATTACATATTTTGGGAAGATTGACGGCGCCAATTATGTGGTTTTTTGTCGCAGAGGGATATTATTATACGCATAATGTGAAAAAATATTTGCTTAGATTAGGCGTATTTGCTGTTATCTCGCATTTTGCTTATTGTTTTGCTTTTGGAAATAGCTTTATTCCATTTCAAACAGGTATATTTAATCAAACAAGTGTAATGTACCCGCTATTTATCGCAGTACTTGTATTATGGCTTCAGGATACTGAATCAAAATATGAAGGGCTAAAGAAGATTATCATTTTTCTTTTAGTATGGAGTGCTTTCCCCGCAGACTGGAGCTGTATTGCTGTATTGGCAATCATAGATATTTATAGAAATCGCGGCGACTTAAAAAGACAGACATTAAGAATGATGGTTTGGGTTTTGCTGTATGCAATTGTATCTTTTTTCTTTGTAAACAAGGTATATGGGTTAATTGAAATGTTTGTTATATTGGTTTATCCATTGATGAAGCAATATAATGGTCAGCGTGGAAAAGCGGCATGGTTAAAATGGTTTTTCTATATTTACTATCCTGCGCATCTTACCATAATTGGTATTATACGAGTGATGATGTATGGAAATATCAGCATATTGTTTTAAATGAAAGATTTCGGCATTTATTTTACAAAATGGCTCTACTTTGGTTCTATTTGTGAAAGAAATAATGAAAGACCAACTATTAAAAGTCAAGTCTAAAATGAAATATTTTTGAATGACTGATATTGAAATTAATAATTTATCTGATATTTTAAAATATTTATAGGAAGCGAGTCTATGAAATAAGATTCGCCCTATATTTACGTGGTAAGCGGTGTTAAGCTGTTGAAAGAGATAGAAAAGAATCGTTTGTGCTATGATCTAATATCAGAGAAACAAATCGGAGTTTGGAGAGATGACTTGATGACAGAGAAAACATTTGAAACGCAGTGTGGTACAATTCACTATTGGATTAGTAAAGACGCCGAGGTTTCCGAGCCGTCGCTCGTGTTCTTGCCGGGGCTGACTGCGGATCATAGATTATTCAATAAACAGATCGAATATTTTGAGGGAAAGTATCCTGTTTTTGTGTGGGACGCGCCGGGTCATGCGGCCTCGTGGCCATTTAACTTCTCGTTTGGCCTTCAAGATAAAGCGCGGTGGCTGGATGGAATTTTGGTGAGAGAAAACATGCAAGCGCCTATCATTGTAGGGCAATCTATGGGCGGTTATGTGGGGCAGGTCTATGCGCAATTGTTTCCGGAAAAATTAAGGGGCTTTATTTCCATTGATTCGGCGCCGCTCCAAAGGTCCTATGTGACAGCTATGGAGATATGGCTTTTGAAAAGAATGGAGCCGGTCTATCGGTATTATCCTTGGAAATCTCTTTTGAAAACGGGGACGAACGGTATTGCCATGTCGGAATACGGAAGGAAACTGATGCACGAAATTATGATGGTCTACGGCGGCGATAAAGCAAGGTATGCAAAACTGTCTGGACATGGATTCAAAATATTGGCAGAGGCAATGGAGGCTGATCTTCCTTATGAGCTCAAGTGCCCGGCCCTTCTTATTTGTGGAGAAAAAGATCATGCTGGTTCTTGTATCCGGTACAATAAGGCATGGCACAAAAAAACCGGGATACCGATCGAGTGGATAAAAGGCGCGGGGCATAACTCCAATACGGATAGGCCGGAACAAATTGATCGGCTGATAGAAACGTTTATAGAAAAGGTGTAAGACAAATTCAAGTTTGTCAAGGAGAACGCTGTTAAGCATTTATTAAAAAGGCTGTTTTATACACTAAATTCTGAGATCCCTGAAATATTTCGTTGGAAAGAGGAGGACCCTTTCATGAATCTCAAAATGCTCATCACGGATCTTGACGGAACACTGTTACGCTCTGACG
>CANQTL010000077.1 GCA_947626775.1 uncultured Lachnospiraceae bacterium | reverse complement strand
CCGGATAATATTTATTTTTCAAGGTTCATCCGGCCGATGAATCTGGTCGGTGGGCTCAAGATTCCGAGAGCCTATAAACGTTTTTGATATTCTGTATAAGGAGTATCCATATCAATAAAGGCTTCAATATGAGTACTCACACACTTCTCACTCGGCGGTAGCTACATATAATCTCCAAAATCGTCTCGCATATATTCGTCATACCTTTCTGGGATTCTAATCTGAAGATTATCAAAAGGAAATGTGATCGAAAATGAAAAAAGTTCTTAGGAAAAACAAGCTTATATGTGGTTTTTGAAGTTGGTATCGGTCTTCATCCAAAAATACCATATCAGCTTCGGAAAAGCTAATTCCGCCCCATTTCCTAGTATTTTATCAGTTTTCTGAGACAAGCCCCATTTTCAATATATTATATTTTAATTCTTGTGATTCCATGTTCAGGATGCCGCTTTTCTTCTGGTGGAAGTTGCATATAATCCCCATAATATATTTTCAATACTTCATCATAATTTGCAGGTACAGGATACATCTTTCCACAAAATTCCAATTCTATCATATTGTAATAATTATCCGATGGGACAACATAGTAGTATTGCATTCCTGCTTTAAGTCCGTTTGATGCATGTGCCAGATAACCTGTATCGCAATCGCTATATTTCTTTAATACCGCCTGCAGTTTCTTATCAAACACTCTTTTAGGAACCACCTTTAACAGACCCGCAAATACAAAGCGAAGAAACTTCTTAGGCATAGATTTGCAATACTTAACCCTATTCTTAACACTTGATGTTATAATTCCATAATACGTCGCAATTCGAAATCTCCGAAACCAGTCTGCCAAAGTTCCCGGTTTGACGTTATCCAAAGGGAAAACATCTATCCAAATCCCAGTATGGGAAGTAGGAAGATTATCGACATTGTTTTCAAAAACCGTTCCATTTTTTCTTATTTTCACAAACTGTACCACACTATCTGGATCTGTGAAGCATGTCTGTAAGAAATATTTATCCCTAATTTCAGGCGCTGCCTCCTTTAGAAAACGCTCATAATCGCAGCGTTTCATGAACACATCGATATCATCGTCCCAAGGTATAAAACCTTTATGACGAACCGCCCCTAAAAGTGTCCCCCCAGCTAACTGGTACGGGATATTCTTCAGCTTACATACCCGATTCAATTCTTCCAATATTTCCAATTCTACATTTTGAACATCCTTAATTGAGATATTTGTACCAGGATAATAATAGACATATTCTTTATCGTGAGCCATTATACTATCTCCTACTATTACATACACTTTCAAATTGACTACAAATAAATGAAAAATATAGCATCGCTGCACAAGAATAGAAAATATTTGAACTGCAAAACAATACCATCAACACCAAATATGCTACTTTCTGATACATCTGTGTTGACTGTCTCCACAACCTCACCCAGATTATTAAATACCACACCATTCCAATTATGCCACTGGATACCAGCGCTGTCGAAAAACCATTCATATATGCATTTCCGATATCTTTCAACAGTGGAGTCGTAATCTGATTGCTTTGCAAATAAAATGACACATTTCCAAACCCAACTCCTATTAATTTTAAGGATAACGGTAATTCTCGAAACACAAATACTCCCTGCAGTAATCGGAGCGCGCCACTTGATCCTTCTGTAAATTCAGTTATCGTACTCAATCTATATAAAAGTTTAGAAATGATATCGACCCGAATAATAATCATGCAAAAAGAAAAAAGCAACGCCGCCAAAAAAAGAAACTTTCCTATCGTAACTTTTCCTTTTATATATCGCAGTGCCCACAACCCCCATAAAAGTCCAGTGATTATTATTCCAATAGCACTTCCAGCCAAAGCTGACGCCAAAGTGATAGCAAGGGCCCCAAAATATTTCCTTTTAACAGACATCATCAAGCTGTCATCTAATAAGAGAAAACCAAGCGCCAAGCAAACATACTGTGCAAATTGTGCTGGTTCAGGAAATACTGCAGCCATTCTCCATGCATTTGCATTCCGAGCCCGCGAAAAAAAAGCAAGCAGATCTTCTATCGTTCCATGATCATTCAATGGGAATCTCTTTAGATATGGATCAATCACTATTCCAAAAAATTTAAAAGCTCCCCATTGTATAATGACCAGACACGATAATGCAACAGCTATTCGATTATACCATTTTCTTGCATATTCTACTTCAAATCCATCTTTTGCCACAAAATCCATCAGTGTAACAAATATTATGATACGGCTCCATTTTTTTAGCATATCTACCAATGAAAAACTTTGTTGCAGGAAGATAATTATTATCATTGTGACAATAAAAAAGAAGGCATAATAACCCGAAAAAAGAAATGAGCCGTTGCGAATTCTGCCGTTATGCATCAAGCAAATACATAAATACAAGCCTGCCGAAATCAGTAACGCTAAATCTCCAAAACTTATCGGGATTCTGCCTATATCATATATATTTAATATAGGGGAAATAATAATCAGCAAACTAACCCAAACCTTGATTCGATTCAGGTTGATCTTCATATTCATAAGCTATTTCCTCATCTCTATTTCATTATATAGCCCTAACAAACGTCTCTCCATTTCCATCCAAGAGAATTCCATCATATAAAGCCGGTGTCCTGCTTCTCCGATATTCCCCCATTCTGCTCTTTTTTCAAGCAGCCTATCAAGACATATCTCAAACTGTGAGGCAAAGGAATTATTCGTAATATCAATCACTTCTCCTAACCCGTACTCTGACACATATGTGTCCATACCTGTGTCTTTTATCATCAAAACAGGTTTACGCAGCATCAAAGCCTCATAAAATTTATTGGGTGCTGCATACTTGTGATTAGGAATCAGAGGATCATAGATTGCTGTCATCACATCACATTCTTTTTCTAATTGCATAGCAACCTTATATGCCAATTTTCCATAAAAAAATATATTGGAACATTTACTGCTCTTTTCCTCGAAGAATTCCTGAAGTACTCCCATTCCACCTACATGCCATTCTAAATCATCTCTTTTTTCTATTACAGCTTCCATTTCTTCAAGGAAACGGTCTCGTGAAAGCATTCCGATATATACAAGTTTCACTTTATTCGAATTTGTCTTTATTATTTTATTGCCCGAATATATCCGTTCCGGCGGCGCATTATGGATCACTGTCACTTTCTTAGGTGTACTGTCTTTAATCTGTTCTCTGCGTTGCTCGCTGCAAATGATTACCGCATCACTATGGGAGATTATTCTATCTTCCATTATTTTCAAAGCCTTTTTTATTAATGGCGGCGCAGCATGAGAGGCTGAATAATAATCAAATATATCATAAACCATCTTCTTTCTGAGAAAAAATGCAACCAAGGATGCAGAGACAGCTGTATCAAGATCACAACAATGCAATACATCATAATTTCTATGCATCCTTATCAAAAATAGAAGTTCCTTTCCCCAGAAACTAATCATTGGTACAAATATCTTACGAAACCCCTCCCCCAAAGGAGACCGAATTCCAACATGATAAAAATGCAACTCATGTTCTTCAACTTTCCTCGTGCTATGTCTGACACCCCGAAAATTTTCATCTCTATTCCAACCAAATAATGAAACCTCGTGTGCCTTTGAAAGACTTTGCATTTCTTTTTCGACTCTCGCATCTGGATATCCCTTATTGGCACGGACAAATAGTATACGCAATCTTCTAACCTCTTCTATCGTCTGGTCTTTAATTCTGTAAATATAAATGTACTATTTATTTTGACCCAGGAAATTATCATCGCTTCTATGTACGTCATCCATATAGCTCTCCACTTTATTGGTAAATACATTAGTTTTGCGTATATTGATCGGGGTTTTGCGATTTCTATACATTTTCTGACATTTGAACTTTTTATCATTACTTTCATTTGCCGCTTTCTCTCCTTTCGGGAAAGCAAACAATTCGGATTCGTCAGATTCTCAAAACACCCGATCAACCGGTCAATATATCTCCTGGCGATCATTTCCTTACTGGCCTCATCCTTTACTCCCCAATATCGATAAAGCCCCAGCATCCAACCGTGTTCTTCCTCCCTCTTCTCATACATCTGCGGAACATATTTCGATGTCTCAGATTCGGAACGAGCACGCAAAAAGTGGTAGTATTGTTTTGAAGTAACTGTCACCCTTTCTATGTCTTTTATTACACTTAGATTAAATGGAAAATCATCCCAGAATGTCGTGGGAAAGTATAATTTATTATCTATAATATACTCTCTTAAAAACAGCTTGTTCCATGGCGGATACAACATATTCTTATCAAACAATTTATACGCGTTTTTCCGAAATTCCTCTTTCGTCTGATATAAGGCGTCCTCCGGAATATAATCCGTGGTCATATACTTATCTCGTTTATAATAGGTGTCTATATAGAATCCCGCTATCACAAGCTGCGCGTGACTAGCCTCTGCCAGATTGTACATATCCTCAAGCATCGTTGCCTCTGCCCAGTCATCAGAATCCAGAAAATAAAGATATTTTCCTCTTGCTTTGTCTATAGCCATGTTTCTGGCACTGGGAGCACCGCCGTTTTCTTTATGTATTACGGATATTCTGGAATCGTTTTTAGCATATTGGTCACAGATTTCTCCGCTTCTGTCTGGGGTTCCATCATCAACAATAAGGAATTCAAAATCTTTGAGGGACTGAGCCTGTATACTTTCGATGGCTTTCGCAACATAATCTTCGACCTTATATACCGGCATGATTATGCTAATTTTAATCTCTTTTCTGTCTTTCATGTCATCATTCATACAACAATCCCTCTGGTATTCCTAAACATTCTTATGTGCCATTATTATGAATCCTTTCACTTAATGCAAAAACTCCCCAGCCAGATGTTTTCGCCATCCGGCCGGGGAGCTATCTCCTCAGATTTCAT
>CANQTL010000076.1 GCA_947626775.1 uncultured Lachnospiraceae bacterium | reverse complement strand
ATGCCTGCAGAAACGGTGAAAATACAGAATCTGATATATGTGATCAGAGGGAAGCAGGTTATGATAGACAGTGATCTCGCTGTCCTCTATCAGGTGGAAACAAGGAGACTGAATGAGGCTGTAAAAAGAAACAGTTCCCGTTTCCCGGAGAGGTTCTGTTTCCAGCTTACAAAAGAGGAGTATGAAAACTTGAAGTCGCAATCTGCGACATCAAGTTTGGATGAAAATACTCATGGCGGCAGAAGAAAACTGCCTTTTGCGTTTACGGAACAGGGGATCGCGATGCTTTCTTCTGTATTGCGGAGTGAAGTTGCTGTCCAGGCGAGCATCCGGATCATGGATACCTTTGTTGAAATGCGAAAATATATGTCAAACGCCTCTTTGCTGTATGAGAAGATGAATGCAATGGAGATACGCCAGATCGCTATGGAGGAAAAGACGGAACGGCGGTTTGAGCAGGTTTTTGACTATATTGAATCCCATAAACAGGCTAACCAGAAAATTTTTTTTGATGGACAGATTTTTGATGCCTTCAGCCTTATGACAGACTTGATCAGACAGGCGGAGGATCATATTGTGCTGATAGATGGATATGTGGATGTAGCCACCCTGAATATTCTGGCTAAAAGAAATCCGCAGGTTGATATCCGTATTTATACGCTTCCGAGTGCAAGGATAACTTCACAGGATATTCAGAATTTTAATGCCCAGTACCCTGGTCTGGAGGTAAAACGCACAACTGCTTTTCATGACCGATTTTTGATCATAGACCATACGCAGGGATATCATATCGGGGCATCTATAAAGGATGCCGGGAAAAAATGTTTTGGAATCAACAGGATTGAGGATATGGGCGTGATCAATGACCTTATCCAGCGTGCGGAGATTACAAGCACTTAAAATACATAACAATGTCATCAACTTAAAGAATATTTATTAAAAAATAATTGAAAAAAATTATATGGGGTATTTTTTGCGTTTTTGATAAGTACCGTTTTTTCAACATTTTTATTTTTTTCATTTTTCAATATCAGTGTCAAGAATAAATGACGCAGTAGAAAGCCGCAAAAAGAATTATATAAAATCGTATAGATTTACTCTATACGCTTTTATGCTATGTTTTTAGTTTTCATTTAGTTATAAATATGGTAGATTGGTTAGACAAATATAAATCCGCAGGTTCACTTAAGAGAGCTTTTTGCAAAAAATGGCGGCCCTATTTACAGTAAAAACTGTTCAAAGCCTGTCACTTCAAGAATTTCTTTTACCGCTGAATTGACCTGCTCCATTTTCAATTTTCCGTTCAAAGCCTTATACATCATAAGCATAACGCGCAATCCCGCAGAAGAAATATATTCCAGATCCTTTGCGTTTACGGTACAGGTCGTTACGCCTTCTTTAAGGCGCTCAAATTTCTCCAGCAGCTTCGGCGCAGTTATGGTGTCAAGGCGACCGATCAATATAACTGTCATTTTTTCATTTTCGATTTCTATTCTTACCGAAAAAGGCTTATTGTCTTTGCTGTCGGAGCTGTTATGATTGACTGAATTTACGGTCATTATCCACGTTTCCATTGATCTGTACGCATCGCGTAGCTTATCGGTATCCACACCGTGAAGATCAGGCAGATAATCAGAAATGCTGTGCCTTTCTACCGCAAACCCTTGACCGTTTAAAAAAACTTCAGCCGCCGCATGACCGTTGGCACACATGGAATTCTGGCATAATTTCACATCGGCCATATTGGACGCAGACTGCTTGGTCAGAGAAAGCATTACGTTTTCATTTTCGCCGTACAGAGCGTGGTAAGTTTCATTGTATATTCCGACAACGCTATGGTCGGCCGTGATCCAGCAGCCGCCGAATTCTGAAAGTAAACGGTGTACGGCGCTACACATGCTTATAAGCTCTGGATCGTTAAAATAAGGAATAAGTCCTTCCGTAATGATACATATCTCACCGTCAACACTGTTAAGCGCATTTCTTAAAGACTCATAATTCGTCGCATCCACACCTTGATAAACGGCAAGGTCCGCCTGCCCGGGTGTCATAACCTTTGCGGCGGCGCTTGCCATTTCGTTGATAACGATCGGCAGGTCAAGCCCGAAATAGTGCTTTCCCCGCGAAGTCACATTCATGCCTCTCGGTGTATATCCGCACGGGAGATCCACTATATTCGTTTTACCGAAACGTGCGGCAAGCGCATTGTAAATCTCATAGCGTGCCTGCTGACGATGCAGAAGCTGTTCGCCAATGTTTCCGGCATTTTGGAAGAATTCGATTCTTGCCCTTGACGGTTCTCTTCGATATTGATTTGCTTCATTAATTCCACCGCATCTTTATCGCCCCTGGCCGCCAACATAGATGCCGTTCCTTTTCCCGTTGAATAGATCGGATTGACTATACTTAAAACATTATCCATTTTTATCCCCCATTAATTTGCAATAAAGACAAATCCCGATTAGTTTCTTTGATATTATATTATACTACAAGCGATTCTGCAATCAACCGGTAAACGCCCCGCCTGATTCTACAAATACTTCCTGCGTGACGCGGCAGAGTGTATCTCCTGCCGGTTGTTATCCTTTATCCCCCCCTGCCAATAGTCCAACACTTAGAACAAAACAGTACGAAAGAGTTGAAGAATGAAAGCAATGAGAATTATTCGTACAGAATATATTTGCTGGAATTGGATGACGCAAAAAGTATACTTGCATTTCATTATGCTCTTGAGGGGCATAGCCCAATGAAGTTGCAGAGTTTTATCTGTCAGTATGGTACACGACATATCAGAATTGGATAAACATATCCCGATTTGTCTAACCAATGCAGGGAAAATCAGAGATTAATGAAAGAGCAGAAACAGGACATTCAAAATGCAAAACAGGACATTGACAGAAGTAATGAAGGTTCTATCGATAACCGTTTCTCCGGCCTCCGTATTGATAAAAAGAATGTTGGAAATGAAATCTACACGTCGCTGATGGAAATAGTAACGGGATAGAATGATGATCTTCATGTTAGAGAATCTCTTGTGAAACGCCAAAATGTGCGATATAATGACAATGACATTCTGAATTGAGCAAATAGGAGGTGTGGCATGGCGGTTCCCAAGTTTTTTGAATTTTTTGAATATTTTCTTCGTGCGGTCCAAGACGGGAAGCTGCATACGGCGAAAGAAGTGAAGGAAAGAGTTGCGCTCGAGATGCAGATTTCGGAGGCTGACAGGGAAGAAATGCTTCCTAGTGGGAAACAGCGCACATTTGATAATCGTGTTGCTTGGGCCAGGATGTATTTGGACAAGGCTGGACTGATAGAAACGCCGCTGCGTGGGAGGTATTGCATTACGGAAAAAGGGAGAAATGCCTTGGAATCCGGAGAGAAAATCAATTTAGAATATCTTGATCGGTCGGAAGAATTTCGGGAATTTTATGGCACAAGCATTGAAAAAGCGGAGGAATCTATAGAGGAGGAGAGTGAAGCGTCACCAATGGAAGTGCTGGATTCGGCATTCCAACAGGTAAATGCCACATTAGCCAGTCAATTGATGGATGAAGTGATGAAATTAACTCCGGCGGAATTCGAAAAATTGGTCGTTAAATTGTTACTACAAATGGGATATGGAAATGGGATTGATGATGCCGGAATGGTAACCCAAAAATCCAATGATGGGGGAATAGACGGTATTATAAAAGAGGACCAGCTTGGTTTCAGTCATATTTATATTCAAGCGAAACAATGGGCTTCAAATCAGACTGTTGGAAAACCAGAGATTCAGAAATTTGTTGGTGCGCTTCAAGGACAGCAAGCACAAAAAGGGTTATTCATTACAACCGCAAAGTTTTCAAGTGCCGCACTTCAATTTGCAGAGAACTTATTGGGAGCAAAAGTCGTGTTAGTAGATGGATCAGCTTTAACAAAACTGATGCTCAAACATAATGTGGGTGTTTCCGTAGAACATGTTTACGAAGTAAAAAAAATAGACAGTGATTTTTTTGCAGAGGAACTGTAAGTAGGTATAGCAAAACGAATCCAATTTTAAACGTATCGAATTCAATACGTTTAAACAGGATGCCGGCAGCCTGCCCTCATCTGACGCGTACCCTGTGGGTTATAATTTGCATATACTATATTTTCCTGCCGCTTCCTGTTTAAAACAGAAAACGGTAATCCCGGCTTTTTGGATAAGTTCCTCTAGCTCCGGTATCAGATTCAGGAATTCATCATGCTGTTTTGTCCCTTCAAAAAAAGCAATCGCTTTCTCATATTTCCCCATCGGATATCCGATTGTATAAGTCATGATTTCTGCAATCATCTTCAGCAGGGTATCTTTATTCCCTTTATAGGGTTTCACTTCTGTCGCATAACTTTTTTGACCGTCGCTGATAATCAGATCAATTTCGCCGATTCCCTCTCCATAATAATAAGCCGGGACTTCGTAGTCTGTTATCTGATAACTCCCTGCAATATCATATCTGTCTGGGAAGTCACATTTTTCGCATTCCTTAGGATACTGCGTCCTGTTTCTGTAATACAAACATTTGCACAGCCTTTTTTCCGTAAAAGTGTCTTTAACCAGCCCGTCGCAATAGTTATGAGCTCCTTCTTGATATTTGCCATGTGCAGCGTATTCTTCCGGCTTGTCCGTTCCCAGAAGCAGCATCATCAATGCATTTTCACCGGCATCTATGGCGTCGATCAGTTCTCTGGCCAAAACTGCCCGATCTGTTTTGTTTATCCTGGCTTTGAATAATTCCTTTTTTTCATCCATGACAAGCGCATCTCTGTTTTTAACAATCCATCAACTGCCTTATAGAGTATAACAGACCGCCTTATATTTTGCAATATAACGATTAAGATTCCCATATGAATGCACTTCGCTGAAATATAACATTGTTCGTTTGTATTGCCGATACTATTTATACTATTTATAATAAACTCAAACTTCGCACTTGAATAAGTGCTTATGTACCTTGAAAATTCAATAATAACTGGCATAAAAATAGCATGAAA
>CANQTL010000075.1 GCA_947626775.1 uncultured Lachnospiraceae bacterium | reverse complement strand
TTCCGTGCTATAACGAGGAGAAGAATATCAGGCGGCTTGTTGAGCGGTTTGACCGTATTCATAGTTCGCTTAAAGAGGATGGAAAAAAGATGGAACTTATCCTTGTGGATAATGGTTCTGTGGATGGAAGCCATGCGTTGATTCAGAGCATAATGGGAAGCCGGGATTATATAAAAGAAGTTCAGGTCAAGGTGAATCAGGGTTATGGATATGGGATCCTGCAGGGACTTAAAGCGTGTGTTGGCGAGTACCTGTTTTGGATTCATGCGGATCTTCAGCTTCCCCCGGAGGCAATCTTGGATATGATTCATATTTTAGACGAGTCGAATCAGCCTAAAGGTATTCTTATAAAGGGAAACAGGAAGAACCGTCCGTTATCGGATCGGTTCTTTACTTTTGGAATGAGCATTTTTGAGAGCGCATATCTGGGAGCCCTTATGCATGATATCAATGCGCAGCCAACATGCATATCAAGGGATTTTTATGAATCATGGAATAATCCGCCGTATGACTTCTCATTGGATCTTTATGTTTACTATATGGCAGTAAAGAAGAAGCTAAGGATTCAGCGAGTCGGTGTGCTCCAGTCGGAGCGTCAGGAAGGACAGAGCAGCTGGAATACAGGTATGAAAGCCAGAGTGAAGTTTATAATGCGGACAATTACTTACAGCCGTACTATGAAACAGCAACTGAAGAATACAAGGTGAGGAGGAAGGCATATGGATATTTTGGCGCATAGGGGAATGTGGAAACAGCCGGAGCAGAGAAACAGCATGAATGCGCTGGTTCAGGCAATCAGAAGCGGCTTTGGAATTGAAACAGACGTCCGGGATTGTGCGGGAAATCTGGTGATATCCCATGATATTGCCGGCCCTGAGTCCGCCCATTTTGAAGATTTTCTTAAAATATACTCGGACTTGAGGAGTACATCACCGCTTGCAATCAATATAAAAGCGGATGGACTTCAAACATTGCTGCAGGGGTTGATCAGTAAATATCATATTACGAATTATTTCCTGTTTGATATGTCAGTGCCGGAGCAGGTTGTTTACAGCAGTCAGGGATTTAATGTTTATACAAGAAAAAGTGACGTGGAAGGGGCCTGTGTTATGCCGGAGCATTCAAAGGGAATTTGGCTGGATGCTTTTTTTGCCCCTGAATTCATGACTGTGGATCAAGTTCGTACCTGTCTTGCAGCAGGCGGAAGATGTTGTATCGTATCACCGGAGCTGCACGGGAATCCATATAAGGATTTTTGGTCTAGTATCAGAAAAAACGGACTCATGCATAATGGTTTCGTGCAACTGTGTACGGATTTACCTGAGGAAGCGAGGCGGTTCTTTTATGAAGATTAAGGCAATTCTTTTTGACATGGATGGCGTACTGATCGATGCCAAGGAGTGGCATTATGAAGCCCTGAACAGAGCACTGCAGTTGTTCGGGCATGAGATATCCCGATATGACCATCTGCATAGTTTTGACGGCCTTCCGACACGGGAAAAATTGAAGATGATCAGTGAGGAGGCGTATCTTCCCACTGCTCTGCATGGTTTTATCAACAGCCTGAAGCAGAAATACACAATGGAGTTCATCCAGACACAGTGCCGGCCGGTATTCCAGCACGAATACCTGCTCTCCAACTTGAAGAACGACGGTTATCGGATCGCGGTATGTTCAAATTCGATCCGGAGCACGATCGAGTGCATGATGGAGAAAGCGGCCCTGATGCCATATATTGACCTTATCATGTCCAATGAGGATGTGGTGAATTCCAAGCCTGATCCGGAGATTTACCTGAAAGCGATGGAACGGTTCGCGTTGGATGCGAAAGAGTGTCTGATCTGTGAAGATAATAAGAACGGGATCAAGGCAGCCCTTGCGAGCGGTGGCCACCTGCTGAAGATTCAGGATACCCTTGATGTAAACTATGTGAATGTCTATCGGAAAATTGCTGAGATCGAGGAGGGGATGGAATGATCAACATTATGATTCCATGCTGTGGAACTGCTGAGTTCTTCAAGGGAAGTTATTATCCGAAAACGCTTTATGAGATTAGTGGAAAGCCGATGTTCCAGCATGTGATAGAAAATTACAGGGATATAGAGGATAAGCGCTTTATCTTC
Organism: uncultured Lachnospiraceae bacterium; assembly: GCA_947626775.1. Taxonomy (GTDB): domain Bacteria; phylum Bacillota; class Clostridia; order Lachnospirales; family Lachnospiraceae; genus UBA3282. Next base: position 3,256 of record CANQTL010000075.1, on the reverse strand, counting down.
CTGTTTCTGCAGGAGGAGTGCAACAAGTTCCATACGGACAATGTGGCCCGTCTGCTGACGGAGGGGACAACGTCTGATATCATTGTACTGAGAAAGAGTACCGGCGGCGCTCTGTGTACCTGCCTGATGGCAGTTGATTACATAGACAATGACGATCCGCTGGTCATCGCCAACGGTGACCAGTTGATAACAGCAGACCTCGACCGTATTCTGAAGGGGTTCTTGGAAGAACAGTACGATGGAGGAGTTATCTGTTTTGAGAATTACCACCCCCGCTGGTCCTATGTGAGGATTGCCCATGAGAAGGTGGTAGAGGTTGTGGAAAAATGCCCGATCTCCAGGGATGCAGTCGCCGGGTTCTATTATTACCGCCATGGAAGGGACTTTGTAGAGGCTGCAAAGAACGCGATCCTGAAAGATTCAAATTATGACGGAAGATATTATCTTTCTGCGTCTGTCAATGAGATGATCCTGCAGAACAAATATATTGGGTACAGACGGATTGATTCTACGGATTATAAGTCATTCTATTCCCCGGAAAAAATACGTGAATTTGAGAAGGAGGGGGTGACAGACAATGAAGACTGAGACACTGGGACATATGACAAAAGGCTGGTTCATCGGAAACTTTGAACCAAGCCTGTATCGAACAAATGATGTCGAGGTGGCGGTAAAGGAATATAAGACAGGTGACCGTGAAGAGGAACACTATCATAAAATTGCGACAGAATACACAGTTGTTCTGAATGGAAAGGTCAGGATGTTTGGGCAGGTCTTCTCGGATGGGGATATCATAGTGGCGGAACCAGGGGACGCTACAGATTTTGAGTGTCTGGAAGAGGCTGTGACTGTGGTGGTGAAGATTCCGGGGGCGAATAATGATAAGTATCTGACCAGGGCAGGAAAATGACGAAAACGGAAAAGGCGGAGAAACAGGTAGAACAGGGAAACGGGCTGGCTGGAAAGCCGACATGTCGGATATTCAGAAAATGGAGGAGTGAGTGATGATTAATATTGTGGTACCAATGGCAGGGAGAGGGAGCAGGTTTTCCAGGGCTGGATATGAACTTCCCAAACCCCTGATTGAAATCTATGGGAGGCCGATGATCGAATATGTAACCGGAAATATCCGCCCTGACCGGCCGCACAGGTTTATTTATATATGCCAGGAAGAGCATCTGAAAAAATATGGTCTGGCGGAGAGACTGGAAAACATTGCTCCGGGGTGTGCGGTTGTCACTGTGGACCATATCACGGAGGGTGCGGCATGTACTGTGCTTCTGGCTGAAGAATACATCAATAATGACGATGAACTGATGATTGCGAATAGTGACCAGTATGTAGATGCAGATATCAATACCTACCTGGATGCACTGGAAGACAGGGACGGCCTGATTATGACGATGCCTGCCAACGATCCGAAATGGAGTTACATCCAATATGATGAAAGCGGCTGTGTGATCCTGCTCCGGGAAAAGGAAGTTATATCCGATCAGGCAACAGTGGGGATATATAATTACCGCCATGGAAAGGATTTTGTCAGATGTGCACATCAGATGATAAGGAAGAACATCCGGGTTAATAACGAGTTTTATGTGGCCCCGGTCTACAATGAGATGATCAGCGAAGGGAAGAAAATCGGTTATTATGACGTGGGTGAGAAGATGTATGGGCTTGGAACACCGGAAGATCTGGAGTTATTTGTAAAGACAGATTGTGCGCAGAGGTTATCGGTATAAGACCGAATGGCCGTGAGGAAGGTAGTGTTATGGCTGTAAATATTGAACAGAAAAAGAATTTAGAGATTGAGTGTTATCGGTTCCTGGCCACTGCTACAGTTGCAGTATTACATTTCAGTGAGGATTATACCGGCTCCCACGGAATCATCAATGGCGGATACCTTGGTGTGGATTTCTTCTTTATGCTGTCAGGGTATTTTCTAATGCAGCACTGGCTGCGGCAGGAGAGGGGTGGAATGTCTTCACGTAATACTGCTGTCTATTTCTGTCACAGGCTCAGGCGGCTTTATCCTCCGTTTCTGATTGCCACAGTTCTGATGCAGTTGACCCAGTGGGCATTCGGTGGGTATGGCGTGAAAAGTCTTATTTCCGGGTTCTGGAAGATTCGTTGGCAGTTTCTTATGTGCCAACATCTCGGCGCTCCGGTCGGAGCAAATATGCGCAGTATCTGGTATCTGTCATCGCTGGTCTTTCTGACGTGGCTGATTTATTTCTTGATCGACCGCGATTTGGATCTGTTTCTGGGAATCACACCTGTGGCGGATGTCCTGATATTTGTTTATATATTCCGGACATTTGGAAAGCTTGATATGTGGAAGTCTTATAATCTTGTGTTTTATGGCGGAATACTGCGTGGTTTTGCGGAGATGACGCTTGGTGCCATAGTAGCATATATGGTGTGTGAAGCCAGAGGGAAAAAAGAAACTCCTGGAAAAGGGGTAGAGGTTATTCGAATGGCAGTAAGAGTGTGCTGCTGGTTTCTGATCGGTTTTGTCATGGTCTTCCGTGGGTTTGACGATAAAGATTTTGTGGTGATACCTGCAATGGCGGTTCTTCTTGCAGTAGCAGAAATGAAGCCTATTATTTCTGGGGGGGTATTGGCAGGGGGATTGCCTATTTGGGAAGGATAAGCTACTGGGTCTATCTTCTGCATTTGGTGGTCAGTTATGTTCTGGTAAGGTGGCTGCCAGGCAGGGATTATATGGTTATGTTGGTGTTATTTGCAGTTATTGTAATAGTAGTTTCTTCGGGAGTGGACAGGATGTATGGCTTAATAATAAAGTCTGCTGAAACTATGCGGAAAAAGATCAGAACGAATTAATGCGTAGTTCGTTTGCTGCATATGACTTTTGAGAACTTCCGGGAGATTTATAATTTCAGATTGGTGAACACCCGCTTCAATATTTCCCCCTTCCCATTTCTCCCGCCCTGTGTTAAAATAGTTCTGGCAGGATATCCTCCCCGCAATCAGAAGGAGGATACAAATGGGAACAACAAGTAAAAGATTTCAGGACCTGAATCTGTCAAACTATTTCCTGTTCGCCGCCGCGGCGGAGGACGAGGGGACGAGCCAGCTGCTGCTGGAGACGCTCCTGGGTATTAAGATCAGCGGCGTGAAGGTGAGCGTCGAGCATCCGCTTTTATACAGCAGCGATTTCCGGCTCTTCTCTAAAACTTGGTGACAGATATTGAGAAAACCACGTAAAATCAATGGTTTGAGGGGATCTGATATCGAT
>CANQTL010000074.1 GCA_947626775.1 uncultured Lachnospiraceae bacterium | reverse complement strand
TTATCAAAAGACCGCTTCAATTGCCGCAAACCCGCATAAACACTGGATTTCTTCAACTTTTCAAGTTATTCCCACTCGTTCCCTTGAAATCCATTCTAAATAAGTTTGTTTATGAAATTTAGCAGAGCGAATCTACATTATCTGAATTATGGGTAAAGCATACGCTATCCGATTTTTTGTTGCCAATTTGTTGCCACAAGGCAGACAAATGCATTGAATTCCAATAACATTAACTAACGATATAACAGTTAGGATGTTTTAAACATCATTCATACCATTCGAAATCCAATCATCAAAATCTTTTTCGACAACACTTGCCGTATAATACGGTCCGTCGCCCTCATCCGAATGGTATGTAAACCAACTTTTTACATCTTCGTTAGGGTTTCTTTCTTGCAACTTGTCTATAAAATTGCTATAGCTGCAACTTGAATAAACTAGTGCTAAATTTCCCTTTTTATTCCCTAATGAAGCAAAATTGGAGGCTCGTGTTACGGCTTTCCCAATCCAAACTTTGCTATTGATTCCAACATCTTTACGACCGGCTTTTATGACAAGCTCTTGAGCAGTGGACATACCAATCCCTACTTTTATTTCCGGTAAGGAACGCTCATATAGAAGCTTGTTGAGCATTTTCATATATGTGTTGATATAGAATGTTTTGTCTGCCAATTCAAATATATCACCTATTTGGGGTGTAGTATAAATACCATATACACAATCACCCCTAATACCAATTTCTCGTATATTATCATCATTTCGCAAGATTTCAATTATTTCAGATGTGAAGCTACGAATTACTTTTGAAACTTTTTCTTTATCCTCATCCGCAAACAGCGTAGAGGAATCTCGCACATCAATAAATATTGCACTTACCCAACTATAATAACCATTTGAAAAAGTAAAAGCTGAATCTGTCGGAACCTCATTCTGTTCAATAACTTTTAACTCATTGTCGAGTATATCTTCTATTCGTTCCTTACCTTTTTTATAATCATACGATTCCATAATTTCCTCCTCAATAGATATAAATGCCAATGATCAGAAAGACTACAAACAAAATGAATCCTATGATTGAACGTCTTAGCCCATGATTGTATGTAGCATATTTATTGAATGCAATATCTGCATTTATGTATATCTGTTCAATCAAATCGTTTAAAAGATCTTCTTTGCTCATTTCGTAGAATCGCTGATTGTAAGTTTTGCAATCACCACTTTTTCTTATTCCAAAAAAGAAGATACGAGAATTTGCATCCTCTCTTCCGATAGCTTCTTCTGAAGTTTTTGCAACCAGCACACTTCCCAAATTAAACAGCCCCAATACCATAACAAAAATTGCACCTGCAAAACAGACCAAATAGAATATATTACAGAAGGTCTTTGTTTCAATACAACTTATTACAATATCAAAGATTGCACCCAAACCTTCATTTGTAAGGATGATTGCAAGAAGAACCCCAAATGCCGCTAAAGCAATTGAAGTTTTGTTATCACAATTTGTAACAAAACAAATGTTACGATCAAGCGTTTGAGTCGCAATTTCAATTTTATATTCAAGATCTTCCTTGTTCAACATAGTTTCTTCCATAGTCTTTTTTTCTGTTGTCACTGCCATATCAAATACTCTCCTCAATCCATTTATCAAAATCAGTTTCAATTATGCTACAGTGATAATAATCAACACTTCCGTAATAACCAGAATAGTGAGGGTTTATCCACGACTTATACTTATCGTTTTCTTTGCATAAATGCTCTATAACATTATTGTAGAACAAAGGACTCATTGCGATTGCAGAAACACCGTTTCTATTTGCAACATCCGATAAATGAGCTGCATCGACTACTGCTTTTCCTATCCATATTCTATCGTTTATACCACTGCCGTTTTGACCAGCTTTTATTATTAAATCTTGACTACATCCCAATCCAATTCCTGCTTGAATTGTCGAATATCTATTATTCGATAGCAACTTGTTCAACATTTTCATAAATGAATTAATTCGATATGCGTGGCGAAAAATTTCCACCAAATCCTCTTGATATGGCGAATTATAAATACAATAAACACAGTCACCTCTAATTCCAATTTCTCGATAATTAATATCATCTTTTAGAATTGAAATAATTTCAGAACAAAAGCATCTAATTATTCTAGCTGTGTCTTCATTGGGTGACTGAAATATTTTACTTGAATCAACAATATCAACAAATAAAGCACCAACCCAAGCCGTTATCCCATTTTCGTATGTAAACGCTGAATCTGATGATGGCACAAAATCTTTTTCTACTATTTTGGTTGGAGATTTTAAAATAGATTCGATGGTTTCTTTTGATTTTTTATAGTCATACATAATTTTACTTCACCTATATCATTGCTTATTGTGTGTAGACTTATATGGTTTACTTATCAACACGTTCTGGCTTTCCGTCTGAAAAATTAAGCCTTCTTTCTGGTATGTCTTCAGTTATTGCAAATTGACTGCTTCATGTTTGCCAAGTAATTTGTTTGATTTTTAGCAATTAAATTGGGCTTTTTTAATGCTTATTATAATAAATTTAAATGTAATCTAGATTAATTACTCTTAATCATTTATTATAGATTCTTATATTCTTTTAACTTGTTTGAAAAATAATTAGTAAGATTCATATTATTAATTGCAACTGCTTTCGCATCCATTATGGATATATAATATTCATCATTACGTTTATCTACGATTCCTATAGCGGTTATTATATCACCCAACTGCTCACAATTTTTAATATTGTTTCTTAACATCTCCCACTCAGGTTTACTATTATTTTGAAAAGGTGTGTAAAACTCAAAGTGCTTCACAACCTTTTTCAGAACAATACAATTGATTTTTATAATTCTTTGAATAATCTATACGATCTTTAATTTCTGAAGGAGTTATAATTAAAACTTTTGAATTTTCGCCAGTAACATATTTTGCTTTAGATATTGCCATTTATAATTCTCACTTTCTTTATTTTTATTAATATAACATATTTCTGTGGTAATATCAAGTATTTTATTGTATTTTTTAGAAATTTATCGTATTTCGACTAATCTTTTAAACGCAAAATAAATACCCGAACCATTCCTATTCATACGTTATTTGTTATATGAGCATAATTAATAGCATAGCAAGCTAATTTAGATATCTAAATTAGCTTGCAACTGCGGAATTGATCATTGATCCGTATTTTAAGGAAATTATAAAGTTAAGGTCAACGTTCCCAATCATAGTACTTTTTTGGCTTTTCAAGAACCAAATTCAGTGCTTGGGAAAGACATAACTATTAACATTTGTCATTACTTTTGACAGGACAGAAACATATTTTTATCTTTTGTATTTGCTTCTCTAAAAAAACAAAATCTTTATCGGAAAAAGTCGATAAGGTAGATGTTAAAAGTATCATATGAACCTTGTCCACTACCTGTTGACTGTTGGCATATACAGCAGTCGTTTTTAAATAGCCAATCGTTCTTTTCATTCAATCACGCCTTTTTTTTCGGCTATTGGTTCTGTTACTCTTGTCAAGAGTAAGAAAAGCACTTTTGACAGGCAAGCCTATCAAAAGATGCTGTTGCGCTCTACGGGGTAAAGTAGTGTGCTACCTGACATCTGCGCCAACAGATGTGCTTTGGGCAGTCTTTTCTTTTGCGTCAGATACCATAGGCACCTTCCTACTTCATGCCATCCATAATGCTTGCTATCAGATCGATTGTTTCAAGCAGCTCGTCATCTACGCCGCTTCCCGCTTCAATGCGCCGCAGTTCGTCGAGTACGGCGGTGAGTTCGTTCCGCAGTGCCTTATACACTCTCGGGTTACTCTGCACGACGACATCTAGACAGAGAAGACGTCTTGTGATATAGTCCTGCTTGGTTAGTCCCGAAAGACGAACTAAAATATTGATTTGCTGGTTTTCTTCAAGAAATACCCTAAAGTAAAAAATAAAGCTCGGAAAATAATTTTCAAGCTTTATATAACTTATTGTAATCAGAATCACAGTCTCGTAAAGAATATTATACTATTGATAAATGTATATGTGCATCTTTTTAAAGAGATTTTTAAACTTCAAAATTACCGAGAACTTTTGCAAGTATCACAAATAATAAACAAAATTCGGCTTTGTCAACTCATAATCAACCGATGATTGCAAATTACCCAACTGATCTCTCCATGAATCAACATTTATTTTAATCTTTCGAAATCCAAGTTGTTCATATACATGCTGTGCACGTTTATTATTTAAGTTTGTATTCAATAAAATTTTTTCATATCCAAATTCATTAAATAGACCTTCAATAAAAAGACTTAGAATAATTTTTCCTAAGCCTTTATTTTGCATATCTGTATCACAAATTTTAATACCAATTTCACATGTTTTATTTCCTATATTGCGGTAGTTCATTTCACCAATAGCAATATCATCAAATAAAATGATATGCCTGCGCATAGTTTCATCGCTTTCTTCTTTGATTTCTCCTGCAACTTTCTCAATAGTCGTTCCTAAACCGTTTGGATACCCTGCATGCAACATAATTGAACCATTATTCCACCAATTACAAAGCTGTTTTGCATCCTCTATTCTTGCATTTCGGATAGTAATTCCGTTGTATTTTAGTTCCATTGAATTTCTCCTTGAATTCCGAATTGTTACCACATATTTATAGAGATTTTCTTACGGCTTATATTTATCTGCTACTCTTGCAAGATGAAACACAAAAACACGGCGCAGATTTCCTTGTTCGTCTGGTTGAACATTTTGATGAGTTTCTGTTAATCGATATTCTCCTACAAAATAATAAATATCATTTCTTTTTTCAAATACAATAAGTTGTCTGTTATTTGCTCTGTGGTTCATAACATCCATATTTAAGCTATACATATTATTATCAAGAGAATCCTGATGACCTTTTCGACCTATTCCTGTGTACATACAGTATTTGTAAGTTCCTTTTGGGTAAAAATAATCTGTGTATAATTCGTCTTCATTTGTGAACAACAACAATATATTTGTCTTTGATGATTTTGCTATACCTTTTTGAGTATCTCCACCTAGTAAAGAACTTATTTCTTTTCTAGTTTTAAATCTTTGATTAAATTCCAGTATCACGATTATTAACCTCCCCCTCTAGTAATGTAATCACACTTGAGTATCTTTCTAGTCTATCAAGATATTAATCAGCAAATATTTAACAATTGAAGAGTGACTATACAATATATTAAAGTCAAGTTTTCCGTCTTAAAAATAAAGCATATCAATTTCTCCTGCTAGAGCGATAAAGCTCACTCCCACTCGACAACTACTAATCAATTTTGTTTAGAGATTATTATTTGTCGTGTATGTAGGTCTTTTGATTATTTGAT
>CANQTL010000073.1 GCA_947626775.1 uncultured Lachnospiraceae bacterium | reverse complement strand
AAGATTCTCCATCGCTGGTATCAATCTTTGTTGTCCCGTGATTACTGTTGTTTGGTTCGTATACTTATCGCATACATTTCTGAATTTTTCTCTTAAAGAAATCTTCAGGGTTCTGCATACTGTTCAGTCTTCAATTGTCAAGGTCCATACGGCTCTTGCGAGCCAGCGCAGAAGGAGGGATTTGAACCCTCGCACCGCTATTAACGGCCTGCACCCTTTCCAGGGGTGTCCCTTCAACCACTTGGGTACTTCTGCCCAAAGATGCCTGAATCCGAAAAAAATACCGCGAATGGAGTTGCTTCAGTACCTTGTCAGTCCAACCGTACCAAAAGCGTACCAATCACAGCAAAAAATAGTCTAGCACAGGACAATAGATTTGTCAACCACATTTTACAAATAATTTTCTCTTTGTTTCCATTGCCAAAATTATTTGTATTCGCATAAATAAAAAGGCAAAAGCATATTCCACATCAAGATAATGCTTTTGCCTTCTTATCCAACGCCAGCTATGCGTCCAGACATCCCCTGACAACAATAAATTCACTCCGTTTAGGATTCTGAAGATTTTTTGGCCTGCCATTCTAACGCGCGATTATGTAATCTCACCTTGTTTGAAAGCTCTTTGACAAGAAATTGTCCCCTCTCCGCCAGTTCTTTTAGCTCGGCAGTATGTATAGACTGCTTTAATAGTTCATGGATCAATGTATTTCTATCGGTTTTCCATTGAATGACCCTACACAAAATATCGCCGGAAAATATTTTTGAGCCATACTGTTTTTCTGCTCAGCCATCTTTGCAATCTGATTCTTTTTATCCTGTAGAGAAATAAATTTACCCGGCTTCGGCTCTTTCCATTTTCCCGCATGGCGCAGAGCAGACTCCAGACGATCTTCCATGACGGCATACTCGATAAATATGGCTTCCAGATAGAATTCATCATTTAGCGCTTTCTTTAGTCGTTTCATCTGTTCACGATAATTTTCATACTTCTGCATATTGTCCTGAATCATTTCCATAAACGCATCTCCTTGTATTCTTCAATTATTTATTTGACGGTAATTTAATGTTTGTCCAAGAGGAAACATTACATTGACCGAAATCATTGTTTCCAACCGCTACCACCGTTCCATCGGACCGTAACCCAACCGTATGCCAAAAACCTGCTGCAATCGCGACAATATGCCTCCAGCGATCAACATCACACTGTTGTTCTTCATTATACCCGGCAGCCTCCACCGTACCATCAGATCTCAAGCCAACCGTATGAAGAGGACCTACAGAAATAGAAACAATGCTGCTCCAAGCAGAAACATCATATTGACCGTAATCAGCTTCTGGATTTCCCACAGCCACGACCCTGCCACTGGATTTCAGACCAACCGTGTGACTACTCCTCATAGCAACTTCAACAATATCCGTCCAATCGGAAATGCCTCTGGTTCTTCCATCAGTATTATAGCCTACAGAAATTACTGTACCATCCTTTTTCAAGCCAACTGTATTGTCGAATCCAGCAGCTACAGAAATAATATCCGCCCAATCGGAAACTTCACACGTTCCACAAAAATTATTACCAACGGCTACAACTGTACCGTCAGATTTCAAACCAACTGTATGATACCCGCTCGAGAATACCGCAACAATATCGGTCCAGCCACCAACATCGCATTGACCGTATTCATTACTTCCCACAGCCACCACTGTTCCATCAGATTTCAAACCAACCGTATGTTTACCCCCCGCTGCAACAGAAATAATATCATGCCAACCGCCGACATTACATTCTCCATCTTCATTGTTTCCAACAGCCACAACTGTACCATTGGTTTTTAGGCCGACCGTATGATACCCTCCACCGGCGATAGTCTTCATATTGATCTGAGTTAGTAATGAGGCATATCTTTCTTTAGCATCCGAATATGTGCCTAAACTATCAAATGCCACAGCTGCTTCTATCTTATAACCCTTTGTTTCCAACGCTGCAGCCCGCGCATATTTGGTCTCATTAATTCTTTCGGCAGCGTCTTCATAGTCTCCAAGTTCACTGAAAGCTGCGATTGCTCCATCATAATCTCCATCTGTCAACATTTTCTCGGCCGATTTATACTCAGCCTCGTTGATTCTTTCAATAGAGTCTTTATAATTGCCAAGTTCTCGGAAAGCCATAATCGCCCCATCATAATCTTCAGCCGCCAGCATATCCTCAGCCGCTTATACTTACTTTCAGGAAGCACTACTCGCATATAATATATGCCAAGACCAATAAAAAGAATAATTATGGCCGTAACAATCAAAGCAATAATACTTTTCTTCTTCCTCGCCGCCCTTTCCGCTTTTCGCCGTTCTTCAGCCTGCCGCAGCAGTTCTTCACGCTCTTCTTCCTTTTTTCTCTGCCGTTCTTTCTCTCTTTCGGCTTCCAGCCGCATTCGCTCCCGCCGCTCAGCTTCTTCCTTTGCCAGGCGCTCATCCTTTTTACTGGTAAGCGACTCTACGTCGAGTGCGGATATCAAGTCGTTATACTCCCGATGACAATTACAGCATGTCTTTTCACTGGTCAGATTGATCGTTCCACAAGCGCACAGAAACAAGCCTCCCGCTATCTCAGGTACATAATTGCTCTCACCGCCGGTTTCAATGCAATACTGTTTCTGTAATTCATTATCCGTAAGCATATCGGATAACGGTTGTTTTTTCAACATTGACTGCGTCCATTCAGCAGCAGAATGCTGCCAAACCGTACCATCCTCAAAAACAGCCTGAATGACACTGACCGCAAAACTTCTGGTAGTGGTGTCCGGAAGTTGGATAGCCTCCCTTGAACCGAAATCGACGCCGCGTTCAACAGAAAGATCCAGATAGGAATGCCCATCCACCCCTGAAAGCTCTGCTTTACTTGGATCAAAAGCTCTGATATTGACCTTACATGCGGTAAGCGGGGAATGGTATAAATTTCGCAGCTTCAGCTGGACAAGAATATTTCCGGTTTTATTATCTTTCAGCAATGCCCCCGCAGCTATCAGGACAGGCGAACCATCCAGATAAAGATTCTCCGGAAGCGAATAAACTCTTGAATATCGTTCTCCCATGCTTAGCTTCCTCCTTAGAGTTCCGGCAGAGAATCGTCAGATGCTGATACTGATACATTCTGCACAAACTGTGTGGGCGGCTGCTTCATCATGGAAACTATCAGCTTTGAATAATCAGGAAATTCTATTTTTCGGTCAGGAAGCGCAATAACCATAGCCCAACCAGCCGGGCCAAACACGAAGCACCACCAGAAATACCCATCATGGCCTTTCTCCTCCGCAATAGCCTCAAAGACGGCAGACACTTTTGCATCAATAATCAGAAAGGTGACCACGATTACCAACCGTAAAACTAAACCAAGCATTTCCTCACTCATGAGCGATCTCTCCTTTTCCAACAACATATTTTCTATAGACTGCCCCTCACTCAGATCACCCCAGCAGCAGATCTCTCCGCCGCCGGGGATCTCAGGTGAGAACACAAGAATGGGGTGTTAGTATGCGTCCACACTAACACCCCGATATAACGAAAGGCCCGGCCTCGCCGACTCCACACAAAAAACTTGTAATCATACCCGAAATGCGGTATAATCACATACGTGTATCGCGGCTATGCCGTAAGTGTGGTACCCTAGATACCATGCCTGCCTCAGAGAGTTGGCGCTCTCTGAGGCGGTACACCTTGCACATCCTTGAATTCTCGACACTATTCTACCATAACCGGCAGGAGATTGCAACATTGATTTCACGCAAGCCGGGAATGTCAGATGGGCATGTAAGCCTGTTATAGTGTGTGAATCTTTGGCACATAAGTTGCCTGTGTGGCAACCACTATAGCAGCAATGCCCATTTTGTAATAGAATATCATTTAAAGTTCAAAATCTGAACCGTGCACCCTGCCTGAAGAAAGCTTGCCTGAAAGACATGGTATCACATGGCGTTACACAAGCCTAAGAAGAACTGTGCAAGAATGCTCCTAAATGGAAAAATCCCGCCAAAATGCGGGATTTTCAAGCGGAGAGAGTGGGATTCGAATTCAATACACCATATTTAATTCACTCTTCAACTCTCAAATAAAACACAAAAAACACCGAATTTAAGCCTTTTTCAATCTCAACTACAGTTAGAAAGGAGAAACCAGAGCCTTGTCAACTCAATCGTACCTAAATCGTACCATTCTATCTTCTTTCACCGCAAAATAGAATCCGCCAAGAAACGCCCCTTTCGCTTCTTCTGTATCTGCGGAAAAAGGGGGACGCTTCCCGCTTGCCAGCATCCCCCTTATTCCGCAGATTCTTAATTCTCCCACTTTAAATGCAATCACACCATTTCAGCCAGCAGATAACTTTCCGCTGTCTCTTTCGTCAAATGGTATTTCTCCTGGATTCGCTTCAAAATCTCTTCGTCAGACAGCCCCATATCCCGATAAACGGAAACAGCACCGTAAACTTTCCCCTGCTCTAACCCTTGCGCTTTCCCCTGCTTTAATCCTTGCGCTTTCCCCTGCTCTAATCCTTGCGCCAGACCCTGCGCTATTCCTTGCGCTATCCCTTTTTCAATATTTTCCTGATCACGCATCAATAACGTCATATACTCGCTCCTCCATGCTCTGTTTTTCTTCGCCTTGTCAACCGCCACTTTGAGCTTCTTTACAAAAGCATCGTCCGATTCTTTCCCCGCCACATAGTCCAGGAACGCCTTCAGCTCCGGGCTCACGTCGTTTTGGATACCCTTTGCATTTAAGAAGATCTTATAGGCCTCGTCTCCCAGAGAAATCTCCTTATCTTCCCGGCAGAAATTCTCAAAGCTGTATACATGGCTGCCTTTCCCGAATACATCCGACAGGCAGATGAAGATAATGTAACTGGGCTTCAGCTTTTTGTAGGACTGCCCCCTATCGATCATCTGCAGATCGATCATGCTCTGATAATACCGGGTTCTTTTTGGGAGTTCTTCTGCTCCGGCCACCTGCATCTCAATATCATAAACCGTACCTTTTCCATCTTTTACATACACGTCGAGCCTGACGCTCTTGGCATCGATATCAATCCGGATGCTTTTCTGCAGCTCCGGGTATTCCACATGATCGATCTCCAAATCCGGCAGGATCCTCTGGAGCAGTTCCTTACACAGCTCCGGGTCCTGCATGACCTTTCCGAACAGGAAATCATTGGAAATACTCAGTTCTTCCCAGCTCAACCCTGACTCTGATTTCACTTCATCTGCTTCCTGCATATAATCCCCTCCCCCCATGAATTGTTTTATTCTATTCTCGCTAATCTATCTGATTTAAGTATACTCAAAAAAGTTCCCGTATGCAAGACTTTCGTTCTGGAAATCAAAACAGAAACCGGGACTATCGCACAATCATTTTCCCATATCGGTCCTACGTCGGCAGAAAGATACTCCGACTATCTCATGCTATGTCCATCTGCCCCGGAAAACACCAACGAAAATGATATCTATGTACCTGGGTACGAAAAGCCTAACAACGCACTGAAAAAATGACTGCCAAAGCGAATAAGCATTTTGAAAAGCTATGCAAAACGAAATAAAAAATCCCGCCAAAATGCGGGATTTTCAAGCGGAGAGAGTGGGATTCGAACCCACGCGCCCTTGCGGACAAACGG
>CANQTL010000072.1 GCA_947626775.1 uncultured Lachnospiraceae bacterium | reverse complement strand
TGCTCACCTAATATATTCCCCCGGGCTGTTCCAAGAAGTTTTGCTTGTTCAAGTTTATAATAGGTTTCTGAATATTGCTCCTGTTTCTCTGCGCATGATCTCCGATAATGAGAAACAATCTTATCAATTTTTTCTTTGTGCCGCCGTAGCTGGTTTAGAATCTCGTCAAACCTATTCATTTAATAAGTCCTCCTTTTTTCAATGTTTCATAATTTTTTTCGTCTTGTGTTTTAACCCTTTCACCAGACCAAGAATAATTTGCTAGTACATCTAAATCTACGCCCTTATTGTTTGCGGCGCTTTTTCGAGCCATTTCCAGCGCTTCCTTGCTAGTGCGCCTTTTCGGCTCTACTTTTACTCGTTGTATGCCGTACTCCGTTACTCTAAGTTCCGTGTTGTCCTCTGGTTTCAGCGGCTCATTACCGCACCCCGTCCTCAAAAATCCCATCGTATACACCACCTTCCATTTTTTTGATTTTTTCGACAAAAAGCGCATCAAACTCTTTTTTACACATTTTGAAGAATTTTAAACTTTCCTTTTTTTCTTCATCATCGTAGTTTTTGCACATAAAAGAATTGTATAGCGCAAGATTAGAAAGAGCTTGTTCTGCCGCCCTCTTTGACAATCTTTCACTGTCTGCTTTGAAAGTCCAACGAATTCCGTCTATCATTCCATTGCCTCCTTTTCCGGTTTTTCGGTTTATAATAATTTTCCAACTGCTCGCCGTCACCTGGGCGGCAAACGCACCCTCTCCAAGACCCTTTCTCACGCCTCCTCTCTGGGAAAGTCCTTTTTATCTGTTCCGGTGGCTCCGGGGGCGACCTCGGGCGAAGCAACACCCCACCCCCAAGACCCCTGCCTGGTCATCCTCGGAACCATGCCCATTCGCCACGTATGTTGATAAATCGCGCATCTATGCGTGAAAGAACGCTTTCGCGCAATGATGATACCACTTTTCCACCGAATTTGTTCCATTTATCCACATCTGCATCCTTATCCTCATCCTTTATACATCATCAGTGCATATTTGCATAAATATCACTCCAAATCCGGCTTCTCCGGCAAGGCTCGGCGTTCTTCCCGCAGTCGCAAAACTTCTTCTGCGCTAATTTGCGGGTGTGTTTGAAAATTATCTTGCGGCGGTGTAATCGTTATCGAATCGCTATAGTGAAAATTATTTTTCTGCGTCCAAATTATGTAAACTGGATTCACCTTGCCAGATACAGCGCAATCAGTCAAAAAAGCGTTTATAAGGCTTTTAGCACGGTCAATTAATATACCGGCCTCGCCGCCCTCCTGCTGCCATCTCCATGCTGATTCTCGCGAAATTCCGAGACACAATGTCATAGCTTCAACAGTCGGTTTAAGACCGCTTTCACTGCATAAACGAAAGAAATCGTCCAGCCGCGCTTGGATGCCTTGTGGGTCTGCCTTGCGAACAGGCGGGAGTTGCCGCATCTGGTCAAACAAGCCAACTGCAACACCCATTTCTGAAGGTGTCAAATCCGGCTCGTGTGCGGTTGGAAAATTGCATTTTCTTGCCATATTTTCACTCCTTTCCGAGATTTTTTGAAATGTAACTTTACTGGCAGAGGCTGCCTCTATCACTGTTTATTCCTACCTGCTTTCTGCATGATGTACCTTGCATATTACTCGCCTCCCCTTCTGCGTCTGATTAGATGTCCGAAATTCGGCGGTCTGTTTCTTCTGTTCCTGTTTCTGCTTGGCTTGTTCGCTCATCCGCCAGAACGACGGCAGATCGTGGTATTTCTGCGCTTGTTCCATGTTGCTCATCTCCCTTCGCTTCAATCTGTCGTTCCCTGCTTGTTGTTCGCGCAAGCCGGTCAAGTTCATCCAAGGCAGCCACAAATAAAGCGACTGCAAATGACCCCTGAGGTAATGGACGAAATGCATCCATTAGATTCCCGATCTCGCCAGTAATTTCGTCCCATGCTTCAGAATCATCCACATCTGGCGGCGGCAAATGCAATTTGAAGAAAGTCCATACCGATTCAAATATACCCCAATATGCTGTGTTTCTTAAATTCTGCACATTATCTCCTTTCTCCTGATAAAAAGTGGTTGATTAGTCTGGCTAAGCCTTATCAGGTGTCCTGCTTCTTCCCCCATTTTCTAAGAGAAGCTGGGGAGTTGGGGGAATAAACAAAGAATCCTTATTTTTCAAGGGTTATACGTACTCCCCATGGTGGGGGAATAAGGGCTTGTTTGCTCCTCTAAAAATTGCTTACTCCCTCAAGGGTGGGAAATAAACTAAAGCCTTATAAATACTAACTTTTTTACTTATTCCCCCAAGAAAAATCTTTCTTATAGAGAATAGGGGAATAAATAACATTTATCCTCAATCATTCTGTTCCAACAGAAAAGAATAAAAAATTTTTTCCTTTCCAAATCCTTCCGACTTTCCTGAAAGCATTTTCTTCTGTCTAAGACTGGTTTTCGCTCGTTCCAAACTCTTGCCACTAATGCCGGCCGCCTTTGCCGCTTCATCCAGTTCGGCAGTTGGTTTCTTTCCATTCCGCAAGAAACTTGTGATAAAATCCTCGGCCTCCATGCGTTGCGGAGCCTGATAAGACATTGCATCACGTTCCCGAACGAAGTCTGCATCTGATTTACTTGATGTTCCTTCATACACTGCGGTTCCATCCTCGATGCGAAATAAGATAGTCGGACCCGGCTCGTCATAGTTGCTCTTTTCGTGCGCTAAGTATCGAACATCCTTATTGTTTGTAGATCCACAAATCAACACGCTGCGAGCGATGTCCCATATATCGGCACTGTCAGCAACGCGATTTCGCCCAAAGACACCCTGTCTTTTATTAGTGTGAACCACGACCAAGGAAGTGGTTCCATATTCTTCTCCGAGAGCAATTAGAGGGCTTAAGCAGTTCCTCATAGCGTTTCGTTGTCCCATCTGGATTTCAGATGGAATAAACGCTTGCAGTGGATCAAAAATCAGCAAGGCAGGTTTTATATCCCGCACCATGTCCCGAAGCAAATGAGAATCGAATTTAATTTGCGCGAATGCTTTATCTTGTAGGCTGACCGTGAAAATGTTACTTAAATCTGCCCCTGCTTTTCTCAGTCGCGCTCTTAAAGTGTATTCCAATGAGTCCTCACTGCTGAAGAACAAAACTCTTTGCGGCTCTCTTCCTTCATCAAACGGGGTGGTATCAAAAAATACCTTTCCACCTGTGCTAATTGCAGCCGCTAATGCGCTCCAGATAGTTGTCTTACCGCTACCGCCATCCCCGGCCACGATATTAATTTGCCCAGCGGGAATATATTTGGGGACTAGCCAGATGGTCTCCTTCTCCTCGATGGATTCCATGGAAAGGATTTGCGGCAAATCACAGCTTTCAGATCCGTTCATTTCTACCACCTCCTCATTTCTTAACACCCGCATAAGCAGTCCAAAATGTGTTCCAGATGCTGTTTCCGGTTGACACAGAAACACCACTCATCAGAAAACGGCCTTGCCGTTTCCAAAACATTATTTACGGCCTGAATCTCCGCCTTCGCCCGCTCCACAGCAAAGAGCCACATTTTCCGTTTACTCTTCGCCTCATCCTCACGCCGTTTTTTCTCCTGCTCCTGCTGCTGGATTTTCCTCGCAATCTCCCGACGATCTGGTTGCCCGAAATCAATACAGAATTCCTCGCAAATCTCGCGGATGGCCTGCCCAGAATCAACTTCCCTCACATGAGACCAGAGGCGGATACAATCGCCACCCACACCCCGCCCATAGTCAAAAAATGAACGTGTACCCGGATATAGTTTGATGGATGGTGTTCGCTCGCCCGGATACCGAAACATTTTTTTGACTGGATCGCCCATCAAGCACCGCGCCACTGTTTCAATCGGTACTGTGTCCCGGACAATCTGAAAATCCTGCCGCATGACCGGTCACTCCGCAACTGACTCTAAGTAGCTTCGGACTTTCGGAACACTCCATAAAACACGGCGGCCTACTCGTATCTGCGCACCAGCGGCTTGACCGATTGAAACAGCCGTTGTCCTTCCCGACTGCACCAGTTCCATTAGGCCTTGCGTATCTGTGGTTAATGTTGTCCCCGTGATTTCAAAAGATTTTCTTCTTCGCATTGATTGACACCCTCCTTACTTTGTGCTAAAATTTAGACACTTACAAAATATTCTGTACTCGTCTATATAATATCACACGACAGAATGAGACGCAAAGACACGAGCAGACATATGCAAACATATTTTGATTGTGTCTAATATGAAAGGAGACTAAAATGGATAAACTGCGGAAGGACATGAACGAATTAGACGAAATGATTTTGTATCAGCAAGACATGATAGATGACATATATGAATTATCTACGTCTAAACTTGAAAAACATGATAACGAATTTATGAAAGGCGGGAAACCCTTTTCTAAATTTCTTAATCAACGACATCCCGATCCATTGCGCTATCTATTCATTGAAGATAGCAAGAACAAAAAATGGATAATTTATGACTCAGCCACGCAAAAAGCTAAAATCCACAATTTTGGCTACAGCACAGTCGCATTACTCAACGCGCTCATTGCATATGATCCCAATTCTCCCTATTATGAACAGGCAAGGGCACAGCAAAATTATAATGTCATAGAGCAAATTGTTACAGATCCTAATGTAAAAAACGAATTAGAAGAATTATTTGATGCTATCATCAATCTTGATGTTTATGAAAAAAAACATACCGAATCCGAGTTTTGCCGATATTCGTATGCGCTATGGTACAAATACAGATTTTGTGTTATTCCTAACATGTGGAAAGACAGTGTACAAGAACGCAATCAAACTGCGCAAGATTATCAAAGAAGGATAGAATTGACAGGTGAAAATATAGAAGACTTAATTAATGAAAGCGAAGATGCCATAAAAGAAATTGAAAATAGTATGTTTAATGTCTTTTCTAAATACTTTTTCAGATTTCACGATTATATAAGCGTTTCGCTAGGCGATGGCTCCATTATTTGTGGCAATGCTTATGCGGCTACTGAAGAATGTTATTCCTTTCCCTTGGATTTACTTCATGTTTTAAAAGGGGATACACAAACTCCGCGCCGTTGCCCTCGTTGCGGTCAGCTGTTCTTTAATAACAATAACAAGGCAAAATATTGCTATGAGTGTCGCGCCCACAACAATGTTATCCGGCAGGAAAATAGAAAAAACAATCCATGCCGATATTTACACAAACAAATTACAGATATTATAAATAATTACCTTGACTGTGGATCTGAGGAATTTTTGACCGAGTCAAATTATTACTGGTCAATCATCCAGAAAAAGACCCCAAAGAAGATACCGAAAAAATACAATCCCCACATTACGACAGAGGTTGATTATCTTAAATGGTTACAAGCCTACAAGGAAAGCGTTTTAAAAGAAAAAGACTATTAGATATTACTTTTCACGGAGTGAGGAAAGTAACATTAAATGAATTGGATATGGGAAATCGAATATTATCCTTGCACAGGCAGAAATAATGTGGTATAGTTTTGGCAGGACAACAAAAACGCAACGTAATTACAGTACAGTACACTAGACTACATCATAATTCACGACTGGGTCGGCTTAAACTGGTAATGTATGGTTCTGCTTGGCTCTCGGTAATCTTGGTTCAACAAGAAGAAAACTACCACCTAAATTCATATAATTTAAGGAGGTAAAGAATTATGGTAAGTCTTACAACCTATTCAGAAACTACTTTAAGAAGACGGGCAAGAAAAGCGGGGTATCAGATTAAGAAAGGCTTTCAGCGTTGGACGGTCGGCGGCGGCATATGGACTGATATCTGGGGCGAACGTCGAACGGGCTACATTGTCATAGACCCGACAGGTTGGGCAGTATATGGAAGTTTTAACGAATCTGTAACCCATGCATGGCAACTTGCAGATGTTGAAAAATTTTTGAAGGAAGTTTATGAATCCAACGGCCTTAAATGGTAGGTCATAACAAATAACCCGTTGCGTAAAAATGTCAAAGAAGAAAGAAGTCTGGTTTAACGGTAGTTTTCGCCAGGCTTCTTTTGTTTATCAGGCATGAAGGAAATAGCAAAAACCTCTTGCACTGTATTCCAGGATGTGTTATATTTGAATCACAGAGGGAAAGCCAGAGACACACGGCCTACC
>CANQTL010000071.1 GCA_947626775.1 uncultured Lachnospiraceae bacterium | reverse complement strand
TCAAAAAACAGGGCTTCCTCCCGGGCAATGCGTTTCTGCATCTTCTTATTGTTTGCCCTTGCTTTTACATGAGTGGCGTCCACAAAAACCTCACCGGGGTCTATCAGTTTCCATTTATAACACTCCTGCAGGATGTGGGAAAAAATCTGTTCAAAGAGATCTGTATCCTTAAATCTGCGGGTGTAGTTTTTTCCAAAGGTTGAGAAGTGGGGAACTTTGTCCATCATCTCCAGCCCGAGGAACCATCGGTATGCCACATTTACCTCGATCTCCTTTACCGTCTGGCGCATACTTTTTATCCCGTACAGATATTGAATGAACGGGATTTTTATGAGCATTACCGGATCCATGCTGGGGCGGCCGTTGTCGGGACTGTACTTATCCTCCACCAGGTCATAAATAAAGTTCCAGTCGATAGCCGTGTCTATGATCCTAAGAAGATGATCCTGCGGCACCATGTCATCCATACAGAACATCTGCATTTGTTCCCTTTTCTTATCTGCATTCTGAGTCATCATAAGTAAAAACACCGCCTTGGCTTTGATACTTCTATTATACCAGAAAAGAGCCCGAAAGTCCTTATGTTTACTGGACTTTCGGCCCCTTGAAAAAGAAAAATCCCGGGAGACCCCGGGACTTTGTCTACAGTCTGAGGGCGCTGAGTGATCAGCGCCCTGATTCTTTCCTTCTTGCACGGATGCCATTTAAGATGACTTCTTTTTTCTCAAGCAGCTTGTTTTGGTCCATCGGTTCCACGCCTTCCAGCTTGTATTTCATGCCGAGTTTTTCATACTTCGGCTTACCCATGGTGTGATAGGGGAGTGCGTCCAGCGCTTTTAAGTTGGACAGGCCGCCGATAAAGTAGCCGAGTTTGTAGAGGTACTCGTCGTCGTCCGTGATGCCGGGGACTACTACGTGGCGGATCCACACGTCTACGTGCTTTTCATCCAGATATTCCGCAAAAGCGAGGATGCCGTCGTTGGGCTGGGAAGTCAATTCCTTGTGTTTCTCGGGATCGATGTGTTTGATATCCAGCATGACCAGATCTGTCAGTTCCATCAGATGATCCAGTTTAGCCAGCCATTCGGGGTTGGCGTTCTTCTTGTAGGCAATGCCGGAACTGTCGATACAGGTGTGTACCTGATGTTCTTTGGCAATCGTGAACAGATCGATCAGAAAATCCACCTGCATCAAGGGCTCGCCGCCGGTGACGGTGATGCCACCGTGTTTGTAGAAATCTTCATTGCGAAGATATTGTTCAAAAATCTCGGCCGGCTCCATAAGTGTGCCGCCGTTCATGTCCCAGGTGTCGGGATTGTGGCAGTAGGCGCACCGCATGGGGCAGCCCTGTACGAACACGACGAAACGTGTGCCCGGCCCGTCCACGGTACCAAAACTTTCTAATGAATGAATCCGTCCCTGCATAGTGTGTGCTCCTTTATTCGCGTTTCCTTTACGATATGATTTGAGTATAACACATGGGCGGGTGGAATACAATCATTCGACGGTCTGCACAGCCCGATATTTTACATAAAAATTGATGGTTTCAGAGTATTATTGTAGAATAACTTGTCTGTTAATACCATGGGATATATAATGCAGATGTAGCATGGTTAATGGGAGATTATCTCCCAGAATCCTATTTCACGATCAGACAGAATGAAAAACATATAACAGGTGCCGTTTTATACTCTGGATGTCATTATTTCTGTGGGGTACCGGTAAAATCAAGGCGAGGGAATATTATACTGACCATACAGGGAAACGCAGGAGTGAGGTGGAGATTGCATGAACAGCAACTCTTTTGATTCGGCAAGGATCGCCGCCGGTTATGCGAAAAGGCCGTGGCTGCATAAGAATGCTATCGAGCGGGCGGTACGGGACTGCGGCATAACAGAGATGTTTCGCAACGGTCTGGACGTGGGCTGCGGCGCGGGTCTTTCTGCCAAGGCGCTGCGCTTGATCTGCGAGCGCGTGACGGGAACCGATATTTCCGAGGCGATGATTCAGGTCTGCCGGACTCTGTATCAGGAAGAGTCCTACCGTTTCTGTGCGGCGAAGGCGGAGGAGACGCCTGTACCGCCAGAGCCTTATGATATTGTAACGGCGGCGGGCGTGGTGAACTGGGTTGAACGGGATAAGTTTCTGACCCGTATGGCAGAAGTGATGCGCGAAAACGGTCTGCTGCTCGTCTATGATTTCCGGATAACTGACAGGATAACGGGCGAGTCGGTGAAAGGGGCGAACGGCAGCCGTTATACGAACTGGTATCGAAATGAATATCTGCGCCGTTTCCCTAAGCCGGAACGCGACGAGAAGGTGTGGACACAGGAAGACTTGGGAACGTATTTTGATATGGAAAAGCAGACGATCTATGAAACGGCTTATCCCTTTGAACAGGAAGAGTTTATTGACTTTATGATGATACAGTCCAACGTCAACGAGGCGGTGGAGAGCGGAGGAGCAGACGAACGAGAGATAAGGGAGTGGATGCGTTTCACACTTGCGCCGATCTTCGAAACAGGCGGCATAGAGGCGGTGTTTGAAGGATATAATTGGTATCTGCGGAAAGCGTAGAAAACGGAAAATAAGCGGAAAATGGGGACAGTCACAAAAAGCGGCACATGAATTTCATGTGCCGGATCGTAAAGTGGAAGAATTGCAATGCGCAGATGAAAAATGTAACATGGTTCATGATGGGGGGGGGTGAGGTGCAGTATGTACAGTATTGGTATCTGTGACGATGGGGAGAACGTCTGTGCATCTATTGAAAGTATGCTCTTGCAATATGCAAAAGAGAAGAATATACAGGTCGATACGAATGTGTGGTACAGCGGCGAACGTCTGCGGGATTATCTGGTATCAGGCGGTTATCTGGATATGCTCTTTCTGGATATAGAATTGTATCAAATGACGGGCATAGAGGTGGGCAGCTACATCAGAAACCGACTGGATAACATGAGGTTGCAGATTGTTTATATATCAGGAAAGGCGTCATATGCGCAGCAGCTATTTAAGACGCAGCCGTTGGATTTCATGGTTAAACCGATCCTGCAGGAACAGGTCAACGATGTCATGGATATGGCGCTCAGGATCATCAAAAGGAGAAACGAGCGGTTTGCATTCCGACAGGGGAAAGAGTACTATTATCTCCCTATGGGAAACATCGTTTATATGGAAAGCGAGAAAAGAAAGATAAAAGTCGTGACTATGAAGGAAACGTTTGCATTTTATGGCAAATTAAAGGAAGCTGCAAAATGTCTGTCAGAAGATTTTATCATGATACACCAGTCTTATATTGTCAATAGGGATTATGTTTTTCGCTATACATACGAGACGGTTGAACTTATGGACGGAACGATTCTTCCAATCAGTCCGGCCAACCGTAAACCTGTGAGGGACAAACTGCTGAGAGAAGATTAAATATGCTTGATTTTATACTCTGTGCGCTTGCCAATCTTTTTCGGATCTTTTTGATCGACAGATGCGTGTCAGTCTTTTTGGGGGCGGTTGCAGATGAAAAGAAAAAACGCATCGTATGCGCTTGCTTTTATGTCATGAATACAATGCTGTTCTGGGAGTATCACACGGTATGGATCAACATGGTGTGCAATTTGATCGGAATTGGCGCTATCGTACGGTTATATACCAGATCCGTCAGATCAAATCTGTTTGTGACCGGAACGATTTATCTGATCAACTGCGGCTGCGATGTGGCGGCAACCTCTCTGTTCGTTCACTATCGGGATGGAAAGGCTTATAACCAGATTTATGCTGTGATATCGCTCTTTTTGATTTTCATATGTGTACTGGTAATAGAAAAAATGATCACCGTTCGCAGTAATGCAGAATTCGCACAGAATGTGCCGCTGGTTTTGCTGCCTGTCTGCAGCATTATAGTTATTACGCTTTTGATCTATACCGGCACTTGTACGGACATTGGACTTTCCATTGTAAGTATCGGTCTGTTGACGGTCAATTTTCTGATGCTTTATCTGTACAATTTATTGCTACATTCTATTTCACGGCAGTATGAGATGGAAATATTGAAGACGCAGGTACAGGTGTATGCCAATCAGTTGGATGTCATTCTGCGGGGAGAAGAAAAGATAAAATCCCTGCGGCATGATATGAAGCACCATCTCAACGAGCTGATGCTGCTGGCGAATAAGCATGATGCTGCGGAAATACGGGAGTACATTGATCAGATGAGAGCATTCATTGAAAATCCTGATGAACTGATCGCATCCGGTAATATGGAGATTGACAGTGTACTCAATTATATGCTGCAAAAGGCAGAGAAAGATCTGAAAACGGTAGATGTCAAAGTGATGCTGCCGGAGAAAGTACGGCATTCTTTTGATGTCAATGTCCTGCTTGGTAATCTGCTGGAAAACGCGATCGAGGCGGCGAGACGGACGCAAAAACAATATCTTGGAGTTAATATAATGCTAACAAAGGGCATTTTAAAGATAATAATCGAGAACAGCTGTGATAATCTCCAAATCCTGCAGGAGGAAAGCAAGAAAAACGGCACTGCCTTTCAGACGACAAAAGCGCTTGCAGACCAGCATGGGATTGGACTGAAAAATGTGAGGAAGATTGTGGAGAAGTATGACGGTACAATGGCTGTCACAACAGGAGATGGTAGATTCTGTGTAAAGCTGATCCTGTATATGCAAGAATGAGAAATTCCTGCTAATTTTTACAAGAATATCTATCAATTATGACGGGAAACGGCGCAATCTTTTTTTTCGTGATACAGTCAATTGTGAAAAGTGGCTTAATCTTTTATGTATGATTCATTTGACGGAGATTTGTATATGAAAAGAAGATTGCGTTTTATCGTCATAAGTATGGCTGTTATCCTTTTTTGCATTTTTTGTTGGTATATAAATATACCTGAAAATAAAGCAGACAGAATCCTGAAGAGTATAATGCAGGATTATGAAAAAACAGTGAATATATTTTACACAGGCTTTGTTGATCTGGGAGAAGATTCGATCACGATAGGAGAATCGGAGTACTATTTGATAGAGGGAGAATACAAGACTCTTGATGATTTGGAAGAACTATTGGCAAAGGTCTATACCAGCGATACGGCAAACAGGATACTATTGCAGAGTACAGACGGAAATGAGCCAATTATTATAGAACAAGAGGGAAGATTATATAGGAAAGATGCGTATGACTCGGGATTCTCTTTTGAAATTCCGGTAGAATCGGCAGTTAAGATGAGCAATGATGAGTGGAAAATCGAAGCGGTGTCGGCAGTTAATGAAGATTATCTCGTTTGTATCATACTGGAAAAAGAAAATAATCAATGGAAAATAAGAGAAATGACAGAACGAGAACGGGAAAGTAAATAGATTGCGTAACTCTTTTGATTCGGCTAGGATCGCCGTAGAATATGAAAAAGACCCTGGCTTCATAAAAATGCCATCGAGCAGGCGGTCATAGATTGTGAGATTGGTGGTATGTGCCGTAACGGTTTGGATGCGCACTGCGCTTGCGCCGGTATTTGGCACAGGCGCCTTAGGGATGGTGTTCGAGGGATATAACTGGTATCTGCGGAAGGCGTAATAAAAAAGCAGCACACGAATCCACAGCCTCTTTGTTTATATAAGAAATCCGTTGCTTATGTGGTGAGAAAATGTTAAAATTTGTACTGGTAAGTGAGATAGGGGAAAGAAGGTGTCCAAAATAGAAAGAAACGATTATATTTCTGACGAAGCAGTGGTAAAGCGTGCGAATGAAGCGGTGAGAATCGAACTGGAAAAGAAAAAGGCAATGGATATTCCGGTCTTTATCTATGATAGTGAAAAGCAGATTATTTATCAGGAGAACAGTGACGGAACGCGGGTAGAAGCGGGGAAAAAATTGCGAAAGGAGCGTTACAGTGAGCGTGTCGCAAAAAAAGCCTGAAATAGTCATTTTCGCCGGCCCGAATGGCTCCGGTAAGAGTACATTTACAGAATTATTGAAACCGACAATGGATTATATCAATGCTGATGAAATTAAAAAGAATTTGAAATGCGATGACTTAGAAGCGGCACAGTTGGCGGAGAAGCAGCGTGAGGAACACCTTGCGCAGATGAGTGAATTTTGCTTTGAAACGGTGTTGTCAACGGAACGAAACATAAAATTACTGCAAA
The DNA here is from genome assembly GCA_947626775.1 of uncultured Lachnospiraceae bacterium. Taxonomy (GTDB): domain Bacteria; phylum Bacillota; class Clostridia; order Lachnospirales; family Lachnospiraceae; genus UBA3282. Next base: position 472 of record CANQTL010000071.1, on the reverse strand, counting down.
GAGCAAAACAAAAAGGTTATTTTATTCGCTGTTATTATATTCTTACTGCTGACCCTATGATCAACGTCCTGCGTGTGAAAGCAAGGGCCGCGGCGGGCGGACATGATGTGCCGGAAGAAAAAATAATTACAAGATATGATAAGGCGCTCAATTTGGTAAAAGAACTGGTCGCACTTTGTGATATATGTCATATATATGATAATTCCGGTAGCCGGCCATTTAGAATATTTAAAAAGCGTAAAGAGCAGATGTATTTTGCTGAATCTTCTGAATGGTATCTTGAAGACATTCAGGCTTTGACGGGTATTTATGAGATGGAGAGAAAAAATTTAAACTGATATACAAATTAAAGCAGACAGTCTCTCATAAAAAAGCGGCACATGAATCTCATGCGCCGCTTCAGACTGTCGACAAAGTCCCGCACATCTGTGCGGGATTTTTCTGTGTGAAATGCCAAGAAGTATACTGTTTA
>CANQTL010000070.1 GCA_947626775.1 uncultured Lachnospiraceae bacterium | reverse complement strand
ATCCCCGGAACCAGTCCCGGCGTGGTATAGTTTAACACGATTTCATGGAAGCCGGCCGTAAGCGGGATTGCCATGAATGCGATATTAGCCCGTAGAATCTCAACAGGCTGACCATCCACAATAGCCTTCCATCCACTGCTGTAGGGAATTGAAAAAAACAAAATCTTATCATTGTCAAGAGAAATATCCCCCTGCACCTGCGAAAGACCAATTTTAACGTTCTGCAACGTATCTTCCGACAATTCCTGCAGATACGCTTCGTAGTTCTCCATGCTCTGGGCGTAAATTTCTAAACTATCTAAAGAAAACGTTCCCTTTGACGGAAAAGTAATTTTGTACGTTACCAGTGCGTCCGAATCTGTGTATCCAAGATTAACCGTATAATTGCTCGTCACATGGGGAATCGCATGGGTTGGCGAATCAACTCTCCATGATGTTGCAAAACCTTCCTGCTCATTTTTAGCAGTTATTGTCCACCGTGCAGCGCCATTCATACTTATATCCATCCCCTGAAGCCTCAAATAATGTTCTGCGTTCTTTTTCTGGGGAAATTCAAGTTCTATGAATGCATTAGCCTTTTCAATTGTATAAATATCGTCTTTTTTTGAAATTCCGTCATGAGAAACAACTCGAAACTCAACCGGTGACGAGGTAAAAGTAACGTCCCCTTTAAGTTCCGATACCGCATTATCTTTTAGTAACACGGCCTGCAGTAATGCTTCCTGCTTCTCCAGAGAAGACATTTTAGCAAAATCATCTTCATTAATCACCGTATCGTAAGTATAACCAAGTGGTAGAAAGTTCTCATTTTTGTATACAGCAAAATCTGTGTCTTTGCCACCTTCAACTTGATTGTACCCATATGGAATCGGATATACTTCTTTTTTTGATGACCAGTATTTCACCTGACTGGTACTCATAAGAAATGCTCTGTTATCTAAGCCATCATAGACCATACCATTCATGATATCCGCATTTTCCATCTCGCTCAAATATTGGAAAAAGTATTTATCCAATGCATTAAATGTAAGATTCGTTGTGTTGCGTTTAAGCGGAATAGAAGAATTTCGGTATTCAATAGTAAGGGCATTGGTGTCTACTCGATAAAATGATGATTCATCACGATCTATCACAGCTGCATATGGACTCTCTTTTAAGAAATCGCGAAATTGTTCAAATGAGTAAAACTCACCAATATATTTTCCATAATTGGGAGAAAATGATATTATACTACTGACAGCAGCGCACAGGACAATTCCTGCAGTTATCAGTCCCTGCGAATGTGCTTTCGCTAACCCCATTTCTCTCACGATATAAACACAAATAAACGTCAATAGCAATAATATAATACCTGCTAAAGAATAGATGTTCCGTACCGCCGGCACTAATGCAATATAAGATATATAAATACATATCCCGACAAAGATTCTAATAAAATTCCTTTGCGTCATTGAAGAAATATCGTCAAATACCGTCGCCACTACCAAGGAAGATAAAAAAGCCAGTTGAAATGACCATCTATTTCCAACAGACGTAAAAGCCATCATAACCAAGGCGCATGCAGGAACAGCCAAGGAAAACAACATAATAACATATCCTATTTTCAACGCTCTATGCTCTTTACGTCTTAAGAAGAGGGCGAACAGACAGATAAGGCAAATTGCTGAAAATCCTGTCACCGTCCAGATTCCAGGGGACACCCACGGAACCACAAGGTATCCCAAAAGCCGCTTAAGATAATTTTCTGAATAAAATGGCCACGAAGCTGGATCTAAAACAGTATTTTGCCTGGTGGAATTCAGAAAAACCAGTAAATTAGGAACCAAATAAACAGCTCCCATACATATTCCTAACAGGTAACTTTTTATTACCGCCCAAAGACACCCGAAAAATTGTCTCCAATTTTTTTCTGCCACCTCTGGATATCTTAAGAGAAAATAGAATACCCCAAAAATTGTATTCATCCAAAGAAAGTAATAACTTGAAGTAACGGAAATAAATACCATTACCGTGAAAATAATACTCATCTTGGACTTGCGAAGAATGTCTTCTACTCCTATCAAAAGCAATGGGAGGTAGATCATCGCTGTAAGAAAATACGGATGCTTGACAGCAACTATCGTAAACCCGCAAAAAGCGTATGTCAGCGCCGCAATACAGGATGAAAACGGCTTCTTTCTCAGATAAAAACAGTATACGAGAAACGACAACCCAATCAGATAAATCCGTACCACCGTTAAAATAACATACAGATACTCTGTATATAATTCGGGCACAAACATACTAATCAAATTGATCGTCTCTGCATACGATGGTAATGCAAACAGCAACGGATCCATTCCAAATCCGATATAAAACCTATATTGAGAAAGATTCAATTCCCCTCTCAAAAGCCCAGAAACGACATTTCGCAGATAATCCCCATATACCATTAACCCTGGAATATGGAACGTATTTCCATCCGGATTCCAAATGAAGGTTTTCCCGGTTACTCCGAAATAAAGAAAGCTAAAGACAAAAGTTACTAAAAAAGCTACTGTGTACCATATATAGCTCTTAGTCCAGGAATTAATTGGAAACATTCTAAATGTTTTTATCCCCTTCTCTATCTTTACTGCTGCGCATTCCACCAAACTATATGACTTTTTCAAAAAGCCTTCAATGATTGTCGATGACAAAATAACAACACAGACCATTCCTAATAAAAGCCAGACAGCACGTCCCACTCTCCATCCCAAAAATTGTTCAAGTTTTTCAAACAAGTGTATACCTGTGAAAATATAAAGTACTGGCCTGTACCAGAAATAAACCGTTAGGAAATTTTCTCCCATTCTGCTGATCCACTTTCCTATCGCCTTTCTCGGAGTTACCGCCAGAACCGCCCATGCCATGATAAAACTCACTGCATACCCGGCCAACCGATATAGCCACTTTGAACGCACACCTTTTCCAAGCGATTTGTATGCATTCCGCCCTGTAAACATCGGGCGAAGAACATACAATTGCTTACGGAATACTATCATCGCCAAGAGCACCAATGCCAATATACAAGCCCCTGCTATCATTTTGTACTTACTTCCCGTTTCACTGGAAATCCTTTCCATATCAAACATCTGTCCCAATAGAAAAGCAGGAAGAAATACCAAACTTCTAGATGCAATCAGGTAATCGCCGATGCTCGTATTATATCCGCAAAGCAAAGCAAAGACCATTGCTATTATGAGCATAAACTTCCTATTCGCATTTTTGCATAAACAGACCAAAAGCAGATAAATACCCAATGTAAAAAAAAGCCACGGTACACCACTGTCTGAAAGCAGAGAAAATTCTGGTTTAGTGCCCATAATCATTCGAACCAGCCAAATAACAACCTTCATACTCAGATAGAAGAAAAACATACATCCAGCGCCAAGGAAGGTTCTCTTGTTATCCTTTACGGTCTCTCTGCTCAAAGAACCAGCCAAAAACATAAGAAGCGGCATATGAAAGGAATAAATAAACAAAAATAAGCTCTGAAAGATTCCGGACCCATCCGTGCATAAATCAATAAAATTTCCTAACACGATAAGCACAATAAGAATCGCACATAGATTATTAATATATGGCGTAATGATTTTGTTCCGTCTTCCAATCTGATTCATCGTTGGTCTTTCCTCCAAGTTATTGAAACTATTGAACTATCGCGTTATCCTTTCTCATCAGATTCAGAATAAAATCCACGACCCGTTCGCTGGCATGTCCATCCTCCACACAGCCTTTATCAAGCAGAAAGGCCTCCAAACGCTCCAGATACGCCTTTTCATCAAATTCCAGAATATTCTGCAATAATTCCTCGTTATTCCGGGCAATCGGAAATGGCGTGGTCTCCAGCGGATAACAGAACCCCCGTTCATTATTGTAAAGGTCAATATCTGTTGCAAAAATGAATCCCGGTCTTCTCTGCAGCATGAAATCATAGATCCAGCTGGAATAATCCGTAATCGCCACATCTGCCAAGGTGATTAACTCCTGCATATCATCATAATCTGTAACATTAATGATCTTATTCTCCTCAGAGCTTACGATCTTATTCTTTTTCTTGTATACGGTACGGAGCGCGCTGTGATATCTCAACAATAACTTCCAGGTTCCCCCGAAACGCTCCCTTAAAGCTTCAATCAAACCATCCATGTCGATGGCATAACAACTAAAGTTCTTGCTGTCACGAAACGTAGGACCATATAAAACGAAATGCACATCCTCTTCTATATGGTGCTTTTCCAGGAAAGCATCCCTTATCTCTTTGCGCCTGTCCGCAAAAGAATCAAACATGATGTCGTTCCGCGGATGTCCATATTCCAGCATAGGGGTCTTTTCCCAATATGTCGCCCGCAGCGAGGAAGATACAAAACTGCTGTTCGTAATACAGTAGTCCGTCATATGGCCTGTATGTATCGCCGCTCTCACCCAGCGCCATCCTGCTTTATAGTCTTTTTTTCCAAAACGTTTGATCCCCAGAGAACCATGCCAGGTTTCGAAGAGAACCTGATCCCTTCGCAAACTGAACGGGCTTTGCACATACAGTACGGAATTCGTAATAATGTATTTGGATGTGAACATCTCCTTAAAGTAATTATAAGTCCCGTTACTTACGATCCTGACATCCGAAGGAATGCTGCCCCTCTTTCCGTTCTGGACCCGCCAGACAATATCCATATCTGTGTTGCGCCTTCTTAATTCCTCGCAGATATACTTGGGATTACAGCAGTATCGGTTTTCCTGCGTATGAAAAAAGATCTTATTGGGCTGTGATTTCATGCAATGTACCATGATCCATCTGGTAAACTGTCCCAGCAGTCTATCCAGTTCTTCACGACACCGCCTTAAAAACTTGCCTTCAACGAGACTTTTTAAAACAAGGATCCCTATTTTTTTAGCTGTACCCACGTTACGCTTCCTCCTCTTCCAGAAAGCTCTCCACCGTCCACCGAAACGCATGCTCAAGGTCCACCTGCGCCTTCCAGCCCAGCTGCTCCATCCTTGCTGAATCCATGATCCCCAACTTGAACGGCAGATAAAGCAGGCTTCCCTGCTCACCGCCGGCGAAGCGCACACGGCTTCTGCCTGACGGATCCAGCGAGGCAACCAGAGCGGCCAGATCCCGGATACTGATCTCGTTTGCCGCCGCGGCTGCGTTATAGTATTCTTCCGTGCCGTTCAGAAGCGCCAAAAACATCGCCCCGACCGCGTCCGCCACGTAGGTATAGGTTCTGACCGCGCTTCCATCGGTCTGCAGGACGATGTCTTCACCGCGGACTGCGTTCCGGATGAACTCCGCGAACGCCCGTCCATCATTCAGGCTGATTCCGGGGCCAAAGGTATGACACAACCGCACGACGGTATAATCCACTCCGTACTCGGCCTTATAGCAGGCCAGCATCGTCTCGCACAGACGTTTTGCTTCCGGGTAACAGGCGCGGGAATTGGTATGCTGCATCGGTCCCATGTCCGTCTCCTCTATGTACTTTTCCTGCTTCCAGGCGCCATAGACCTCCACGGTTGAGACATACAGGATCCGTTTTGTCCCGCACTGTCTGGCCAGTTCCAGGACATTTCTTGTCCCCTGCACATGTCCCCAAAGAGTTTCCGTCGGGCGGTGGGTAAAATCATCCGGGCTTGCGAGGCCTGCGGTATGGAACATATAGTCGATCCGTCCGTCCCATATGATCGGTTCCGTAACATCCTGTTCCAGAAAATGGAGTCCTTCCTGCGGTCTGGGAAATTCCCTCCGTATTTTTTCCCGGCTTCTCGCCAGCGCGAGGATCCGAATATTCAGGTGATCCCTGCGGTTCAGTTCAAGGAGGGCATTCACAATATAGATCCCCAGCCTTCCTGTCGCTCCCGTAACCAGGACCGTAGTGTCTTTCAGCTTTCCCCAGTCCGCCGGATTATTCAATATGATATCGATATCTCTTGTTTTCACCGTATTTCCTCCACTGTATCGGTCAAATACCTTACGCCCTACACCCCCAGGATCTCCTTGTTTTCCTGGAGTTCCAGATAAGCCCTCAGATAATAGAAATCCTCCGGCGTCGTTATCTTAAGATTCATTCCTGTCTCTTTGACAAGATACACTTCTTTTCCGAGATATGCGTACATGAGGGACGCATCGAGAAGCGGGACACCCTCCCCGCAGGTATCCCTGACGGACCGGTATGCCTCCAGAAGTTCCTGTACACGGAATGTCTGCGGAGAAGTCAATGTATACGTAATATTGCGGTTCTTGAAATCTTCCATCGTTGCAGCTTCTGTTTTTGTCACCACGACCGTTTCCGTGTTCTGCTTTACTGTCATGGCGTTGCCTTTCTCCCGCGCGACCCTGATATTTTCCAGGATCGTTTCTCTCTCCACAAGGGGACGCACGCCGTCATGGATCAGCACGATATCGTCCGGCCCCGGATCCTCCAGCGCTTTCAGCGCCTCCATGACGCTGCCCTGCCTGTCCTTCCCGCCCGCGACTATCTTTTTCACCTTTCGGAAATGGTATTTTGCGACGATATCCTCCATATAACTGATCCATCCGCTGTTGCAGGGAATGATGATCTGGTCTACCAGCCCGCACTGCTCGAATACCTCCAGCGTATAGCAGATGATCGGTTTCCCGTATAATGTCAGAAACTGTTTCGGCATGCCGTGGCTCCTCATCCGCACCCCGGCGCCCCCTGCCAGAATAACCGCTGTTACCATGCTTCATCCTTTCATAACCTGTATTTTGCTGCCGGAGGCATTACCCCATAAACTCCTCATACGCCCCCAGCACTTCCTCCGTCCCCCCGTACATCCGCACTTCCCCGTCGTGCAGCCACAGCA
>CANQTL010000069.1 GCA_947626775.1 uncultured Lachnospiraceae bacterium | reverse complement strand
CGATATCAGATCCCTCCAAACCATTGATTTTGCGTGGTTTTCTCAATGTCTGTCACCAACTTTTAGAGAAGAGCCCGAAAACATCCCCAGCACCTCCTTTGGCTTCCTTCGGAATTCCGAAAGCTCATGATACATCTCCCCGAACACCGGATCATACCGGCTGATCTCCCAGATCCGCTCCAGATCGTCGAACGCCAGGAATCCCAGCCATGCCTCCAGTTCCGTCTCTATAGCCTTATTATGAAGCTTTTTTCGGTAAACGTCAAGGGGAATGAACACATATTCCTGCAGAAGCGGCATCTTAAGACCCGTGTCGAACTGCTGCCGGCCGCGGTGTATGTACGCCTCCGGGTGACGATGGAATTCCTCCACGCTTTCCTCCATGATCACGATCGTATACACGCTGCGCATCTGCGAGCGGTCCTCCAGCTCCACCACGATGTCCATGATGACAAACGGACTTCCGGCCACGATCCTCCCGCCCTCGTTCGGCAATATTTGCCGCACACGCACCTGCCGATTCAGAATGGACGACAAAAAGCGCGACAGGCGCTGCCGGTGGATCATCGGATTGAAAATGTATTTGCCGCCTTTGCTATCTGCTCTCAGCTTTCCACCGGATCCAGCTGTTCTTTTGCCTCTTCCGGAATTCTCTCCGGCGCTTCTCTGCATACGCATCTAACCCCTCCCTCCTGCGTATGACGGACATAAATACATCCGCACAACTACGGGTTTCTTCATGGGATCTACCGGGGAGTTCCCGATCAGACACCAGATAGAGACAGAACTCAGAAATTCTGTCGATACGTATACAGTTTATCATAAGGGCGATAAAATGGCAAGCTTTATTTTATGATCTGTGATTATACACCTGTTGCAAAATTAAATGCAACCATTCCTGCATCTTTATACATCTTCATAGGATTTATATCATATCCCATACCACTTGCACCAATTATAGCGACCTGTATATTACTTTCCTCTGTTATTTCATAAAACTCTCCCATCATAACTCCAGATTCCATGTCATTTTGAAAATCTTGATCCAATATCTCCTGTATAACCAGAAAAATTACTAAACCGATAAGTAGGAAAATAAAACGCGGGCTGTGAATTTGATCAGATAAATGAATAAAACTTATAACTGTGTCCGATACTTCGCAAGCATTTCCTCAAGAAACGCCGGATCGCCGCCCAGGCGCGGGATCTGCTCCGCCTCGCCGGCTGCCGCCATCGCCGCGATCAGCGCCAGGATGCGGCCACGCTCTTCCGCCCGGCCCTCACTGCGGCCGCGCTCTTCCGCCCGGCCTTCACTGCGGCCCTGCTCAAGGCCTTCTCTCTCCCGCTCCCGCAGCATCTCCTCAAACTGCATATACCGCGCCTCCATTTCTCTGCTCCGCTTCAGCTCCCTGATCCGCTCATGCAGCTTCCTCCTTCTGATTGCGGGGAGGATATCCTGCCAGAACTATTTTAACACAGGGCGGGAGAAATGGGAAGGGGGAAACATTGAAGCGGGTGTTCAGCAGACACAATAATTATACCTGCAATTTACCGTATATATTTCGGTTACTGTCAGCATATGCGTATACTGTGCAGTCTACTTCTTTCTTCAACCGGTTCAGGTTCTCATATAACCTCTCTTTGACTATATAATTCGGTATTTCAGGATCAATTCACTATTTCCATAAGGAATACGCACTCGACCAGTTTTTTTCAGCGCGCATTCCTCATTCATAGACTTTTTATATCCTGTTATTTCCACAAGGCCGGCTCCCTCTATTTCTGTACGCAACTTCGGAAAAACGGGATTAGGCCCATAGTCCACCGCCCTAAGAAGCCTATATATATATTCTGGATCGTCCTCCATACAAAACTTCCCATTTGCAGGAATCTCTTTTGACAGATATAGTTTCCGCCCCTCCCCATCGACTTTAGGCTGCGGATACGACTTAGCCGTCCCACTGAGCAGATTCTCAATAATCTCTAAAAAGCCTTCATAAGAGCAGTCCTCAATTTGTTTTGTCAGCTCGTATGCTTTCATATCTTCATCAATCTGACATTCACGCTGCCAAAGTATTTCGCCGGAATCAATACCTGCATTAATCCAATGCCATGTCGGACCACTTACGCTTTCCCCACAAAAGATTGCCCATGTCGGAGAATTTCTTCCCGGGTATTTCGGCAAAAGCGCACTGTGACAATTTACGATGCTAATGTTCGGCCGTTTCACGACCATCTCAGGGAATAGATACGTGTTACGGACACTGAAAACCAGTGTTTTATCGTTTATACGTAACAACTTCTCTGTAAGTGCAGATTTATCCTTCCCAAAAGACTCATATTCCACGTCATATTCTTCGCACATCCGTTCATATCCTGTTGGCTTGAGATGATTGTATTCAAAAAAAGAGAGTCGATACCCCCATTCCTCCCGAAGACGTACTAACTCTCTTAATATCTTTTTTCCAATCTTTTCCGAGCCCAGCAAAACAACATTATCATACACTGTTTTCCTGTCCATAGGTTTGTTTCTCTCCATCTGCATTCTGCCACTGAGGTAATATTTCATTATATTCTCACGGTTTCGTTCATCGCAGCACCATTTACCAGCCTAATCGCTTCCCGGGCGACTACAGTCTGGGGATCCACATAATCACTGCCCAGATCAAACATCTGAAACGCAACCGACAACTCTGTGCAGCCAAGGAGCATGGTCTCAGCACCGGCATCCCTCATCCGCGCGAGCACTTGCTTTACATTGGCGGTGTCAAAATCCGCATTGTTGGCCTTGATGCCGTCATAGATCAGGGAAGTTACTTCCTTCTGCTCTGCATCAGACGGCACGACTGCCGCGATTCCCGCATCCTCCAACAGTTTAGTATAAACACCTGATTTTATAGTCCCTTCCGTGGCAAGAAGCCCTGCCCGCCGGTACCCCTTTTTCTTCATATATCCGACTGCCAGGCGCGGCATATGCAGCAGCGGCGTATGGATCTGACTGACGATCTCGTCATAATAATAATGCGATGTATTGCATGGCAAGAGCAGTACATCCGGGTGCATCGTTTCCAGGAACCTCGCGCTCTTTACGATCTCACCGACGGGGCTGGGGCCGCCGCGCAGTATCGCCTCTGTCCGGTCCGGGACATTTGTATTGCTGTCTATGACCACATGGATATGGTCCTGGTCTTTCTCCGCCTTCGTGTTCTCTATAATCTTACGGAACAGGTCGCAGGTCGCCATCGGACCCATACCGCCAATGATCCCTATCGTCCCGCTCATCTTCCTGCCGTCCCGTTCACCCAGGAGTCCATCTTCTTCCTGTCCGTCTTGCCGTTGGGAAGGACCGGCAGGCTGTCCAGCTTATGGTATTCCGCAGGGATCATGTATTTGGGGATCGTATTCCGCACTTCAAGGGGAAGCGCATCTTCAGAAATATCACCGGCATAGTAAAGCACCAGCTTGTCCTCAGCCCTGTTGTGGACGCAGCAGACCGCCCTCAGCCCGCCGACACTCTGGAACGCAGTTTCCACCTCCCCGAGCTCGATCCGACGTCCGCCATGCTTGATCTGGTAATCTTTCCGGGAGACAAAGACCAGGTCTCCTTCTTCGTTGTATCTCGCGATATCACCTGTCCGATAGACCAGGGATGGGTACTCTTTAACAGTCGGGTTCTGGACGAACACCTTACCCGTTTTCTCCGGGTCGTTATAATATCCTGTGGTGAGGCAGGTACCGAAGACGCAGATCTCCCCAGTCTTCTCCGTATCTGTACCGGGTATAACCTTATCATCCTCATCCAGGAGGAGGATCCCCGTGTTCGGGAACGGCCTGCCGATGGGTATGGACTCCCCATCCTCATAATCCCTCGTCATGCGGTAATAGGTACAGACCCCGGTGACCTCGCTCGGGCCGTAGAGCTGCCGGTAATCCGCGTCCGGATAATGCTCCCGCCAATAGCGGTAGACCGGGATTGGGATCGCCTCGCCAACGAACAGGATCTTTTTTATCTCTGCCGGCTTTACCTTGCCCAGCGCATCGAACTGCGAGATAAGCCGGTACGCCGTGGGCACCCACATGAGTTTCGTCACATGATGGTCAGCCAGATAGCTTAGAAGCTTCTTCGGCGACATGAAGAATCTCTGAGGAGTAATGCAGGTCGTCGCCCCGGCTTTCATTGCCATAAAGATATCCCGAAGCGGGATATCCGTGTAAAATGGTCCCTGGTTTCCGATGATGTCGTCTTCCTCAATTCCAATACACTCGATGGAGGATTCAATGTAATCCACAACAGACCTGTGCATGGCGGCCACCCCTTTAGGCGTTCCGGTAGAGCCGGAGGTAAAGATGACATACATAAGATCCGTATCCAGGATGCCCTTCCTGATACCCATCACCGTTTCCACCGCGGCATTATCATCCTGCACAGTCTCCATCAGATCCTCATAGATCAGGGCCCCGCCCTGATACCCGATCTTCCGCAGGATATTCAATTCAGCTGCCGTGGTGACTATGACCGGATCCCCCAATGTCTCCAGCGTTGACTCAAATCTGTCGATCGGCGTCTTGGTATCCATCACCACATAGAAATTTCCGCTGTAAATGACCCCTGCAAGGCAGACGGCACAACGGCAGCCCTTATCCATAAAGAGCAGGACCGGGCGTTTCTTCTCACCGTTCAGCTCATGGTGCAGAGCGAAGGCAAACCTTATCGCCTCCATCCTGTACCCGCTGTAAGTGAGCTCCCCATTCTCATCCTGCAGAAAGACTTTGTCCGGCAGCCGGGCCGCAGCCTCTTCCAATATGTCCAAAACAGATATCGTCCTCATGGTCTGTCTCTCCCTCCTTATATCCTGTTTCAGAACCGCTGATAGATAAAGCTCGCCGCGTCATAGCCGGGCCCATACATCCCGAAAATCAGCAGTGCGAAAATGGCGGCATAATAAATACCCCACCGTATCACAATCCCCTGCCGTGCGATGCTCTCGCGAATGTGGATCCCTTTTTCCTGCGCAAAGTCTACGGCCAGCAGTACCGCAATGGACAGAAACATCAGGATGAAATTGGGCTTGTCAAGCCCTAACTGGTAAAGGGAACCATCAAAAAACACCCACGGATTAAAGCGGGTGAATGTGGCCTTTAACATTTTTCCGGTATCAGTCAGGCTCTTAGCCGTAACAACATACCGGCTCAGAGTAATGACCATAATCGTCCGTAGGATCTGAAATAAATGCCACCCTTTGGACTCTGCGTCAATCTTTAAGCGTTCTCGCAGGTCAGCATATACTGGTTCAAGGAGTGTGTTGCAGGAGACAAAGACGGCCATATACAGACCATATATCACATACTTCCAACCTGCCCCATGCCACAGGCCGAGAAGAAAGAACGTGATAAACGACGCAAGACTGGGGGCAATCAGCTTGCCGATCCTGTCGCCGAATTTGCTGCGGCACTTTTTCCCAAGCTTATTGAATGCAGGTGACAACGAAAGCGGATAAAAAACGTATGTCCTCATCCACGCGCCGAGCGTAATATGCCACCGTTTCCAGTAATCAGACACGCTGGTGGCAAAAAACGGACGTTCAAAATTCTCTGTAAGCCTTATCCCAAATATCTCTGAAAGGCCATTCACGATATCCATTCCACCGGAAAAATCCGCATACAGCCGGAACATTATGAGAAGAAAAGCAAAGAATAGCGTAAATCCTTCATAATTATTTACCGCATAGTTTTCAATAACGCGGTCTGCTATCACAGCTATCCTGTCGGCAATTACCAGCTTCTTGATGTATCCCCAGAGCATCCTCTGGGTGCCAAAACAGAGCCGGTTGTAGTCAAAATCATGTTCCGCGGTAAGCTGCCCCGCCAGATCCTCGTACCGATCGATGGGTCCCTGAAAGAGTGCCGGAAAATACCCGATAAACAATGCCAGTTTGAAAATGTTCTTTTCCGCCGGCACCCTTCCGCGATAAACATCGATCACATATCCGACAGATTTAAACGTGTAATAGGATAAGCCCAATGGAAGCAGCAGGTTCAATGCACGTATGTCTGTTCCAAAAAGGGTGTTGATCTCACCGATGGCAAGGTTTGCAAGTTTCAGAAATGCAAGAATCCCAATATTAATCACCAAAGACAGGATCACATACATCTTCTTTCTGGAACCATAGCGCTGTTTAATATCCTTTTTTTGTTGTCTGCTCAATTCCTTTCGGGATAATTCCTCCGCCATCTCACGATTCCGGCGTTCCAATCCCATAGCTAACAGATATTGGGTTATGATGGTAACCAGGATATAAACGCATCCTTTTAAGCCGCCTGACAAATAGAACAGGCAGCTTGCGATCAGTAAGACCACCCATTGGCATCTTTTGGGTAAAAGAAAATAAGCCAGGCAGAGCAAAATAACCAAGCTAAAAAACGGGACCGAAAATATAGACATAATTCCTGCTTAAACCTCCACGGCGTTATCTGAGAGTCTTTCCAGCACTTTCTGCTGAAATATAGTCTATTACATGGCATACCAAAGGAGTTCCTACTGCAACGACTCCACCAGCGCCACAATCGCGTCCAGCGTATTGAAGTTCTCCGGCTCCAATTCATCCGCCGTAATGTCCACGTCAAACTTCTCGTTTAGATCAGACACGATGGAAATGATATCGAAAGAATCCAGAATGTCATCGTCGATCAGCTTCGTTTCCTTCTCAAAATCCACGTCCCTGCGGACTGCCTTCAGTACTTCCAAGACCTGTTCTCTCATTGCTAAATCTCCTTTTCTTTCATTTGTGCCTATGCATCAGAAAACCGCATAACATGGGATTCTTCTAAATATCCACGCAATAAAATAAGGGCCTGGTCGCCCAACCCTCTGTAATCTCTGTCTTAAAATCCCCCACCGTCTCCGATGGGGGATCTATGCATGA
>CANQTL010000068.1 GCA_947626775.1 uncultured Lachnospiraceae bacterium | reverse complement strand
CCTACTTTCCCTCATAATACAACTTTTTTGAAACGAAATTCCAAACCATCACGACCGCGATGGCCGTCACCTTTGACAGGACATAGTACACCCCAAGGACATCCGTCAGCAGTACCAGGATCAACTGGTTCAGGACAAGCCCTATGATGCTGAGGGCAAAAAACATGGCGGCCTGCCTTGCACGGGATTCCCCCTCCTTCGCCTTAAACACATACCTCATGCTCAGGATATAACTGACTGTTAACGAGACCATGAATGAGATTACATTGGACACATAATAAGGGATCCCCATGATTTCCGTCGCAAACAGGAACAGGCCAAAATCGATCCCCGTGCTTAACCCGCCGACAAATGCAAAACGGACGATCTGCCCAAACAGCTTCTTCATTGCTTATGCGCCACCTGGTCCCAGCTCTCATGCTCATAATAGATGACCCTCGTCCCTTCCGTCTCGAAACGGAACGGGATATGGACCAGGTCCTTCATGGCCTCCATCACCGCCCCGCGTCTGTCCGGTTCCGCGTAGAGCAGCAGGAAGCCTCCGCCTCCGGCACCCAGGAGCTTCCCGCCGAGGGCCCCCGCCCCCAGCGCCTTCCTATACAACCCATCGATGGAACTGTTGCTGATCACATCCGTCATCCCGCGCTTCAGCCTCCACGTGTAATCCAGCAGGCGCCCGAACTCGGACAGCGGCTTCTGTGACGTCAGCACCCCCTCCGCCTCGTCCACCAGGGAGAGCATCTCCAGGAGGTTCTTCTCCTTATCTTCTACTGCCCTTTTCATCGACTCCTGGATCTGGAACGAATACCGGGATATCCCCGTGAAGAACAACAGGAGCCTCTCATTCAGTTCCCTCTTCCTGGCCTGCCCCATGATAAGGGGGCTGACCGTGTAGCCCGACGGCCCGAAGTCGATCCGGTTAAACCCCCCGAACGCCGCGGCGATCTGGTCCTGTACCCCGCCTGCCTCTCCGCAAAGGGTCCTCTCCACATAGATCGCCTCATCCGCAAGCTGGCGCTTGCTCACCGATTCACCCTTCAGCACGTGGAACGCGTGCAGCATCCCCACCGCGAACGAACTGCTGGTCCCCAGCCCGCTCCTGGCCGGGAGGTCCGCGTCATACGCCAGGCGGATCTCGCGCATGTCAAGGAAGCGCATGGCATTCCTGATCAGCGGGTGCTCTATGTCCTCCAGCCTGCTCGCCGTCTCGATCTTCGAGTAGGCGAACTGGTTCTCATAATCAAAAAAACGCGGCAGGTGCCGGGTGCTGATGTAACAGTACTTGTCAAACGTCGTGGAAATGACGCTTCCCCCGTGATGTTCGTAGAAGCCGGCAAAATCTGTCCCGCCCCCGAAAAACGACATACGGAACGGTGTCCTTGTAATGATCATTGTATTCTCCTGTGCTCTCCTATCGTGTAAGGTATCTCTCCCCGCCGGCCACGCGCCCCCTCCAGTAATCCAGCAGGTCCCTCATGGTCTGTTCATAGGGGATCTGCGGCTCCCAGCCGGTATGGGCCTTGAATTTCCGGCAGTCCGGGACCTGCAGGTCCGCGTCGATCGGGCGGAGCCGCTCCGGGTCCACCTCGACCTTTATCTGCCCCTTCATAGGCGACATGGAAATCAGCGTCCTTAAGGTATCGCCCACCAGGCAGGTATAACTCCCGCCGATGTTATAGTATTCACCCGCGACCGGGTTTACGGTCACCAGCATGTAATAGGCCCTGACCGCGTCCCTGACATCCGCATAGGTCCTCAGGGAATCCAGGTTCCCCACATGCACTACCGGCGGGATCAGCCCCTTCTCGATCATCGCGATCTGCTTTGCGAACGTAGATTCATGGAACACGTCCCCGCGCCGCGGCCCGGTATGCGTGAACATCCTTGTGGTCATCACCGTCATCCCGTAGGCTTCCGCGTAATACCTCCCCAGGAGGTCCGTCCCCACCTTCGAGATCGCGTACGGGGATGCCGGGTGGAAGGGGCATTCCTCATGGATACCGGTATCCGGCTTCTTCTCCGCCGGTATCTTCCCAAACACCTCCGACGAGGCGCAGACATGGATGACCGGATGGTAGGTGTTGTCATTCTCCATTTCCAGGTGCACTGCCTCCAGCAGCCGGCATGTCCCCAGGACATTCGTGTTCAGCGTGTCAATCGGTATCGTGAAACTGGTAAGCGGGTAACTCTGGGCCGCCAGGTGGAAGATATAGTCCGGCCTGTATTTCCGGATGACCGTGACCAGTGAGATCTGGTCGTTCAGGTCCGCGTAATCAAAAAACACCCGGTCCTTCGCGTTCACGCGTTCGACCAGATGCTCCACGTTGTCCATCGGGCTCCTCCACCGGCATACGCCGCAGATGTCCCAGTCCGTGTTCTCCAACAGATAATCCGCAAGGTGGGAGCCCACCATGCCCGTTATTCCCGTGATCAGTGCTTTCATTGTCCTCTCCCGTATCCTTTCTGATTGTTCTTACAGCTGTTCCCTGTACCACCGGATGGTCCGCCGGATCCCTTCCTCCAGGGTCGTCTGCGGGTTGAACCCCAGTTCCCTCCTCGCCTTCCCGATCGATGTGACCTTGTACGGTATCATCGTCGGCCTGTCCGCGTTGTACACGATCCTGGCGTCCTCATACCCGTCTGCCCGGAGGATCACCTGCAGGAGCTCATCCACGGTGACGTTCCTTCCGCTGGCAATATTATAAAGGTTAAATCCTTTCGCGTGCTCAAGCGCCAGCACCGCCCCTTCAGCCAGATCCTCAACAAAAATGAAATCCTTGTAGTCTTTACCGTCACCCCATACCTCCACCGGGTCCTGGCGCTCCACGACCTTCCGGATCAGGGCCGCCGCCACATGCGACTTCTCCCACCTGAACGAGTCATACGGCCCGTACACGTTGTCGATCCGGATGACGGAAATGTCCATTGGGTCTTTTATTTTCTCAGCGTACATGCGGCAGACCACCTCGATATAGCGCCTGCTCCACCCGCCGAAATAGTATTTCTCATACGGTTCGCCCTCCATGGCCCTCTCCTCGACCAGCGGCTGCCTGCTCTCCGCATACCCCATCCCGCTGCTGACATAGAGCGTTTTATGCACCCGGAACCGGTACGCGGACTGGAGCACATACAGGTTCAGTACCGTCGTGTCCGTCACGAAGGCCATGGGGCTGTTGAGGAGCTTCTCAGCGCCCCCCACATAGGCCGCCGTCATGACAAGGTAGTCGATCTCACCGTTCCCGGACACCTCTGCCGCCTTCCTGAACACGGAATCGCATTCCTCCGGTTTGGACAGGTCCGCCTGCACCCAGGTGACCCTGCCGTCACTGTATTGGGGCCGGTTCCTGTGGCACACCGCCACGACCCTCACATCCTCACGCAGAAGCCTGAGCATGATGTTGGTCCCGATAAAGCCGGACGCCCCGGTTACCACTGCTGTTTTTACTGGCATGTCGTTTTCTCCTCTTTGAATGTATCATCCCCTTCCCTTGTCCGGTATGGATCACAGTCTGATCCGGATATGTTCCTCTGGCAGCATCCCCTTCAGCAGGGAATTGTCCGTCAGGATGGACAACGCCCGCCTGGTCCTGAATATCCTGTTGTCCTCTGCCATCTTTATGGGAATGATAAGGTTTTCAGGCAGCTTATATTCCCGTGCCAGCCTCATCCCCACGTCATACTTCGACAGCGCCTCATCCCCGCAGATGTTCACGGCGGGCGGGAGCGCATCCGCATGCCCCTCGACCAGCCGGACCGTAAGGCGCGCGGCCGTCCCGAAGTCCAGCATGCACCGGAAGGCATCGGAAAACAGTTCGACGGGTGTCCCGGCCCTGAGGTCCGCAATGACGCTGTCCCAGAAATGGCTGCGTCCTTCCGCGGCACTCCGGCCGGCCAGGAGGGCGTAGCGGAAGGAATGGCCTCCGTAATGGGACACGACAGCCTCCCCGGACAGCTTCTGGATCCCGTACATGCTTACCGGGTCCGTCCTGTCGTCCTCCCTGTAGCGGTATCCTGCCCGGCTCTCGCCATATACGGCGTCCGTCGAGGCAAAAATGAACACTGCGTTCCTGTTTATCCTGCTGACCAGGTAGTCGAGGCCTGCCACATTGGTATTCCACGACATCCACGGGTCTGCCTCCACCTGCTCCGGGTTGTGGCATGCGGAAAGGTAGATGATCCTGCACGGTTCCCGGACAGAATTGATCATCGGGATCAGCCTGTCCAGGTCGTCCTTTTTACCCACATCGCATCTTATTGACTTCGCGTTACCCCCCCGGACACGCCGGCTGTGCGCGAGACAATGACGGGTTCGCCGCCCGTCTGTTCCCGTACCGCACCGGCTATACATGTGCCGAGGAATCCGGTCCCCCCTATGATAATGTACATGTCCTCTCCTCCGTTTCCAGGTAATATCGGTATGTAAGCCTCAGGCCTTCCTCCAGCGTTGTCCCCGCATGGATATGGTACGCATCCGCTGTCCGCGTGTCCAGGAGCCTCCTCGGCATCCCGTCCGGTTTGGACGCGTCAAACCGCAGCTCCCCGGTATAGCCGACCACCTTCTTCACCAGCTCCGCAAGCTCCGCGATGGTCTCCGTATGGCCCACACCGATGTTCACGGTCTGCGCCCCGTCATAATTCTCCATCAGGTCCATGCAGCCCTCCGCCGCGTCGTCGATGTAGAGGAACTCCCTTTCCGCCTTCCCGGTCCCCCACACTGCCACTTCCGGGAGCCCCCTCTCCCTGGCGTCATGGAAACGCATGATCAGGGACGGGATCACATGGGCCTTCCCCGGGATGAAGCAGTCGTGCGGGCCGTAGACGTTGGCAGGGATGCAGCTGATGAAGTTGTCCCCGTACTGCTTCTTGTAGTACTCGCACAGACGGATCCCGGCAATCTTCGCTATGGCATATCCCTCATTGGTCGGCTCGCAGGGGCCTGCCAGGATGCTGTCCTCGCGGATCGGCTGCGGGCACTCCCGCGGATAGATGCAGGACGAGCCGAGGTACAGCAGCTTCCTTACCCGGTACTGATGGGCTGCCTGGATGACATTGCAGGTCATCTGCAGGTTCTGCATGCAGAAGTCGGCCATGCGCTCGCTGTTCGCCTTGATGCCGCCGACCAGCGCCGCGGCCATGATGACGTAATCCGGCCGTTCCGCCTCGAAAAAAGCGTCTGCCGCCGCCCGGTCGGTCAGGTCCAGCTCCGCGTGCGTCCGCAGGACGATGTCCGTAAACCCGCGCTTCCGCGCCGCGGCCAGCAGGGCGCTCCCGAAAAGCCCCGTGTGGCCGGCTATATAGAGTTTTCCGTTCTTATCCATTCCTTTTTCCTCCCCTCCGCACCTATATCCCATTCAGGAGGCGTACCAGCCCACGTATCCTTCCCTGGTCCAGGTCCGGGAAATTACCCGTGTACAGGCCATAGAAATGGATGTGGTCCGCATTGGCGTATGACCCCGGTTCCAGCTGGGGGAACCGTTTCTTCAGGAACGGCTGCCTTGTCTGGTTGCCTCCCCCCGCAGTCCCCCGGCGGAACTCAACCTTCTCCTCCGCAAGCTTTCCGCACAGGCGCCGGAAAAGTTCCGGGTCCTTATCCCGCAGGATGACGATCAGCGCGTAATTGCTGTTGCCGTCCAGGTCAAACTCCGTATAGTACCTCCTGCTGTCCAGCCCCTCCAGGAACAGGGAAAAGTTCTCCCTCCGCCTGGCGATCTGGGCGTCAAGACGCCCCAGCTGGTTCAGGCCGATCACGGCGTTCAGCTCCGTGCTCCGCATGTTGTATCCGGGCACCATAAATATAAACTCCGGGTTCAGGTCCGGATTGGCCCTCTGCACCTCCCCACGGTATGCGGCATTGTCATTCTCCCGGAGCATCCCGTGGCTCCTGTACATCCGCATCATCTGGTAGAACCTTTCATCATCCGTGCAGATCATCCCGCCCTCGATCGTGCTCATGTGGTGCGCGTAATAGAAAGAAAAATTGGACGCAAAGCCGATGCTGCCGGCCTTACGCCCACCCATGCGCACCCCATGGGATTCACATACATCCTCGATCAGGAGGATCTTCCGTCTGCCGAGTTCCCCCACCAGGCGCTCCGTCAGGCCGTTGAGGCCGAGGACATGGGTCAGGAACACGGCTTTGGTCTCCGGGGTGATATGCCCCAGGATCTCCTCCTCGCTCATTGCCAGGTTCCTGAAATCCACATCCACGAACACGGGCTTGTGCCCCGCCGCTATCACGCTGGAGATATCGCTTACCCAGGTGATCGTGGGGACGATGACCTCCCCCGTCCCATACAGCTCCGCTATGCCCGCCATCGTCATGAAATTGGCAGAAGAACCGGAATGGACGAAAACACTGTACTTCACACCCAGCCATTCGCTCCATGCCCTCTCGAATTCCCGCACCTTCGGCCCGTTCGTGAACCGGTCCGTCTCCCTTAAAAAACAAATCAGCTTCTCAACGTCATCCTTGGAAATGTTGTTGCTCATCAGCGGTATGTTCAGCATAAGCCCTCCTCGTTCAGTTATTTATTTTCTTTAAAAGTTCTTCCGGCGTGACCCCGTCTGCCAGCATCTTCTTTTTGGACGCGAACCTCCACCGGAACGCGGGCCGCAGGTACAGCAGGTTGGCCCAGAACGGGTTGACCGTGGGTTTATCGGCCATCCTGCATACGCCGGGGACTTCATAGAAACGGATCCCCAGACGGAGGGGAATGACGACCTTCTCTATGTTGATCGGGTGCTTCAGTTCCCGGTAGTTGATGGAGCGGTACAGGACGGCCGGCGCCAGGTGGTTCCCCCAGGTCCAGTCCGTCATCGGGGCCAGGTAGAAGAGCCTGAGGAACTGCTGGGAACACCAGTTCCAGACCAGCTTTACCCGGTTGTAATTGACAAAGCCGCCGCCCTTCAGCCAGCGGGATCCGGAAACCACGGCGTCCGGATGCTCCTTCGCCATCCGGATCATTTCCGGGAGGATGTCCGGCGCCGTGTCCATGTCCGGCGTCACCATGCACACATGGCTGCCTTCAGCTGCCTGAAACCCCGCGATGATCGCGCCACCAAAAAAAGGCCGCTCCTGCCATACAATTCTCAGCGGGATGCCTGCCTTTTCAGCCTTCTGTCTGCCTTTCTCGATGCTTTCCAGACTTTCCTTTTTCGTTTTCTCACAGACAACCGCGATGAATTCCCTGATGTCTGCGCTTTGGTTCGTTTCCAAGATCAGCTCGACCGTCTCGATAAACGAATCCGTCTCTGTCAGTGTGGGCAGTATGATGCTCACGGATTCAAATTTCAT
>CANQTL010000067.1 GCA_947626775.1 uncultured Lachnospiraceae bacterium | reverse complement strand
ATGCACCATTTTTTACAGTAATTTTGCTTGAAAAATCAAGCATTTATGCCAACTTTATCGGTGGGAAAGTTGAGTAAAATATTTTTCATAGCCTTTCTTGGCCTGATAAGCAGCGCTCTGTGTACAGTCATCGGAAAAATCATAGGAAACCGGATCGTTTTGTATATACTCTTTAATCGTTTTCATGGCGGCTCTCCTTTTCATAAATTCTAAAGTGAATTATGGTTTCACATATATTATGGGAAAATCCATGTTCAGAATTTTGAAGATCGAAGACTTTATTCATATTTTTTCTGCATTTTTTTGATCTCGCCCCGGATCCTCTCCCGAATCTCCTCATCTAAGATCTCCACCGCTCCGGCATACTGCATCGCCCAGTGGACGATCATAGATGGAGAAGTCCTGACTTTTACAATGTCATACTGCGCCCTGCCTCCGTTCTCATCGGTTTCAATTATTTCGTCTGTCTTCTCATAATGATCTCCGAACCAGTCGTGCAGGATCGTATAGTCGTCAGAACGGAGTTTGATCTGTATTTCCCGGGGGTTATCGTATCCCATGTAAAGATGCTCCGCCATATATTTTTCCGGATCCCAGTATGCGTTGGAAATCGGTAATCCCTCAAAGGCACAGACATCGATGGGCACAGGTTTTCCCTCTTTGTCCGTAACAAACTCCACATCAGACATCAGATCCACCCTGTAATGCCAGATGCGCCTGTCCTCTTTTTTCATCCCGATGCAATAGTAATTGTCGTGATAGACTACCAGATGATAGGGACTTAACACATGCAAATATTCCGTTTTCGGCGCCATCGTGTGTTCCGATGTATAACCGTTAAACCGGAAACGAATCTGACACAGGTTCTTGATCGCCTGCTGGATCCGATTGATCTTGTCCACAAACGCTTTCCTGTCCCTCATCACTCTTGTGCCGAATCTGCCATGTATGGTCTGGGGACTGAATTTCAGCCTGTCTCCGTCGTAAAACGGCGTCCGGTAATAGAGACTGGATGTGGACACGAGCTTGTCCACCAGCCGCTTTTTTTCCTCATTGGAAAGCAGATCAGAAAAGCAGACCATCTGGATCAGATTGTCCAGTTCCGCAAAGTGGAATGTATGTACATAAGAAAAATCCGTAATATCCGCCGATTTCTTCCCTTTTTCTTTATTTTGTTTTTCTTTCAGAAGGTTCTCCCTGTAACCCTTATATTGAATTTGATAGTCCCCCTCATTGTCTCCCGTGTATTCCGGCGGATCCACTTCCGCCAGCATTTCCTCCAGCGTTCTTGTCAATGTATTCGGCGCTTCCGGCGGCGTGCCGTTTTTATATTTTGCCGTGCGGTAAAGGTGCAGAAGTCCGCCCAGTTCTTCTTTTGACAGGCTGTGCGTTTCATCCGTGAGAAGCTGAAGGATCTCCAATATCTGCAGGGTGCGTCTCTCCGCGCTGTATTTTCCCCGATCAGGCGCCTCGTCCACGGAGATCGTTTTCCCGCCTGCAAATACCCTTTTCGCTGATTGTATTGCCATGCGCTCCCGAAAATCCGGCATCTCCGTAAATCCATATGAATTTGTGACAAATTTCATTTCCTTAGCCATTTCCCCGTCAATAAAAGGCGTGGCATAGGTCAGAAATTCCCCCTGTTTCGGATCATAATTCCGAACGGCAGACAAAAATCCCTGCCAGCCCGCCTGGTACAGTTCCTCTTCCAAATCTTTTTTGCGGTCAGTCGCCATATCCAGTTTTTTCAAACGATTCCATGCACGGGAATGGACATATTTTTCAAAATGATCATATAGGCTCTTCCATGCCGCATCATCCCCGGATCTTGCTTTTACAATGAGTGTTTTTTCCTCTTCCTTTGTCATATCATTATCTAAAGGCATCCTCATACCTTCCTCCCAGATTTTAAAACCCCGTCTTTCTCTCCTGCGCTTTTCGGGTTCCGACTACTCCAATATAAGCCGCTTTATATTTCCCCGCGTATGCCTTCTAACAAATCTGAATCAATCTCTTTCCCCTCCGTCATGCGGTATCCTCTCCTGATAATGCGCTCGGTCATCCTATCAAACCACGCAGTCCAATTTGATACGTTCCCATCTTTCGGATAAGCTGCTTTATCTATAATCTTCTCATACTTCTCGTCCTCAAAAAAATCCTGCAGGAAATTTTGTTCTACAAAACATGGCCATGTACAGGAATCAAAATAGTCTGTAAGCCATACGGCGCAGACGCCCTCTCTGGTTAGCTGAGCCCGACCAAGGGGCTTGCTATCTTTTATAAGATTCCTGATATTGTCTATCCCGTCTCGGTGTTTATTTTTCAAATTTTCCGCATCTTTAAAATACTCCATCCACCGTTCGATCTTATAACCCGCATAGTCAGCCTGGCCCCATACGGTATTTAATCCTTCCGGTATCGGCATCATGTTCCCGATCGTATGATTTACCTTGATAAAGGCATTCATGCTTTGAAACAAGGCTTCCTTCGCTTTTAACTTCTGAAAAACTTTTTTATCCGCAATATAAATACTCCCTTTTTCTTTTGCGCGTTTAGACTCATCCTCCGAAAAACCATATGCAAAGACATCCTTCATGCATTTCGTTATCGGAGTTTTCATAGAAGTCAAAATATCTGCGGCAATATCAATGGTTTGATTGTTTTTCGTCAGATAGCAGCCCGGGGTAGACATAGACATCTGCCGTCTCGACTCCGTTTGAGCATTCTCATTTCCTATTTCCAGATCCTGATAACATTGGTAATATGCCTTATATTTTTCAACGGCATATGGTGTCACTTCTGCTTCCACATTTTTGGACAATAATTTGACCTCGCAATAAATATCATACAGAAAGCCGCCTTCGTCTTTTTTAAAAAATCCACTGATTGTCTTTGATTGATCTTTCATGCCTGTATCTCCTGATTTTTGCCGCCTCTCACTTTTCCTGCATCTATAATAGCATAGAATCCGTCTGGTTTCTCCACTTTTTTGTGTCGGACGTCCTTATTTGACATCTTACGCATCTGTGGTATCTATGTTAAACTGATCAAAACGGGAAGGACGAAAAATTCTGTTTGAATAGAGGTATGACATGGAAGAAAAAGTACGTCTTTCGGATATCGCTTCGGAACTGGGGCTCAGCACGGCTGCGGTATCGTATGTGCTCCACGGCAAGGCCGGTATGGTGTCGGAGCGGACGGCCATCTACCGGGAGAAACTGCCACAGATCAGAAGTTTCACCACTGCTTTTGCCGTATCGGACTATTACGCCGTCGACCTCATCCATTTTTTACAAAACAGCGGCGTCGACATACCGGGGGAAATCTCTGTCGCCGGATTTGACAACACGCCCCTTTGCGAGCTGGCAGAACCGGTCGTTACCCTCCCCACATCCCTCGTGATTCGGGACAGCATCAAGAACTGCTGAACGGATCCTCCACAGTATTTTATTGCTATTTTTAACAAAAAGAACGTTTCATTTTGTCACAACTTACGGATTTAAGATTTGAAAAGCTTCCTCCCGCCAGTATATATTGAAACTGACGGGAGGATTTTTCAAACAGCTAATCACCAACCCCCCCCCACTTCAAGTGGGGGTGAAAAACGCCCCCCCCCAAGGGCTCTGTTGCTGCTCGCCTTAAAGGCGGGTATCGCAAGCATATATTACTTGCCGCCGCTAAAAAGCGGCTCCTTCACTGTCTTCCTTCCGCGCCTCTTCCGACTGCTCCTGAATATACTTCTTGATGGCATCCTCTGTCACATTCCCTACAGTTGCCACATAGTATCCTCTTGCCCAAAATGCCTTATTCCATTTGTTCTGCAACTCCGGATGCCTATCATATATCATTAGCGTACTCTTCCTTTGTATTGGCACAATGCACTTATAATTTCCCATACATCGTGTTTCAACTGGCCAAATAATTTTTTCTTCCGATATTTCGGTATAAATACGATTTGGTATTGGCATTTCCATCTCGTATGTGATAAACTTTTACTGTCCATTTGGACCGCCTCCTATTCTTAGGATTGGCTTGCGACACCTTTCCCATAATAACATAGGAGCTTTTTTATAGAATCCTCTTCGCTACTGCTTACTTTATTCTCCCCAGCATAGCTGGGGGATTAGCGTTTTCATTCACCAGCCATAACCAGTCTGCATTGCTCATTGTATACCTTCTTTCAAGTGACTCATATATTTGGGCTGATATAAGAACGCCCCCAAATCACACCCTTGACTTGGAGACGTTTTCGCGTCATATTATAAAACTATATTCCCCTTTTTAGGATATTCTTCCAGTCTGCTTTATTATATAAAACTCTGATTATGTACACTATATCCTGCTGCTCATTGTAATAGTAAAAAATGTTGTAATTATCAAAGCGCGTCATCCGTAATCCCATACGACACAATAACTCATCATCCAATAGCGGATGGTTTTCTGGAAAATCTTCCAGACTTTCTGCCGCGTCCAATATTCCATCTATTATCCTTTCAGATGCCTGTGGATTGTTAAGATCAACAAAAATATAGTATTCTATATCCAGCAGGTCATACTCTGCCGGTTCAGTAAACACTACATTAGCCACGCCGACCTTTTCTCCTTTGGTCTATTTTTTCTCTTACTTCTTCTATTGTACTTGTGCGCCCATCCTGCATTGCTTTATAGCCTTCTCCGATCAGCCTGTAAAACTCCAGTTTCGCTGTATCATCCACTTCTGCCGCATTTTGTGCCTTTGCAGCTAACATACGCTCACTTCCTTTTTCTTTTTTAACCTTAGTATACGCAAAAATCCCCGTTTGTACAATATAATTAAGACGAAAAATTTCAACCCATTCCCTGCATGGATCAATCATTCTGTTTTTCTCCTTCCTGCCGACTCATTACACCAACAATAAAACGCCCGCGCTCTCAGGCATTCTATTCTTACCGTTAGTGACATTAACAGTACCTTTAGTCTGTTTTTTTCCCTCAAACCACAACATCTTGTGGTCTAATCCTACAAATTCTTCTCCTTTCCACAATACTGCATCATTACCGCGCACTCCACATGCCTTGGGTGTGCAATAAAGATGCACAATCTATGACTTATTCGTCAAGTTTGAATTCTAAAATGATGCAGCGGCTCCCTATCGCACCCACAACAATAAGAAAATGTACTGCTTTGCATCTGCCATAGAAAAAATTTAGATTAGTTTTTGAGATACAGATCTGTCTAATCCATGTGATTTATGTACTGCTCTTTCCTTATAATCTACATATTCTGTTGATAGCCTTTAGGATATTGTGCCATAGATTGTTTATTTCGGGAATTTCTTTAGAAATGGGTAGGTCTTTCTCTCTTAATTTCTGTGGTTTCCCTTCCGAAAACTTTCCTTTTAAAAATCTTCAGGATTCTTTGTATCGTAATTTCCTCTTAACTCCCCAACATATTCATTCTTATACCTTTTCTGTAACTGTGTTATTCCTAGCTTTGTCGCTGCTATCACTACATCATTACTTCTTTCAACACTTTTTCTATTTCAACACAAATTTTCCTATATGGTAACGGCTCATTATTATATGCCTCCCAAGGAATATAAATATATATATTATCTTTCTTGGAAAGCATTTGAGTTTTAATACTTTTTCTCTTCAAATAATCCTCATCATTCCTACCATAAACTTCTATAACTATTTTTCGGTTTGTTCCTTCAAATTCTATAATGCCATCTTCCAAATATTTATCTTCATATGCACCATATCCATACTCAAAAGGCTTATAAAAAACCACCCCTTTTTCCTTAAATTTATGTTGGTTTATTATTTCACAGACTGCATTATACATCTGTACTTCGTAAATACTCTCCGAAAACAACCCATAATCATTTACCAACAGAAATCTTAAGTTATACATTGCATACTTATCTCGAAATCCTGCCAAAATAATATTTCTATTCGACAAATCATTAGTCGAATATGTATTTTCGTATTCTTCAAGTGCTCTAATTAATTCTTGTGTATAGACAGGGATCGTTACTGCTTTACCATCTTTCTCTTCTTTTATTACCAAACGTGTAATCTTATCATTTGCACTATACGAAGGTATCTCCGCCAATTCTTTATATACAAATTCTATGCCATCATCCTGACGTTTAAAATCTGCAATACATTTTTTCTTAGTTCCTATTCTTGTTCTCTTTTCCGCCCAAAACATTTTCTTAATCATTACACTCGTATTAGGATACGCTGTCTCATTATTTCCCTTATAAAATGCAACATGTTTAAATGTAAGCATATTCATCTTTTTTATCATTGCAGAGATGGTAATTTCTCCTTGCTGATGCTGAGGATATCTTCTTCCATCTCTCTCATGATTTCGTGGAACTTTCTGATTAGGTCTGTTTCTATTCAGTTCATTTTCATTTTGATTTCTATAGGTTAATGGTTCTGATAAATACACTCGAACCTCCCCTGTCTCATCATTAATCAAAAATCCAGCATTATAAGCGCGTTTGTCTAAGTATACTTTCGATTTCGGACACCAATCTTCATGATCTGCTTGTTTTCTTTGACTACATGGATATATTGCCCAAGTTCCATTTCGCACTTTATATTCACAAGTTCTATTACAATTGCAAAAAAGTTTCACATTTTCATTTTTACATTTATCATATAATAATTTTCTGTCATTTTTATCCATGTCGTTCGGGCTTAATACTTCATTTTTACTGGTTCTTATTCTAAACTGTGCCATATTCTCCTCCAACTATAAAATCAACCTTGCTTTTAATTTCCCCCACCAGTTCATGCACCGTTGTACACGGACACATCTCTGACGGTTTCGTTTTACCTTCTCTGATGCACTGCTCCAGTTTCTGCTGTGCTATCCGAATCGCCTTTTCCTCGTCACCGACTTTACAGAGTTTCCCGTAAATCTGCTCATCGGCTTTAGAATACTTCTGTCCGGTCTTGGCTTCATATACTCGCCCAAATTCAGCGCAGCAAGTCCATGAATCTTTGATCGCCGGCATAGATCCCAAATACGCATACATCCATATCTCAAAACAGGGATTAGACCAGCCTGTCCTTACTCCTTTATTTTCTGCCTCTGCAGTAATCTTGTCAAACTCCTGCACTTGATCTCTGTCGAATACAATCCATGGAATACGGTATTGCGCCTCATAAGAGGTGAGTTCCAGACATTTATCAAGCATGGTATGAGTCTTTGTTTCTACTACCTCGTATTATAGAGTCATACCCACTCTTTACCAATTCTTTGGTATCGGGTATGCTGTTTAAGATGCTGTGGATTGG
>CANQTL010000066.1 GCA_947626775.1 uncultured Lachnospiraceae bacterium | reverse complement strand
ACATCCCAGAACCACTTTGTCGACAGTCTGAATGGTTCTGGGATGCACATCCCAGAACCACTTTGTCGACAGTCTGAAGCGTATAGAGTAAAATCTATGCGCTTTTTTGTTAGACATTTACAGCGTCAGCGCAGGAAGGAGAGAGGAAGAAATTTCGGGTGAATTTTATTGTAAAGGCAGACGTTTTTTTGTATAATAGAGGTACAACAGAAGCAAGCTGTATTGTATCTTCTGCTGAATTGCAATAGTGAGGTGGTAAAATGACACCAAACACGCCGAAGCGTAAAATAAAAGACAGCGTGTTCACAAATTTATTTCAGGATAAAAAATATTTACTCCGACTGTATAAGGCACTTCACCCAGAGGACAGTAATGTAACGGAAGAAGATATAAAAGATGTTACTATCAAACACATACTGGTAGACGCAGACTATAATGACCTTGGATTTTCGGTTGGTGGCAGACTTGTCATTTTGGTTGAAAGCCAATCAACATGGACATTGAATATTATAATACGTGCGCTGATGTATCTGATACAGACCTACCACGATTTTTTCAAGCGTACTAAGCAAAATTTATATGGTTCTAAAAAAGTCAATATGCCAAAACCTGAACTGTATGTGATATTTACAGGTGAAAAACGGAAAAATCCGCCCGACACCATATCGCTTTCAAAAGATTTTTTTGATGGTGAAAAGATAGCGGTAGACGCAGAGGTCAAAGTGCTTTATCAAGAGGACGAGGGCAACATAATCGGGCAGTATATTATTTTCTGCAAAGTGTATAATGAGCAGAGAAAGAAATACGGACAGACAAAGAAAGCGGTAACGGAAACAATCCGTATCTGTAAAAACCGAAACGTGTTGAAAGAATATCTTGAAAGTAAAGAGCAGGAGGTTATAGACATTATGATGACGTTGTTTGATGATGAGCAGATTTTGGAAGCATATGCAGAAGATATTAAAAACAGTGAAGCGAGAAAAACGGCAGAAAAGCTGATTAGGAAAGGCAGAATGTCACTTGACGAAATCGCGGAGTGTATTCCTGCATTGACATTTGATGAATTAAAGGAAATTGAAGCTGAGGTTATGCAGTTAGCGTAATAGGCAAAACAATTTAATATCAAAATAACAGCGTAAAGGCGCAAAATACCGCCGTATGGGAATGGAATCCTGTGCGGCGGTTCTCCTATGCCCGAAGAAGTGAAGGAAGAAAACGATATGGAATTTTTCAGACGAAATATTAGAAAACTGGGATACCATTTCTACTTAGTTTTTGCAATCGGCATATTGGCAGGCTGCGGTGAGCGGGAGCAGCGGGCTGCTTCTGTATCTGCGGGAGTCTCTGTAGCTGAGGAAGTTGCCGCATCTGAAGAAGAAAAAGACACATTGGACACGGATTCCTATGCGCTCCTCACGGACGATCTGATCCGCTGGGATCAGGTAAAAGAGACAGAGACGGAAGATTATTACATAGTAAAAGAGCGGGGAGAAAACGAGGATGGTGAGACAGTGGAGTATCCGCAGATCATACCGAAAGAGGGAGCGGAGCTCTACTGCGGGGCGGAACAGATCAATGATCTGCTGAAAAGTACGCTGGCAGGATGGGACTATAATATTCTGTTTGCAGATCGGCATTATGTCAGCATTTGGAACGGAACGACAGCCGAGATGTCTGAGATGTATGTCATCAATCTGCAATGTCCGGTAGTTCGTCCGGGTACGTACTACACTTTGTTGTTACTGGTACAGGACGACAACGATTACAGAAATGCGCCATGGCCGTCCAACGGGATCACATTGTCCATGGACGCGATATTGGAGGAGATCGAACAAGGAAACTGCTATACCGATGAAAACGGTTATGCGATCTATCGGGAAGACCCGGAAGCGTTTATCGACAGTGTGCGCAGACAATTTGCGGAGATCGAGGAGGGCGGCTACGAGGAGGCATACTGGGCGCGCGAGGATTCGGATAACAGCAAAAAAGCATACAAAATGTATCTCAGGGAAGGGCTGGTCGGTTTTTACATCCACCCCATTGAAGTGTGGGAGGAGACAGAATCGAAGCGCTTTTATCATTTTCCGGAGTATCCGATAGATACGAGCCGTGATTTTCGGATCGAAGTGCCGTATGACTGGAAGAAGGACGCGCCGGCGTACCATATGCCCTGTGAGGTGTATGGGGAACTCTGTGAGAGCGAGACATACGGAACGTTCTATTACCCGCAGATCAGAGGACTGGATGAAACGATAACGGCGTCTCTCAACGCGGCGATGAAAGAGGATCTGCGTGAAAATCTGGCGTATATGGATCTGGACGAATGGAACGAAAGAATGAGGGCTTATGGATGGGAGCGATATTGGGACGAATTGCCGCAGCTCATGAATCCGGGTGTGACCTATCAGACGGGAAACTATCTGTGTATCTGGCAGGATCTTGATGTTGGAGAATATGACAGACTTCGCATGGCTGAGAATTGGAAACGCTATCACGTCTATGATCTGGAGACGGGACAGAGCCTGAAACTGGGAGATGTGATCCGTTTAGACGAGGATTTTGTCATGTGGATTAAGCAGGAAAAGAAGATTGAGGCGACCGATCTGATTGGATATCAGGAAGGGATGCACAGCGTCTGTGAGCCGGGGGAGTGGCTGAAAGAAGAACTGGATGATTATCCGGCGGAGGTCTTGCTCGCCGTATTGGGAGACGCGGAGTTTTGGCTGAAAGACGGCAGCCTGTTTGTCAGGCTTCCCCAATACGATGAGAAAAACTTCGGCGGCATGGTATATTTGTATGGTGGAAACGACTGGCCGGATTTCCTGCAGTATTATGAGGTACGGATCGCGCTTGACGATCTGCAGGGATTTCTTCTTGCAGAACCGTGGGGAGAGTAAAATAGAGGAGCAGCGGTTATGCATTAGAGTGTAGAAATCCGCATCTGCAAAATCCGTTCCAATTTCTCATTGCTCATAGGACTTTTAAAAGGGAAATATCATAATTGTTCTTAGCGTCATAAATACCTTCCTATATTCCGATTTATCTCCTTGATATGATATCATACCACAGGCAATTCTACATTGTGGAAAAAGTTACATTCCAAAATGTAATTTTTACAGATAAGAAAACGGGCGTGGGGAAGATGTATGATATAAAAGAGAAGAAACGAAATGACGGAGGCACATGTATGTATCGGATCGCGATGGAAAAACGGATGAAATTATCTTATCATAAGTGAGGCCGGCTGAGGTGAGAAAGCATATGAAAAAAGTAATATTGTGGGCGGGCATCGCGGCGTCGGCCGCAGCTCTGACGGCGGCGTGCCTGTTAAGCCCGAAGGAAAAGAAGTCGTTGGTTGATCCTCTGTTACGCCACAGCGAGGGCAATCCCTATTCCTCAGAAGTGCTTTCGGAATCGTATCTTCATGATCTGTATGAGGCGAATCTGGGCGCGGACGCGCAGGAAATTCCGCTGATAGCAAACGAGGCGTGGGAGTATGCGAGACACTATGATCTGATCCTCCATGACGATCATCCGGCGTCCTCGGACTGGACGATCCAGTTACTTGGGATGGAGGGCACGGATGCGCTGGCGCAGAGCGTCAATGCCTATCATGAGGAATTGTATCGGTTGGGAAAAGCCCATTTGGAAGAGCGGCAGAAATGGGCGATCGAAAACAGCAGAGAACTCAGTTGGACGGATTTTGGCGCTTATAACGGCGATCTGCTGACGAAGGCGGCTTATACATGGGGGAATATCGTTACGGTGGTCGATGTGAGGGACCGTTTTTGCTTGGGAAGCGTCCTGGAGCTGCCTGCCAACTTTAACAAGACAACGGGCGAACGTTACGAGCTGTCCGATCTTTTCTGTACGCAGGATTATCAGGAGAGGCTGCTGCAGATCATAGCGGAAAAGTATGAAGATGGCGGCGCGTGGAGCTCTCGTCTTTCAAGAAGCACAAGCTGGGAGGAAGGGTGGCCAATCTTTGGGATTACATACAGGGGGCTGCTGCTCAGCGAGGGTTTTCATGGATTCACCGCGTTAGTCGAATGGCGGGATATGAAAGACATCCTGTCGCCGGAATTTATCTCAGAGGTGCTCGTGTATGCGGATTGGAAGGATAACTTTTTTGCCAATGCAAATCAATGGTATCTGAAGCTGGATCTGGAAGTGGCGGCAGCGGAGGTGATCCGCGACTATGTGCCGGAGGACCCGGAGGGGACATGGACGCTGTGTCGGATGCATGCCAGATATGATGGGGAGCATCATCTTATCGCGAGTATTTATGCCCGTTCCGAGGAGGACCGCGAACTGTATCTTCTGTTGGACAAAAGCCGCAGCGGCAGCAGGCAATATCTGGTGATGGCGGAGGTTGGGCTGGATACGGAGCTGCGGCAGGAGTATGGCGAGGAAGCTTTGACGATTGTGAATACGGAATTGCAGTGGACGTCTTATAGGGACCTTGAGGACATGTACTGGCAGCCGTACAGGATCCTTGTATCCGAAGATGATATTTACGAGTATGATAAGTATCATGGCGATGCAGCCGTCATACGGGCGATGTGCAGTTATCTGGCAGCCGCGGAGATACAGGCGCAGAAGAAGACCTGGCGGCTTCTGGATCGCATGACCTATATCGGCGCAGACGGCCGTCTGGCAAGCGTCTGTTTTGCAGACGGAGCGCAGCGGGTACACCTGTTGGTGGATACGGCGAAGCAGATGTACAGTGTTGTGGAGGTCTATCACGAGCAGGATACGGTGGATGCGGTGGCAGGGGATTATGCGCTTGCACCGGCGCTGGCCGCGGCTGAGGACTGGCATGAGACGGATGATGCGCTTTCAGGCGACGGATTTTTTGTCAATGCAGAGAAAGCGTACTATGACGAGTATGCGGAACAGGACGCAGCGCGCGCGGTACAGACTTATGCGAAGGAACAGGGGATAGGGGAGGAGCAGTGGGAGCTGGTATACCTGTACAGCGTGAACCGCAATCCCCGCGACCCGAAGTGCGAAATTCTCCATGCGTTCGTGCGTTCGGTATCCTCCGGACGGAAACTGTATCTGCTGCTGCGCGAGCCGGAATACCAAAAGAACGAATGGCTGGTCGTAACCGATATGCAAAATGGAGATGTGGGAGAGCATGAGATTCCGGACGGTTCCTATTACACTTCCGCACAATGGAATTCTTATGATGCGTGGCGGGCGCATGAAAGAGAACTTACTTACCAGATCCGCAGCGATCAGACTTACAATCAGTATGATCCTGTCTACAGCTTTCAGCTGGTGTGCGCGCTGGAAGCGTATCTGACCAATACGGAAGCCGACAGGACGGCAGTCTGGAAGATCGATTATGAGAAGTTCATCGGTCAGGGGAGTCTGGCGGATGTATGGTATACGAGCGCTGACAGGCAGGTACATCTGGTGGTGGATATCGCTGACAGGATGTATGCGGAGATAGAGACATACCGGCAGTTCCGGACCAAAGAGAGCGATCTGTCTGAAGCGCCGGAGGAGATCACGGTGGATATAGGTAACGGGGAAAGCTATGAGATCACAAAAGAAACGTTTGTGATCGACCATGCCCACTTCCTGCCGGAGTATTCTAGCGTGGACTATCCGATCATAAAATTTTCTGACGATATCACAAATGACAGACTGGGTGAAAAAATCAATCGGATCTTCTATGAAACGGCAATGCTCAATTACGATGAGAAATTAGGACAGGAAATCAATGCGGAATATGCCTGCAATTATGTTATAGCAAATGCGGATGATGATTCTATCAGTATTTTGTATTGCAGCACGCAAGGCGCCGGCGGAGGTGTCGGCAATCAAGAGTATGCGGTTACCGTATCGCTTGCTGACGGGAGCGTGGTGTCGCTTGAGGATCTTGGGCGCGCGGATGACATGCTGCGCAGACTGAAGAACTACAGCGGAACGATTTATTATAATGACTGTGAGCCGGACATATGGGCGGAAGATAAGGAAGAGTTTGTTACAGAATGGCAGAAAGATGATCATTCACTTACACACGGCTGGTATCTGCATGACGGCAGGATTGGATTCATTTTTTGGTATCCCCGGGGTAGTTGGTGTAATACCGCGTTTGAATTTGAGCTGTTGTGAAAGCATACGGGGATGTTGATGGCGGGAGAAGAAAACGAAATATCGTTTATCTCTCGCTAAAAATTCTATTGCAATCCTATCGCGCTTATGCTATCATAACCACAAACATATCTGGGGAATCTGTGGTTCTGAATGCATGTCTTGTATTTCTGTTCTGAAAGGATCCCTTATATGTACACACAACTTCATAAGGGAGGAAAGAAGAATGGGAACGAAAGACGTATGCCAGAGCAATTTTTTGGACGATCCGGTCAAGTTTGCCGATCAGGTGAACGGCGCGCTGTTTGGCGGACGACAGGTTGTGATGGCGCAGGAGCTGGAAGAGGCCGATCCGGTGGCAGGATATCAGAGAAAAGAAAGCGGCAGGCGGAAAAACTACCGTGCCATGGCGGATAAGACATATCTCTGGAAGGAAAAGCTGATCCGTATTATTACGGTGGAAAATCAGAACTATGTGGACTATCGCATGGTGCTTCGCAACATGCTTTCGGAGAGCATCGGCTACCATAAACAGTGGCGCAGACTGCGGGCACGGCATGAACAGAGGGGCGATCTGACAGATAATACAGACGAGTACCTGTCTGGCATGAAGAAAGATGAGAAGTTTTTCCCGATCATTACGCTGGTGGTATATTTCGGGGCAGAGCATACATGGGACGGAGCGAAGAGCCTATATGAACTTTTGCATATTGACGATGAGATGAAGCCTTATGTTTCGGACTATAAGCTGAATCTGTATGACTGCATGGCGCATGAAAGTTTTGCGGAATACCGTACAGGGCTTAGACAAGTGTTTGAGACGGTACGCTTTGGGAAAGATAAGGAAAAACTAAAAAGGATCATAAAAGAGAGTGCGGAGGCTTACAGCAGTATAGACAGCGAGACAAGAGAGATGATCGAAGTGATGGCGAATGTAAAGATACCGGAAGAATACGGACATACAGTGCATGAAAACGGTGTGGAGGAAAGGAGATACGATATGTGTCAGGCGATAGCGGATATGATAGAGGATGGTAGAATGGAAGGGAAAATAGAAGGAAAAATAGAAGGGAAAATTTTGGGCATGATCGATGCCATAACGGAGCTTTTGGAGGATCTGGGGCAGATCCCGCAGCGGGTTATGGAGCAGATACAGGTGCAGGACGATCTGGCGGTCTTGAGCAGATGGCTTAATCTGGCAGCCAGAGCGGGCAGTATGGCTGAATTTGAACAGAAGATGTAAGAAGAATGGGTCTGCCGGTAAAACGACAGGCCCGCTTGGTATGCAGTATGTCTGTCAGCACATCTATGGCGGACTACAAAAAAGAAGAGGGATTGGTCAATCTGCCGTTATATGCGATAGACCGGATCGCTGGGATATCCATAAGTTAAAAGAGAAATGGACAGAGGATGATTGATACTTCAAATGAAAATATGAATTGTGTATTGCGGATGTGAAAGAAGTTGTATAGGAAAAGGGAATGGTAAACAAATGAAGAAGATACGAGCCGGTATGAAATCAATGCCATTAAGTTTAGAGCACATTCGGTCACATAAGAAGTTTTTTTAACAACCAAAGTATGGACGGGGTATTTATTTTATAAACCCCTCGAAAGCCGTAAAAATCACATTTGTATGACATTGCTTTGATATAGCAAAGCTGTGATACAATTTGAGAGATAGTTAGTTGAGAAACCATGTGTTCTGTGGTAAATAAAATAAGCGCTATATTTTAAAAGCGGAGGTGTTCTGTATGGACAATAATACTATTGTGGATAGTAATAAGTCTTATTGGGATGCA
>CANQTL010000065.1 GCA_947626775.1 uncultured Lachnospiraceae bacterium | reverse complement strand
TGCTCACAATTCAATCAATAACAGAAAAATGGTTCTGGGATGCACATCCCAGAACCACTTTGTCGACAGTCTGAGAGATGGCCTCGGGCCATCTCTCTGCGTTTTCCTGTTGCTGTTGTTCTGCGCTTTTTACGCCATCTTGTTGACGGCAACGCTCATGCGGGAAACTTTTCTCGCAGACGTATTCTTGTGGTATACGCCTTTTTTTGTCGCCTTGTCGATCGCGGACGTCGCAGCGATAAGAGCCGACTTCGCAGCTTCCTTGTCGTTGGCCTCGATAGCGGCGTAGACTTTCTTAATCGCGGTTTTCACGCCGGACTTGATCGCTTTGTTTCTGTCAGCCTTGGTCTTATTGACCAGGATACGCTTCTTGGCAGATTTGATGTTAGCCATGATCACACCTCCGATTCCAGTTATCTTTATTTGGACGTGTCTCATTAAAGCCGGACACGGACGTCTTAATAGAAACACACGCATATTATTGTAGTTTATGGGATTCCCAATGTCAATACATATTTTGTTTATTTTTGCAAAAAATAGAAAAGTAAATAACCAACGAAACTGGATACGCATATAATAGGATAACATGCGGGAAATGAGGAACGGTATGGACAGCTGGTCAACAGTCAGGACGGACCTGGCGCTGGAAGCCAGAGAGAGCATTGAAGAAAAGGCGCAGAAGCTGCACGGAGTATCCGTGGAGGAGCGCTTTGACGAGGCGGGAAACGTGCATATTACACGGGTGGCCGTCGAGACGAAGAACGGCGCCAAGATGCTCGGCAAGCCGATGGGGATCTACATCACGCTGGAGGCGCCCGACATGACGGAACCGGAGGAAAATCACCATCAGGAAATATCGACGATTCTGGCGGATGAGCTGCGGGGAATACTGCCGGAGCCGGACAGGGAGCAGTCCATACTCGTAGTGGGACTCGGCAACCGTGAGGTGACTGCGGACTCTCTGGGGCCGAACGTGGTGGACAATCTGCTCGTCAACCGACATATCGTGCGGGAGTATGGCAAAGTGGCCTACAACCGTTCCAGAATGCATCTGGTCAGCAGTCTGATACCGGGAGTCATGGCGAAGACAGGGATGGAGTCCGCGGAGATCATCAGGGGAGTCATCGGCGAGACGAAGCCGGACATGGTGATTGTGATTGACGCGCTGGCCGCCCGTTCCACGAAACGCCTGAACCGCACGATACAGATTACGAATACGGGGATCCATCCGGGTTCGGGCGTGGGCAACCACCGCAATGCGATCACCCAGGAGAGCCTGAAGATCCCTGTGCTTGCGCTGGGGGTGCCGACGGTGGTGGACGCGGCGACGATCGTCGGCGACGCGCTGGGGGAGCGCCCGGTCGCGCTGAAGGAGCTGAATAACATGTACGTCACGACCAAGGACGTGGATCAACAGATCCAGCAGATCAGCCATATTCTGTGCGACGGCATCAACAAGGCGCTGAGCGGGCCGGAGGAGAGCTGAGCTGACCGCAATATGGTATGAAGTCATGTCCGCGCTGCATATATATGAACTGGTATGGACATGAAAAGGAAAATGCTCAGGCTTATTATAATAACACTCGTTATAATATCTGCGTTTTTTGCGCTGGCGGAGATATCCGGCGCGCGGAGCGGACAGGAAGAGGGCGGCCTGCTCGCGGACTGGATACAGGATGTGATGCTGGAGCCTTACTTTCCGTCCGCGCGCATGATGCGGGGCGGACAGGCAGATATAATAACGAACGATATGTATGAGGGGTGGATCCTCGCGGAATACCCGGTTCTGCTCTATGGGGCCGGGCAGGCACAGGAGGACACGGCGGAAGAGAGCGACTACGCGAGGCTTATGATGATGGAGGGCAGGGACGAGGAGCGCAAGGCGATCTCCGAGGACGGCCTGGAATATGACGAGAGCGCCATGCATCTGGAACAGGGGCTGGCGGACGCGCTTCTGGCAGAGAACGGCACATACATAGAAACACAGAAGGAACAGGAAGATTCCGGAGCGGAACAGGCCGGGGAGAGCGAAGCGCAGTTTCAGCCCTCCCGGCAGAAGAGCTACAGCTACGACTGGAGCGGGCTGCAGAGTTATGAGATGCTGATCAAGGCATTCTACGCCGTGGACAGTACGACGCGGGCCGGGGAGGATCTCATCAATCTGGACGCGCTGTTGTCGGCGGACATGCGTATGCGGGGAAGTGCGGACGAACCTCAGATCCTGATTTATCACACGCACTCGCAGGAGGCGTTCGCCGACTCGGAAGCGGGGGACAGTTCCACAAGCATCGTCGGCGTGGGGGAGCGTCTGGCGGCGATTCTCAGGGAAGAGTACGGCTACAACGTGCTGCACCACACTGCGAGCTATGACGCGGAATCGCGCGATTACGCCTACAGCAACGCGCTGCCCGCCATCGAGGAGCTGCTGGCGAAATACCCTTCGGTGGAGGTGGTCATTGACTTGCACAGGGACGCGGTTCCGGAAGATCGGAGGCTTGTCGTCGATCTGCAGGGCCGTCCTACGGCGCAGTTTATGTTTTTCAACGGATTGAGCCGCACGGCCAAGGGGGAGATAGAATATCTGGAGAATCCGTACCTGGCGGATAATCTGGCGTTCTCCTTCCAGATGCAGGCGGCCTGCAATGAGTATTATCCGGGGCTGGCGCGCCGGATTTATCTGAAGGCGTACCGCTACAATATGCATGTGTGTCCCAGGACGCTGCTGATCGAACTGGGGGCGCAGAATAATACGGTGGAGGAGGCGATGAACGCCTGCGATCCGCTCGCGCATGTGCTGGATCTGGTGCTGAGCGGCGGGGAGCCGGAGCGCTGACAGTGGACAGATCAGACCCGATTTGCTATACTGGGGACATAACATTTAGAAACGGAAGGGATCAGTCATGGCAGCCATAGACCAGAGCAGGATTAGGAATTTCTGCATCGTAGCCCATATCGATCACGGCAAATCCACACTGGCGGACAGAATCATAGAGAAGACGGGACTTTTGACGAGCAGGGAAATGCAGGATCAGGTACTCGACAACATGGAGCTGGAGCGGGAGCGCGGCATCACGATCAAGGCGCAGACCGTGCGGATTGTCTATAATGCGAAAGACGGAAATGAGTATATTTTCAATCTGATCGACACGCCGGGGCATGTGGATTTCAATTACGAGGTGAGCCGTGCGCTGGCGGCCTGCGACGGCGCGATCCTCGTGGTGGACGCGGCGCAGGGCATCGAGGCGCAGACGCTCGCCAACGTGTATCTGGCGCTGGATCATGACCT
The DNA here is from genome assembly GCA_947626775.1 of uncultured Lachnospiraceae bacterium. Taxonomy (GTDB): domain Bacteria; phylum Bacillota; class Clostridia; order Lachnospirales; family Lachnospiraceae; genus UBA3282. Next base: position 4,802 of record CANQTL010000065.1, on the reverse strand, counting down.
CGACGTCTTCCCGGTGATCAACAAGATCGATCTGCCGAGCGCGGACCCGGAGCGGGTGAAGAACGAGATCGAGGACGTGATCGGCATAGAGGCGCAGGACGCGCCGCTCATCTCCGCCAAGAACGGCTTGGGGATCGACGAGGTGCTGGAGGCGGTCGTGGAGAAGATCCCCGCTCCGGGAGGGAGCCCGGACAACCCTCTGCAGGCGCTTATTTTCGACTCTGTCTATGATCCCTACAAGGGCGTGATCGTGTTCTGCCGCCTTATGGAGGGCAGGGTGTCAAAGGGAACCTCCATCAAAATGATGGCCACCGGCGCCACGGCTGAGGTGGTGGAGGTCGGCTATTTCGGCCCGGGTCAGTTCATCCCCTGCGACGAGCTGTCCGCCGGCATGGTGGGCTATCTGACCGCGTCCATCAAGAACGTGAAGGACACGGCGGTGGGCGATACGGTGACGGACTTAAACCGCCCCTGCGCCGCGCCGCTGCCGGGGTATAAGAAGGTCAACTCCATGGTCTACTGCGGTATGTATCCGGCGGACGGCGCCAGATATCCTGATCTGCGGGACGCGCTCGAGAAGCTGAAGCTCAACGACGCGTCGCTCAACTATGAGCCGGAGACTTCCGTTGCCCTCGGCTTCGGTTTCCGCTGCGGTTTCCTGGGGCTTCTGCACCTGGAGATCATACAGGAGCGGCTGGAGCGGGAATACAATCTGGATCTGGTCACGACCGCGCCCGGCGTTATCTACAGAGTGCATAAGACCGACGGCGAGACGATTGAGCTGACGAACCCCTCCAATCTGCCGGATCCGTCCCAGATTGCCTGCATGGAAGAGCCGGTCGTCAGCGCGGAAATCATGGTGACGACGGAGTTTATCGGGCCGATTATGCAGCTGTGTCAGGAGAGACGGGGACGGTACGTCAGCACGGAGTATATCGAGGCGTCGAGAGCCCTTCTCAAGTACGAGCTGCCGCTCAACGAGATCATTTACGACTTTTTCGACGCGCTGAAATCGCGTTCCAGAGGCTACGCCTCCTTCGACTATGAACTGAAAGGGTATGAGGAGTCCCGGCTGGTGAAGCTGGACATCCTCATCAATCACGAGGAGGTGGACGCGCTCTCCTTCATCGTCCATGCCGACAGCGCGTACGAGCGCGGCAGGAAGATGTGCGAGAAGCTGAAGGAGGAGATTCCCAGACACCTCTTTGAGATTCCGATTCAGGCGGCGGTGGGCGGCAAGATCATCGCCAGGGAGACGGTGAAAGCGATGCGCAAGGATGTCCTCGCAAAGTGCTACGGCGGCGACATCACCCGCAAGAAGAAGCTGCTTGAGAAGCAGAAGGAGGGCAAAAAGCGTATGCGGCAGATCGGCAGCGTAGAGATCCCGCAGAGCGCTTTCATGAGCGTATTGAAGCTGGATGACAAATAACCAAATAAATATCGAATGTTATGAAATAAAGACGGGAGATCCGCATGGAGAATCTGAGCATTTACATTCACATACCGTTTTGCGTCAGGAAATGTCTCTACTGCGATTTTCTGTCTTTTCCTGTCTGTGAAGAGGAAGACGCGTCTGAAAAGAAATACCTCGGAAAAAGTTATGTAAACCAAATAACAGATAAAACCGCCGCGCAGATAGATAGTTATGTAAACTTAATACAGAAGGAGATCACGCGGACGGCGCCGGAGTATGAAAAATATCGGGTGATATCTGTCTTTTTGGGCGGCGGTACGCCGTCCCTCCTGCCGGTGGGCGCTGTCAGCGGTCTGATCGGATCGATCCGGAGCCGGTACCGTCTGGCGGAAGACGCCGAGATCACCGTGGAGATGAACCCTGACACCGTGACGGAGGAGAAGCTGAGAGAATACATAACATGCGGCATCAATCGCCTCAGCATCGGTCTGCAGTCCGCGGACGATGCGGAACTTTCTCGGATCGGCAGGATTCACGACTACGGCTCCTTCGAGCGGGTCTATGAGACGGCGCGCAGGCTCGGCTTCGGCAATATCAATATCGATGTGATGTCGGCGCTGCCGGATCAGAGGATAGCTGATTACGAGCGGACGCTGCGGCGGGTGACGGCGCTCTCGCCGGAACACATCTCCGCCTACAGTCTGACACTGGAGGAAAATACGCCGCTGTATGAGCGCAGGGAAGCGTTCCGGTTCCCGACGGACGAGGAGGAGCGGGAGATGTATGCGCTGACGGGAGAATATCTGGCTTCCTGCGGTTATCATCGGTATGAGATCTCCAACTATGCCCGGGACGGCTATGAGTGCCGGCACAACAAGGTGTACTGGCAGCGCGGGAATTATGTGGGCTTTGGTCTGGGCGCGTCCTCCATGACAGAGAATGTCAGATGGACCAATCCCGCGCATATGGGGAAGTACCGGGACTATGTGGAGGAGATCGGGCACAGCGCGGGTTCCGGGAGCGGCGCGGTGATCCGGGAGCGGGAGACGGAGAGCTTCGCGCTGCAGCGTCTCACCGCAGCGGAACAGATGGAGGAATTTATGTTTCTGGGACTCCGCATGATGGGCGGGGTGAGCGGGCAGGCTTTCCGCGACGCGTTCGGGACGGGCATGGAGGAGACATACGGCGGCGTGATAGAGAAGCTGTGCGGGCAGGGGGTTCTTATGCGGGACCGGGACGGCGTTCGGCTGACGAAGCGGGGAATCGACGTGAGCAATTATGTCATGTCGCAGTTTCTGTTTGACTGAAACGGCGCATTCTGCGGCACATTGCCCGAAAAACGTGCAGATTTGCGTATATTTATATTGTATTTTGCATTTTGTGTTTGTATAATAAACTTATGGAAACCGTTCCATGCTTTGCGTCCAGGCCGGGCATGGTCCTTTTTCGGGTGGAAAGGCACTTGGAACGCCGCCGGTTCATAGAATAGAGTAAATGGACTTTGGGGGCTTCCTTTGAAAACATTTAAGCAACCGTTGACTGCGAAGGAAGAAGCGGCATACTTGAGTCTGTTGGAGACGGGCGGTGAGGCCGAGCGGGCGCAGGCAAAGCGCATCCTGACGGAGCACAATCTGCGGCTGGTCGCCCATATCGCCAAGAAGTATCAGAATGTGGACGAAGAGATGGAAGATATGATTTCCATAGGGACGATCGGACTGATCAAGGCGATCGATTCCTTTGACGCCGGCAAGGGGAAGCTCAGCACCTACGCTTCCCGCTGTATTGACAACGAACTGCTGATGTTTCTGCGCGCCAGGAAGAAAATTTCCAGGGAAGTCTCCCTCTACGAGCCGATCGGCACGGATCGGGAAGGCAATGAGATCAATCTTCTGGATATCATCGAGCAGGACCAGGACGACGTGGTGGACAGAATGGAGACGGCCGATAAGCTGAGCAGGCTTGCCGGGCTGATCCGCGGCACGTTGAATGACAGAGAGCGGGAGATCATAACTCTGCGGTACGGGCTGGCGGACGGGCATGAGGTGACGCAGCGGGAGATCGGGCATAAGCTGGGAATTTCCAGAAGCTATGTATCCCGCATAGAAAAAAAGGCTCTGGAAAAGCTCAGGACAGCTTTTGAGACGTTGTGAGGGGCGGCTTGACAAAGGAGGAAAATTTACATGCTTTTTGTAAAGCAGGGAGATCTGAAGACGGGAATGAGGCTGGCAAGGCCGATCTACAACAAGGACGGCGTTCTGCTGTATGAGAGAAATTCCAAACTGACGACACAGGGCATCGAGAGTATCAAGAATTTCGGGCTGATCGGCATTTTCGTGCTGGAGCCGGCGGAGCCGGTTCCGCCCATGACGCAGGCCGATATCGACTTTGAGCGCTTTCAGACGATGAACGTCTTCTCCATTCAGGAGGAGATGGAGAAGATTCTGCAGACAAAGCGGCTTGCCAAGCTGCCGACGATTGCGGCCAATATTATCAAAAACTACGGACATATCGACAAGAAAATCAATTTTGTCCAAAATCTTAGAAGCAAAGAAGATTACATCTATAAACATTCCCTGAATGTGGCGATCCTGTGCGCTATGATAACGCATGTTCTGAATATGAGGGTCGACGAGCAGCTGGAGGCGGTGCAGGCGGCGGTCATCCATGACATTGGCAAACTGACGGTGCCGAAGAGCATAGCGGATAAGGACGTTTTGAGCCCGGAGGAGCAGGAGGCCGTCCGGGCCGCGCAGCTTCAGGGTTTTGAACTGATCGATCTGGTCTTTTCCTCCAGCCCGAACATCAAGCGTATCTGTTCGCAGGCGCAGAAGGCGCTGGAGAGCGTGGAGACCGGGGACGACATCTCGGCCATGAAGATGGTGAACGGCGCCAAAGTGCTGGCCGTGGCGGACGCTTTCGACACGATGACGGCGATGCAGGCGGAGAAAGCGCCGGAGTCGGAAGTGGCGGCGCTGAAACATCTGCTGGGCAATCCGCAGGTTTTTGACAGTCAGATCGTGGATGGCCTGATCCACGCCATCAATATCCTGTATCCGGGGGTAAGCATAGAACTCAACACGGGTGAGAAGGCGCTGGTGATCACCGCAAACGAGCAGAATATCCTGGAACCCATGATCCTGATGTTCGGCGACAACAGCATTGTGGATCTGAGCAATCGCACTACATACGGCGACCTGGAGATCAAGGATATCATGAAGACGATGGACAACCGCCACGTGATGGATATGGACTTGCTGAAGAAGCAGGGCATTCAGGTGGAAGAGCCGGAGTACGTGCCGGTATCTTAGAGAAAAGACTAACTATTAAAAGTCAAGCCCTGAATTGAAATTTTCCGAATGAATTGCAGAGATGTATTTCAGATAAAAAA
>CANQTL010000064.1 GCA_947626775.1 uncultured Lachnospiraceae bacterium | reverse complement strand
GCAATATATAAAAATCAATTTGACATAAAAAAATAAGCCTGATAAGGCTTTCCAGAGATAGGGGTGTCAAAAACCCGTACCGCAAATCCCTATTCCAATATGACAATTTCTATCGCAAACAATGTTGTGCAATATACACAAAAAGCTATTGACAATATTGTAATATTTGCTAAAATTAGTATGTAATATCAAATAATCTTCATAAAGGAGTATGAATGAAGAAATCTATTATTCCCGTAGCGGCATTCATTGCTGGTATGGCAATAGTACCTAGTGCATTCGCTGATTACGATGTGCACACTTCGATTAAAGATTGGGACAGCTTAGCCGCTTGTCTTCGTAGCACCGAGGACACAACTTGTACGTTGAGCGAGACTTTCGCTGTTACCGATTTAGGTACAGATGATAGCCGCAACTGGGCAGAGATTAATGGCGGCAAGACAATTACGCTCAATCTCAACAATAAAACTTTGAACGTTACTGGTGCAGCTCACGCCATGGATGCGTTAATCACAGTTTCTAATGGCTCCAAGTTGGTCGTCAAAAACGGTACCATCAATAACACTGCCGCCGATGTCAAGCGTACTATTTGGGCTGGTGCTGATGGCAACCTGACGGTGGAAAGTACTGCAACTATCAAGGGTAATCAAGCCGTGTATGTGAACGGTGGTAATGGCAGAGCTGCTGGAACCATCTCGATCGAGGGCACTCTCGAGCGTACCGGTGCTAGTGTGGCTGGTGCTGAAGCTGCTATGTATGTCGGTACTGTTAATGCAAGTACCGCTCCAATCATCAATATTAGTGGCGCAATAGTTGATTCATTGGGTAAAGGCTACGCCTACAACCAAGACGGCAATGCAGATGTTACCGTTACTGGTCGTGTTGAAGGTCGCAAAGATGCTATCAGAACAATTGCTGGTAACCTGACGCTTGATGGCGCTACGGTTAAAGCTGCTGCTGGTAACGCTGTCGTTGTGGATGGTGGTAGCACAGTTGATACTGTCGAAATCAAGAACTACAGCAATGTCGAGGCTACTAGTGACGCTATTCAGATGAATGGTGATCTCCAGACTCTTCGCATCAACAAGAGCACTATTAAGAGTACTGGCGCTAGCGTCTTTAATGGCATCGCTACTACCGAGGTTTCCAATGTCACGATTGACGATTCTCTATTGATCGCCAAGAACGACAAGACCGTAATCAAGGCTGGTGAAACTCAATTCAAAGAGTATGCCTATGATGGTGACTCGACCATGGAACTTAGTGATACTTACGGTTCCTATGGCAGCAAGCCAGTTGAGCCTGATCAGTCCGCCGATGAAAACAAAGAAGACGGCGAAACCAACCCGAACACTGCCGATACGATCGCGACTTACATCACGATTGCTACCGTAGCTCTGCTCGGCCTTGGTGCTACCGCTTTCGTAGCCAAGAAATCCAATCGCTAACTCTCTGAGCTTCTAGCTCTCTGAGTTAGAAAGGTTAAATTGTGAAACTCCCCCAACTCTCTCCGGGGGAGTTTCCTATGCAGCGAAATGCCGCAGCGATCTTAGTCTAGCACTCATTATATCGAAAGTGCTACTAAAGTCTACAAATTGTCATTTTAGCCCTTCAAGGACAATATTCTGATCATCTGTAATAATATAAATTGCTCTTGTGGCTCTCGTCAAAGCGACATAAAAATCTGTTGCACAATATCTATCGGAAACTTTTACCTGCCTGCTCGCATCAATGACGACACATTCAAATTCCAGCCCCTTCGATAAGACGGTTCTGGAGGATAAGAACTTGAACCTAGAGTATTGCTTTTGCAATTTAGGCTCCGTTCTGATTTGGCGAGCGGCATCTTCAATTGAGCATCCACTATTTTGGGCATGAGATAGTGCACGCAGTAGTTCATCAAAGAATTCTATCCGATAGATACTGAGCTCAGGAGCATTCTTCACCCAAGTAAGGATATTGTAAATGTCATCAATCGTATGGTTAGTCAACAAATTATTGATAAGTATCCCAAACTCAGGGTGTTTTTTGATTCTGCTGAAGTTATAATCTCCCGTTTGGATATGATTTTTGTATGCTCCTAGTTCTTCGTTGACATGATTTACACACAAGAGAAGAAATTTGTAAATTGAGACAATCTGCTCTTCAGCATTAAGTCGATCAAGGCTCCTGGCTATGTCAAAGAGTTCATTTAAACTCTGGGGTTCATCGTTCTGAAAAATACCTTTTGTCTTTTTGCAAAGGGCCTTTTGTTGATCTGGCCACTTCGTAATATAGAGAACGCGGGAATAGCGTCTTAAGCTGTTCAAAAATTTCCACTCTGCTCCCTCAGCAGAAGGAATAATTTTGATTGACGGATTTTGTAAGTCTGACTTTACTGACAGACTGACCCGACGCCCATCTAGAGAAGGCAAGAGGGGCGTTCTTATTTCTTGAAGAAATTGTCCAAGTTCCGGATTTGTTTCATGCCAGCGCCAAGGATATGTATCTATTTCAACTTTTTCAAACTCCAAATCATTCCAAGAAACCAGCTTTCCTGCCCAACCGAAAATGGCCTGCAAGGGATCTCCTAACACATAAACTGGAACCGACTTACTGAGATTTAGGAAAATATTATGCTGATCAATAATGCAATCCTGATACTCGTCAACTATCACATTGGAGTAGGTGCTTTTGATTACATCACGCGACCATTCAGATGAAAAAATAGTAGTCGCACCAGTATAACATTTTTGATAGAAATCTTTGTCGCCAAACTTCGTTCCGTATGTGTTTGAGGTTGCGGGATAAGCCGCGCACCATCTCATGCAAAATCCTGCGATGGTAGAAATAGAAAATTTTTTATCATCAACATTTCTTTTCTTTAGTCGTTTTCTCAACGCCTCTACGCCGGCATTTGTGTGTGTTAATAAAAGGGATTTCCCGGAAGACGCTATCACGAGATCAACAATCATTTCTGTCTTCCCATGACCAGCCGGTGCAATTATGTAGGCATTGCTTTTACCTAAAATCTTACTAAGTTCTTCTGGTTTCATTTTTAGATATCCACTTCTCCAATTTCGTCAAGGTTTTCCAAAAGCTGCATTCCTCACCCATTTTTGAACGGTCGCCCCAAACAATATAGCCAAGTTTTTCACCCAAATCTATTCTCTTGTACCATTCACTTTTCTTTTGTTTTGCTATTGTCCCAATTTTGATTTTTTCTTCAGGTGAGATACCTTCACTTACCTTTACTTGCCCATTCTCATCATCGAAAATGAATGGCCGTTTTCCCTCTGGAAAGTTAGACACTATCTTTGCCTTAACATGATCGAGTGATTTGTGTTCTACTGCTAGTTGTAATAATTCGTTGATTCCCTCTATGGAGCAATCAGAGAAAACCTGCTCTTCAATTGCTTTCCCCTCATCCCAAGAAAAAACTGGTATTCCTCGAGATACGGCTTCTGCCTTTTTCTGATTTTCTTCCGGAACATCCGAGTCCATTAGTATACAAACATCGTAGCCGCATCCTTTGAGCAGGTATGCTAAATCAAAGAATTTATCTCCACCTCCGCCAAGCGCACAGCTAACCCCGTGATAAGTAAAGCGTTCGCCAGAAAAAATACTGTTACACTCATCAATAGCTCTCAGAAGCCCAATCTCCGTTTTTCCTTCACATACAATAATCCTTTTGCTTAAAAAGGCAGCAGGTTCCGTTCTAAGGATACTTTGAACCAGTGCATCCGTTTCTTTATCGCCAGTATGCAAAAATTGCAGTTCCACCTCTCCATCGTTGTTGCTGAGTACCGCAATTTCCTCCTCGGAGCATTCACAAATAGTACTGACGGAATGTGTGGTCATAATAATTTGACCAGTTGCACTGCAGTGCTGGCGGAATTTATTTATCAAACCGTTGATTCGATAAGGTTCCAGCCCTGTTTCTACTTCATCGATGAGCAATAGTGTTCCTTGTTCAAAGGCGTTAATATTCATGCCCATTGAAAGGAGCCTCTTGCTTCCGAGACCGCGTTGGGCAAACGGAATATTGTCGTCAAAAACACCGACGGTTGTCGAAAATGACCCATTTTGCATCATAATTTTATTGTGCAATTCGCCATTGAACGATACTCCATATTCTTTTCCGATACTTACAATGTCACCCGCAACGACATCAAGTTGCGTGAGATTAGTCCCTGTGGTAATGTCACGCATAGCTTGCATATACGCCTTATGCAGAGTGTCTTTCGATTTGTCTGTATATTTTTGAAGAATGGATGATTTTCCCCAGGAAAAATCCTTTTCGTAATCAAATCCCACCACGCCAAATGCTAATAGTTTTCTATCGTTTGCCGAAATACTTTTTGATCCAGAGCGGTTTGTTATGACCTCCCATTTAGGTTCAAGCGTTTTGTCGATAGTCAGCTTAACGGTAATTGCTGCAGCTTTCCCGTCGATAGGTTCATCGTTCTCGGCATTTGTAACTATTGCTTCAATATTCCGCAGAAATAAACCATACTTGTCTTCTTGACGCAAGGATTCGGGAATTTCTGTAAGTGAAACACATATTTCAATCGGATCATCCGGGTTGCATCCATAGAAGTCAGTATCTGTTGTAGAGAGGTTCCATGTTGGCCATAGAGCCCATTCAATAGCCTTTAGGAGTGTAGATTTTCCAGAGTCCCCAGGACCAATAATGCATATTAGGTGCTGATTGTCCGGGAAAGAGATATCGGCATTGTGAATTCCACGAAAATTCTTAATTCTTAAAGATGATATTCTCATACGTCACGCTCCAAATGTATTTCTGGGTTAAGCTATTCTAGGTACACTACTACTCTTGCGATGGTACTATTTTAACACATATTTCGCAAAAAGGAAAACGGTTTAGTTTTGATAAGAGCATTTAAATGTACTGTACCCCAATCTCCGGACTCATGCACCAACAAATCACTAGCTGTATCTGTTGTAATAATCCATATGCTACGCTAGAAATCGGAGTAAAAGCGAAAGGTCTATACATTTTCACATTGTGTGCTATAATTAATATAGCCTGTCGCACATCATAATTGGAAAGAGGTTACGACCCTCGTTTTTCTCCTTTTATGTATTTGTGTCAATTCGTGCGGCAGGCTATAATGAAAAGGACAGCCCACAGGCTGTTTTTTGTTTGACCGAATTTATATATTTACAAAAACGCTCACCCCTATAACCTGTGGATAACTATACAACATCGCGGCAAAAATCGTATTGACAAGCAAAAGCGATTTGGTAGAATGGAATAAGGAAAGGTCATACAAAGTCATTTCCTGGTAAATACCAATATAAATACAAAGGAGTAAAATGAACAAAAAAATATTAGGTGCAGGTGCTGCTTCAGCGGTTCTCGCTGCTATGCCATTGCTAGGCGTGTTTGCAGATAACTACTCCGGGGCGACGCTCACGGATGAGGTGCAGGTCACCGTCTTGACTAGCTGCACCATTGCGACTAATAGCGAGGGCGCTACCAAGACAATCGAAAAAACCGTTTCCAACGGTTCGGAGACCGCAATCGTAGGCACTACCATGAGCATTACCTGCAACGATGGCACAGGCTGGCATTTGCAGGCTAAAGGCACTGGTGGCACATCCAATACTGGCACCTCGATGGTTGATGTCAATGAAACTTATCGCATCATGTCCGTATCTGGAAGCGGCAGCGATAAAGGTTCTTACTGGGGCATGACCATTTACGAAAGCACCGAAAACCATAACCCAGGCAACAGCAAAGAGGAAAGCAATCCTGAACTCACTTTCAAGACTGGTTACAAGAGCACAAAAGTTACGACCGATGCAGGGCTCAGCAGCGCTGCCTACGAGGTTGGCGCGCTAATTCCTAGCGAGGACACCACGATCCTATCTGCCAACGACACTTCTGCTAACCTAGGCATCACCCCAATTTACAACGTACACGTTGACTCGCATTTACCGCAGGGCACTTACACTGGCAAGGTAACTTATACTTTAGCACAAGGCGCAGGCTCTATAAACTAACTCGCCGCAGCCCACAAAATACAGCCCTACGGGGCTGTTTTTTGATGAATAATAGCCGATTGCTTTAGTGAGTATTGTAATCACACAAGAACCGTGATATAAAGCAAAGGATCGCTTGATGCCTGCACCACTTTTCAAATTATCTATGTAAAATCCGCAAACTCTCAACGGGTAGACTGTCACACTGAAATATCAGAAAATCGTAAAATTGGTGCTTCCGTGTCATAGTCAACTTAGTGGCAAAATAAGGAAAAATGCGTTCTCCAACCTGACCACGGAACACAGGGACGTCCGCGCGGAAAGGAGATGCCTCATGCCGCCCATCACTCTCATGCTCAAGCCCGCCTCCGGGATGTGCAACATGGCCTGTGAATACTGCTTTTACCGCGATGAAACGGAAAAGCGCGGCCAGGCCTCCTACGGCTTCATGTCCGAAAAAACGCTGGAAAACGTCATCCGCCGCACGCTGCTGCGCGCCGACGGCAGCGCGACCTATGCCTTTCAGGGCGGGGAGCCCACGCTGCGCGGGCTGGATTTTTTTGAAAAGGCGATTTTCTATCAGAAAAAATACAATCGAAACCGGGTCCGGATTCAGAACGCCCTGCAGACCAACGGCCTGCTGCTGGACGATGACTGGTGCCGTTTTTTCCATGAAAACGACTTCCTGCTCGGCGTCTCCGTGGACGGCACAAAGGAATGCCATGACGCTTACCGCCGCGACCGGGCCGGTATGGGCACCTATGACCGGATCGTGAAAAATATAAAACTGTTGGACGCTCATCAGGTGGATTACAATATCCTGACCGTGGTGAACCGGGATGTGGCAAAGAATATCGAAGCGATCTACGCGGACTATGCGCGCCGCGGCTGGGTCTGGCAGCAGTATATCGCCTGTCTGGAGCCGCTGGAAGAAGCGCGGGGGCAGAGCCGTTTCGCCCTGCTGCCCGAAGAATACGGAGACTTTCTGATCAGACTGTTCCGCTTATGGAGCGCGGATTTTCAAAAGGGCCGGCAGCCCTATATCCGCACCTTTGAAAATTACATCGTCATCCTGCTGGGCTTTGTGCCGGAGGCCTGCGACCAGCGGGGCGTCTGCAGCGTACAGTATGCGGTGGAAGCGGACGGCAGCGTTTATCCTTGCGATTTTTACATGCTGGACGAATACCGTCTGGGCAATCTCAATGAATGCCGCCTGCCGGACCTGGAGGACCGCCGCCGTCAGATCGGCTTCTTCGAACGCTCCCGACAGCTCCCCGACGCCTGCCGCCAGTGCCCGTTCTTCTTCCTCTGCAAGGGCGGCTGTCAGAGACACCGGGACTGGAATCCGGCCCTGGGCTGTTACGAGAATTACTTCTGCCAGTCCTTCCGGATGTTTTTCTCCGCCTGCCTGGACGACATGAAGCGGATCGCCGCCACGGTTCAGGCGCGCATGTAAGATCCAAACAGCAGACGCCGGAAAACCCGCAGACACCGGAGGCCGCAGAACGCGGCTGGACAGGAGGGGCCGGCGCATATAGGCGATTTCCCCGGACCGTTATAAACGCATCGGTACCTGGCGAGGTCTTTTCGAGCCTGGTACCGCTATGCGTTTATCCGAGCGGGAGCGTGTCCGGGAAACGCCTATATGCGCCGGCCCCTCCTGTCCAGCCGCGTTCTGCGGCCTCCGGTGTCTGCGGGTTTTCCGGCGTCTGCCGTCTTCCGTCTACTCGTGCCGCAGCGCCTCGATGGGGCTCAGTCTCGCGGCCTTGCGCGCGGGATAGATGCCGAAAAAGATGCCGACGGAGGAGGAAAACAGCGACGCGCCCAGCACCGTGGACAGCTTCACCTGCGCCGTGAACCCGATGGCGGAGCAGACCGCCATGGCGCCCAGAACCCCCAGCGTGATGCCGATCAGACCGCCCAGCAGGGTGATGATCGCGGACTCCGACAGGAACTGAACGAGGATCGAGGAGGTTCGCGCCCCCAGCGCCTTGCGGATGCCGATCTCGCGGGTCCGCTCCGTCACGGACACCAGCATGATGTTCATGACGCCGATACCGCCCACCAGCAGAGAGATTGCAGCTACCAGCACCACAAATATCGTGATGTAGCCCAGCACCGAATTGACCTGCTCCAG
>CANQTL010000063.1 GCA_947626775.1 uncultured Lachnospiraceae bacterium | reverse complement strand
TGCTGAAGTAAATTCTCGTTTACCAGAGTCAAGGAGCGGCCATGATGTTGGGAAGGTGCCATAATAGATAGTACACACAAAGGAGAAAAATAATGTCAGGATTTTATACAGAAGCTGACTATGAAAATTCCATCATAGAATTATTCCAGGGAATGGGATATCGTCACGTTTACGGTCCTGATATAGAGAGAGATTTTAATAATCCTCTATACGAGGAAGAACTTACAACAGCGCTGCACAGGCTGAATCCTTCTATGCCGGAGGATGCAATCGCTGACGCCCTGTTCAAATTGAAAAACTTTGAGAATGCCGAACTGGCCCAGAAAAATGCTGTCTTCATGGACTATATTCAGCATGGCGTTGAAGTGCGCTATTTTGTCAAGGGCGAGGAGCGCTCCGGTCTCATATACCTTGTTGACTACAATACTCCTGACAATAACTCTTTTATCGTTGCAAACCAGTGGACCTTTATTGAAAACAGTAATAAGCGTCCGGATGTCCTTCTCTTCTTGAATGGCCTTCCGGTTGTACTTGTAGAACTGAAGTCCCCATCACGGGAAGAGACAGATGCTTCCGAAGCATATCTGCAGATCAGAAACTATATGCAGGAAATTCCGTCGATGTTTATTTATAACTGTATTTGCGTTATGAGTGATCATCTGACATCGAAAGCTGGAACCATTACCTCCGGAGAAGATCGTTTCATGGAGTGGAAAACGAAGGATGGCAGTTACGAGAATACTCAATATGCACAGTTTGACACTTTTTTTGAAGGCATCTTTGCGAGAGAGCGTTTTCTGGATATTATAAAGAATTTCATTTGTTTCTCTAATGAAGGATTGAAGCAATTTAAGATACTTGCCGGATACCACCAATATTTTGCTGTCAACAAAGCTGTAGAGTCAACGAAACGAGCTACAGAAACAGATGGTAAGGGCGGCGTGTTCTGGCATACACAGGGCAGCGGAAAATCCTTGTCAATGGTATTCTATGCCCACCTTCTGCAGGAGGTTTTGGACAGTCCCACCATCGTTGTGCTGACAGACCGTAACGACCTTGATGATCAGCTTTTCGGACAATTCGCAAAGTGTAAGGACTTCCTGCGTCAGGAACCGATGCACGCCGAGAGTCGGGAACATTTGAAGAATTTGCTTGATGGCAGGCAGGCAAACGGCATCATCTTTACCACAATGCAGAAGTTTGAAGAAGCTCATGAACCTTTGTCTGAGCGCAGGAATATTGTGGTTATGGCTGATGAAGCGCATCGTGGGCAGTATGGCTTAAAAGAAAAGGTCGATGCTGAAACCGGTAAAATCAAGATCGGCACAGCTCGAATTATCCGTAACAGCTTACCGAATGCTACATACATAGGATTCACCGGCACGCCGATTTCCATGAAAGACAGAAGCACCCGCGAGGTCTTCGGAGATTACATAGACGTTTATGATATGACGCAGGCTGTCGAGGATGGCGCTACTCGTCCGGTTTATTATGAGAGCCGCGTGATTAAATTGAAGCTAGATGAAGCTACGCTGCACCTGATTGATACCGAGTATGATATCATGGCCAATAATGCTGATCCGGATGTTATCGCCAAGAGCAAACGTGAGTTGGGCCAGATGGAAGCTATCCTTGGAAACGATCAGACAATTGCTTCACTGGTAGACGATATTCTCGATCACTACGAGAATTATCGTGCAAATCTGCTCACCGGCAAGGCGATGATTGTTGCGTATTCCCGCGCCATTGCAATGAAGATCTATAACCGTATTATGCGGCTTAGACCATCATGGACAGAGAAGGTCGCCGTCGTCATGACGGAAAGCAATAAGGACCCGGAGGAGTGGAGAGCCGTTATTGGCAATAAACGTCGTAGGGACGAGCTGGCAAAGGAATTTAAAGATAATGACAGCACACTTAAAATTGCCATTGTTGTAGATATGTGGCTGACGGGGTTTGATGTTCCGTCGTTGGCCACGATGTATGTTTATAAGCCAATGCAGGGGTACAATCTTATGCAGGCGATTGCACGTGTCAACCGTGTATTTGGAGATAAAGAAGGCGGACTGGTTGTAGATTATGTCGGCATCGCAGCTGCGCTCAAGGAAGCGATGAACGATTATACCTCTCGTGATAAAAAGAACTACGGTGATACCGATGTTGCGAAGGTAGCCTATCCGAAGTTCTTGGAGAAGTTGTCTGTTTGTCGTGATATTTTCCATGGATACGATTATTCCAAATTTGCTGCTGGTACGGATCTTGAACGTTCAAGAGCCATCAGCGGTGCGGTCAACTTTATTGTTGCGGCGGATAAAGAACATGAGCGTGAAGATTTTTTGAAGGAAGCGCTTATGCTCCGGCAGGCGTTGTCGCTTTGCTCGTCTCTGGCAGAGGAAGATCTTCGAGTGGAAGCGGCCTTCTTTGAGTCGGTTCGCGTGCTTGTCATGCGCCTTATGAATCAGGGTGAGGGAAAGAAAATTTCGCTGCCGGAAATGAATGCAAGAATTAACGCGCTTCTCAGCCAGAGCGTCAAGAGCGAAGGTGTTATCAATCTTTTCTCTGATGTATCAGGGGAGTTCTCGCTGTTTGATCCGAAGTTTCTTGAAGAAATTTCTAAAATGAAAGAGAAAAACCTTGCTGTCGAACTGTTGAAAAAATTGATCGCAGAGCAGGTACAGATTTACCGCCGCACCAATGTGGTTAAGTCCGAAAAGTTCAGCGAGATCATTCAAAGCGCTATGAACCGTTATCTGAACGGCATGCTGACAAACGAAGAGGTCATTCAGGAACTCCTAAATTTGGCAAAGCAAATTGCAGCAGCGCAGAAAGAAGGCGACCGGCTTGGCCTTACAGCGGACGAACTCGCCTTCTATGATGCCTTGACAAAACCGCAGGCAATCAAAGACTTCTATGAGAACGAGGAATTGATTGCCATTACGAAGGAACTGGCGGATACCTTGCGAAAGAATCGTACCATTGACTGGCAGAAGCGTGATTCGGCCAGAGCAAAAATGCGGATGATGATTAAGAAACTTCTTAGGAAACATCGTTATCCGCCGGAAGGTATGGATGATGCTGTGCAGACCGTTATGACACAGTGCGAGCTGTGGACCGACAATGCAGACATGGAACAGCGTGAACACGAGGTTGTCGAGTATTCTTTTGGGCAAGAGCAGAATCTGAGTATGGTTGCGCAAAAATCTGCGTCATATGGGCAAGAAGAGTGATTGGGGGAGGTAGAATATGGATGCGCGCAAAGGTAACATCTACGAGATATTAAACGGAAACAAGCAGTTTCTGATTCCGGTTTATCAGCGATATTACAGCTGGGACATCGAACAATGCACCCGCCTCTGGAATGACATTGTTGAGATGCAGAAGAAAGGGAAAGCGGGCCACTTTGTCGGTTCCATCGTGAACATTGCGGAACAGGCAATGCCGACCGGTGTCCAGAAATATATGATTATAGACGGCCAGCAGCGAATGACTACGCTGTCGTTGCTTCTGATTGCTCTGCGTGATTATGCTATAAAGAATCCGGACGATACCACTATCAATGCCCGTCGCATTGATAATATGCTTCTGAAAAATGAGTATGAAAGCGGCGACGAACGCTATAAGCTGCTTTTAACAGAGACTGACAGGGATATCCTGATGCGTCTTGTAGAGGAGAAACCCATCCCAGACGATACGCGATCAAGGCTGCTCGACAACTATAAATTCTTTGCGGGTAAAATTGCAGATAAAGAATTGCAGCCTGCCGAGGTGTACGAGTCGATTGGCAAGCTGCAGATCGTCAATATAACACTGGACCGCTCAGTTGATGACGCCCAGGCTATTTTTGAGAGCCTGAATTCCACCGGTAAAGAGTTGTCTGAATCTGACCTGATCCGGAATTATGTTCTTATGGGGCTGGAGCCTGCGGAGCAGACCTTTGTCTACGAGCACCTATGGCGGCCTATGGAATTGCTGTTCGTTTATGAGACGCAGGATTCCGTCATGGACAGATTTTTCCGCGATTATCTGACAATGAAGATTACACGCATTCCTAAGCAGGATCGCGTGTATGAGGAATTTAAGCTTTATCATTTGAATTGCGAGTTTGGCACTGTCCGTGAGTTATGTCAGGATTTGCTTACCTATGCGAAGTACTATACAGATATGGTATTCAGACGAAGCGGCAACCCTGTGCTCAAATCTCTGTATGAGGATATCAACGATCTTCGGATGGAGGTATCTTATCCCTTCCTGCTCAAAGTACATAATGATTTTGCCGAGGGTATCATTTCTGAGGATGATTTGAAGTCCATCATCAGACTTTGCATTAGCTATGTCTTCCGGCGCAGCATCTGTGATATACCGACTAATTCTTTGAACAAGACCTTCGCCACATTGAAAAATGAAATCAGACCTGATGATTATGTCAATTCCATCAAGGCATTCTTTGTTATGCGTGATGACTATAAGGAGTTCCCCGATGATGATAAATTTACGGCGGCTTTTGTCTCCAGAGACATATATACGATGCGCTCCCGGAATTTTATTCTCAGCCATTTGGAACACTATGATAACAAGGCTTCCATCATTACTGAGAATTATACCATTGAACACATCATGCCGCAGAACAGCAATCTCAGTCCGGAGTGGCAGCAGATGCTCGGTGCTAATTGGCGTGAGATTCAGAAGACGTACCTGCACACCATTGGAAACCTGACACTTACCGCGTACAATTCAGAAATGAGTGATCGTCCATTTATGGTCAAGATGGATATGGAGGGCGGCTTTAAGGAAAGTGGTCTCCGGTTGAATGCCTATGTTGTTAAACTCACGGAATGGAATGAACAAAGAATAAAAGAACGCGCTTCGCTGCTGGCGGATAAGGCTAAACAGATCTGGGCGTACCCGGATATGACCGCTGCGGAGCTTGCTCCTTATCAGACAGTGGAAAAGCCTGCAGAGCGTTACAGCCTCGAAACTTATGATACGAACGTTTTCACGAAAACACTGTTCGAGGTGCTGGACCGCCGCATCCAGAATCTTTCTCCTGACGTGAAACGTGAATTCAAAAAGCTGTATGTTGCCTATAAGTTGGATACCAATTTTGTGGATATTGTTTTCCAGAAACAGAGACTCCGTATTTCTGTGAATATGAAGTTTTCGGAAGTGATCGATCCGAATGGTATTTGCCGTGATATAACCGGCCTCGGCAGATGGGGCAATGGCGATGTCGAGCTGTATATGGAGCACACATCGGATGTCGACCAGATCATGGAGATTGTGGAGCAGTCGTATCGGTTTCAGGCAGATGAGTGATGGAGTTAAAAACTTTTTGGAAGAAGATATGAAGTAGCATTTACGACATTACAATAGCCAGGGTGATAAGAGTTAAAAGCTACCAATTTTATTTACCGACGGAAAAAATTTAGAGAAGAATGTTTTGGGTAATTGCGAAATAAGTATAAAACCTAAATTTCAACAAGGCAAAATCAGGTATAGACCAATTTTCAGGAGGTGTATGTGGAAAACAGGATTTCAGGACACGAAAACAAGACAGACAAAGTTATCTGCCGGTATAAGAGTATGAACCATGGGCGCTTATGTTATCAAAGGCTTTAAGCTGTGGATATATTGGTGCTTGGGGAGACTGCCAGATGCTATTACAGTAATCAGCTGGGCAATTCCGGCAAGGAGCAGATCTGCGCGAATGGAATTCCTTATCCGAAAGATGAAAGTAACTGTTTGTTGGAGAAATTTTATGATGAAATAGAAGTTGCTGATAAATTATTTTGTTCGCTCCAATTGAAATGGCCTAAGTATTTTATATGTATTGACGAACTAGAAGCATATAATTACAATCACAGCCATTATATTCGCGATTTAATCATGATTAGAGATTTGATAATTGCAACCAAAGGACCTTAATGCCCTTGTTAAAACGAATGGTATAAAAATCATATTATATCTGTCAGGACAGAAGTAGTTAATGGCATTATGCGTGAATTGTCTGGTTAGGAATATAATAAAGATCTTGGTGGGTTTGCAGAGAAAATAAATTGGATGGGCCATTAGTGAATTTTATGTATCATCCCTTAACTTTTGTATGGATGAAACGGATACAAGAAGCATATAATAAGGGGGGGGGTAGAATATTTAGAAAAAATCACTACTTGAAGCTTTGATATATTATTAACGAAAATATTAGGAATAGTGTGCAAAGTGTTTTGGAAAAACGGGTATAAAAATGAAATTACAAATGAGAAAGGAATAGATATTATGAATAACCTACCAGATGATTTGAAAAGAGAATATGAATATCTTATATTTCATCATCCAGACATAGAGGGTATTGAACATCCAATGATAAATATATCTGATACGTTGAGAGCATATTTTATTTTAGCACATTATTTTACGGATCCTTCCAGTAATGAAAAAGAAAAAATGTTAGTGGGGGTTAGGGATTTTAACCTATTAGGGTCAGCAATTGGAAGACAAAATATTACATTTGGAGGAAAAACAAAGTATACAAATAAAATTGATATATGTGCAACACTTTTTTTTGGATTGGTTAAAAACCATTCGTTCAGTGATGGAAATAAGCGCACAGCACTTTTGATTTTACTATATCAATTAGGAATGTATGGTTATATTCCCAGTGCGCCTAAAAGAGATTTTGAAAAACTTGTAATATCGGTAGCGGCAAATAAATTGTCAGAAGATTATGAATATGAATATAAAAAATGTCAAAAAAACGACGATCCAATTGTCGCAACAATAACAAGAGTAATAAGGAAACTTGTACAGAAAAAAGATCATACATATCATATTAGTCCAACAATGAAAGAGTTTTGTGAGGCAATGCAAAAGCAAAATGTAACTTGTAATCGTGTCGGTGGGAAAATGCACTTTGAAAGAACAATACCCGCAAGATGGTTTAGACCTTCCAGAAATTTAGGGTATTCTGTGGTTTTTTCTGGATGGACACGAACTATTGGCGCAGATACTGCCAGAAGTGTATTATCAACTTTGGAAATATATGAAGAATATGCAAACTATAAGGATTTTCTTGAAGGCAAAGAGCCACTTTATCAATTAGTAGATGATTTTAGAGATCCATTAAGAAGGTTAAAAGATAAATAATAGAATAGTTTGAAATAGCCAGCCCTTATCTGATGCGTACTCTCCCACTTGGCCGTCCGTACAATCAATCAGCTTTGCCACATCCTTCTTTCCGAGTGATTCTGCTTCCACACCGTTTTCAGAGAGCCAGGATTTCATCTGAACCACGCTATTCGGATTCTCTACGCCGGTGATATCCTGCATTGTTTCGGAGAGGGCGGCCTTTGAGCGCTCATCAAAGGTGATGGCGTTTTCCACCACTTCCATATCCAGGGCAATGCCTCTGTCGTTGAGCTCCTGATCGAGATGATATTCCTCCCAGATGAAGTCCGGGACGGGATATTTCGACAGGCGCTTCTGTATCGCCATTTCTACTTCCACATCACGTTTATTGTAGGATTTGAAGAGCGACCACTTTTTCGAATCATGCTCCGGAAGATTCCGGGTGCGTCCGCCATTGCTTTTGGTCGGTTTACAGGGGGTGCAGAAGTAGCGGATCAGGTCTTTACCTTCTTTCAGCTTCTGATCCTGCAGCTCCAGAACGGAACCGACACCTTCCAGTGAAAGTGGCAATCCCATATAGGCAGACCAGATCATGGTGCATTTCCAGGATGTCGGATCCAGATACTGACCGGCGGGATCTTCAGGGATACTGTAGCCGGTGCCAGGCCAAAACCCCAAAAGAAAATTGTGATTCCGAGAAGCGTGCCTCTGATGGAGGCATCAATAAGTGAATTGATGAAGTCCATAGTCATTGATTGTCCCCTCATTTCATGGATTGTCGCAGGCAGCGGCGGAGCTGCCGTCACTTGCAATTGTGGGGCTGAATGTGCAGACACAGGTGGAATCTAAAAAAAGTTTGCAGAAGTGAGCGGGAGATGACAACCCCGCTCTTCCTTCTGCGGTGCGTGCAGCTGGGGATCTCCATCCGGGACCTTGGCCTGCTTTCCATCGGGCTGGTGAATGATATGTATGCCGAGAGTGGGAACGACGGGTACAAGTACCGGGGACTGGCTGATCAATCTGATTTTGATGAGTTTTAATCGTTATATTGCAAAATATGGATCAGTCTGCTAAAATATGAAAAGAACACATGTTTGCAGACTTGAAGTCGCAATCTGCGACATCAAGATCCCGGGTGGAAGGGGGACGGTGCATTTTATGGCAGAGGAAATAAAAGAGGTTACAATGCCTGCAGAAACGGTGAAAATACAGAATCTGATATATGTGATCAGAGGGAAGCAGGTTATGATAGACAGTGATCT
>CANQTL010000062.1 GCA_947626775.1 uncultured Lachnospiraceae bacterium | reverse complement strand
GCAGCGGCAGCAGGCTTTACTGCCATGAGTCCAGTATAATCGCAGACGGACGGAAATACAAGAAGAACCTCAGGAAAATGATCCGTCTCCCTGGAAACGCAAAATGGAGAACCTTATAAAAGATATTGGCCTGTCTCTTTCAGACTTTTACATCTCCCGCTGCAGACCATTGCGATTCGGCATAATCCCCGAAATACTTCATCAGACTCTGTTTCCCTCCAGGGAGCCTTCAGTTGCTCTGCGATTGCAGTCTTCAGGCGCAGATTTTTCCGCGCTGCCCCTCCAGAAAAGACTATCCCCTTTACCTCCCCTGTATGCATCTCAAAAAGCGCCTTCTCATATTCCTCTGCCGCTGCAGTATAGACAGCCTCCAACAGATTCCTGCAATGAAAATTTTCACGGGTAATCCCCCTGATTATGCCGTTTTCAGCAAAAGTCGGCGTGATCCGAAGAGTGGTCGGCGCGCTGTTTCCTGTGTTTTGATCCGGTCTTTTTTCCGGCAGCGCGCAAACTCGTTTCCACGCATCTTCACGCGTACAACGGCTTCCCGCCATCCACTCCACAGCATCCGCCAGGAAATCAACCAGCACCTCCAGATCCCTTCCGCCAAATAAACCTCGTATGGTATTCAGGTATTTTCCCTCAAAAAAGGGTCTCGTGTCCCCCGGGTGACGATGATACTCCCCGGTAATCATGCTGACCAGTCCCGCCGTTCCGATATTGACGCAGACCTCGCTTTCCCTGTCTGCACCTGTCCCCAGCACACACACCTGATGGTCTCCAAAATCCGGGAAGACAGAAATCTTCCTGTTCCCTGTCTTCCAGACTCCGCAGCTTTCAAGACCGGTGATCAAGTCCGGAAAGACCATTCCGTCAAGTCCGACTGCCCGTATCAAAGCCCCATTCCATTCCTCACGAACTACATCGACTAATCCTGTGGGCGCTCCATTGGTAATATGGCAGGCGTTCCGTCCTGTAAGTCTCAAGATCAGCCAGGAGCCCAGAGTACAGAAGTGCATGCCTGAAAAATCTCTTTCCCGCGTCAACCTGTACAGATTGCACAGGCTGACCGGAGGACGCAGCCAGACGCCGGAGGACTCCATCAACTCCTGCAGTCCGATTTTTTCCAGACACTCCATCCATGTGCCGTCACCGGCCCTTTCCATGCACCGACGATCCTGCCATGAAATATAGTTCGTGATCGCACTTCCGTCCTTGTCTGCCAAAAGAAAGCCGTGCATCTGCGTAGAAAAAAGAATACCTGAAATATCCGATTCGCGGAAAACATGTTCCAAAAGGATCTTCTCCACGATATTCCATATCGCTTCCGGGTCAATTTCAAAACGCGTGCCACTTTTCACCACAGGAGGAGGACCCGGAATCCGGCCTGCTGCCTCGATTCGCCCATGATCCGCGTCCAGCAGGGCATGTTTAATATAGCTGCTTCCTATGTCTAAAGCGAGATATTTCATACTGCCCCCGTTATTCTTCTACCTCATGCATTCCATAATACACATCATGGCGGTTAAACTCAATCGCAAAATGGATCTGCCGCCCATCCGGAGTACAGAAACCGTCCGGATAGGATATCCCTCCCGGGAATGCCAAAAGCGTCCGCCTATAACCCCATGTCTTCATGCCGTCGTCGGAGATCCATAGTTCAAGCGGATGACGGTCCGATATGCCCATCGGATGGCGTTTCGGCTTGTTACGGTCAATTCCCGCCGGCGTGTTAAGAAGTGCGATCCTTCCATCAGGAAGCCGCAGAAGTTTTGGCTTGTTATTGGGATTCGGAATATCCGTCATCACCGCGTCGCTCCAGTTCCTTCCACCGTCATGAGAATCGCTCCGCCAAAGAAAACCAGTCCCGTTAACGCGCAAAAGCATCACCAGATGTCCCGGTTCTGTCTCACAGACAGTCGGCTCTCCCCAGTGCCAAACCCCAGCCGTGTGAGAAAGCCGCACCGCGGGATAGCTTTGCCAACTTTTTCCGCCGTCCTCACTGCGCAGGATCCCATTCTCGTTCCATGGAATCTCCTGACAGCAATGCCACATTTTTCTCCCCTCTGCTTTCAGACGGCGATTTAACTCTTCTGTGACCGGATAACGCTGATAGGACTGTATCAGCACATGATCCGCAGTCTCAAACATTCCCCGAAAAAATACAAATTTCGTGAAACAGGGCGGCTCCCCCATATCCTCCCAGGTATATCCGTTATCAACGCTCCTCGCCACACGACATTCCCAGTCAAGGAAGCTACCGTCGTGGAGAGTCAGGAACACGCGGATTTCATTCCCGATCACGCTGACCTCAGTCTGATAGACCGCTCTCCCGTCCTCCGGCCACAGCTTCACCGGCTCACCCCACGTTGCTCCGCCATCCTTGCTGTGCCAAAAATAGACACGGTTTGCCGGGTGCGGCTCCACCGGTCCGCCGCACTGGGCCACCATTAAAAGCCCGCCATCCGGCGTCTGCCGTACGATAGCTTCACAACTCAGACTGTCTCCGTGTACCATATGAAATGTAGTCATATTTTATTTCCTCCCATCCGATGCAGGTTCTCAGCTGTCCGGCGCGCCCCCGTCTTCCAGAGGGATATCTCACTTCCGCTGCACAGAAGATCAAATCCGGATTCTGTCGCGGCCTGCAGAAATGCCTCTGTTTCCGTAATGATGCCTGCCCGTTTCCCGGCCTTTCGCACCTCACTGCCCACAGCTGCAATCGCTTCCAATATAGGTTCCTTCTCCCCAATACAATTTAAGCTGCAGGCCAGATCGTTCGGTCCCAGAAAAACTCCCGCAACACCCTCCGCTGCCAGAATCTCCGATAATGCCGCAAGGCCTTGTGCCGATTCAATCTGAGCAAAGACCATGGTATGCCGGTTGGTCTCCCTCATATATTGCTTCAGATCGTCCACCTGATAAAAGCTGTGACCTCTGGAAGTAGAGATTCCTCTCTGTCCCTCCGGCGCATATTTTGCGAAGCGGACCACCTGCCTAATATCCTCCGTACATTCAGTCATAGGCAGCAAAAGGCCATCCGCCCCCATATCCATGATCTTTGTGATCTCTTTCCTGCTATTATCCGCCAACCGCACAATAATGGAAATTCCGGACTGTCGTGCTCCCATAATAATGGCCGCCATAGCTGAATAATCGAATCCGCCGTGTTCTGTGTCTAAAATCATAAAATCCATTCCTGCCCGCTTCATGATCAGCGGAAAGTTGGCAAATGGTACCTCATTGAGCATGATGCCTGCATTCATAATATTGTCTCCCTGTTACAAAAGCATTGGTTTCATAGCATATCTTATATCTGCATCCGTTGCCGATAAAGTTCCCCTCTCAGGAACTGTCGTGTTTTTAGGGGCTCCTACCGGATCGCCAGATCCACATACTGGAAACTGATCTCCCGGTCAGAATGATTGATCACGGTTACCGTATTTACACCATCGATCAGAATATCACAAGGTACCAGATATCCCAGCCGGTTTTCCGGCATCCCCAGGCAGCTCTTAAATAGAATACAGCGACGTTCCGCTCTCCTCAAATGTTTCCTCAAACCATTTCTCATGCTCCTTTAAAGGATAGACTTTGGAAGGATACATCGGCACCATACCATATAATTCTGTAGCAAGCACGTCCGCCCCATTTTCGACCGCCTCGGCCACGCAGCTCCGAATGCTGTCTTCAGTCATAATGTGCGGCGCTTTTATTGTGAGCGCAAGCGGATCATACCAGAAATATATTCTTTTCCCCATGCCTTCCATATCGATCTTTTTCACCATCCTTTCCGCAGGTACCTTCCCGGCTTCATTCTTTCTTATTTCGCCTTCAGCCCCGGCAGATACTGTGTTTTCCAAAGCGCTGTTTTCCCCGCATCCTGATAAAAACAGTGCCAGAAATGCTGCTGCCAGAAAAACAGCCGCTATTCTTCCGCCCATACTCCTGCTCATCCCTTTACAGCCCCCATGGTCATACCAGCCGTGAAATATTTCTGAATGAATGGGTAAATGCACAGAATCGGAATCAATGCCACAAAGACCTTTGCCGCCTGCAGCGTTTTATTCGAGGTCTGCAGCAGTGCGATAATATCCTCTGTACTCATAATCGCATAGTCAATCTGCACATTCAGCTGATAAATGTAAGTCTGCAGCGGCTGCTTCATCCTGTCGTTAATATACATTAATCCGTCAAAATAGGAATTCCAGTGGCCCACAAACTGGAACAGGAACATACAGGCAAGGGACGGCTTGCTGAGGGGCACATAGATCCGAAACAGGATCTGCAACGGATTGGCTCCGTCGATGGTGACAGATTCATTCAGTTCATACGGAATATTCCGAAAAAAATTCACCATCAGAACAATATTCCATAGCGGCACCGCCCCGGGCAGGATCATGGCCCAAAAGGAATCGAAGAGGCCGTATTGACGCATCAGCACATAGGATGGGATCAACCCGCCGCTGAAAAGCATATTCGCCATAAAAAACCACTTAATAAACCGCGCCGCGGGGAATTTTCTCTGCGGCAGACACAACGGATAGGCCGTCAGTATCATCAAAAGCAGATTCAACGTACATCCCACAGCCACGCGCTTCACCGACACCAGAAACGACGAAAAATACAATTCATCACTCAGAATGCGCCGGTAGGAGGCGAAATTAATACCCTTAGGCAGCAGCCATACGTTTCCGGCTTCTACATGAACCCTGTCGCTTATGGAGCAGATCAGCGTATACCACATAGGATAGAGGCAGATAAGCGCCAAAAGAATAAGAACCGCGATTATTATCACATGACCTGCCGTCATTTTTTTCTTCATACCCGATCCCCCTCCGTCAAAAAATCTTGTAATCAGCAAATCTGTCGGCCGCCCAGTACGCGAAAACGGTCAGAACCAGCGCGATCACACCTTTGAAAAGTCCTACGGCTGTACCTACGCCATAGTTCATGGATACAATGCCTTGGCGGTATACCCAGGTATCAATGATATCCGCGTTTGACATTACCAGCGTATTGTACATATTAAAAATCTGGTCGAATCCCGCGCTTAGAACGCCGCCCAGATGCAGTACCGCCTGGATCACTATCATATAACGGATACCGGGAATCGTCACATGAATCGTCTGTTGCCAACGGCTGGCACCATCCACCTCCGAAGCCTCATACAGACCCGGATCGATCCCTGTGATGGCAGAAAGATAGATAATGGCCGCCCAACCGAATTCCTTCATCGTATCCGTAATGATCATAAGCGGCTGAAAAATGGATGCCGTTCCCAAAAAAGCAACTTTCTCCATCCCCAAATTGTTCAGAATCATGTTGATCATTCCGTCAGTTCCCAAAATCGATTTCAAAATAGTAGCGAAAATAACCCATGACACAAAGTGCGGCAGATATGTGAATGTTTGAATGGCCTTCTTCAGCTTCGAATTACGGACTTCATTGATCATGAGCGCAAATGCAATGGCCATACACTGCACTGCTACAATCTTTCCGATAGCGATCACCAGTGTGTTACGGATAATGCCAAGGCTGTTAGGCTGCATGAAAAAAATTCGGAAATTGCGAAAACCAACCCATTTAGATCCATACCACCCCTTCACTGGTATGAAATCCTGAAACGCCGCCAGAATCCCCGGCCATGTTCTGGTGTTGAACAAGAATACCAGAATAACGGCCGGCAGGATCATAAGCCAGTAATACACCTTATCCGGTATCCTGAATTCTTTCTTCTTTCCCAATACTATACCTCCTTGCCTGTGCAGCCCGCGGTTTCCTTCCGCGTGCCGTCGATACGTACGGCGATACCGGACCGGTCCGCAGACTCGCTGTCCGGTATCGCCGTACTTTATCTGGTATCTTCTTTATGTTTTATTTTCCGATAGCCTCCTGCACCTCTGCTGTGATTGCAGCGCCGCCCTGTTCCAGATAAGACTGCACGAAAGCGTCAAAATAATCTGAAATAGATTGACCATCTGTATTGCCCATGATCATCTTTACATAAGCTTCCGTTTCATAGGTACTGAGAAAGCTGTTGTACATTTCCATACTATCGGTCGTCCCCTGGAATACAGTCATAACCGCCTCCGGATCAGCCTCCGCCAATGCCCTGGGACCTGCCCACCACTGCAGATACTGCTGATAGGTGGCAACCGGATCCATATCATCCACCGTTACAGCCCGGGGATCCTCTCCCGCTTCCATCGCGTCATAAACATTCTTGGCCCGGAATGCGCCCTCTACAACCCAGTCAAGGGATACACCGGCTTCTTCCAGACAGGCCTGCTTCACTTCTTCCATCGTGGACATTTCCCCGCTTCCGACCACCTTATCCAGCATTGTCCTGATTGGGATCAGATACGCTTTCGGCGAAACGCTGGTGGGCATCGGATTATACGCATTATTGACTTCCACGAAATTCTCATAATCTGTCGGAAGCTTCTCTGTCGTGCACCACATATCATACGCGTATACAAAGGCGGAGGGATCTTCAAAATCATTGCTGATTACAAAAACATTGCTGACCGGATTTCCCGCCGCGGAACGAATAGGATCGCCCTCGTGCTCAGGAAGCATATAAGCTGTCCATTCCGCCGCAGTGTCCAGATTCACGTTGCTGCTCAGCACGCTCCACGCAGCCCACCACGGTCCGAACACGATACCGGCTCTGCCGTTGCCGACAGTTTCCTTCAATTCATCGGCGCCCCATGTCGCAAAATCGGAGGGTATAATTCCTTTTTCATACCAGCCGTTCAGCAGCGTCAACGCATCCTTCGCACCTTCCATCAGGGAACCATAAATCACAGTACCGTCATCCTGCATCTGCCATATTCCCGGTGCCGCACCGCCGACATTCAAGAAAATGTCGCAAAGGAATCCGTCTCCTCCCTTCTGTGCAGAAAAGCTTGCCAGTACGGGAATTCCATAAGTATCCTTCTGGCCGTTGCCATCCGGATCATTTTCCATGAAGGCCAGAGCAATCGTCTCCAAATCAGCCAATGTCCTGGGTTCCTCAAGATTCAGTTTTTCCAGCCAGTCTTTCCGTATCCATATTAGCGGAGAACTGTCAAACTGGGCATTTACACGCGGAATCCCATAAATGCGCCCGTCAACCTCCAATGTATCCAGCGCTATGTTATCGGACATGCCGTACAATTTCTGCAGCGTCGGATGATTTCCGTTTACCAGTTCATCCGTCAGATCCGCAATCAGACCGGCCTTGATCAGCGCATAATATTGAGTCATTCCCACATTCATCAGATCCGGGATCTCGCCGCTGGCAATCGACTGATTTGCCTTATTATTAAATGCGCTTCCGGCTGCAGCGACCCACTCAGTTTTGGTCTTTAAACCGGTTGTGGACTCAAATAACCATGTCTCCGTGTTATCGTCAATACTCATACCCTCCGGCAGATCCAACGCGCCAGTCGCGCTGATTCTTGTATATTCCAATCCATCGAACCGTTTATTATAGGGCTGAGAATAATCAATATCCTTCGGTACGCCCCAGTTATAAGGCCCAAAAGTGAGACTGGCGACGTCTGTTGCCTGCGTTCCCTCCGCCGTCGCGGTTTCCCCGGCTGCCGCCGTTTCCTCCTTTGTTCCTGCTGCAGTTGTCCCTGCCGGGCTCTGAGTCGTTCCGCCCGAACCACTGGAAGTATCATTCTTTCCACAGCCTGCCATCATGACGGCCATAAGTGAAACTGCAAGCAACATACTTAAAAGCTTTCTTTTCATCTGTTTACCCCCTTGGTTTTTTCGTAATACTTTTTTAATCTTGGCAACCCGTACAAAACTCTTGTTTTTCTTTCATATCCCCGTAATTCCGGGAAACCTCCTTGCGGCGGTGTAACCAACAGCCTGTTGAGCGCTTCCGCAACCACTTCTTCTGACTGTGTCAGCTCAATAAAACAATCCTGCCCTTTTTGATCCGGCGTCCATATTGTTGCGCCTCTGTCATCAAACCTGACCATTCCCCGTTCTGATTCCCGAAACCATGTGCATTCTTCATTCACTGCGTAAGCAACGGTCAAAAGATCCCAGCTGCAGCGTTCGCCGTTTTCCGTATGTAACCTGTACGCAAGCCGAACCGGATGAGATTCCGGCACCGCGGTATGCAGATATTTTCCCGTAACCAGCAACCCAGCTTCATATCCCAGATATGCCTTCGGCGTGGGCCAGTTTTCCGCCACATTCTGCGCCGCCGGGATATCACAGGCTACATTAAACTCCGTGACATCTTCGATCCGCTGCTTACGCTCCCTCTCCACCTGATCAGTAACCGCTTCGGAAGAGCATCGGAATACTCCCGCCATCATCGTGATCCTCTTTATTTTCCTCTCCACCAATTCGATCCCATTCAGCGCGGAATAAGTATCCGGTTTGGAATCCAAAAGTGCCGACAGATTATTCATCGGTCCAATGGCAATGAATTCCACACTTTTGTCTTTTTGATCCGCCAGCAGGCGGCGGTACATCTGCACGGCTTCGCCGGGCCGCATCCTTTTATACCGATTAGGCAGATGCGTCGCTATATAGCGATTATACCTTAAATATCGCTCCTCTGACAGAAATCCCTTTCCGTAATAAGTGGAAATCTCCATATCCGGTCTTCCGTAATATCGGTTGATCGCATCGATGGTACCTGCCCCGTATGGGCTGGATGTACAGCAGGAAATTCCCAGAATCCTGCACAGGCCCTGATCTGCAAAAAGATTCAATATCGCGATTGCCGCCGCGTCGTCGCAGTCAGGTCCAATATCGGTATCGATGATTACATTCTTAATGCCTCCATCCTCCTTTCTCTGTGAGATTTTCTTGATACAGTTAGATTATACGACTGTATTTCAAAATCTGATATATCTGATTCGTTCACTTTTTATATTTATTGGCTGGTTATTGGCCGAAATTTTTATTTATTTCTTTAATGTGTTGCAATATCATTGCATTTTTCTTCCATTCCATCTATAATAAAGACAAATTACCAGGAGGAACATAATGAAGGCGTTGAAACTGATCACTATTTGGAAAGGCTCTCATAAAACCGGACACTATGTCCCCATGGAGAGCCATAACCAGTACGAACTGGTTTATTATCGATACGGAATGGGGC
>CANQTL010000061.1 GCA_947626775.1 uncultured Lachnospiraceae bacterium | reverse complement strand
TGCATAAACAGTATACTTCTTGGCATTTCACACAGAAAAATCCCGCACAGATGTGCGGGACTTTGTCGACAGTCTGGCCGCAGGATGAAATATCCTGCGGTTTTTTGTTGTTCCCTGTCTGCAAAAAAAGCAAAATCCCACTGCGATTATGACAAAATATTTGTCCCGATTTGCATATAATAGAGCCGGAACACGGAGGTGGGTTGTGCATTATAAACTGTATATTGACATCGTTTTCATTCTGCAGCTGACAGGAAACGTGTATCTGTTGTCTCTTGCGGGACGGGTCCTCGAGTGTACTGCCACGCACAGAAGGATCCTGGCGGGGGCTGTGATGGGAGCGGTGTTAAGCTGTATTGCGATCGAGCTGCCTTTCGGTACACTCGGCGTGCGGTGCGCCTTGAGCGCCCTGCCCGTGAGCATGTGCATGCTGCGGCTGGTCTATCGGATCAGCCGTATGAAGAAGCTGCTCGGTGCCGGCCTGACGCTGGCAGGCTGCGGCTTTTTTTTGGGCAGTCTCATGATATGGATCCTGAATCGCCTGAGAACGGTTCTGAAGGGGAGCGCAGGCATTCCTGCCACACTTGCGGCGGGGTATCTTGCCTACCGCATTCTGGCCGGTCTTTTGGCATACGCGAAGCGCAGAAGGGACAGCTGCCTGAGGACGGTGGAGATCCGTCTGCCGGAGCCGGGGGCCAGGCTGCGCGTACAGGCGCTCGTGGATACAGGCAACCATCTGTCCGATCCGATAAGCGGAGCGCCCGTGAATCTGGTCGGCAGAAAGCTGGCGAGGCAGCTGGCGCCTGTTTTCAGACCGGAGAAGTATCATGCGGTGCCTTTTCGGAGCGTCGGGAGAGACAGCGGGATCCTGGAGGCTTACGAGATTCCGGAGATCATTATAGAAACGCAGGCCCAGACGGTCCGGAAGGAGCATGTCATTGTCGCAGTCTGTGATACGGGAATATCTGAGGACAGTGTTTATCAGATGATAATGCACCCGCGGTTATTAGAAGGCTAGGAGGAGTAAAAATGATTCTGAAAGTGGCAATTCCCGGGAAAGTGCAGTTTAAGATGGTTCACAGGGACGCGCGGTTTCTTATGGGAAAACAGGGGGATATTCATTACATAGGCGGAGCGGAGGTGCTTCCGCCGCCTCTTGAGAGCGAGAAGGAGAACGAGATCATAAGCGACCTTGGAACAGAGTATGAAGACGAGGCCAAAGCGATACTGATAGAACATAATCTGCGGCTGGTGGTATATATCGCCAAAAAATTTGACAACACGGGCGTCGGGGTGGAAGACCTGATTTCTATCGGGACGATCGGCCTGATCAAGTCCATCAATACTTTTAATCCCGGCAAAAACATCAAACTGGCGACCTATGCCTCCCGGTGCATTGAGAATGAGATCCTGATGTATTTGAGAAGGAACAGCAAACACAAGATGGAAGTGTCCATCGACGAGCCGCTCAATGTCGACTGGGACGGGAATGAGCTGCTTCTGTCGGATATTCTGGGGACAGACGAAGACGTCATATACAAGGATCTTGAGAATGAGGCGGAGCGCAAGCTGCTCGTCAAGGCGATCGCGAAGCTGTCGGAGAGAGAACAGACGATCATCCGGCTCCGGTTCGGGCTGGGCAGCGCGGACGGCAGAGAACTGACGCAGAAGGAGGTCGCGGAGACGCTGGGCATCTCCCAGTCCTATATCTCCCGGCTGGAAAAAAAGATTATGCGCAGACTGAAAAAGGAGATGAGCAAAGACAATTGATTTTTACGTTACATCATGATATGATATAATGGCATATAGGTAAAAAGCGGACGACGCTGCAGGCGGTATAGACAAAGTGTGTATGTGAGGGGCAAATGAAGAAAATAATCTTGATCGTCGACGATGACAGGCTGACATTGTCGACAGCGCAGAATCTGTTGGGCGATATTTACAGGGTCGTCGCCTTAAATTCCGGGAAGCAGGCGTACAAATATCTGGAACGTCATACGCCGGATCTGATCCTGCTGGATATCAATATGCCGGAGATCGGCGGTTTCGAGGTTATGCGGGCGCTGCAGGAAGATACCCGCTGGCGCAGGATTCCGGTTATTTTCCTGACGGCGGACAGAAGCGCCGAGACGGAGATAGAATGTTTCCGCATGGGCGCGTGCGATTATATTGCGAAGCCGTTTGAACCGCAGATCATGCAGAGCCGTATCAAGAGCACGCTGGAGCTGGACGGTTACCGCAAAGATCTGCAGCGGCGTCTGGACGAGAAGACGAGAGAGATGGAGCGCATCACCATTCAGGCGATTATGACCGTCGCGAACACGGTGGATGCGAAGGACGATTATACAAAGGGACATTCCATGCGCGTGGCGGCCTATGCCGAGCTGATGGCGCAGAGACTCGGCTGGTCCGAGGAGGACGTCCAGAATACATATTATGTGGCGATGCTGCACGACGTAGGCAAAATCGGCGTGCCGGACGCCGTGCTCAACAAGCCGTTCAAGCTGACGGACCTGGAGTTCAGGCTGATCAAGAACCATACCATCATGGGATCGGAGATCCTGAAGGACTTCAAGATGTTTCCGAATGTGGCGGTGGGCGCAAAATACCACCATGAGCGCTATGACGGCAAGGGCTATCCCGAGGGGCTCAAGGCCGAGTCCATTCCGCTGATCGCGCGGATTATCGCGCTGGTGGATTCCTATGACGCCATGACGAGCAACCGCGTGTACAGACGCAGGCTCAGCGATGAGATTGTGATGCAGGAACTGGAGAAGGGCAAGGGGAGCCAGTGGGATCCCGATCTGGTGGACATCTTTCTGGAACTGATCAAGGAGGGAGCGCTGGAGAAGCAGTGGATGCACGAGGAGGATATGGCGGCCCCGATCTTTGACAGCGAAAAGATCTTCGGGACGACGATGGGCAGCGAGAGCATTCTGGAGGCTCCCACGGACTATCTGACCGGGGTGCTCAGCAAGCGCAGGGGCGAACATGAGATAGCGGCTGGGCTGCGCGCGGCGGGCGGCTGTCTGATGCTCATGGATCTGGATCATTTTAAGCGTATCAATCAGGTACACGGCCATCTGGCGGGAGATTATGCTCTGAAGATGACTGCGGATGTACTGCGCGATGTGTGCGGGAAAGGTATCGTGTGCCGGACGGGCGGGGATGAATTTCTCTACTTTGCCGAGGGCATGACCGGCAGAGACGCGGCCATCGATAAAGTAAACGAGATTTTGAGCGCGTTTGCCAAAAAGCAGGACGAGGTGGATATTCTCAAGGAGACGCAGCTTTCCGTCGGCATCAGCCTGTCCGGCGGGGACGGGCATGAGTTTGACGAACTGTTCCAGCGGGCCGACAAGGCGCTGTACCATGTCAAGCAGAATGAGAACATCCGTTACGGTTTCTATCACAGCACCGGACTGATGCGCACACCGGAGCAGTCCAAGAGCGATCTGGAGGCGGTCGTTGGCATGATCAGGCACCAGAACGATCATCGGGGCGCCTTTCAGGTGGATTACGAAGAGTTCGGGCATATCTATGAGTTTATGAGCCGCTTTTCGGAGCGGAGCAGGCAGGAGACGCAGATCCTGCTGTTTACGCTGTTCTCGTCGGATGGCAGCGATATAGAGCTGGAGCGCATGGAGGTTGCCATGCAGTGCATGGAACAGTCGATCTGCAAATCCCTGCGGGGCGTGGACGTGGGGACGCGCTACAGCAGCTCTCAGTTCCTGGTTGTGCTTATGGGTACAGAAAAGGAAAACGTCCGTGTGGTCACGGACCGTATCATAGAGAATTACTTCAAACTGTTCGGCGGCAAGGATATCACGCTTACCTTTGATGTCGCGGATTATTAGGCGGGAGAGGCGTTACAGATTGCTGAAAGATGAAAAGAGGGTGTCCCAAAAGTCAAGTGACTTGAGGGATGCCCTCTTTGTCTGGCAGACAGAGCCGGATTTCTACTCTGTCGTGACATATTCGTGGAATATATAGCCGGTCGAACCGTCCTCCAGCAGAATCTCATACCATTCGCCGTCGTCCGTGCGCCCTGTGCCTGTGTAGGTTTCCCCCTCTTTGGCCACTTTCAGAATGTTGGTTCCAGTGGTGCTCGGATTATCCCGCACATTGACGTTGTGCACAATCGTGACAGTGAAAGTTTCGGCGTCGCCGTCGCCGTCTTCCAGAGCCTGTCCGTTCTCCGCCGCTGCCTCTTCGCCTGTCTCATCCTGCGTTTCCTCAGCTGTCTGTCCGTAATCCTTAGGCATATAGCGCTGGTACATCTGATATCCCAATATAACCGCGATCACCAGGATTACGACTCCGACCACAGCCGTCATGACCGTGATGACATCGATGCCTTCCTCCTCGTCCCAATCATCCTCCTCGTCCCAGTTTTCCTCTTCCCAGTCCTCTTCGCGATAATGCGTCTTTCTGCCTGCCGCCGCGTTCTTTTTTGCAGGGCTGTGCGCGGCCTGTGCCTTGGCCCCCGCATTTTGGTGTGAAGCGGTCTTTGGTTTGCTCTTTGCAGGCGGGTGTTCTTTGCCGGCTTTGGCGGCGCTTTCCCTGCGCGGCGCTTCCTCTGGTCTGCGGTCCGCGCGGATTTCGGCCTCCGTCTCGCTGAGGATATTGCGCGCTATCGTATCGACCGGGATATCCAGAGTCTCCTGGGAAGGTTTGTTCGGATTCGCGACAAGACTTCCGCACTTATGGCAGAATTTCGTCCCTTCCCGCAGCAGGGCGCCGCATTCGGGGCACCTTCTTTCTCTGATTACCTTAGCGCCGCACTCGGGACAGAAAGCGTCTGTGTCCAGCAGATGCGCGCCGCAGTTCGTACATTTCATCTCTTTATCACCTCATTATGCCGTTTACGCCGCAGCAGGGCGTACGCAATCATTTTTATCCTCTATTACTGTATCAGAGAACTGGCTTTTTGTAAAATCATATAGGAAATTTTTTCTTAATTATTTATGAATAATTAAGAGGGATTCGTCCAATCCTTTTATGTGATGAAAGCCTGCAGACGACTGTGCAGGAAAAGCAGAAAAAGAGGAAAGGACGGGTAGAAAATGATACAGGGGAAAGTGGAAATATGCGGAGTCAACACCTCCAAGCTGCCGCTTCTCAAAAATGCCGAGAAGGAAGCGCTTTTTAAACGTATTTCAGACGGAGATGCGGACGCGCGCAAAGAATACATTAACGGAAATCTCAGACTCGTCTTGAGCGTTATCAAACGCTTTCATTCCAGCAGCGAAAATGTGGACGATCTGTTCCAGATCGGATGTATCGGTTTGATCAAGGCGATCGATAATTTTGACAGTTCGCTCAACGTAAAGTTTTCCACCTACGCGGTGCCGATGATCGTCGGCGAGATCAGGCGTTATCTGCGGGACGCCAACAGCATCCGGGTGTCGCGTTCCCTGAAGGATACCGCCTACAAGGCGATCTATGCCAGAGAACATCTCACCCGCGTCAATTCCAAGGAACCTACCGTCACCGAGATCGCGGATGAAATCGGAATTCCCAAGGAGGATATCGTCTATGCCCTGGACGCTATACAGGCGCCCATGAGTCTCTATGAGCCAGTTTATACGGACGGAGGCGATACGCTCTATGTCATGGACCAGATCAGCGATAAGAAGAGCCGAGAGGAAATATGGGTCGAACAGATTTCCCTGAGCGAGGCCATGAAAAAACTGAGCGAGAGGGAACATGAGATTATCACGCTGCGTTTCTTCGAGGGCAAGACGCAGATGGAAGTTGCCACCAAAATCGGCATTTCCCAGGCCCAGGTGTCCCGTCTGGAAAAAAATGCGCTCAAGACGATGCGCATGTATCTGACAGCCTGAGGAGAGGGCGGTTGGGAAGGGACGCTGAAACAGGCATTTTTTGGAGGGAACTTTTTCAGGGCAGAGGCATAGAATAATAAAAAGCCCTGAGGGGTTCCTATGTTATTTTCGGAATTCAAGAAAAAGGAAGTTATCAATCTGAAAAACTGTCAGAAGCTGGGCAAAGTATGCGACTTTGAATTCGACGAGTGCACGGGGCAGATCTTTAAACTGGTGATTCCCGGTGAAAGCAAGTGGTGCGGACTGTTCGGAGGCGGAGACGCAGATTATGTGATACGCTACAAGGATATCAAGCAGATCGGTCCAGACATTATCATAGTAGACCTCTGCACACAGTAAAACGCAGCCGACATCTATAATGGTTTCCATAAAATAGTTGACATAATTGTGATCATACCATATAATGTTTATAGTCGCTGCAGTTTCGTGGAACGGTATGCGATATGAAAATGTACCTAGGAGGATATCCCTGATGAAATGCCCTTTTTGCGGTCATGAAAATACCAGAGTGATCGACAGCAGACCAGCCGAGGATAACAATTCCATTCGCAGGAGGCGTGTCTGCGACGAGTGCGATAAGCGTTTTACAACATATGAGAAGGTGGAGACGATCCCGCTCATCATTATCAAAAAGGACAATAACAGGGAGACATACGACAGGACCAAGATTGAGGCCGGCGTTCTGCGCGCCTGCCACAAAAGACCGATCAGCGCGTCTCAGATCAACCAGCTGATAGACGAGGTGGAGACCGAGATCTTCAATATGGAGGAGAAGGAGATACCGAGCCAGGTGATCGGAGAGCTTGTCATGAACAAGCTGAAGGATCTGGAGGCGGTCGCCTATGTCAGGTTTGCCTCCGTGTACCGTGAGTTCAAGGATATTAACACCTTTATGGATGAGTTGAAAAAAGTATTGGATAAATAGGCTTTCTTTGCCCGGAATACCGGCGCGGATGGAAGGACGGTGCGGAGCATGACAGTGGACGGCGTGCAGTTTACCTATCATAGCGGCTATGCGGTACAGCCGCTGCAGAGTCCCTATGTCGACGGTCCTGTGTGGATCGGCGGCGACGGGAGCGGGCAGAGCGGCGTCGTGCTGGCGGACGATACGTCTGCAGAGTCTCGACCGGCGTTCTCTGCGGAAAATCCTGCCGGACGGATAGCGGATCTGGAACAGGTCTCGCTCAAATTCAACAGGGAGGAGCGCTTTGACTATATCGGATCCGAGAGCCGCATAGACGATCTGGATATGCAGAAGGCAATTTCCGATATGCAGAAAGACCGGGTGCTCCAGAATTATCAGTATTTTGTCGGAAGCGCCGGCACCCCGGCGGAGGACGGCACGGTGGCGCTGAGACCCTGACAGTTTTATGGATGCAGAAACCCCTTGCGTACAGGCAGGGGGTTTTGTTATGATAGAAAAGGATGCACGGGCGGGTGCGGGCCGGAACGGAGGCGTCATGACATTTCTTGAGCGATTTTATCCGGATGAATATCTGGAATCCGCGTATGTAATAGACTATGAGGCGCTGTACGGACAGGGGTACCGGGGCGTTATTTTTGATATCGACAACACGCTGGTGCCGCACGGCGCGCCGGCTGATGAAAGAAGCGCCGCCCTGTTTCAGCGGCTTAAACAGATCGGCTTTGAGAGTCTGCTTCTGTCCAACAACAAGGAGCCGCGGGTGAAGACATTTAACGACGAGGTGCATTCGCGCTATATCTATAAGGCGGGAAAGCCCGCCGTCAGGAATTATGTGAGAGCGATGGAGCTGATGGGCACGACGCCGGAGACGACGATGTTTGTGGGCGATCAGCTTTTTACGGATGTGTGGGGCGCAAAGAAGGCGGGGATACGAA
Source organism: uncultured Lachnospiraceae bacterium (assembly GCA_947626775.1). Taxonomy (GTDB): domain Bacteria; phylum Bacillota; class Clostridia; order Lachnospirales; family Lachnospiraceae; genus UBA3282. Next base: position 1,600 of record CANQTL010000061.1, on the reverse strand, counting down.
CCTGGCTTGTGAAACCGATCCATCCCAAAGAGGAGATCCAGATTGTCCTGAAGCGGCAGCTGGAGAAGATCGTACTTTTTTTCTATCGACGGGCAAAAAAGAGGGAAACGAATGGAGATTAACGGCAGGACAAGGACATGCGGGCTGATCGGCAATCCGGTGGAGCACACGCTGTCCCCGATGATACATAACACGCTGGCCGGACGCCTGGGGCATGATCTGGTGTATGTGCCTTTCCCGGTGGCCGGGGGCAGCGTGGAAGAGGCGGTTGCCGGAGCGCATGCGCTCGGCATTCTGGGACTGAACGTGACCGTGCCCTACAAGAGCGAGGTGATCCCGTATCTGAGAGAGATCGATCCTCTGGCGCGGGATATTGGCGCCGTGAATACCCTGGTGAGATGCGTGGGCGGCTACAAGGGGTACAACACGGATATGGAGGGACTGTACCGTGCGATGAGGAGCGAGGGCATAGAGCTGGACGGGCAGTCCGTGATCCTGCTCGGCGCGGGCGGCGCCGCGCGGGCGGTCGCGTATCTGTGCGCGGTGAAAGGAGCGGACAGGGTCTGGATGCTCAACCGCACGCTCGAGAAAGCGCAGGCGGTGGCGGACGAGGTGAACGGCAGGGCCGGCAGGAACGTGATCTGTCCGATGCGGACAGAGGAATATGCGGCGATTCCGGACGGCAGATATCTGGCGATCCAGGGGACCAGCGTAGGACTTGCGCCCCGCACGCAGGATGCGGTGATTGCGGAGAATGCGTTCTATGAGAAGATCGGCACAGGGTTCGATCTGATCTACAATCCGTGGGAGACGAGGTTCATGCAGCTTGTCAGGGCGCACGGCGGCAGGGCGTACAATGGGATGAAGATGCTGCTGTATCAGGGAATCATCGCCTACGAACTCTGGAACGATACGCGGGTGTCCGAGGAGGACGCGCAGGCTGTCTATGACAGGCTTGCGCGCGCAGCAGGGCGCTGACTGACCGGAGCAGATCTGAACAAAGGAGACGGCGGCTGTGAGAGATATCATACTGATCGGATTTATGGGCTGCGGCAAGACGACGGTGGGGCTGAAACTTTCCTATCGCCTGCGGCGGCCCGTCACGGATACGGACAAGGAAATCGAACGGGAGGAAAAACGCTCCATATCGGATATTTTTGCCACGGACGGCGAAGCGTATTTCAGAGACAGGGAGACGGACTGTCTGCGCAGACTGCTGCATAACGGGAGCTGCCGTATCCTGTCGGTGGGAGGCGGTCTGCCGTTACGCGGCGAGAACCGGGCGCTTCTGCATGAGCTGGGACAGGTCTTTTATCTGCGGGCGGGCGCGCAGACGATCTATGAGCGGCTGAAACACGACACTACGAGGCCGCTCCTGCAGGGGGATGACCCGCAGGGAAAGATTGCGGCGCTTCTGAGCGAACGGGAAGGCTGTTATATGGCCGCGGCGGATGTGGTGATCGATGTGGACGGCAAGGATTTTGAGACGATTCTCGGCGAGATCGAGAGCCGCGCCGAAAAATAAAAAGCATTCCTATAGAGAATGAAATTTGAACTTTGACAAAATAAAATCTCCCTGTATGATGTATATGAGTTTAGC
>CANQTL010000060.1 GCA_947626775.1 uncultured Lachnospiraceae bacterium | reverse complement strand
ATTTGTCCGCAGATTTCAATATCCGCATGTTAAAAATTCTAAACATATTTGGAATTCATTTCATAACCATGAGTTATAGGCCTTTATGTTTCATCCTGTTTCATAGGTGTCTATTTTGGCTAAAAATAAGGATTCTTCTTGAATGTCACATCTGTCTATTTTCGCCTTATTTTATCTTTTTTGGTATAAATTTGGTATAAGAAAAAGCCTATCCATTTCGGACAGGCTCCATCACTTTATCTGGATTATACAGCATTGAATATTTTGAGATTCGCAAATGATTGCTGTTTTCTATTAGCGGTAGCCTCGGCATAAATGGCGGCGGTTGTTGAGATGTTCGAATGCCCTAGGACATCAGCAATCACCTTTAAGTTGTCCTCATGCTGGCAATATAGCGTTGCAAATGTGTGCCGTAATTGATGCACTGAAAAAGGCCTTATTAGGCACGGTTCCCGATGCTGCTTTATTGCCGTATCGGTTTCGGTGGTATTGTAATTAGTAACCTGCCGAAGAATCCATTCATTTACGTTCGTTGCAGCAAAAGGCGTTCCCTTGGATGTCAGGAATATGAAATCACTTAATCCATCTACTGTGATGGAATGGATGCCCAACATCATTTGTAGACGTTTGGATGCGAGGAATGCTTTTCGTACTTCTGGCAACATGGGTATGGTTCGTGTTCCGCTTTCGCTTTTTGGTGTCGTTATGTAAAAATGCGCATTGGGGTTATCCTGCGTTGGCCGATACTGTAATTGGTGTGTGATATGTATTTCTGACCTTTTGAAATCCACATCACTCCATTGCAAACCACTGATTTCTCCGATCCTTCCACCTGTCCCTAACAGAGTTATAAGCAAAGGAACATACAAAGAATATTCCTCTCGTTGAATGTATGCTAAGAAGGCATCTAATTCATCTTGCGGTATCGCGGTCTTTTTACCTTTTTTGGTCTGATGTGTATTCTTCAGATCATCCAGTATAGAATCCGCCGGATTGCTTCGCAAAATGTGATCACGGACTGCCAGCCGCAGCGCGGGATGAATTAGGCCGTTATTAATCAAATGTACCGTTGCAAAAGTCGTTCCATCATCCAGCAACTTTTTATAAAAATCCAATAATAGGCTATATGAGACCTTTGAGACCTTTTTCATTCCTATGGTTTCTTTGATGTAGTGTTCCCAGGTAAATTTATACGTTTGCAACGTGTTTGGCTTTAGATTGCTCTTGAATGATAGATACTTCTTTAAAAGCTCATTCAGAGTAATTCCTGATGCAGTTGAATCTATACCATCCGCAAGATCGCGCTTAATCTGTTCTTCCTGTTCTCGAAGAGATGCGCCACGGTCACGCTTTCCTGCTGGGACAATATCAGATTTGGTCAGCCGCCATGAATATATTGTATGCCGTTTCCCGTCAGGAGTGCAATAACGAAAAGTATAGTTTCCAGATGATAATTGCATTTCACCATCTTTCAGAACACGGCCTTTGGAATCCGTTCTTTTTTTCTTTTCTGCCATCTATAGATCCTCCTTCCTACAGGCAAGGGAGGAACAAATGTTAAATTCCTCCCCTGCGTGTCAATTACAGTTTCTTCTCCAGTTTGGCTATCTGGACTTTACAAACTCTGAGTGCTTCAGAAATATCGCCGGAAGCTAATAATTCTTTGATGTTCTTAAATGCTTCCAAGTCCCGTTTAATCACTTTCTCCTGTTCGACCAGAAGCTCCGTTGGCAACGAACTGCGGCAATCGCTCATTACGTGTACTCACCTCCTCATCGATGTCGTATCCCTCATGTTCCAGAATAACCTGCCTGATAAACTCATGCTGCTCTCTTACGGCTTCTTCCACGTTTTCCGGCTCCCGCCCGTGAATCTTACGATAATTATGCACAGCGTTTTCTCTTGCCGATTGTTGCCATTTTTCATCACTCATCATCGGAATATCAAGTAATGGAACTGTCACCCCGGCAGAAACTTCCACCTCGCAGATCACTGGAAAATCAAAACCATTTACATTCATGCCTTCACCTCCTGCTGCTTTCTGCCGTCCTCCACGCCAGTATGGTATGCGTCATTAAGGATACCAGCGAGAGCTTCCCCAAATTCGCGATCAATATCACTCACAGTGCCATGAACTTTACGGCGATTCTCAAGCCACGCCTCAGCAAAAACTGCTCGATCGAGTGGAAAAGTCATTTCGCCACCTCCATATCTTCTTTCCCGGCCAGATAAGCCTGGTTGATAGCCTTTACGATAGATGTAAGCAGTTCCCGATCCGCTTCATCTGGCTTGTCCAGCACTGCCAGCCATTTGGCTACAACCCGTTCTTCATCGATAGGGTAATACATAAAAAAGTACCTCCATTCAGCAATTTTTGAGTTGCCAAACAGAAGTACGCATAGTATAATATTTGCGTACCGCCGTTTGGTGTGTGCATTTAGAGGGTAACTGTGCAGATTTGGTCGTCGGTCAGTTGCCCTTTATCTTTTGCGCTTTATTTTTTGATACTCTGATTCTATGCCATTTCTGACTACTTCAGATTTTGTAATGCCCTGGTCTCGTGATACGGTTTCCAGTTTCTGCATCGTTTCGTCATCAATTCGTACTCTGAACATTTTATCCTTTTTGTTGTCAGATTTTGGCCTTCCAGTTTTAGGCGACATTCCCAACCCTCCTTTCATATGTCGCTACATAAATTATAATATTGTAGCAACATAATGTCAAGAGATTGTTGAAAAAATAGCGGCAGATTTCTATTTTTACAAAGTAAAATCGCCCTATATTATCTTCAAGTATTTGCCCCGTCTATTAAAAGTAATAGTCTGCTTTCTTTTTGGGGATTTCTAGCCACTTCTCGCAATTATGGCACATTTCCCCACGAACAACCGAAAAATGGCTAGAAATTGATTTTAACATTACAGAGCCGTTACAATAATGAAGCCGTGTTACAGTTACGGCGCAGCATCCTCTTTCGGAACAAATGCAGAATATGGTGAAATAGCAAGGATTTCACGCATCTCCGGGGTTTGGCTCAGGATCTGCGTTGTCCGGCCTGATAACTGTTCCGGGGTGGTGCAGCCTTTAAACATCTGGTTCAAAACATCAAGATCATCCGCTGTCAAACGGCTCTTACGCTTCGTTGGAATGCCATCGCCGTCCCAAACTACCGCTGCTTTCAAAAGCGCAGAATCTGGAGCAAACGGACGGCCAGCGGCAGCCGCATAAACGAGATTCTTAGAAACCGGCGTGTTTTTATCTGTGAAAAGCTCTTGGACTGGTTTTGCACCGCAATATCCCGAAATGAAGACATCTGCTTCATTTTTGACATTATTTAGAAGCCCAACGTACAGGTCTAGGCGGTATGGCATACGAATGCCCTTAACCCCTGACTGCTCGGCCAGTTTAGCAACGATTTTGTGACTGAAATAATTATCCCCCAGGCTCGACTGGAGAGATTCAATTTCACCAACAGAAAGATCTATTCCCAAAGAAAACAAAGTGGTTACAAGTTGAAATTGCTTATCGTTAGTAGGTGAAGCGGACACCCAGCCTTTCAACTGATCCTGAACATCGGAGATAATACCATTAACGCGATCAATGATACCGTTTTGGGCAACAGCAAATTGCTCCTGCGCCCTGATAAGGTTCTTGGCAAGGAGAGGTTCTCCGGCCGATGGTGTATATGTAGATTCAATTTTAGCTTTCTCTTCCTGGTATTTCCTTATGATAACATCAATTTTATCGCGGTAACAGTCCAACGAGTTCCTCATTTCACTAAAACGGTTCATTAATTTTTTCCTCCCTTCAAATTAGCAATCACATCAAGATTTTTCCGTTCCTGGGCTGCAGGGCCTAAACATCCTGACGATCCATATGCTGATAAAACAGTTTCGTCTACCGGCGCGGAATTCCTGGCCGCTTTTCGCGCAATTTCTGCGGCCCTTTCAGTCAGTCCTTTTTGCGGAACTGCTTTTTCTCGTGTCGTAAATCCGAAAGGTGTCGCCACGGTCTCCTTGTGGATCTCTGGCTTCAAAGGCTGTCCACCAACGCCTTTCTTCAAAAAATTCTGATGATACTGATACATTTAACTCCTCCTTTTTTCCAGTTCTGAAATTTTTTCATCAATAGCCTCCGTAATTTTCTTTTTGCAAAGTTTCAGATATTCTTTGTAAGATTCCAATTCTTCTCTGTCGTACTCCTGAAGCCCCTGTCCGCCATACTGTATGGTGCCCGTTAGCGTTTCCATTGCAGCAAGCTTTGAAAGCATTTCCCGATCATTCGGATTCTTGATATCCCACATCTGCGCCATCCGCATCACCCCCTTTCAAACTCCTTTTTGTCTGTTCCGGCGGATCCGGGGGGCGACCTCGGGCGAAACAACACCCCACCCCCAAGACCCCTGCCTGGTCATCCTCGGAACCATGCCCATTCGCCACGTATGTTGATAAATCGCGCATCTATGCGTGAAAGAACGCTTTCGCGCAATGATGATACCACTTTTCCACCGAATTTGTTCCATTTATCCACATCTGCATCCTTATCCTCATCCTTTATACATCATCAGTGCATATTTGCATAAATATCACTCCAAATCCGGCTTCTCCGGCAAGGCCCGACGTTCCTGCCGCAGCCGTAGTATCTCTTCGGTTGAGATGCTTGGTGTATAATCAGTGTTGTCATTCGATGCTTCAAGGGAATAGTTATCTTTATAAGCCATCCAGTTTTTGGCGAGAAATATAAAAGTCGCTGGATTTAGCCGTCCACTTAAAGCTGCTTGCTCTATAAAACCTGCAACAAAACCTTTTGCCGCTTCAATTAACTGTTGTCGTTGCGAACTGCATTTAATCCCCTTACTCCAATTAAAAAGCGTCTGGCGAGAAATATGAAGCGCAAGACTAAGTGTTTCAATGCCTGGTCGAAATGAATGCTCCTGACAAAATATAAAATACTGGTCGAGCCTATCTGCCACTTCCTGGTCTGTTTGTGGTTTCCCCATATCATAGAGTTGCCGTAGATTTGTTATAATCTCCTTGGCAGCCTCGCCGGGTATCGATTCCAACTGTCCCGGCGGCAAATTACTAGGTTTTTTCATAATATTTCGCTCCTTTTTGTTATGTAAACCTTTTGGAAAAGGTTATGTTTTCCTATTCTTCTGAGTTGATTTCTTCTGTGATTTAGGCGAATGTTCATCTACCCTCGCCTTCTGTTTTCTCACTTGCTCCGCCATTATCCAGAATTGCGGCAGATCGCGGTATTTCTGCGCTTGTTCCATGTTGCTCATCTCCCTTCACTTCAATCTGACAATTCTTGGACAACCTATCCAATTCATCAATTACGGCAAGAACCAAAGAAGTTCCAAATGATGCGATTTCCGTTCGTCTATATTTGTTCATAAGCTGACCGGCAGTACCAACGATCGCATCCCATCTCTCAGCATCATTCAGAGATGGGGCTGGCAGACAACCCTTGAAAAAATCCCAACAATCCCGGAATAGATTCCAATAAACCGATCCCTTCAAATCCATGACAATCACACTCCTTTCCAGCGTTTATTAGGCCTTGCTTTTGCCTAATAAAGAAATGGGTGGGTGAATTAGGTGGTGTTTCTATTTCATATCTATATATTTTTTACTACCCAAAATTCTAATGAATATAGGTTAAAAATCCCACCTTCTCCACCCTTATCAGGCGATACTAATCAAATGGTGATTCATCGTCCGCATCAACCGACATAAATTCATCTTTGAACTTGATGCCAGAAAAATATGTTTCGCCATGAACCGTCTTGATTCCGTATCCCTTGTTTCGAAAATTTCGGTAAAAATTATTTCTTGACAAAGGCTCTCGCTCCGCATCTCCACAATAGGCCCGATATGCCGCAAGCAATTCCGTGGTTTTAACTGAAGACGATGAATCCCGTTCTAATTTTTCCAAAACGAACGCTTGCACGGTATCACTATCTGCATATAACTGGTCGATAAGTTCCTGACTCCGCGTAGACACAAAAAGCGTATTGTCCTTAAGAAGTTCTCGCAGTTCATTCACCGCCAAATGGATTAGATACGGAATATCGGCTCGGAGTTTCTCAGGTAGTTGGCGGTCAGGATTTTCTGGCCGTTTGTCCATCGCGATGATTATGATCCGTTCAAACAACGCACTTGATTTCTCATCAAGGCTAGTTGGAACATCATTGCAACTGAACAGAAGCCGCGCATATGGACGAAAAGTCACAATGTCCTTTCCTTTATACGAATCGGACAATGTGTCACCTCCTGTGATCATCTTTATCGCATTTACCGTCCGCATGGGAGTAGCGTTCAAATCAGCGCAAAGATTAAGCAGCTTGCCCATAACTTGGATACCATGGAAATTCTCCTCTAAGCGTTGAAGTGGTATATTGCTGCAATTCTCCGCCCCTATTACATCCTCAAAAAGTCGCAGAAGAACGCTTTTCCCGGTTCCTCGACCGCCTTTTAAAATTATCATCTTTTGAAAATTAACGCGGCACATGCACATCCCCAAATACTGAAGAATTGTGCGCCTGTCATCCTGGTTCATTGAAGATGCAAGAAAACTCTCCACATCTGAACCGCAAGTGATTTCATCTGTAAATTCCCACGGTATCTGATTCAACGCATAATATTTCGGGTGATGTGAATGCTTCTCGCCTGTTTTCCCATCAAGCATGCAGTTTCGAAATGGTATCCAATGTGCCGGGTAGAGATTAACCTGTTCCTGCGTACGCTGAAGATCAAAATCGCTTACGAAAAGCTGAAAAATACGCGACAGTGTATTTGCTTTCACAAATCGCGGGTATATCAACTCCCGAATAATGGTTTTTAACTTCGAACCAGTCTGATCAGCTGAATATACGCCATTATTATACAGGTAAGGCACGCCTCCCATAAAAAACAGAAACTCGTGCGATTTTATGTATTCCAGTATTCGATAATCAAACACCCCTGTTGCTCGGCCAGATCCATCAAAAAGATGAAACTGCGCCCGAAAATCATTTACCGCTTCATTGTCCACAATCCTCACCCCCTTCAGTCCAAAATCCCGCACAAGTAATCCAACAAATACTCCACTCGTTGTTTCCGGTCGATGCAGAAACACCACTCGTTGGAGAGCGGCGCTGCCGTCTCCAGAATGTTTTCCACGGCCTGAAGTTCAAATTTAACCCGTTCCACCGCAAGGAGCCACATTTTCCGTTGGCGTTTCTTTTCTTCCTCTCGCTGCTTCCGCTCCTGCTCCTGCTTCCGAATGCTTTCCGCAATTTTCGTTCTGTCTGGCCGGTCAAGAGTGATGCCAAATTCCTCACAAATTTCCTGAATGGCCTGCCCAGAATCAACTTGCCTCACGTGAGACCAGAGACGGATACAGTCGCCACCCACGTTTCGTCCAAAATCATGAAATGAACGCGTGCCCGGATATAGTTTGATTGATGCCGTCTTTTCCCCGGGATATCGATACATCTTTTTAATTGGATCGCCCATCAAATGCCTCGCAGCAGCTTCGATCGGTACTGTGTCCCGGATAAGCTGAAAATCCCGTTGCATAACCAATCACTCCGAGATCGCATCTAGATACCGTCGAATTTTCGCCACGTTCCAAAGGATTTTTCTCCCGATCCTAATCTGCGCTTTGGCTGCTCGTCCAATCTCTGTTGCTGTGGCACGCCCTGAATTCGTAAGCCTCATTAATCCAGGCGTATCAGTGGTGATCGTATCGTTCGTAATCTCAGAAAACGTTCGATTTTTCAACCTCAATTACCTCCTACAATGCGATTGAATCAATGGCCTCTAAAACCTGCTTTTTCTTCTCGGGTGGCAACTCATTTCTTAACCACCTGCAAAAAGTCGCTTCGTTAACTCCAAGTTGTGCCGCCACCTCATAATGACGTATCCTTCGGCTCTTTATCAGTGCGCGAATTTCCTCGTTCTTCATCAGAATCCTCCTTTCCAACAATCCCGTTGACTTTTTTGCTTCCTGAGATTATAATAGCAACAATTGCTGGCGAAATAAATACACAAATGTTTATCACTTTGGAGGGTGTATATATGAAAAAGAGTAAATTTTTCCCCATTAGTTCTGATGCAAGTTTTAGTGATCGTCTAACAGCGATATGTAATTATCGGAATATCCAAACAGATGCGGAACTTGCTCGTATTATTTGCAGGCACAAAGAGGAAACAAATGATCCTAATGTCAATGAATCTACTTTCCTGACGATTAAAACGCGAATATCGCATCATCGCCAAAACAAAAACAAATACGGAAATATATATTCCGAATATATAAAAGACTATTGTGATGCGTTGGGCTGCGAACCAGGCTATTTGTTGGGAATGCAGGATGACTACAACAGAGGAATAACTGATTCTGCAAGGGAAATAGGCTTAGATAGTCAGAGCATTGAGCATTTGAAAGAATACCCTCCCGAGATTAGGGAACTCCTTGATAAAATGATTCTTCATTCTGGAGGCGATAATTTATTGAAACTGTTGCAAGCTATACAGGTTTATGCCCTCAATGCTCAACAGGCCAGCGTGAGGCTGGAGGTTACTGAAGCGGATATGTTTGAGACGCAGGATATTGAAGATAAACTAATTGGAGCAATCCCGGAAATTGGCAATACTCTTCCTGATATATCAAAAAGAATGCTCCGATACACTGCTACAACTGCATTTGATGAGATTTTACTTGATACATATGATGATTATGTTGAAGATGGCAATCGGCTTCTCAAAGATAGAATAAACAGAAATGCGGCCAGGGAAAAAGAACACTTGCAGCGATTAAAAGAGAAACACAAGAATGGTCTTTCTCTTAATGCCAGCGAAAGCAACTCTCTATCAGTCGGAGTAATTGGAAACCATCTCCCATCTGAGGAAGAAGCATTCGCCCAAATTGATAAAGAGGCTAAGAGGAAATATCAAATATATAAGAAGAAGCCATCTAGTAAACAGAAGAAATAACAACTAGATATGGAAATCGAAATAGAATATTATCCTTGCATAAACAGAAATAATGTAGTATAGTTTTGGTAGGACAACGAATACGCAACGTAATTACAGTACAGTACACTAGACTACATCATAATTCACGACCGGATCGGTTTGAACTGGTAATGTACGGTTCTGCCTGGATCTTGGTAATGCTTGTTTCAACAAGAAGAAAACTACCACCTAAATTTATATAATTTAAGGAGGTAAAGAATTATGGTAAGTCTTACAACCTATTCAGAAGCTACTTTAAGGAGACGGGCAAGGAAAGCAGGGTATCAGATCAAGAAAGGCTTTCAGCGTTGGACGGTCGGCGGTGGCATATGGACTGATATCTGGGGCGAACGTAGAACGGGCTACATTGGGCTCTTCTCTAAAAGTTGGTGACAGACATTGAGAAAACCACGCAAAATCAATGGTTTGGAGGGATCTGATATC
>CANQTL010000059.1 GCA_947626775.1 uncultured Lachnospiraceae bacterium | reverse complement strand
CAGGATCAAACTCTCGTCATAATTTCCTCAGAAAGGGCTTCCCCCTCCCTGCTTCTTCCTCGTTTAATCCGGTTCCAGAATAACCTTTGGCTCTCCTGTCTTCCGTCTTTACGTTCTGAATTATTCTTCTCAACATGGCTCGAAAAACCTTTGGTTTTCCTCGCTCACGTTCGGGATGCCAATGCTTTGCATTGCCTGCATCTTTGCATCCGCCGTCCTGCGGGTATACCCGCGTCCGCCTCCTGCAAATCTGCGCATCGCTCCGCGCTGTCATCCCTTTTCTTGAATCTTCAGGGTTGCATTACTGTTTATTTGTCAAAGTGCGAAGTTAGTTGCGCAGCAACTTACTTCAAAGTAACTCGCTTCGCGATTAACTTCAGCAGCTCCTTTCGGAGTCAGCTTCCGTGCGCGTCTCTCAACACGCAACGTTAGTATGCTATCACAACCGCCGCTGCCCGTCAAGCCTTTTTTCTTATTTTTTCAAAGATTTTTCGGCCCGGTGTCCGGAGGGGTCTGCCGCCTCCCCGTTTGGGCGGTGGAATTTTATTTTAGCACTTGTTTTTCCTGTTTGTCAATAAGCTGCGGCCCGTGTTTTTATAAAATTTATCCGCCGTATCAAAACACGCTGCGTAAGCGTTCCGTTCTCCTGCGCACAGCCTTCACAGCGCGCCCGTTCCCATGTGCCTCAACAAATATTCATATATAAAATAGAACAGACAGGAGAGAACCGCCGCTTCCCCCGCTCCTATGACCGCACCGAACAGTTTGTTCACTCCGCTTATCACAGCGACGTCGCCTAACGCCAGCATCGGTTTAAAAATCAGTCCGCACACTTTGAACACGACTCCAAGAACTGTCAATCCGATCACACACACCACAAGCAGGCTCATCGCCTTCTGCCTGTAGCTGGAAATTGCCAGAAAAAGGAGTGCCGCGCTTGCAAGAGCAATCGCTCCCGACAAGATCGTCACGATCTCCTGCATAACGCCGTTGCGGTATCCCATTCGGATTCGCCACAGAAACAATAGAAGTAGGACGAAAGCAAAAATCAATTTTGTCATGAAACCCTCAACTTTCTTTTCTCGGTATCCGATATCGCCGCTGCGCGTTTTACTCTTTTACTGCAATTCAACCGTATCGATGGAAGTGGGGGTCACGATCATATACCTTCTGTCATTGCTCTGCGGAATAAGCATCAGCGCTGATTTGCCAAACTGTCCGCTGTATTTCTCCGTTCCTCCGCTGCTGTAGATACGGCACTCCGACTCATTGTAAATAATGATTCTGTCCTGCTCAAATAAAATATCGCTGTATTCTATGTCGAACCTAATCGACTGTTTGAATTCTCCGGACTGGTGATATACATCCAGCCGATACCGGCTGTCGCTCTCCGTATCAACAAACACCAGTCCGATATACTCATCTCCATAGAAAATACCCTGTACGCTGTCGCTGATAAGACTTTCCGCTATGCTGACCGGTTTCTGCGCGCCGCTGTAAAACATAATCCGGTCATCCGAGACTGCAAACGCCGACTTGTTATCCAAAAAACCCACAACCGTCACAATCACGTCCAGATAATCGTAGCCGCTGACATAATTGTTTGTACTGTTCTGTCCGACATCTCCAAAATTATAAAATGCCACGCTCGACTTCATCTGCCCGCTGTCAACATAGAGATAGGACACGCATACCAACTGTGCGTTAGGCGATATGGACACGCCGACCGGATAGCCGCTCTCTTTCATAGTAGTCCTGAAATAGGCGAGTTCATCGCCCTGTGCATCGTACAGATAGATCCATGTGGTATCTGTGTCATCCAGCACTACCGCCACCACGCCATTAGCTGCCACACAAAAATCCCGCACGGGCTTATTGGTCGTGATATTGCCCAAAGATCCGTTTGTGTCCATTATGTATATGTTTCTACCGTTGTAATCACCTATAGCCGTTACATTCCCGCATATGTCCACCATGGGATTCTGCATCTCAAAAGTCTGATTCCACACGGCGTTTCCTCTGATATCCATACAAGCCGCGCCGTCCTTGCTGTAGGTCAGCAGATACCCGGCAAAGGGCATCAACTCCGCATCCTGCGTGATATGGATCTCTGTGGAAGACAAAACAGACATCTGTGTGTATACCTTGTTTTCCCACTGAATATAGAGAGCAGCCGCAACGGCGGCGATCAGTATGAGAACCAGTGTTGTACGATAAAAAATCGTAAATTTGTGGCTCTTGATCTTCTCCCGATAGCTGATCCTCACGCCATCAGTCTGTCTCTGCTTCTTCCTTTTCAGATAATTCCTAACGTCCGCCATATGCCGTTCCTCTGTTTTTGAAATGCCGATTGCCGTAAGCGCCATCGGCACTTTCCTCGTTATTATACCACAATCCCCTTTAAGGCAGTACTATTTTTTGTCCATAGCATATTTTATCGGGATCCGTTATCTCGTTCAGCTCACAGATTTCCTGCACATAGGTCGTATCGCCGTATATTTTCTGGCTGATCGCATACAGCGTATCTCCCCTCTCCACCTCGTAATAGCGGGCGACGTTTCTGGAAAGCGCCTCCAGTTCATCATTCTCCGCACTCTTCTCCTCTGTATTCTGCGCGCCAGCCTCATCAGCCGCCGGTATATCTGCCAGCTCCCTTTCTTCCGTCTCCGGCGCTGCCGCGCTCTCTGCAGTTTTTTCTTCTGCCGTATCCTCCGTCTCCTCATCGTCCCCCGCCGCGTAGGATTCTCTGTTCTCAAGTTCCGCCAGCTTCAGCGGATCTTCTGCACCAGCCGGGTTTTCCTCAGCGCCGCCGGTATCTGTGCCGTCCTCCGCCTCCCTGTTTTCTACTGCAAACAGCACCTCGGCAGCGGATTGATTCAACTGTCTCATCTTGTCGTAACCATTGGCGGAATTGATGACAATCGCGACCAGCACGATAAGGATTGCTCCGAGCTGCAGCGAGACGGCACTGTGCTGCACCCTGCCTGCAGACGCCTTCTGCGCGCGCATATTCCGCGCTTCCGGCTTCTTCGCCGAGCGCTCGGGCAAAACCCGCTCCTGTTCTCCGTCCGCCGTTTTTCGACGGTCTATCAGATAATTCTGCATCTCCTTATTATCCTGATAAAAGACCTCATAACCTTTAATCTCATACATCCCTTCTTTTTCCCGAATGAAAAAAATCGGTCCCGCCTGCGTCAACCGGCACCCTATTTCATCCAGCAGACTGTATTTTTCAAAATAGCCGGAATTTTTATCTCTCAAAGCTCCATAAACGGTATATTTTCTGTGTTCCTCTTCTCTCGTTCCGTAAAAGCAAATATCCGACAGTTCCAATGTCCCCGCCTCTTCCTTCAGAAAAGAAAGCACATAATCTTCTATATATAATTTGTATTTTTCCTCTTTTCCTCCTTTGTGAACGACAATTGACGACTCTCTCATTTCATCCACTCCATTCCGAAGCCTTTGCACTCAAAACAATCACTGGGCACGGACCGGCAAGTCCGGATCTTCGTCTATTTTAGCATCTGCACCGCATAAAATATGGCAAAAACCGCGATAAACGAGATGAAACACGCTTTGCGGGTTTCACTCGTTATCGCGGCATTCGCCAAATTGACAGGCAAGCCTGTCAGCTTGGCTCATTGCCCGCGCAAAAAGAGACATGCATCCGCAGATCCATGTCTCCCGTCTTGCGCGCTCACAACTCACAGAAACTGATAAATTGTCACCGCATTATAATCCTTTCCCGGTCCGAACACGGCCTGGGGAAAATTCGGATGATGAATATTATCCGGAAAATAATGCGTCTCCAGGCAGAATCCTTTGCGCGGTCCGTATGAAGTATGCTCCTTTCCCACCTCTTCGCCGATACAGTTGCCCGCATAGAACTGAACGCCCGGCAGATCTGTAAATACCTTCATCCGCCTGCCGCTCTTCGGATCGTAAGCCTCGGCGATTTCTCGGAGCGTCCCGTCCGCATTGTCTATGACAAAATTGTGGTCATAACCCTTGCCCAGCTTTAACTGTTCAAAGTCGGCGTTGATATCCTGTCCAATCGGCTTCATCTTCGTAAAATCCATCGGCGTGCCCGCTACCGGCGCAATCTCTCCCGTAGGGATCGAACCCGCGACCACCGGAGTATAATGAGCGGCGTTCAGCTTCAACATATGATCTTCTATAATACCCGCCTTGTGTCCGGACAAATTAAAATAAGTATGATTTGTTATATTAATGATCGTATTGGCATCAGCAGTCGCATGATAACTCAATTTCAATTCATTGTCTTCAGACAGGCTGTACACCATGGTCACTTTTTTGTTGCCGGGGAATCCCATCTCTCCGTCTCTGCCTTCCAGCGTGAGCGTCACGCTGTCCGTCCCTTCCTGCGCATTCCAGACACGCTTGTGATACCCTTCCTCCATATGACTGTGCAGATTGTTCGGTCCGTCGTTGACATCAATGTGATACTCCCTGCCGTCTATCTCAAAGGCCGCACCCGCAATACGATTCGCACTTGGTCCGATCGTCGCGCCAAAAAAACTGTTGTTCCCATAATACCCCTCCAATGTATCATATCCGAGCACTACATCTTCTACATGCCCCTCTGCATCAGGCACAAGCAGACTGACCAAATTAGCGCCGTAATTGATGATCTTGGCCGTCATGCCTTTCGAGTTGGATAACGTGTATGCGTACACGTCTTTCCCGTCTTTCGTCGTTCCAAATTTTTCTTTTTCTACGCTCATAACTCCCTCCGTTTCAGTCATCACACACGGTAATCCATGCGGCGTTTTACCTTTCTCATTTTTTACAGCTCCACTCTGCCTTCTAAAGCGCGCAGCAGTGTGACCTCATCAATATATTCCAGGTCTCCTCCTACGGGTACGCCGCTGGCGATACGCGTCACCCGGATCCCCGTCGGTTTGATCAACTTGCTGATATACATGGCCGTCGTCTCACCTTCCAGGCTGGAATTGGTCGCGATAATGACCTCTTTTACCTCGCCTTCGAGACGCTGCATCAACTCTTTCAATCGGATATCGTTGGGGCCGATTCCCAGCATCGGTGAGATTGCTCCATGAAGCACATGATAAACGCCCTCATACTTGCCCGTCTTCTCATAAGCCGCCAGATCTCTGGCATTCTCCACCACCATAATCGTGCCGTGATCCCGATTTGCATTGGCGCAGACAGGACAGATGTCGTGATCCGTCAGCGTATAACACTCTCTGCAATAGCGCACATTCGCCTTTGCGTCCAAAATGGCATTTGCCAGGCGCTCCACACGCGCCTGCGGCATATTGATCAAATGAAAAGCCAGACGCTGTGCGGATTTGGATCCGATACCCGGCAGGCCCGCCAATTCTTCTATCAGCTTGTTGATGTGTCCGCTGTACAGCTCCATCAGAACGGAAGGCCTCCACCCAGACCGCCGGTCATCTTATTCATAATCTCGGCATTTGCCTCATCGGCCATGCGCAGCGCTTCATTGGCCGCCGCCATGACAAGATCCTCCAGCATCTCGATGTCGTCGGGATCTACCACTTCCGCAGATAATTTTACTTTCGTAATCTCCTTCTTTCCCGTCACGGTCACCTCCACGGCGCCGCCGCCGGCTTTCGCCACAAACTCCTTTGCTTCCAGTTCTTTTTGACTCTCCTCCATCTGACGCTGCATCCTCTGTGCCTGCTTCATCAGATTATTCATATTGCCGGGCATGCCGCCCGGAAATCCGCCACGTTTTGCCATATCCTTTTATACCCTTTCCTTATTCGTCTTCTATCTCGATATCCATATGGATCATTTGACTCAGATCCACATAATCTTGTGCAAAAACCTCTCGATCCGGAACGCTCTGTATCGTCACCTCGATCTCCTTACCCACGGTCTCCGACAACAGCTGCTCCAGCAGAGCCTTGTGCCCTTCCTGACGCAGGAAATAATCGGAAGCCAGCCCGTCTTCGACCACAAGCATCAGTTTATTGTCTCCGCCCAGACTCAAGCCGGCATTTTTGATATACTGCTTCATCGGCATGGAGGCTCGTCCTACAATCGTCTGCCATCTGTCCAGTACCG
Organism: uncultured Lachnospiraceae bacterium; assembly: GCA_947626775.1. Classification (GTDB taxonomy): domain Bacteria; phylum Bacillota; class Clostridia; order Lachnospirales; family Lachnospiraceae; genus UBA3282. Next base: position 3,679 of record CANQTL010000059.1, on the reverse strand, counting down.
CCTGGACGTCCTCCGGTATCGCCTTGGGCAGGGGCGGCCTCTCTTTCCCTGGGGTTGGAGAAATCTCTGCGCCGCCGGCATCCGCTCCGGCAGATCCTGCAGCCGTCGGCATGAGGGCCACGCCATTCTCCAGCTTTTCTTCCAGCGCCCGAACACGCTCCAGCACAGACTCGTAATCCCGCTCCATATCGGGACGACACAGTTTAATCAGCGCGATCTCTATCAAAATGCGTTTCTGTGCCGCATACCGTATCTGTCCTGAAAGCTCCGAAAAAATACGGATGTAGCGCATGACGGCGTCCGCCTCGATCATGTCCGCCTCTTCCCGCAGTCTGACCAGATTGTCCGAGGAGACGTCAATCACATCTTCTATATTATCGGAAGATTTCAACAGCAGCAGATTTCGCAGATACCAGGTGAAATCCGTCACAAACTGCCCCAGTTCCCTGCCCTGCATCACAATTTCTTCCAACAGGCCGATACATCCCGACACATCCCTCGCCAGCACATACCGAAGCAGCCGGCCAAACACCTCCGTATCCACCGCGCCCAGCACATCCAGCACCTTATCATAGGTCAGCTCCTGACCAAAATGAAAGGCAATGCACTGATCCAGCAGACTCAAAGCATCTCTCATAGAGCCGTCCGCCGTCTTGGCTACATATCTCAGTGCTTTTTCCTCGACCTGTATCTGCTCCGTCTCCATCAGTTCCCGCAGCCTTGCCGTGATCGTGTCAATCGTAATTCTGCGAAAATCATACCGCTGACAGCGGGACAAAATCGTGATCGGTATTTTGTGCACTTCCGTGGTTGCCAGAATAAAAATCACATAGGAGGGCGGCTCTTCCAGAGTCTTCAACAACGCATTGAACGCGCCGATCGACAGCATGTGAACCTCATCTATGATATAGACCTTGTATTTTCCTTCCGCCGGAGAATACGCAACTTCCTCAACAATCTCCCGGATATTGTCCACACCGTTGTTGGAGGCTGCATCGATCTCGATCACATTCATGCTTGCGCCCGCCGCAATCGCCCGGCAGGATACACATTCGCCGCACGGGCTGCCATCTACAGGGTGTTCACAGTTTACCGCCCTGGCAAAGATTTTTGCCACCGTCGTCTTGCCCGTCCCCCGCGTGCCGCAGAAAAGATAGGCATGACCGACGCGCTCCGCCCTGATCTGGTTGCGCAGCGTAGTGACAATATGTTCCTGTCCCTTGACGTCCTCGAAACAATCCGGACGGAATTTACGATAAAGCGCCGTATAAGACATTGTTCTAATCCTTAATCGCCGAAGCTGATACCTACCATCTTTGCTTCCTGCACAATGGTCGCGTCGGGCGATACCATTTTCAGCTTGCCAGCCACTTCCTCAAGAGGCACCCTGACAATCTCCCTGTTCTTGTAGCCTACCATGAATCCATACTCTCCCTGCAGGATCAGCTTGCCGGCCTCAGCGCCGAGTCTGGTTGCGAACACGCGGTCATAAGGACAAGGGCTGCCGCCTCGCTGCGTATGCCCCGGCACAGTCACGCGCACTTCCTTGCCGCACTTCTTCTGAATCTGATCCGCGATCTCATAGGAGACTGAAGGATACGGATAATTTTTCATTTTCTCTTTATACTCTTTCTTGGAGAGTTTCGCGTCTTCCTTGGAGATTGCGCCCTCCGCCACCGCCATAATCGTGAAACGGGAACCTCTCTTCTCGCGACCCTCGATCGCCTCGATCACCTTGTCAATATCATAGGGAATCTCGGGAATCAGGATGATATCCGCGCCTCCGGCCATGCCGGCATTCAGCGTCAGCCAGCCCACCTTGTGGCCCATGACCTCGACAATAAAGATACGCCCGTGTGAAGAGGCTGTCGTGTGGATACAGTCAATACAATCCGTGGCGATATTGACCGCGCTCTGAAAGCCGAAAGTCATATCCGTGCCCCACAGATCATTGTCAATCGTCTTGGGAAGTGTGATCACGTTCAGCCCTTCCTCACGCAACAGATTCGCCGTCTTGTGCGTACCGTTGCCGCCCAGAATCACCATACAGTCGAGCTTCAGTTTATAGTAATTCTGTTTCATCGCCTCCACCTTATCAAGCCCGTTTTCATCCGGCTCGCGCATCAGCTTGAAAGGCGTTCTGGAACTGCCAAGGATCGTGCCGCCCTTCGTCAGAATACCCGCGAAATCATGCCCTGTCAGCATGCGGAAATCCCCGTAAATCAATCCCTTGTAGCCGTCCAGGAACCCGTAGATCTCAATGTCCTCCCCGCTGCAGGACAGACATTTCACAACGCCGCGCATCGCTGCGTTGAGCGCCTGACAGTCACCTCCGCTGGTCAACATACCTATTCTCCTCATCGCCATTCCTCCTATGCTTTTTATTTATAATATATTAGTTCTCAATTTGCACGTGAACTTACTTCGCTCAAATCCGCCGTGCTGCCCTCGTGAATCTTTGATTCACGGAGATACGCAGTATCTCTGGGTCGCTGGGCATTCGCCCTATGAATCTGCCGTCTGACAAAATTGTCTGCAAGCAGCCATTTTGTCATCCGTCATCTTCGCACGGCTCATTGCCTTCGCGAACATTATACCATATCAGCAGGAAATCAAGCGCGAGCAAAGCGAGCATTTGATTTCACCTGATATGGTAACGACAGAATCTTTGAGTGCGTAGCACGGCGGTTGCGCAGCAACCGGATTCTGGAGTTTATTATACCTTATTTCAAACCGTATCACAACTGCATCTTGCGCGCCCTTTTCAGCTCCTTCTCCTGCTTATTGCGGATGCGGAGCTCCTTGAAAAAACTCATCAGCATCTCGGTGCACTCCTCGGCCAGCACTCCTCGGCGCACCTGTACCTGATGGTTGAACTCCGGCATCTCCAGAATATTCAGAATCGAACCGCCGCAGCCTGCCTTTGCGTTCATGGCCCCCATGACAACCTCCGTGACCCGCGCCTGTACAATCGCCCCCGCACACATCTGGCACGGCTCCAGCGTGACATATAGCGTACAGCCTTCCAGCCGCCAGTCGTGAAGTTTTTTACTCGCCTTGTTGATCGCCGTAATCTCTGCATGGGCCAGCGTACTCCTGTCGGTATTGCGCCGATTGTATCCCCGCCCGATAATTTTGTTTTCATGTACAATCACGCAGCCGATTGGCACTTCCCCCAGCTCATACGCTTTCCGCGCCTGTTTCAGAGCTTCTTTCATGTATTTTTCATCCTGTGTCATAAACCGTATCACTCCGATTCACAGAAGTTTTTAGAAAAAGCTGTGGACATTCGCCCAAATACAAATTATAATCAATGAGTACGGAGTTGTATCGAAGTGGTCATAACGGGGCGCACTCGAAATGCGTTTGCCCTCCGGGGCACGAGGGTTCGAATCCCTCCAACTCCGCTTGTTAAAAGATTGCTGAAAGCCTTTAATTTAGCGGCTTTCAGCTATTTTTTTGTTCTCCGGAATGCCCGGAAAATTTATGACTTTTGATGACACTTCAAAAAAGAAATTGTCCTCGTGGATATTATAGCACAGTTGACAGGTAGAATCCAAGTTCTTTGGAATCGTATTATTGATACTAAATAGTGTCTGCTCATTAAACCTCGATGCAAAAGCATGACTCTGGCATCGTGTTTTCCAACAGGGGTTTCTGCCATCTGCACCTTGAAAAG
>CANQTL010000058.1 GCA_947626775.1 uncultured Lachnospiraceae bacterium | reverse complement strand
CGGTCTATCTACTATTTTGGGTGGTACGCCGCCAGAAACATGAGGAAATATTATCGGTTGTATTCGTAGATTTGATTGCGGGGGCTTGGGGTTATCAGTAATGCAGGAATATGTGTTCATTCCCCTTGACGTTTACCGAAAAAAGCTTCATAATAAGGCTATAGAGACGGAACTGGAGGCATGGCTGGGATTCCTGGCGTTCGACGATCTGGAGCGGATCTGGGAGATCAGCCGGTATGATCCGGTGTTTGGGGAGATGTACCATGAGCTCTCGGAATTCCGAAGGAAGCCAAAGGAGGTGCTGGGAATGTTTTCGGAGGCATTGCTGCAGTTGGATCGGAATGATGCGAAATACTATGCGGAAACGCTGCGGAAGAAGGCGGAGGCGCTGGAGGCGGAGCTGCAATCCCGGGACGCAGCGATGAGATTAAAGGACGACGAGATCGCCGAGCTTCGGAAGAGAATCGAGCGGTTGGAAGGAAGGCAGTAGCGGATCATGCATAGATCCCCCATCGGAGACGGTGGGGGATTTTAAGACAGAGATTACAGAGGGTTGGGCGACCAGGCCCTTGTTTTATTGCATGGATATCTGGAAGAATCCCATGTTATGCGGTTTTCCGATGCCGGGGGCATCGTCTATCGGGCAACTACTGACGTTGATTGCGGGGGCGTGGGCTTGCTCTGCAGAAACCTCTTGCATACTTCAGCAGCTTTGAGTATACTTGAAATGTAGAGGATAGCTGTGTTTTGCATAATGTATCTGGTTCGGGGACTGGATTGAAAGCTGTGACGGAGGAGCATTTCAGCGAGGAGGTGGCTGCGGATGATACCGGATTCTGGGAAGAAGCCGCTTGCAATCGGTACGGATGATTTTGAAAAGCTGCGAAAAACGGGACGATATTATGTAGATAAGACAGGAATGATCGCTGAATTGCTTCAGGGCGGTGCAGATGTGACTCTGTTTACCCGGCCGCGGCGGTTTGGCAAGACGTTGAATATGAGTATGCTGAAATGTTTCTTCGAGATTGGCGGGGATTCTGCGCTGTTTACTGGGCTCGAGATATCGAAGAATACGGAGCTGTGCGAACAGAATATGGGGAAGTTCCCGGTGGTTTTTCTGTCTCTGAAAGATGTCAGCGCATGTAATTTTGAGGGAGCGCGCCGGATGCTGTGCAGCGAGATCGGATTTGCGGCAATGCGGTTCAGTTTTCTGGAAAGCAGTGAGCGTCTCACGTCACAGGAGAAGGATTTCTACAGACAGCTGATTCGCCTGGGGCAGCCCGGCGAGCCGCAGTTCATCATGTCGGATGAAGTGCTGGTGAACAGCCTTAAGCTTTTGTCGGTTCTTTTGGAGAAGCATTATGGGCAGAGAGTAATCCTGCTCATTGATGAATATGATGTGCCTCTGCAGAAGGCGTTTTATGGGAATTATTATGATGAAATGGTACAGCTGATCCGGGGTATGTTCAGTCAGGCCCTGAAGACGAACCCCAGCCTGCAATTTGCGGTGCTGACCGGATGTCTGCGAATATCCAAGGAAAGTATTTTTACGGGAATGAATCGCGTTAGCATGCAAGAGAACCCGCCAGTGACGGGTTCTCTGCATAATCTGCGTGTTTTGACAGTGTCGGATCCGCGGTTCGACGAATACTTTGGGTTTACGGACGCAGAGGTGCGGGAGATGCTGGATTATTATGGCCTTTCAGATGCTTACGGTGCGATAAGGGATTGGTATGACGGATATCGTTTCGGCAGCGCGGAGATATATTGTCCCTGGGATGTCATTAATTACATGGATCTCCTGCGGACAAATCCGAAAGCGCGGCCGCAGAACTTCTGGGCGAACTCCAGCGGCAATGACGCAGTGCGGGAGTTTGTGCGAAGGCTGGACGCAAGTTCAGCTCGTCAGGAGCTGCAGTTCCTGGTGGATGGCGGCACGGTTCATAAGGAGATTCATCCGGAACTTACCTACAGGGACATGTACAGCTCCGTTGAGAATCTGTGGAGTCTGCTCTATATGACCGGATACCTGACTGGTGGTCCGGACGAGGACGATGAGTCAGATATGCCGCTTTACGAACTTTTTGTTCCGAATGCGGAGATTCGAGGGATATTCATGGGACAGATCATGGAACTGTTCCGTGAGGAAACGAGGAAAGATGGCGAGCTGCTTCAGAAGCTCTGCAAAGCATTGGCGGCCGGGGACGCTGCCGGCGTGGAAGATGCGTTCAACTGTTATTTACGGAAGGTGATCAGCGTCCGTGACGCGGCGGCGCGCAGTGACCGGAAAGAGAACTTCTATCATGGGATCCTGCTTGGCATTCTGTCCTACAAGGCAGACTGGATCGTCACCAGTAACCGCGAGACCGGGGACGGTTATGGAGATATTCTGGTGGAGGCAGAGGACAGAAGTCTGGGAATTGTCATTGAAGTAAAATACGTTCAGGATGGAGATCTGGCTGAGGGAGTGAAACTGGCCCTTGAGCAGATCGAGAAGCGGCGGTATGATGAGAAATTGCGTGACGATGGGATCGAGAAGGTGCTGAAATATGGTATTGCTTGTTATAAGAAGAGGTGCGAGGCGGCGTTAGGAAAGGATCGTCAATGATTAGTTGGAAGGAAGGCAGTAGCGGACATTGAGAAGCAGATTAGTGCGGTGAATATCGGTTTTGCGGAATGAAAGCAAAGAATGTAAGATAAGGCCGGAGAGATCCGGGCCTTATTTTATTTTGTCTGAATTTATGGGAGAAAATAGAATCTCAGGAGGCGCCTATGAGTTTTAATTCTTTAGTTTTCTTAGTATTTTTTAGTGTACTGCTGATATTGTATTATACATTGTTCCGCAGATATCAGAAACAGCTGTTGCTGGTTGCCAGCATATGCTTTTATTGTTTCGCCGGGCCTCAACATATCCTGTATATACTTGCGGCATCAGGTATTACTTATTTCTGCGCCAGAAAGATAGCCGTTTCTGACAAAAAACGAGCTGCCCGGTTTTTGAAGGTTGATTTTCTCTTGATTTTCGGAATTTTTATTTTTTTGCGTTATTTTAATTTTCTTTCAACAACGGTATGTTCATTCGGGCACCTTTGGGGAGCGGACAGTTCCCCGTTTTTATTGAAGATCATTGTGCCGTTAGGTTTGTCCTATTATACATTAACAAACATAGGATATGTACTTGATGTTTATTGGAAACGGATTCCAGCGGAAGAAAAGTTCTTGAGTTTTTTGTTGTTTACCATATATTTTCCCCATATTGTTCAGGGCCCTATTTCCCGGTACCATCAGCTTGCTCCGCAGTTTGACGGGGAAAAAGCATTTGATTATGAACGGGTGACACAGGGACTGCAGCTGATGCTGTGGGGATATTTCAAAAAGATGGTGATAGCCGACAGGCTGAACATCTTTGTCTCGCGGGTGTTTGAAGAGTATCAGTCTCATAACGGCGTCATATTCGCTGTTGCTATGCTTTTCTATTCGGTTCAAATCTATGCGGATTTTTCTGGATGCATGGATATTGTGGGTGGCGTTTCGGAAACCTTTGGGATCCGGCTGGAGAAAAACTTTGACCATCCATATTTTTCACGTACGATTCCTGAATTTTGGAGAAGATGGCACATAACGCTTGGGGCATGGTTCAAGGATTACGTTTACTATCCCATATCCATCTCCGGCTGGATGAAGAAGAGTTCAAAATACATCCGAAAGTCCAGAGGGGGCAGGGCAGGCCGTATGTATATGTCCTGTATCCCAACTATTATTGTATGGCTGCTGACCGGGCTTTGGCACGGTTCCTCATGGAACTTCGTTCTCTGGGGGATGTTTCATGCTGTTTTGATGACTTCAGGTATCCTTTTTGCGGAACCGCTGCAGAAGATCACGCGAAGATTGAGGATCGATACGGGGGCGTTCAGCTGGAAACTTTTTCAAATGTCCCGGACGTTTATTCTTTGCAGTATTGGGCGTGTGTTTTTCCGGGCCGCAGATCTCAGTACGGCGATAGGTATTTTCCGCAGGATGTTTTCGCAGTTCGGAATCTGGCAGCTGTTTGACGGAAGTCTGTACAGGTATGGATTGGACCGGCCGAATTTTATTTTGGCGTTGCTTGGCATCGGACTCCTGTGGTGTGTCAGTATGCTGCAGGAACATCTTCCTGTACGTGCAACACTTGCGCGTCAGAATATCGTTTTCAGATGGATGATTTATTATGCGGCGATATTCTCGATATTGATCTTCGGTATTTATGGGCCGGGATATGACGCTTCTGCGTTTATATACAATCAATTTTAGGGAGGATTCAATTATTATGGAAAAATTGCTGGAACTGTTAAAGGAAAATTATCCGGATGTTGATTTTACAGGTAACCGGAGTCTGGTCACAGGAGGAACGTGGGATTCTGTAGACGTAGTGAACGTCATCACGGAGATAGAGGACGCTTTCGGAATCTCCATCTCCATGGAATATGTCCTGCCGGAAAATTTTGATTCGGTTGAAAAGATATGGGCGATGGTCAGGAAACTGAGCTGATGGGGGGTGCAGCAGATAAATGGATTCCATAGCTGAACATATTTATTACCATGCGGTCCATACGCCGTCCAGACGATGCGTGATCGATGAGAAAGAGGAACTTACGTATCTGGAATATTGGAACCTGATTCGGAAGACAGCCGCTGCGCTCCGCGGATTTGGAATCCAGGCCGGCTGTAATCTGGTCATCGAATCCGCGCAGAATATCCCTTATCTCGCGGTGGAAATGGCACTCCATCTTCTGCATGCCGTATTTGTGCCGCTGGAAAAAAACTGTGGAGTGCAGAAGATAGAGGAGATTGCCCGGGAAACGGACGCACAGCTTATCATCTCTGACCAGAAGATTGGCAGGGGGACTTCCATTACTTATGCGCAATTGGCAGAGGCCGTTGCCCAAAATCAATGTCTTGACCCTGTTGTGTTTCCAGAAGCATGGATGGTTTCCGAGATCCTGTTCAGTACGGGAACGACAGGAAAACCCAAGGGAATCGTGATGACACACCGCAGTTCCATTGCCCTGGCACAGAATGTGATGCATGGAGTAGAGATGGAATCGGATACCGTAGAAATGATCCCTACACCATTGAATCACTCTCACGGACTGCGCCGTTATTACGGAAATATGATGAATGGCAGCACTGTGGTAATTATGAACGGCGTTTTGAACATAAACCGGTTCTATCAGAATCTGAATCGTTATCAGGTGACAGCAATGGATCTGGTCCCTGCGTCTCTTTCCATTATTTTCAGATTGTCGGGGAATAAGCTGGGGGAGTGTAAAGACCAACTGCGTTATGTTCAATTGGGAAGCGCGCCTCTTTCAGAAGAGCAAAAAGACAGGCTCTGTTCACTTCTTCCGGTTACCAGGCTTTATAACTTTTACGGAAGCACAGAAAGCGGCTGTACCTGTATATTGAATTTTAATGACGGGGAACAAAGAACGGGAAGCATCGGAAAGCCGGTTGCAAACGCAGAATTCATAACTGTGGATGATGAAGGACGGAGATTTAATGCTACGCCAGAGATCCCGGGATTGCTGGCCTCGAAAGGGCCAATGAATATGTCGGGCTATTATCATGATCCGGAGGAAACTGCGAAGGTTTTAAAAGATGGATATGTGCTGACCAGTGACTTGGCATACATGTTGGGCGGATATATCTATCTGGTCGGCCGGAAGGGCGACGTGATCAATGTGGCCGGGAATAAAGTTGCACCGCAGGAAATAGAGGAGACTGCTTTGAGCCATCCGGCCATCAGTGACTGTGCCTGTGTTCCCATGTCCGATAAGATAAAAGGGGCAGTACCGCGGCTTTTTGTAGTTTTGGAGGCTTCGTATTGCTGCGGTCAGGAAGAAATACGGGAATATCTGGCTGGACGGCTGGAATCATATAAAGTGCCGAAGGTGATCACGGAGATAAAGGAAATACCAAGGACATTTAATGGGAAAATAAAGAGAAAGGAATTGATGGAACATGAATAAAATGAGCGCGGGATTGTTGGGATTGTCTTTGCTAATGTGTATTGGAGGCTGTGGCATACGGAACCAAAACACAGTTTCAAATGAGCAAAAGAGCTTGAATATAGCATATCAGTATGGTCTGGCATATACGCCGGCAATTGTTGCGAAAGAGAAGGGACTGATTGAAGAAGCCTATAAGGAGGCCACTGGAAAAGAAGTGTCAGTCACTTGGATCCAGATGAATTCAGGCGCGGATATCAATACAGGAATTGCGTCAGGTGATCTGAATGTGGGATTTATGGGAGCGGCCCCTGCCATAACAGGAGTGGTAAAGGACGTTGGGTATAAAGTGTTTACAAATCTGTCAGGCCAGGAGCACAGCCTGATGACGAATGAGGATGATGTACGGTCACTGAAAGATCTTGTTGGCAGTTCACACCAGATTGCGCTTGTGAATATCGGGTCAATCCAGCATATCATTCTGGCAAAAGCACTTAGTGAGTCAGGACTTGATCCGCATGCCCTTGATTCGAACATCGTTGCGATGAAGCATCCGGATGGAATGGCGGCATTGGAAACAGGGAATATCGCCTGTCATTTGACATCAAGCCCCTATACATATATGGAACGCAGCAGCGGTTCCTTCTATGAATTGGATGAAGTTTCAAAAGCCTGGTCTGCAGACGATTCGTTTATAGTAGGCGTAGCGGCGACCAGTTTGTATGAAGAAGACCCGGAGTTGTATAAAGCGTTGTGTGACGGTATCAGGACAGCCATGGAGTATATGGATACCCATATGGGTGAAGTCGCGGAGATGACCTGCGAACTTGATGGAAATACGAAGGAAGATGAGCTTAAGTATCTGGAAAGCGGAAGCTATACGGCAGAGACAAACAGCTTGTTTGAACTGGCCCGGTTTATGTCAGACGCCGGATTTATTGACACTATGCCAGATTCATATGAGGATCTTGTGTTTGATAATGTCCTGGGTGATTGAGCAAATGACAGCTGGGAGTGGTTTGTGATGAGGAAGAAGGAGAAAAAGGGATTCTGGATACAGATAGTATTCATTGCCCTGATGCTGGTTGTCTGGGAGACAGCAGCAAGACTAAGATTGTTTGGCCCGCGGTCGGAGATTATTTTTCCCCCGCTGGAAGCTATCGGAAGGGCATTTGTCCTGAATTTTGCCAAGGGATACGGGGGTGTATCCTTATGGCGGTATATCGGAAATTCCATGAAACTGTTGGGGGAAGGGCTGCTGATTGGGATTATTCTGGCTCTAATACTGTCTGGTGCGTGCATGGTCAGTGTTTCTTTTCGACGGATATACAGCCTGGTCATAGCCGTTATGGATCTGCTCCCGGGGGTCGCAATGCTGCCAGTGGTGATCATTATATTTGGGATATCGCCAGGAGTCATCGTGTTTCTCGTTGTCCATAGTGTCCTATGGCCGATGTCTCGTAATGTGCTGGATGGATTTCTGGCAGTTCCGCGGATATATGTTGAGGCAGGAAAAAATATCGGACTCCGAGGGATTTCCCTTTTGTTGGGAGTGTATTTACCGGCATCCGTAACATATGTGATTTCTGGTCTGAAAGTAGGCTGGGCCAGAGCATGGCGAGGTTTAATAAGCGCCGAGATGATCTTCGGTATCGCTTCCTGCCCAGGAATAGGCCTTTATATCAATCAGATGAGAGTAAATCTCAATAACGCGGAAATGTACGCTACATTGCTGGTTATCATAATCATAGGGCTTATCGTCCAGTATGGAATCCTCGTACCGATAGAAAACAGAACAGTAAAGAAATGGGGGATGTCCAGATGACGGAGAAACAGAACTGCATTCTCAGGATAGATAACCTGATCAAGATATTTGATGATGCCGAAACGGAAGATACTATCCTGAAAGGCCTGAATCTGACTGTGCAGCGCGGGGAGTTTATGTGTATTCTGGGGCCTTCTGGATGCGGAAAAACCACATTTCTCCGATGTATCGCAGGTTTTGAGGAGTTTGACGGACAGATTTATGTTGATGGCCATAAATGTTCAGTGCCTGGAACGGACCGTATCATGGTCTTTCAGGATTTCAATCAGCTTTTTCCGTGGAAGACGGTGGAGCAGAATATCCAGTATCCTTTGAAGCTGCAAGGACTCAGGGATAAAGACGAACTGCGAAGGATTTCAGAAGAAAGCCTGATAAAAGTAAAGCTGCAGGGATATGAGAGGTACTATCCCCATCAGTTATCCGGCGGTATGAAACAACGGGTGGCGATAGCCAAGGCGCTGGCGTTGAAGCCGGCGCTTATTTTGATGGATGAGCCATTTGCGGCATTGGATGCAATGACAAGGTCTGAACTTCAGGAAGAGGTGCTTCGGATATCAGAACAGGAAGGCAGCACTGTGATTTTCGTAACACATAACATAGAAGAAGCGATAACTCTGGGGACCAGAATTCTTGTGTTTCAGAAGGGGGGACAAGTCGTGTTTGATGAAAAGAATCCAATCAAAAGGCCGGTAACTCCTCTTGCGGAGAATTATGGGGCTATATGGGAGAAATTGCATAGGGCATTACATTCAGAAGACGGCGGATAAACCAATAGTTCCCCCTTCCCATTTCTCCCGCCCTGTGCTAAAATAGTTTTGGCAGGATATCCTCCCCGCAATCAGAAGGAGGATACAAATGGGAACAACAAGCAAAAGATTTCAGGATCTGAACCTGTCAAACTATTTCCTGTTCGCCGCCGCGGCGGAGGACGAGGGGACGAGCCAGCTGCTGCTGGAGACGCTCCTGGGGATCAAGATCAGCGGCGTGAAGGTGAGCGTCGAGCATCCGCTTCTGTACAGCAGCGATTTCCGGAGCGTGCGCCTGGACGTGTACGTCCGGGATACGGTGGAAGTCCATTACAACATGGAGATGGAGAACCGCGGGAGGACGTCGCTGCCGCAGAGGAGCCGTTGCCACCAGGCGGAGATGGATGTGGTGTCGTTAGCGCCGGGGGAGGACTTATCGAAGCTGAAGCCGGTGTATGTGGTATTGATCTGCACGTTCGACCCGTTCGGAAGGGCCATTAATCCCGAAGAATTAAAAATAAGAGATTGACTTATCTGTCTGCCACGCATATAATAGAAGTGTGGGTGTATCTCAGCCCTAAATGAGAAACTTATGGAGCGGGCTTCTCTTGGCCCTAATCAAGACAGTTACAAGTGAGTGTTTCGCCACTCCAAGCGCGGATGTCAGCAGCGGAGGCAGGGGTATCTTGCTTCCGCTGTTCTTACAGGAGACGAAAATGGATAATCTCAAACTCTATGAGATCTCTTCGGCCTATATTGATTATCTTGTTCCTTATGTACCTCATCTTTTTCAAAACAAACAGGCCGGACAGCAGAACGAACGGAAATATATAGGCGTTGTATTGTCTGTCAATGACATGGACTATTTTGCGCCATTATCTTCTTTCAAGGAAAAGCATCGTCGGATGCAGGAGGGACTTGACTTCATTAAAATCAGAAATTATGCAGTCATCAATCTTAACAACATGTTTCCTGTTCCTGCGGGACAGTACAGTTATGTAGACATTTCAAAAGAGAGAAATCCCCGTTATAAGTCTCTGCTGCTGGCAGAATACCGCTATATCAAGTCCGTTCAGGAGCGGATAAGGAAGAACGCGGCAATCCTTTACCGCTTGAAAATTAGCGGTTCAGAATCCGCGCTGACAAGACGATGCAACGATTTTGCAAAGCTGGAGACGCTGTGCCTGCAGTATCACCGATAGCTGAGCAACCTTCTTTGCGAATGTGACCTCGTTCTAAATAAATCGGCTCTTCTCTAAAAGTTGGTGACAGACATTGAGAAAACCACGCAAAATCAATGGTTTGGAGGGATCTGATATCG
>CANQTL010000057.1 GCA_947626775.1 uncultured Lachnospiraceae bacterium | reverse complement strand
GGAAAGCCTGTAAATACAGGCTATACCGGCTTATGAGAACTTATAAAGAGATAGTCAAAAACTATATTTTGATTTATGGCGAAATAAGAATAACAGAAAGTCAGCAGTTATGGCTAAAAAGATTACTAACAGAGTGAAAACACCAGAAAAGAGAGAAGCTCTTCTAGGAAACGCGGGGAATGTCAAAGAAACACCAGAAAAGAGAGAAGCTTTTGTGCATCCCCCAAGAATGGAGAAGATCTTCTATGAAAGTTGGTGAAACACCAGGAAATGGAGAAGAATCACCAACTTTTAGAGAAGAACCGAATGTAGGGCATGGTGAGATTCGCTTTGCATGCAATATGCAGGAAGATATATTTGATTATAAGGCTGATATACTGGGCATTTATGGACAGAATGGCTCCGGTAAGACCACATTTATATTTGCTATAACCGTTTTACAGCAATTGTTGAGCGGAAGATGTTTATGGAGGGATACGGATAGATTTATACGACTTGGTGAAAAAGCAGCGAAAATTGCATATGATATTAGTTTGCAAAGCCGGGTTTACGGAAGTGTACTGGTAAGATATGTTGTCGAACTGAGGCTGAAAGACGATATGGACAGGGACTCTGAAATGGATGCGCTTCATAAAGAAAACGCGTTGGCTGAGTCATCCGTCTTTGTTTCGAGAGAATTGCTTCAGTATAAGTATGTGAATGGAAATAAAGGGAACCGGTACAATGGAATCATTGAGTATGCTTATGATGATTCGGTGAATGCGTTTACTCCGGATATCAGATTTAAAGAATTTGTGAGCAGGGATAAGACGCTTGCAGATGAACTTCGTTATCTGAAAAACGCAGTTTATAAATCCGGGGCTTCTTTTATCTTTTCGATTGCAAATATTAAGAATATAAGGCAACGCCAGGGCTTTTCGGAGGAATTGGTATATATTTTGGATTCCATTGAACTGTTTGGTGTTACAAAGCTGTTTGTTTTAAGTAATGTTCAGGCTAGTATTGTGAATGCGAATATTATTTTGCCTATGTCGTTCTGTCAATTTGATGATGCGGATCAGTCCGTTAAGTATTTTGATTTTGGAATAAGGCTTACGGATGAAACCAGAGTTCCTCAGGATATTTATGACTTGATAGAGAGACGTTTTATGGTTATTGACAGAGTTATCGCCAGTATTATTCCGGATATGTCTTTAAAGGTAGCGAACAGAGGAAATAGAACGGATGAAAAGGGAAAAACTTCTGTCATTATAGAGTTGCTCTCTGTGAGGGGCGAAAGGCAAATACCATTAAGATATGAATCGGATGGTATTAAAAAGCTGATCTATGTTTTATATAGCCTGATTGAGATGTATAACGACAGTTCAGTGACAGTTGCGATCGACGAGCTTGATTCAGGTGTTTTTGAGTATCTTCTGGGTGAAATATTGCGTGTATTGCAGGAGAATGCGAAAGGACAACTGATCTTTACCTCACATAATCTGCGTCCGCTGGAAGTTTTGGATAAGAAGAATGTGATGTTTTCCACGACGAATGAATGTAACAGATATATACGTTTCAAGAATGTAAAGAACTCCAATAATCTGCGGGATGTTTATTATCAGGATATTTTATTGGGAGGTCAGGACGAATGTGTTTATGAGCCGACCAGTCAGAGCGCGATCCGTAGAGCGTTCAGAAAAGCGGGCGGTGATCTGAATGGCTAGAAAAAAGATTGTTTTGTTTATTGTGGAAGGTATAAATGACAAAGTTTGTCTTGAGAGAGTACTCAGCAAGATAATTGATTCCAATGAGGTTAGATTCCAGATCACTTTATGGAGGTTGTCCATATAATTGATACGGATGGGGCTTTTATTGACGATGGAGCAGTCAGATACGCGGATACGGAAGATCCCCAATATTTTGATGATGGGATAGAAACGAAGAATGTTGCAGGCATTATCAGTCGAAATCGGCGAAAGAGCGCAATCATTGAAAGGATGCTTGAGATAAAGAATTTAATGTCAAAGACTATCCCATATAGTGTATATTATTTTTCTTCCAATATGGACCATGTCTTTCACGGAAACGCTAACATGTCCCGCTCCATGTATTCCGATGTTTGACGGCAGCAGTGTGCCTTTGACGTCTATTCTGGAGAGGGCGGCGACGTGAAGACGGCGCTGTATTTGCAGATGCACAGTCCTTTGATGTTTACCGGGAAAAGCTTCATAATAAGACTATAGAGACGGAGCTGGAGGCGTGGTTGGGATTCCTGGTGTTCGACGGTCTGGAGCGGATCTGGGGGATCAGTCGGTTTGATGCGGCGTTTGCTGAAATGTACCATGAGCTTTCCGAATTCCGAAGATGAGAAAAAGCAGTATGCGAAGCTGTGCAGATGGGACATGGATCCGGATACGCTGGCCAGGAGCCTGAGGACTCTCTGCCAGCTGCTTCGGAAGCATTATGGCCGTAAGGTTGTCCTGCTGATCGATGAGTATGACGTGCCCTGCAGAAGGCATTTTATAAAGGATACTATGACGAGATGGTACAGATGATCCGCAGCATGTTCGGCCAGGTCATCAAGACGAATGACAGTCTGGAGCTGGCGGTGCTGATCGGGTGCCTGCGGATATCGAAGGAAAGCATATTTACAGGGATGAATCGCGTTAGCATGCAAGAGAACCCGCCAGTGACGGGTTCTCTGTATAATTTGCGGGTGGAGGCGCTCACGGATGAGGATTTTTCAATCTGCTTTGGGTTTACGGACGAGGAAGTACGGGAAATGCTGGCATACTATGGGCTTGGTGAAGCCTACGGGACGGTGAAGGAATGGTACGACGAGTATCGGTTCGGAAGCGCGGAGGTATATTGCCCGTGGGATGTGGTCAATCATGTGGAACGTTTGCGAAAGAATCCGAAAGCGCAGCCGCAGAATTACTGGGCGAATTCCAGCGGAAATGACGCAGTGACGGAGTTTGTACGGCGGCTGGATACGGGCTCGACGCGCCAGGAACTGCAATCTTTGGTGGAGGGCGGCACGGTTCGCAGGGAGAGTCGCCCGGAGCTCACATATCGGGATATTTACAATTCGGTCGAGAACCTTTGGAGCCTGCTGTATATGACCGGTTACCTGACCGGAGGGCCTGCGAAGGATGATGAGTCGGATATGCCTCTTTATGGGCTTTCCATACCGAACAGAGAGATCCGAGGAATCTTTATGGATCAGATTATGGAGCTGTTTCGGGAGGAGATAAAGAAGGATGGATTGTCGCTTGAAAGGCTTTGCGGAGTGCTGGCGGCCGGAGATGCGGCCGGAGCGGAAGCGGCAGCGGCATTCAGTTCCTATCTCAGAAAAGTGATCAGCATCA
The DNA here is from genome assembly GCA_947626775.1 of uncultured Lachnospiraceae bacterium. Classification (GTDB taxonomy): domain Bacteria; phylum Bacillota; class Clostridia; order Lachnospirales; family Lachnospiraceae; genus UBA3282. The sequence goes on along the minus strand of CANQTL010000057.1, from coordinate 7,091 downwards.
GAGATACTTCTGCGCGCAACGGGCGGAAGGAAAATTTCTATCATGGGATCCTGCTGGGTATTCTGTCGTACAAGGCCGATTGGATTGTGACCAGCAACCGGGAGACCGGCGACGGCATCAGGAACGTGCTGAAATACGGAATTGCCTGCTATAAGAAGCGGTGCAGGGTGGCGCTGGGGAAGTAAAAGATGAGACAGAAGAAATCCGGCAGCGCCGATCCGCACTGCTAGATGCACAGTCTACGGAATCGGAAAGGTTACGAAAGGATATAAAGTATAGTACGATGACAATAGTTCCAATCATAATGCTGCTGTTTTTTCTTTTTATGATCTTAAAGCCGTTCTACCTCCAGTCTTCCGGCAGCATAGGGGCGGCGGATATCTGTCTGATGGGATGTTTTGCTTTGCTTCTGGAGCAGAAACTGCGGGAATTAATGCGGAAGCGTCAGCTGTGTCCCCGGGGAGGACAGCCCATTCCATGGAAGGAGCGTGGCCGAAGGATATGGTTCCACAGGGATTTTCTGCTGTATTGCTTTCTTGCGTTTGTCGTGATTCTCAATCTGATCTATAGTCTGAGAGAGCAAAATCGCGGGTTCATAAAGTATTCTGTTTTCTGGCTTTATAATGGTTTCGCGGTCTGGACCTGGCGGGAAATGGCAGGCCAGTATGGTCCGCTGTTTTTCAGGACAGTGAATACCGTAGCTAAAACCAATCTAATCATTCAGTATGTGATCTGGATATCCGGCCGTGGCCGGATTTTTCATGAATACTGGGGAGCCGTCCGGTATATGGGAACTTTCAATGATCCCAACCAGATGGCTTTCTTTTTGTTTATGATGCTTTTGCTGATCTGGCTGTACCGCTGCCGATATGGTGATAGAAGCTTCTGGCTCTTCTTTTTGTTATCGCTTCCGGTATTGGCGGATTCCAAATCTACGGGAGTATGGCTCGGAGTGATTGTGTGGGCGGGTTTCTGCCTGGCGTATGAAGTGTATCTGTTGTGGAAGAAGGGACGTATACCGGGGCGCGTATTGGCTGCCGGTGGAGAGGGGCTTCTGCTGACCGCTGCAATAGTATTGTATCTGCTTTGGCCGCCGGCGGATTTCGATGTCAGGACAGTGGATTATAACCTGGTAAACCGTATCCGCGAAAAGATATGGAAGGTAGCAAATGGCGGCCTTTACAGTCTGGCGCTGGATCGTGGAGCAGGCCGGTTGTTTCTGCGCCCACAGTATCTGCTGTACGGAGCAGGCGAGGGTGGATTTGAGAGATTCGCAGATGCAGGGGCAGTGAATGAACTTCATTCTACTTGGTTGAGTATTTGGTTCTGCTACGGTACGGTCCCAATGGTTTTGATGATTTTGTGGCTCTGGAAAGTGCTGAAAGCCAACACGCCTTGGATGTGGTGTGGGATTCTAGCGCTCTTGGCGGAGAGTTTCTTTTTGATCAATTACCGGCAGCCGATGTTTTGGATGATTCTGTTGTATGCAGATGCGGCGGTGATGGGAAGCCAAGACCGTGATCGTTGTGAGATCGGTATATGCGCCCATAAGGCCGCCGGAAAGAGCATCGATCAGCAGAAAAGTGACAAAAGAGAAAGAAGTAATTATGCGCATCTGGAAGAGGCTGCTGCTCCGGCTCGCTAAAATAGTTAATGTGCTGCTGGTCACAGCGTCGATCATGCTTTTAACGGTGTCTTATATCACCCGGATGGGGGGAATAGTGGTGAGGATGAACGAGGCCGACAATCTTTATGGGGATGGAGACGACTGAGAATGATATGTGAATCGCCAGTACCTTCTTCTTTCTTATGGCGACTGGAGATAAATCTGAGAGACGATTTTGATGAGATATGTTATCATGCCTTACGGCGTGCAGGATATAAGGATGCAAGTCGGGAGAAGGCAGTATATCAATATTTTAATTTGTGTAAAAGAAGCGTAGAAGCGAGGCCCCGAAGCGTTGTGTATTCCAGGGAATTTGAGTGTCCGGAATCTTACCGGTTGGCGTTGGAAGAATTTGAAGAGAAAGTCAGAAAGGGCGAATCACTAAGACCTTTTATGAGTGATAAGTATCGGGAACTTAATTATGATGATTTGCTTCTCAACGATTGGAACGTGTATCATTTTCATCTGTCACGTCAATATAAGGCAGATGGTTCGGTTAAGAGAAGCGACTATGAAATCTTTGCGTTTATAACGGATGAGACGATGTATATGATACAGATTTACCACCATCGGACCGAAGATCTTTACAGCAGGCAGGAGATAATGAGAATTCTTCACGACAACTGGCCGGGGCTGCTGGAGCCTTTTCGCCTTCAGGATGCGTTAGAGTTGAGCAAACCATATAGTGATCATGAATTACATCAAATAAGGCAGTCTCATGCGATGACACTGCTACAGATACGGAAAGGGCAGGTCTATGGTATGATTGGTGGCGGCTATGCTTCCAGTGGATATTCCGGAGAGGCTCTCCGGAGGGTAGATTATTGGCATGACCGTTGTAATACTTTCCAGCAGGTTTTTATAGAGAATGCGGACAAGATTGGTAGAATACTCTTTCGGGATAAAGAGTATGCCGATATGCGAATCGGGCTGTTGGGGATTACAAACAATGATGATGTGATTGTAATGGAAAAGAACAGCGGCTATATCATCCATCTTAATATAAAGAATGGAGATGGTCGGGTATATTCGCAGGCGTATTTTGAAGATATTGCTCAAAAGAGAAATTAATCAACCTTGCATAAAGCATGACGGGGAGACTGTTCTCTCCACCGCTAAAGGTTCTTATGGTACCCTCGCTGCTTGCGACGCTACTGCCGCTGAGGACGAAGGCGAAGAAGACGAAGGTGAAAAGACTGAGAACCCGAACACTGCCGATACGATTGCTACTTACATGACTATCGCTGCTGTTGCTCTGCTTGGTCTCGGTGCTACCGCTTTCGTAGCCAAGAAATCCAATCGCTAACTCTCTGAGCTTCTAGCTCTCTGAGTTAGAAAGGTTAAATTGTGAAACTCCCCCAACTCTCTCCGGGGGAGTTTCCTATGCAGCGAAATGCCGCAGCGATCTTAGTCTAGCACTCATTATATCGAAAGTGCTACTAAAGTCTACAAATTGTCATTTTAGCCCTTCAAGGACAATATTCTGATCATCTGTAATAATATAAATTGCTCTTGTGGCTCTCGTCAAAGCGACATAAAAATCTGTTGCACAATATCTATCGGAAACTTTTACCTGCCTGCTCGCATCAATGACGACACATTCAAATTCCAGCCCCTTCGATAAGACGGTTCTGGAGGATAAGAACTTGAACCTAGAGTATTGCTTTTGCAATTTAGGCTCCGTTCTGATTTGGCGAGCGGCATCTTCAATTGAGCATCCACTATTTTGGGCATGAGATAGTGCACGCAGTAGTTCATCAAAGAATTCTATCCGATAGATACTGAGCTCAGGAGCATTCTTCACCCAAGTAAGGATATTGTAAATGTCATCAATCGTATGGTTAGTCAACAAATTATTGATAAGTATCCCAAACTCAGGGTGTTTTTTGATTCTGCTGAAGTTATAATCTCCCGTTTGGATATGATTTTTGTATGCTCCTAGTTCTTCGTTGACATGATTTACACACAAGAGAAGAAATTTGTAAATTGAGACAATCTGCTCTTCAGCATTAAGTCGATCAAGGCTCCTGGCTATGTCAAAGAGTTCATTTAAACTCTGGGGTTCATCGTTCTGAAAAATACCTTTTGTCTTTTTGCAAAGGGCCTTTTGTTGATCTGGCCACTTCGTAATATAGAGAACGCGGGAATAGCGTCTTAAGCTGTTCAAAAATTTCCACTCTGCTCCCTCAGCAGAAGGAATAATTTTGATTGACGGATTTTGTAAGTCTGACTTTACTGACAGACTGACCCGACGCCCATCTAGAGAAGGCAAGAGGGGCGTTCTTATTTCTTGAAGAAATTGTCCAAGTTCCGGATTTGTTTCATGCCAGCGCCAAGGATATGTATCTATTTCAACTTTTTCAAACTCCAAATCATTCCAAGAAACCAGCTTTCCTGCCCAACCGAAAATGGCCTGCAAGGGATCTCCTAACACATAAACTGGAACCGACTTACTGAGATTTAGGAAAATATTATGCTGATCAATAATGCAATCCTGATACTCGTCAACTATCACATTGGAGTAGGTGCTTTTGATTACATCGCGCGACCATTCAGATGAAAAAATAGCAGTTGCACCAGCATAACATTTTTGATAGAAATCTTTGTCGCCAAGCTTCGTTCCGTATGTGTTTGAGGTTGCGGGATAAGCCGCGCACCATCTCATGCAAAACCCTGCGATGGTAGAGATAGAAAATTTTTTATCATCAACATTTCTTTTCTTAAGTCGTTTTCTTAGAGCCTCTACGCCGGCATTTGTGTGCGTTAATAAGAGGGATTTCCCGGAAGACGCAATTACGAGATCAACAATCATTTCTGTTTTCCCATGGCCAGCCGGTGCAACTATATAGGCATTGCGTTTGCCCAAAATATTATCAAGATCTTCTGGTTTCATCTTTAGATATCCACTGCTCCAATTCTGTCAAGGTTTTCCATAAGTTGCATTCCGCATCCATTTTTGAACGGTCGCCCCAAACAATATAGCCAAGTTTTTCACCCAAATCTATTCTCTTGTACCATTCGCTTTTCTTCTGTTTTGCTATTGTTCCAATTTTGATTTTATCTTCAGATGAGATGCCTTCACTTACTGTTACTTGTCCATTCTCCTCGTCGAAAAAGAAGGGCCTATTATCCTCTAAAAAGTTAGACATTATTTTCGCCTTAACATGATCGAATGATTTGTGTTCTACTGCTAGTTGTAATAATTCGTTGATTCCCTCTATGGAGCAATCAGAGAAAACCTGCTCTTCAATTGCTTTCCCCTCATCCCAAGAAAAAACTGGTATTCCTCGAGATACGGCTTCTGCCTTTTTCTGATTTTCTTCCGGAACATCCGAGTCCATTAGTATACAAACATCGTAGCCGCATCCTTTGAGCAGGTATGCTAAATCAAAGAATTTATCTCCACCTCCGCCAAGCGCACAGCTAACCCCGTGATAAGTAAAGCGTTCGCCAGAAAAAATACTGTTACACTCATCAATAGCTCTCAGAAGCCCAATCTCCGTTTTTCCTTCACATACAATAATCCTTTTGCTTAAAAAGGCAGCAGGTTCCGTTCTAAGGATACTTTGAACCAGTGCATCCGTTTCTTTATCGCCAGTATGCAAAAATTGCAGTTCCACCTCTCCATCGTTGTTGCTGAGTACCGCAATTTCCTCCTCGGAGCATTCACAAATAGTACTGACGGAATGTGTGGTCATAATAATTTGACCAGTTGCACTGCAGTGCTGGCGGAATTTATTTATCAAACCGTTGATTCGATAAGGTTCCAGCCCTGTTTCTACTTCATCGATGAGCAATAGTGTTCCTTGTTCAAAGGCGTTAATATTCATGCCCATTGAAAGGAGCCTCTTGCTTCCGAGACCGCGTTGGGCAAACGGAATATTGTCGTCAAAAACACCGACGGTTGTCGAAAATGACCCATTTTGCATCATAATTTTATTGTGCAATTCGCCATTGAACGATACTCCATATTCTTTTCCGATACTTACAATGTCACCCGCAACGACATCAAGTTGCGTGAGATTAGTCCCTGTGGTAATGTCACGCATAGCTTGCATATACGCCTTATGCAGAGTGTCTTTCGATTTGTCTGTATATTTTTGAAGAATGGATGATTTTCCCCAGGAAAAATCCTTTTCGTAATCAAATCCCACCACGCCAAATGCTAATAGTTTTCTATCGTTTGCCGAAATACTTTTTGATCCAGAGCGGTTTGTTATGACCTCCCATTTAGGTTCAAGCGTTTTGTCGATAGTCAGCTTAACGGTGATTGCTACAGCTTTCCCGTCAATAGGCTCATCGTTCTCGGCATTTGTAGCTATTGCTTCAATATTCCGCAGGAACAAGCCGTACTTGTCTTCCTGACGCAAAGATTCAGGAATTTCTGTAAGCGACACATATATTTCAATCGGATCATCCGGGTTGCATCCATAGAAGTCAGTATCTGTTGCAGAGAGATTCCATGTTGGCCATAGAGCCCATTCAATAGCCTTTAGGAGTGTAGATTTTCCCGAGTCCCCAGGGCCAATAATGCATATTAGGTGCTGATTGTCTGGGAAAGAGATATCGGCATTGCGAATTCCACGAAAATTCTTAATTCTTAAAGATGATATTCTCATATGTCACGCTCCAAATGTATTTCTGGGTTAAGTTATTCTAGGTATACTACTACTCTTGTGACGGTACTATTTTAGCACATATTTCGCAAAAATGAAAACGGTTTGATGAGAATGTTTCTCTGCTTTATTCGGGCACATACAGTTAAACTATTTGGTGCATTTCTTCGGTCGTATGACTCGTTTTACTTTCTTTTTGTAGCTATAAGAGGATTTTCTCCGTGTATTGCCTTTAAATAAGAATCGTGATAAAACCTATATGTTCGAGGTGATTTGCACCAGTTTTCAAATTATCCATTACAACATAACAGAAAGCGTGACAACGGTTGAAGTCCAAAGCACAAATAGAGCAAAATTGGTGCATCCGTGTTATAATAAACTTAGTGGCAGAATAAGGCAGAGTTCGTTCTCCAACCTGACCACGGAACACATTATATGCGGCACTATCTTGGGTACGCCTTTCAGACAGTCAGTGAGAGCGAGAAGGAGGCCCTGCGGGCAGATTACGACATCGCCGGGATGCCGTGCTATCCGGACGACGGGTCGATCCGTGTGTTCGGAAATGTGGTCGTGGTGAAATTTTCGGATTAGGCAGGGCGAATGAAAGACCGGGAGAATGCGGTCGGGAATGCGGCCAGACTCGGAGAGCAGTGGCTGTGCGGCAGTCTGGAGCAGGCCGAAGAGAGACGGCAGAGGCGCTGGAGCAGCAGATCCGGATTTACCGGATCGATAAGAGTTTTATACAGGTTGAAGATGTTCTTACTTTAATGGAGATTTTCGCTGTTCCTTATAGGGCCATGGTTTTCGTC
>CANQTL010000056.1 GCA_947626775.1 uncultured Lachnospiraceae bacterium | reverse complement strand
AGATAGGCCTGAGGTGTAAGTGCAGCAATGCACTCAGCTGACAGGTACTAATCGGTCGGGAGCTTGACCTGAACAAAAAGTAATTCTAAGGTTTCAAAAAAACGAAACCAAAGAATTACTAAGTTTTGTTCTGAAGAATCGTAAACGATTCTTCGCGGAACGAGGAAGTAATTCTAAGGCGGCAGAGGACGCCGCCTAAGGACTGCTGGACTTTGTCCTGAAGAATTGCGTTGCAATTCTTCGTAAAGAGTAAGCTGCAAAGCAGCTAAGCGGAAGTAAAAGCAGTCATTGATTCAATCATCTTTCAGGTTCGGTTTTGAGGGGACGTCCCTCGGAGTAAATCCCTTACGGGATTAACTCCAGAGTAAATTTCTTAAAGAAATTTTATTTATGTTTTCCTCGATAGCTCAATGGTAGAGCACGCGGCTGTTAACCGCGGGGTTGTAGGTTCGAGCCCTACTCGGGGAGGCGAAGAAGCGGCTGTTTCTGCAGCCGCTTCTTCTGAAAGATCTAAATTGTTGCGTGATTAACTTCAAAAAGAGGACGTCCCTCAAGTCATTTGACTTTTGGGGCATCCTCTTTGATTTTAGTTGCTTATGGAAGATTCCAGCTTACTTTGCAAGTTTTCAATTTCAGCTTTGAGTTTTTTATTTTCATTCTCAAGATTCTTTTTGTCATCTGTCAGGGCTGCAATCTGATCATTTAGAGATGTTTCCTTCAATTGGACATTCTCCTTAGCGTTTTTAAGTAAAAAAAGGGTACGGCGCTAACCATACCCTGTTCTGGTTGCCCAGAGCGACCTTGTCGGTCAAATTATCCTTTCTCATGTGGTCTCGTCGACCAAAAAACACTTTTGAAAGTGCGAAAGAATACTTTTTAGAGGATCTGTACTCCTCTATCTATATTATACACAATCCGGCTGAAAAAACCAGCGTTTTTTGAAAATTTAACCTTTTATTTCGATATTTCAAAGACACGAATATTGGTATATAATATACTATATAAAAGTATACAGAAGAGACTGCTGCATTTCCGGCATGATTCTTGAGTTTTATGTTGAAAGGAAGCGGAACGATGCTTAAAATATCTGTTTGTGATGATGAGGCCGGGGAGAGGAAAAAGATTGCGGATAATCTCCGGGTTTACACAGCGGCACATTGTGAGCATGGTATCGAATTTGACGTATATTCGTCTGCGTATGAAATGCTGGAAGCATTTGAGGAATCAGGCGGTCCTGATATTGCGCTTCTGGATATTTGTATGCCGGGTATGCTGGGAACAGAATTGGCGCGGGATATTCTTCGTTTCAGTGAAAATACCGACATTGTCTTTCTGACGACCAGCCCGGATTATGCGGTCGACGCCTTTTCCATACATGCCGCAGACTATATCTGCAAGCCCTACACACAGGAACAGTTCGACGCGGCCCTGGAACGGATCGTTGCCGGGCGTGAGCAGAGAACATGGATCCTGCTCCGCAGCGAGGGGAAACTGCACCGCATCGCGCTGGAAGATATTTCGTACATAGAAACCAGGGACAAGCGGCGCGTGGTTTCCCTTGCCTCCGGGCGGAAGCTTTCCGTGTGGTCGTTGTCGACGCAGCTTCAGGAATGTATTATGGGCAGACAGGGCATGACAATGTGCGGGAAATCTTATATTGTCAACCTGAATCATGTCCGCTGCTTTTCCGGCGCGGATCTGCTTATGGACGACGAGACCCGCATTCCTGTTCCAAGGCGGTGCCGCGCTGAACTCAAGCAGGCGTATTTTGATTTTTACTTGAAGGAGGCAGGGGGCTGATGCCGACGGTTCAAATCATCACAATCGCCTTTTTTGTCAGTTTGTTGTTTTTTGCAACGCATTTGACGGCGGGGCTTTTGCTGCAGGAGAGAAAATACTCGGTAAAAAAGACGGCTCTGCTCTGGGGATCGGCGGGCATCTTCCTGTTTCTGGAGGTGTGCTTCTGCTTTCTTTTTCTGGCAAAGCCATGGAGAATGCCGGTTGCTCTGATGCTTTCGTATCTGTACTTTTGGGGCATTTTTGTCTATGCGTCGGCAGACGGATTTTGGAAGAAATGCTATCTTTGGATCACATATGGCTGCGTATTCTGCGTTTCCCTGTCCTTTTCCTTTTATGGATGCTATTTGCTTGTGCCGGACGGGCCGGACACTTTTGTATATTTGATACGAGGCGCGCTCTATGGCATGATCTGTTTTGCGATTCTATCCGCGTACCATAAATATGGCAGACCGATCGTCCGCGAGGTCAGCGGATTTCGTACCAAACACTGGTTATCGCTGAGCATTGTCTCCATCATATATTTTTTGACTTTCGTGATCGTTTTGGCAAAAATCAGCGCGGACAACGGGATCAATACAAACACTTTACTCTTTTTCTCGCTGCTTGTGTGCTCTTTTGCAGTAGCCAGCATCCTGATCATCAGCATCATCTATCAGATGCGGAAGGAAGCAAGGGACGAACTGGTAAGGCAAAACGTTGAGTACCTGACGTCCTATGTGGAAAATGCGAGAAAAACCGAGCGGGAGAGCCGGCGGATCCGTCACGATCTGCGGCATCACGACGAGCGGATCGCGGCGATGGCGAAAGAGGGCGACACAGAGGGAATCCTGGCGTATTTAGGGCAGAACAGAGAAGCGCCGGAGACTTTCACGGCATGGTGCCCGAACGTCACTGTCAACGGCATTCTGAGCTCTTACGCGGGGAAGGCAAAAGAGGCGGGCGTGGAATATATTGCACAGGCGGATACGCCGGCGCAGTCGGGAGTCGCCGATGTGGATTTTGTGGCGATTCTTGCAAACCTTTTGGAAAATGCGCTGAACGCCTGCGTCGCACGGAAAAGCGCCGGCCCGATTCAGGTCCATATCAGAAATGTAGGGAATAAAACGGTAATTGCCGTCAGCAATCCCTGCGGCACGGATCTGAAGCTGGAAAACGGATTGCCGGCCGCGCGAGGTATCGGCATCGACAGCATCCTTTCCTCCTCTGTCAGGTATCAGGGGGAGATCAACTATAAAATGCAGGAAGGCGTCTGTACTGCCTGTGTGATTCTGAATCCGTAATGATTTCATATATGGCGTGTTTCACTCGTCATCTCTGGCGACCAATTTCGGAATCAAAACGACCAATTTCGACATTCTTCCCTCCTGTCATAGATTTTTTGGGTAATATGATTTAGCTAAAAAACTATCGTAGAAAGAATTATCTATAAATAATATAAGAATCAAATTACTCTATGATGGAGGTACAGGCATGATAAGCAGTCGCAGTGAAAAATTCAACCTGTCCGCGCAGACGATCGACACAGTATCCGAAATCTGCGTGCAGACGCTTTCTGAGGCAGGGGCAGATCAAAAGGATATTATCCGCATCCGCCTGTCCCTGGAAGAGATCCTTGGCGTCTGGCTTGAGTCTTTGAAGGACGCTCCGATTCATGTGGACTGCGGGCAGAAATTTGGGCGGACTTATCTGAAAATAAGCGTGGACGGGCCTGCCATGGACGCATGGGAGGATAACGAAGCGTTAATACTCAGCAGCCGTATGCTCTCGCAGGCTGGGCTGTCGTTTACCTACTCCTATAAGAATGGGAAGAACTGTCTGGTCTGCAACCCCAGGAAGAAAAAGTCGTCCGTGGGTCAGATCGCCGTGTTGTTTGGCGCGGTTTTTCTGGCGGCGTTTCTGGGCGCCGCCGCAAGGCGGTTTCCAACGATACAGGCAGCGGCGCTTTCGGTCACGGAACCCCTGTTCAATATGATCCTGGGAGCGCTTCGGGCGGTCTCATCCCCGCTGGTGTTCCTGGCTGTGTGCTGCGGGATCGTGAGCATCGGCGATCTGACGGTAGTGGGCAGAGTCGGCAAAAAACTGTTTCTGCGAATGATCGCGGGGACGTTTGTTCTGGGGGCGGTCATGGCCCTTGCGGGCAGTCTTCTGTTTCCGGTCGCCTCGGAAGCGGGAAATGAAATTTCCGGTAATTTTTCGGAGATCTATCAAATGGTGCTGGAGATCGTTCCCTCGGATATCGTCTCGCCGTTTCTGAACGGCAACGCGCTGCAGCTTGTCTTCCTGGGGATCTGCGTGGGAGTCGCCCTTCTGATCTTGGGCGAGCGGGTTTCGGCGGCTCAAAACACCCTGCTGCAGATCAACGAGGCCGTGCAGTTTCTGATGAGCGCGCTGGGCAAAATCATTCCGCTGTTCGTGTTTTTAAGCCTGTTTAACCTTGTGATATCTGACTTTGACAGCGGTTTTTCCAGCATGTTCAAGGTGCTTGTGATCGCGATACCGGGATGTCTTCTGCTGACGCTGTTTTATGTCTTTGCGGCGGCGGCGCGGCTGAAGGTCAGCCCTGTCCTTTTGATGAGGAAAATGCTGCCCACGTATCTGATTGCCCTGACGACGGCTTCTTCGGCCGCCGCCCTGGCGACGAATCTGGAGACGTGCGTAAAGGAGCTGGGCATTCCGAAAAAGATAGCGGATTTTTCCATCCCGCTGGGACAGGTTCTGTACAAGCCGGGTTTTGTGGTGGGCTTTTTTGCCATGATCCTGTGCATGGCGGAGTCTTATGACGTTCCCATTACGCCGCTGTTCCTGTTCATGTCAGTCCTGACGATCGGGCTTCTCTCCATGGCGGTGCCGCCGATCCCCGGCGGGCCTCTCTCCGTATTTACGGTCATGTTTGCCCAGCTTGGCATTCCCGCAGAGGCGATCGCCCTGGCGGTCGCGATCAACGCGATCCTGGACTTCTTTATGACGGCTGCCGGCGTTGCCTGCCTGCAGATTCAGGTGACGCTCGCGGCGGACGGCGTCGGGATGCTGGACAAAAAGAAACTGAAAAAGAACACGTTATGAAGAAAAATAATTATATATTCAGGAAACAAAAAAGAGGGGTGACGCAATTGAATAAAAAATTCCGTATTTACCGGTTTGTACCGATTCTTCTTCTATTATGCCTGTTTCTTGGAGGCTGTGCACAAAACGACGAAAAAAGCGGGCCGATCACCGATATCCGCCAGCTGGACGGACAGGCTGTCGGCGTGCTGACCGGCTCCAGCTTTGACGTCCATACCGACAATCTGATCGAGAATGCGGATAAACAGTATTACGACCGGCTCCCGGATCTGGCGCTGGCGGTGGAACAGGGGAAGATCGCAGGCTTTTTGATGGACGAACCGATCGCCCGCGTACTGTGCCTGGAAAATCAGGCGGTGACCTATCTCCCGGATTTGCTGGTGGAAGAAAACTATGCCGCCGCTTTTTCCAAAACCGAGCGCGGCGCGGCGCTGCGGGACGAGTATAACGAATTTTTGGCGCAGATCAAGGCGGACGGCACCCTCAAGGAAATCGACGGGATCTGGCTGGGCGCGGACGAGAGCAAAAAGGCAGTGGAGGACTGGACCGCTTTCCCTAAGGAGAACGGCGTCGTCCGGATGGCGGTAAAAACGGACATGGAGCCCTTCAGCTATATCAAGGACGGCCAGATCGTCGGCTACGATATCGATATCATGGCCCGCTTCTGTAAGGCTTACGGCTACGGGCTGGAAGTGACCAGCGCGGAGCTCTCCTCTATTTTCGCCGGCCTTGCCACGGGGTCATACGACGTGTCGGCCACCGGTCTGACGGTGACGGAGGAACGGGCCGAGAGCGTGAATTTCGCCGAGCCGAATTACACCGGCGGCGTGGTGGCTGTGGTCGCAAGCGGAGATGCGGGCGTGTCTGCGGAAACGGAAGAAACGGGTTTCTGGGCCGGACTGGGAAACGGCTTTTATAAGAACTTCATTCAGGAAAACCGGTGGCAGATGATTCTTTCCGGTTTGGCTGTCACGTTTGTCATAGCGATCTTTTCGGCTCTGTTCGGCACGGTGTTTGGCTTTGGCCTGTGCCTGCTGCGCCGCAGCCGAAGCAGAGTCGCGGCCGGGATCACGGCGGCTTTTATCCGGCTGATCCAGGGCGTTCCTGTTCTGGTGCTGCTGATGGTGCTGTTCTACGTCGTGTTCGCCGGCGCGAGACTGGATGGGATCGTCGTGTCGATCATCGGCTTTACCATCAACTTTGCCGTCTATGTCTCCGAGATGATCCGCACCGGCATCGACGCCGTGGACGCCGGCCAATGGGAAGCGGCCTCCGCCATGGGCTTCGGACGGGTCAAGACTTTTACCAAAATCATCGCGCCCCAGGCGGCGCGGCATATTCTGCCGGTATATAAGGGCGAATTTATCTCCATGGTCAAAATGACGTCTGTGGTGGGGTATATCGCGGTGCAGGATCTGACCAAGGCGACCGACCTGATCCGCAGCCGTACCTTCGAGGCGTTTTTCCCGCTGATCTTGACCGCGGTTCTGTATTTCCTGCTGGCGTGGTGCCTGACTCTTCTGCTGGGACTGGTGGAGAGGAAGATCGATCCCCGCCGCCGTCGCCGGGAACCAAAGGGAGTGGACAGAAATATCTCCCTGCCGGAGCTTTCGGAAGAGGCGAAGGCTGTGCAGAACGGGGAGCCGGTGATTACGATCTCCCATTTGAAGAAGGTATTTCCCAACGCGACGCCCCTGCAGGACGTCAATGCCGTCATAGGCAGAGGGGATGTGATCTCCATCATCGGCCCTTCCGGTACGGGCAAAAGCACCTTCCTGCGCTGCATTAACCGGCTGGAGACGCCGACGGAAGGACAGATCGAGGTGTTTGGGCAGCCTGTGACCGGTGTGAAGCCGGCGCAGCTTGGCGCCGTGCGCCGCCGTATGGGGATGGTATTCCAGAGTTTTAATCTGTTCGCGCATCTAACCGTGATCGAAAATATCATGCTGGGGCCGGTAGAGCTGCTTGGCTGTACCAGACAGCAGGCCTATGAACGGGGAATGCGTCTGCTGGCCAAGGTGGGCTTGGCGCAGAAGGCGCTCAACTATCCGGATGAACTTTCCGGCGGCCAGAAACAGCGCGTCGCCATTGCCCGCACGCTGGGAATGCAGCCGGAGGTCGTACTCTTCGACGAGCCGACCAGCGCGCTGGATCCCACCATGGTAGGAGAAGTGCTGGCGGTCATCCGCGGTCTGGCAGAACAGGGGCTGACCATGCTGATCGTGACCCATGAGATGAAGTTTGCACGGGATGTGTCCACGAGGGTATTCTATATGGACGAAGGCGTTGTCTACGAGGAAGGGACGCCGGAACAGGTGTTTGACCACCCGAAGACCGACCGCTGCCGGGCGTTTGTCCACCGCCTGAAGACCCTCCATCTCGATATCGCCTCCAAGGGGTTTGATTTTATCGGCGCATCGACCGACATTGACAACTTTGCCCGCAAGCAGCTGCTGGGCGCGCAGCAGTCGCTCAAGTACCAGCAGATCTTTGAGGAGCTGTGCGTGACGAGCATCCTGCCGACCCTGCCGGACGACGGGTGCAGTCTGAGCTTCGACGCTCTCTGCAGTGAAGACGGAAGCGAATGCGAAGCCGTCGTCCGCTGGAAGGGAGACGAGTTCGATCCGCTGACGCAGGGAGATAAGCTGAGCGCGGCGCTGGCTGTCAGCCGGACCAGGAGCAGCGCTCACGCCTACGCCGACGGGGTCAATACGGTGACTGTTGTATTTTAGAAAGAAGGTAGAGGTCGGGAATGGATATCGGGACAATCAGGAAAATGCGGCGCTGCTTTCTGGCCGTTCTGCTTGCGGCGGCGTTTGTTTTGGGCGGCTGCAGTGCAAAGGATAAGACAAATACGGACGACGTCGTCATCTTATATACGAATGACGTGCACTGCGCCGTGGATGACAATATCGGCTACGCCGGACTTGCGGCGTACAAAAAGCAGTGCGAACAGAATACCCCTTATGTCGCGCTGGTAGACTGCGGGGACGCCGTGCAGGGGGATGTGATCGGAACGGTTTCCGAGGGGGAGTATCCGGCGGAACTGATGAACCGCGCGGGATATGACTTCGCGGTTCTGGGAAACCACGAGTTTGACTATGGGCTGGAGCAGCTCGACCGGCTTATGGAGATAAGCGGCGCCCAGTACCTTGGCTGCAATATCCGCTATACAGGGAAGGATGAGGCGGCGGCATTTTTCTCCCGGCTTTTGCCGTACAAGATCGTGTCTTATGGCAATGTGAAGGTCGCGTTTATCGGGGTGTCGGCGCCGGAGAGCATCGTCAAATCCTCGCCGGTGTACTTTTGTGATGAGAGCGGGAACTATGTGTACGATTTCTGCGGGGAAAGCGGGGTGGAATTGTACGGATGCGTGCAGGAGAACGTGGACGCCTGTGTGAAGGACGGCGCGGATTATGTCGTGCTTCTCTCCCATCTTGGGACGGACGCGGCGTCCTCGCCGTTTACCTCCCTGGAGCTGATCGCGAATACCAGGGGAATCGACGTCGTGCTGGACGGCCATTCCCACAGCGAGATTCCCTGTGATATGGTAAAAAATATGGATGGGGAAAACGTGCTCCTGTCCTCCACGGGCGCGGAGCTTGTCAATATTGGCCGCCTTACCATCACCGCGAACGGGGACATTCAGGCAGGGCTGATCGGGGCGTACTCGGAGACGGACGACGAAATGTCGGACTGCATAGCAAGTATGAAGGAGAAGTATGAGGCAGAGCTTGCGAAAAGCGTCGCCGCGTCGGAGGTAACGCTTACCACGGTTTCCGATTCCGGTGTGCGTCTTATACGGAGCAGGGAGACCAATCTCGGAGATTTCTGCGCGGACGCGTACCGGGCGGTATCGGGAGCGGATATCGCGCTTGTGAACGGCGGCGGCATCCGGGCCGATATTCCCGCCGGAGAGATCACTTATGAGGATATTCTGCGCGTGCATCCCTACGGCAATACGCTCTGCGTGGCACAAGCCACGGGGCAGGAAATTCTGGACGCCCTGGAGATGGCGAGCCGCTTCTGTCTGTCCGGCGAGGACGACGGGAAAAGCGCGGCGGGTGAAAACGGAGGCTTTCTGCAGGTGTCGGGGCTTCAATATACGATCGACACTTCCGTGGAATCTACGGTGGAGACGGACGCGCAGGGCAGCTTCCTATCCTGCGGGGAGAGCCGGAGAGTACAGGACGTTATGGTTCTTAGGGAGGACGGCAGCTATACGGCGCTTATGCCGGATGAAGTATATACCGTAGCGTCCTCCAATTACCTGATCAAGGAATGCGGGGACGGGCTGAATATGTTTATGGACAACGAGCTGACGGCAGATGAAGGAATGATGGACTACGAGGTCCTGATGACGTATCTGACGGAGGAACTGAACGGGACGGTGGGGGAGGAATACGCTCTGCCGCAGGGACGGATCAAAGTAAAATAAAAACATGACAGGGCGCGCGGCGGCCGTTGTGTGTTAAAACGAAAGAGGGGGTGCAGGAACGATGTTATCAATGGAAAAGCTATTTCATGTCAGGGAAGCCGGCTCTACCGTAAAAACGGAAGTTCTGGCGGGCGTTACGACCTTTATGACCATGGCCTATATCCTCATGGTCAATTCCGGGATGTTTGCGGAGCTTCCGGGGGTGTCATACGACGCGATCTATATTGCGACCGCGATTTCCGCCTGTATCGGGACAGTGCTGATCGGACTGCTGGCGAATCTGCCGCTGGCGCAGGCGTCCGCCATGGGCGCCAATGCCTTCTTTGTCTATACGGTGTGCTTCGGCCTGGGGCTGAGCTATGCCAACGCCCTGGTGCTCGTTCTGCTGGACGGGATTCTGTTCATCCTGCTCACGGTGACAGGACTGCGCAAGAAAGTATTTGAGGCGATTCCGACGTCGGTAAGGGTTTCGATTCCCGCGGGAGTCGGGCTGTTTATCGCCCTGATCGGGCTGAAGGATTCCGGCATCGTGGTGGCGGATCCCTCCACCTATGTCAGCCTTGCCTCCTTCAACCTTCTCTCCGGCAATGTGGCGTGGAAGGATATCATGCCGATGCTGGTCACACTGTCCATTTTAATCGCGATCGCGGTTCTGACGTGCAGACAGGTCAAGGGCGCCGTGCTCTGGGGCATACTGGGCGGAACGGCGCTGTACTATCTTCTCGGCGTTACGGTTCCCGGATTTTATGAAGGTTTTACCGATAATCTGAATTTTAACTCGCTTACGGCGTTTGCGGATTTTGGCGCCCAGGCGTTTGGCAGGGTGTTTACGGAGGGCTTTGATTTCTCTTCCTATCTGGCCGATCACAGCGGAGTGGAGCTTGCCATATTGATCGCGACGACCGCGCTCGCCTTCTGTCTGGTGGATATGTTCGACACGATCGGCACTCTGTATGGAGCCTGTGCCCGGGGAAATCTTCTGACCGAAGAGGGCGAAGTGCCCAACATGGACAGGGCGATGCTGGCGGACGCCATAGCTACCACGTGCGGCGCGGTCTGCGGCACGTCCACGGTAAGCTCTTATGTGGAGGCTTCCACAGGCATCGCGGAGGGCGGAAAGACCGGTCTGGCCGCCATGGTGACGGGAGCGCTGTTTTTTGTCAGTATGTTTTTGAGCCCGATCGCGAAGCTGATACCGGGATGCGCGACGGCGGCGGCGCTCATCTATGTGGGGATCATGATGATGAACTGCGCCAGAAATATAGACTGGCTGAAAACAGAGGAGGCGGTTCCGGCGTTTCTGACTTTGG
>CANQTL010000055.1 GCA_947626775.1 uncultured Lachnospiraceae bacterium | reverse complement strand
TTGCTCACAATTCAATCAATAACAGAAAAATGGTTCTGGGATGCACATCCCAGAACCACTTTGTCGACAGTCTGAAGAGATGCCGTCAGGCATCTCTTTTGTCGATGTTGATATATTCTCTGTCGGTGCAGATCGTCTTGTAGGCCGGGCGGATGATCTTGCCGTTGTTGGCGAGCTCCTCCATGCGGTGCGCGCTCCAGCCGACGATTCTCGCGATTGCGAAGATCGGGGTGTACAGCTCAAGCGGCAGATTCAGCATGTCGTACACGAAGCCGGAGTAGAAGTCCACGTTGACGCTGACGCCCTTGTAGATGGGGCGCTCCTTTGCGATGATTTCCGGCGCAAGCCGCTCTACCAGCGCATAGAGCGCGAATTCGTCGTGAAGCCCTTTTTCCTCCGAAAGCTTCTCCACGAAGGATTTGAAGATGACGGCGCGGGGATCCGACTTGGAGTACACGGCGTGTCCGACGCCGTAGATCAGTCCCGCGTGATCGAAAGCATCCTTGTGCAGCAGTCTGTTCAGATAGTCTGCTACCTGGCCCTCGTCGGTCCAGTCGGAGACTTCCCGCTTCATTTCCTCGAACATCCGAACGACCTTGATGTTGGCGCCGCCGTGGCGCGGTCCCTTCAGGGAGCCGATGGCCGCCGCGATGACGGAATAGGTGTCGGTCAGGGTGGAGGTGACGACATGGGTGGTAAAGCTGGAATTGTTGCCGCCGCCGTGTTCCATATGTAAGATCAGGGCGATATCCAGAATCTTCGCCTCCAGCGGCGTGTACTGGCTGTCCGCCCGAAGGATATGCAGGATATTCTCGGCGCAGGACAGTTCCGGGCGGGGCTGGTGGATAAAAAGGCTCTCCCCGTTGTGGTAGTGGCTGTACGCCTGATAGCCGTAGATCGACAGCATCGGAAAAAGGGCGATCAGCTGCAGGCACTGGCGCAGCACATTGGGCAGCGACGTGTCGTCCGCCCGGTCGTCGTAGGAGTAGAGCGTCAGCACGCTTCTCGCCAGCGTGTTCATCATGTCGTTGCTGGGCGCTTTCATGATAATGTCGCGCACAAAGCTGGTAGGCAGGGAGCGGTAGCTTGAGAGCAGGCGTGAAAAACTTTCCAGTTCTTGTCTGTCCGGCAGCCTGTCGAACAGAAGGAGATAGGTGATCTCCTCGAAGCCGAACCGGTTCTCGTTCGCAAAGCCCTCCACCAGATCCTTGACGTCGTAGCCGCGGTAAAAAAGCCTGCCGTGGGTCGGCACCTGAACGCCGTCCACGATCTTGTTCGCCCGCACGTCGGAGATGTTGGTGAGACCGGCGAGAACGCCCTTGCCGTTTAAGTCGCGCAGCCCGCGCTTTACGTCGTATTTTGTGAATAACTCCGTATCGATGATGCCGGCCTGCTCGCTGAGAGACGCGAGTTTGACGATTTCCGGCGTGATCTCGGAAAAACTGTTGCTCTGTTCTATCATAGAGTTCCTCCCCCTCAAAAATTTCATATACTCCCAATAAGAAAACGAATGACGCCGGCGGCGTCCTGTCTTTTCAATTAACATAATATATTATAGCATGGCGAAATCCTGCGAGACAAGCAAAATACGCGATTTAAGAAAGATTTAACAAATTTTTTCCAGAAGCAGTTTTTTAATCTGCGTGTATTTTTTTTCGGGAACGGGAAGCTGCGCGCCGTCGGACAGCGTGACGGCAAAGCGGCGGATACTCGCCACATGAGCGGGATTCAGCAGATACCCGGAATGCACGCGCACAAAGAAATTCGGATATTTCTCCTCAAATCCGGACAGCGTCTCATTGACGGTCAAGACGTCGCGCTCTGTGTGGATCCGGAGTCTGGCGGAGCGCTTGACGGTCTCGATATACAGGATATGGGAGACCGCGATCCGGTACACATACCCGTTCGACGCCTTGACGGTCACGTGCTGGTCCGTTTCCCTGAAAGCGCGCATCGCCTCAAATATATTCTCGGAGTGAACGGGATAAATGACGTCCCGATTGTCGTACGGCCATGCGTTGCTGATGTGCAGACTGATAATCTGCGGCTGGTACCTGGGGCCGTCGGCGGTCTGTACTTTCTGGTCGTGCCAGGTATAGTGCAGGCGCTGATTGTGCACATCCGTGCTGCCGCTGGGATAGCGCGTGCAGATATCATAGTGGAGCAGGACTTCTTTCACATGGTGCGAGGCGGATATGCACACAACCTGGATGTCGCCCATGATAAAGGTGAGGTCGTGTTTCTCGGACGCAAACGTCTGTAGCAGGTTCTCACGACCCTGCAGCATCTGCTGTCTGGCCGGACCGATCCACAGGACGTCGTCGCTGATATGCGCGAAGAACGGTTCCAGATTGTTCT
This sequence comes from uncultured Lachnospiraceae bacterium, assembly GCA_947626775.1. Classification (GTDB taxonomy): domain Bacteria; phylum Bacillota; class Clostridia; order Lachnospirales; family Lachnospiraceae; genus UBA3282. Next base: position 8,437 of record CANQTL010000055.1, on the reverse strand, counting down.
TGTAATATTCCGTGATGATATGGATGGAGAGTTTGATGATGTCGTCTTTCCTCATGCTAAGATATTCCTCGCTCTGCAGACAGATATTTTGTCATTCACCGGATCGCGGTCCTGTGTACCAGTATACCCTTGAAACAAAAAAAACACAAGTGATTCGACACAGAAAACAAGTGAAAAAAATAAATTATATTGCATAAAGAGCGGAAAGTCTTATAATAAATTAGCATTGGGATTAATGTGTAAAAGGTGCGCCCTGCCCGCGGCTGCGGCTTGATACGGCCGTCAAAAAGAGTATTTGACAGAAATGCTCCGGGGGGGGGTACAATGGGAAAGATACGGCAGCATGGTACAACAAAAAACAGAACGAGTGAGGGAATGAAGATGCAGTTACAAAAGTTAAGCTTCAATGTCAACAGGAGAGCCAACAGATCGGTGCGCAGGATCATCACGGGTCTGTGCGCGGCGGCAGGGCTGATCATTCTGGGGATTATTCTTTTCTATACGGTCAGGAACAACAGCGAGCGGGTGCAGCTGTACAGCTCGCAGATCAGCAGCAAAATGGCGCAGAAAGCGGCTCTGGTGGACGCGCTTGCCGCGGGAGCGCCTCTGGGAGGGACGGAGGAAGAGTATTACGACTATGTGGATGCGCTGGCGGCGCTGTATGACGACGTGTCGGCGGTCTACGTCTGCGTGGAACAGGACGGCGTGGTCTATCAGGACGGCATCATGACCTATATGTCTGGCGGCTGGGTGCCGGATGAAGATTTCCTGGTGACCGAGCGCGCGTGGTATTCGGAAGCGGCGGCCATGGACGACGTGTATGTGTCCGAGCCGTACGCGGATGAGCAGACCGGCAACATCTGCGTGACGCTTTCACGGGCGGTTTATCAGGACGGGGACGTGGTGGGCGTCGCCGGGCTGGATATGTATATGGACGATCTGGTGACCCTGATTGAGGCTTCCTATGATGGCGGCAGCTATGTCTTCCTGACCACGCAGGACGGCCTGATCTTGACGCATCCGGATGAGGCGTTCGCGCTGAATGAGACGATGGAGAAGCTGGAGCACTATATCACGGAGATCACCGATACCGTGAAGGCCATCTCGGAGAAAAACTTGGATTTCGATGTGAGCGGCGTCTATGCGGGCGATTACGAGAAGATCAAGAACGCCCTGGTCGATATCGTGGAGGCTTTAAACGGCAGCTTCGCACAGATCAACGAGCAGGCGGAGATGGTGCTGCACTTTTCCAAAGATCTGTCCGCGACCAGCGAGAGCGTGGCGACGGCGGCAACGACGCAGAGCTGGCGTCCGTGGATCGCGGCAGGGAGCTGGTGGCGAGAGTGGATAAGACCATAGCAGACAGCGCGGAGCAGTCTGCGGGCAGCACGGCGATGGTCGATGAGATCGTGAATTTCGTGGAGACGCAGAAGAGTTCGGCGGATGAGATTCTGGCCAGCATCCGTTCCATCAGCGGGATGGTGGAGAGCAACGCGGCCAGCGCGCAGGAGAACGCCGCGATCTCGACAAGCCTCGGGGAATGCGCGGAGTCTCTGATGGATACGGTGGCGCAGTTCAGGCTGAAGAAATCGCAGCATACTGCCGCACAGGCTGCAGGGAGGGTCAGCTGGTATGGAGGAGAAGAGGATACTGGTCGTGGATGACGACACCGCGAATCTCACGATGGCGAACAATATACTCAGCATGGCATGCGCGCAAGCTGTGTGAAGTCCGGGGAGAGGGCGCTCCGGTTCCTCACCTACACGGGTTTAGAATACGGGGCGGGGCTTGCGGGAAAAGACGGATTCTGTTATACTTGCGTGGAACGACAGGAGGCTGACTCCGAACGGGAAGAGAGGAAGAACGGATGGATAAAAGAGAAATCTTACGCCGTGTGGACCACACGCAGCTGCAGGCATATGCCACATGGGAGGATATTGTGAAGCTGTGCGATGAGGCGATCGCCAATCAGACCGCTTCCGTCTGCGTGCCGCCCGCGTATGTCAAAAGGATTCATGACACCTACGGCGAAAAGATCAATATCTGTACGGTGGTCGGTTTCCCGCTGGGATATTCCGTGACCGAGGCCAAGGCTGCGGAGACGAGGCGGGCGCTTGCGGACGGCGCGAACGAGATCGACATGGTCGTCAACATCAGCGATGTAAAGAACGGCATGTACGATCAGGTGGAGAAGGAGATCCGCACATTGAAGGAGATCTGCGGCGACAGGGTTCTCAAGGTTATCATAGAGACGTGTTATCTGACGGAGGAGGAGAAGATCGCCATGTGCAGGGCGGTGACGGACGCGGGAGCGGATTACATCAAGACTTCCACGGGGTTTGGCACGGGCGGCGCGACGCTGGCGGATGTGCGTCTTTTCAGGGAGCATATTGGGAAGAATGTGAAGATCAAGGCCGCCGGAGGCATTTCCACGGTGGAGGATCTGGAGGCGTTCGTGCGGGAGGGCTGCGACAGGATCGGCACGTCCAGGGCGGTAGGGCTGCTGAGTCAATAGGAAGAACACTTCCGGGATATGACGGAATGATAGCGGAACAGAAGAGCGGTGTCGCAAAATCATCAAAATCAGATGATTGAGCGGCGCCTTCGCTTAGGATAGTCAAAAATCCGAAGGTTTCGCTGATCTCAGAAAGTTCCTTCGGATTTTTGGCGTACTTTAATAAACCGCCTTAGTTTTCGTTTTTTATTATGTGCTTTTGACTTCAAACCGGTGCATTCCGGTTCGGTTATTCGGGATCTTTGCGTGTAGCTTGTTCAGATTGTAGCCCATACACAGCATGAGTATCTCCAGTTTTACCTTCTTTTCTCTTTATGAGGACAGCCACAGCAGTCCTCACATTCATATACGGTTACTTCGGACTGGCAACCGATTTTGCTTCTTTGCTTTTTGAGAAAAAGCGGCTTCAGTGATCGGCCTGCGTGATAGGTATAAGTATCCGTCTGCCCATCATACTCCATGTTTTTCCGTCTGCTGCTGTTTTTTCGGAAACGCCTCTTTTTCCACTGTTCATAAGTCTGTGGCTTGATATAATCTTTCTGCCCATTTTCCGGAGATATGTGTAGCTTCCTTCGCTTTCATAACCGGAGTCGGCAGTCACGCTGGGATATCGGAAGCCCATCTTTTTTAAGAAGGGAAACAGCGTCCAGATGTCATTCCGATCCTGAGAGATATCTGCCGCCATGATGTATTCGCTGTCTATGGCGATCTGGACGTTATATCTTGGTTTGAGCTGTGCAATTTTCTCATGTGGTCATCTTTCATGTGCATGAAGGTCGCGTACGGATGTCTTACAGTAATTGTTCCGGCCCTGGAAACTCGCCGTATGTCAGTCATAAATCGTCTGACGCTCCAAAAAGCGGCGGAACAGTTCTAGGTATTTCTGATTTTTACTTTTCCGTCGGTCTGTCCATGGACAAAACCGTTCTCTGTTTTTTGCAGATTTCCTCTAGGAACCGGCAGATCCTCTGCAGATCTTCGATCTGGGTGCTTTCTTCTTATACGGAAGCTCTGCATATATTCCCGGTTCAGCAGGGCCGCTGTTTCCCGCATCTTCTTCAGCATTTTTGTTTCCCATTTCCCAACAGACTTTTTCCAGACAAACGTATATTTGTTGGCGCATGCCTCCAGCTTTGTCCCATCGATAAAGACCGTCTCTTTGGAAATCTTCTCGGATTGGCCCAGCCGTTTTATCATCTGATAGAATAGGTTTTCACAGGCCTCTGCTGGGAACCCGGTTCGGAACCGCGCGATCGTGCTGTGATCAAGTGCTTTCTGCCTGGCCAGCAGCCACATGAAATTGATATCGCACCTGCAGGCGGCCTCAGTTTTTCTGGAGAAATAAATATTTTGTGAATAAGCATAGGTCAGGATCTTAAACATGGTTTTGGGGGGGGGATTACTGCCGGATTTCTGCCTTTGGCAGAGTAAGCTTGGTACAGCAAGCTGTGATCTAATTTTTTCAATTCATGGCTCAGCAGTCGGACAGAATCATCATCAAAGATCAGACTTTCCAAAGAAAGTGGCAAAATCAGTTGATAAGGTTCGCCGAATTTGGTATAACTTTTACGGTATTTTGAATTACTCGATAATAATTAATTATACCACGGATTATGGGCTCTTCGGAGTCTGTTTTCTGTTTTGGGACAAAAAGAAGAGCGCTGCTCCATAGATGATTACGCATCTATTTTGCAACGCCCCTTTTCTAATCTTCTTTGCGTTCTAACACCGCTCGAATCATGGCAATAGCGATTGCTTGTTGGTTGGGCGATGTGTTCTCCCATAATTCTTCCAATTCATGGATTCTGCAGATTTCATTATTTGATAGCGAATCCCGAAGTAAATAATCAGGCGAAATTTTCAGTGCATTGCAGATATTTATGAATACGGGCAAACTGGGAACTTTTGTTCCGCCTTCAATTTGTCGGAGATAAGTTGCGTTAATATTGCATAACTCGGAAAGCTTATCAGCCGTGAATCCTCGGTTTTTTCTTACTATGTTGATACGTTTACCTAGTCCTTTGCCTTCCATCTGTTTATCCATTTCATAAGCTTATAGCATTTATTTTGTTCACTTTTAGACTATATCAAACATAGGGATTGCAATAGATCCTAAAAGACTATATAATATAAGCTTAGAGACTACAAAGGAGGAGGAACAAAGGAATGGAACTTAAATACTCACAAAACAATCAATAAGGTCAGCGGGAAATTGGAGTATATATCATGATTGGAGGAATATCACAATGAAAAGAGGAATCTCAAAAACATTTCTTACAACAAAGAAAGTGCTTTTATGTGTTGGAACGGCATTGCTTATCTGTGTAAGCCTGACAGGATGCGATCGAGAGGCACCAGTAATTAGCGAAATTGATAGTGTTATAGAATTAGATTGCGGAACAAAATTCAATCTTGAAGACTACCTAAATGAAAATGTGGATATAACCGATGAAACGGACGATGGTTCGGTTCAATATAAGTTATCGGAACTTGAGCATACGATAAAATGTAGCGGAGATGTCTATAATGCCGATACAGGGGAATTTAACACTGAACAATTCGGCAATTATGATGTGGAATTATTGGTGAAAGATGAGAGTAATAATAATACGACATTTGCATTTACGATTAAGCTAAATCCGCTACATATAAACAGCAGCCTTGAAGAAGTTGTAGAAATGGATTGTGGAGCCATTTTCAATGTTAATGATTACTTTAGTGAAAACATTAAGATAGCCAATTTGACAGAGGATACGGAGTATGAATTAGCTGATTTTGATTATACAATAAAGTGTGACGAAACAGTTTATAATTCTGCGAGCGGTAAGCTTGATACGGGCAAATTCGGCGAGTACGATGCTGTTTTAACTATAAATTCAAAAAGTTTTGAAAATAATATAGTAAGTTTTGGTATTAAGCTTAACCCATTAGCGCTTGAAACGGGTTACTATATTTACAAAAACGAATTTGCATCTAACTATGAATATCTTGGCTTTTGTGAATATAAAAATACATCCGTAGAAGATCTTACAGTGAAATCAATGGAATTCCAGTTCTTTGATAAAGACGGTGTGATGGTTAGCAGCAATAACATGCCAGATTATTCAAGAGAGTATCTGGCAAGTGGTGAGAGCGGTTATGCTTTAGATACTTTTTCCTCCGCTATCTCACTAATAAGTAGTTCAGATGAAATCGCTGATGTTAAAGTAAATATAGAATTTGAGAAACCTGATAAAGCAGACAGTACTTCTTTGAAAGTAGATGATACAGAAATTATCAATAATTACGAATATAATGTATCCGGATTCGCTGGAACAACGGTAGTTACTAATCCTTATGATAAAGATGTTGAATATTATACACTTTTAACAGGCATGTACGATGGCGAGGGCAAATTGATAGGAGTAATGTATTCTATGGATGCTGATGGTATAAATGCGAACTCAAAAGCAAGAGCGACAGCAGTTTGGCTGCCTGATTCAAGAGAAATCCCCGATATGGTTAAATCATTAAAGGCGAGTGCCAGAGTAACCTTTTTTGATGGTGGTGAGTAGTATTGGTTTGGTCAAAGGTAATCATACAATACTGAAGAAGTGGCGCATTGCAACCTGTCGAGAGAGTTTTACGGATGACAGATAGTTTGGCTTGAACCAATCATTTTCGGGTAGCCTAAACTTTTCCTGTGTTAGCCCCCGACAGCTACCTATAGGAACTTGCCACCTAAGGATACATTACGATATAGGTTGCTTTAGACTGACTGTGTTTGCATTATTGTTATTTTCGTAAATAAGGAGGAACAGAATAATGAGTAAATTTAAAGTAGTTATGACTTTTCCTGACGGTGAAGTTATTGACTCTTACGAAGAGGATGAAGAAGAAGGCATTTTTGACACTGAACAAGAAGCAGAAGATTATTTCGCTGAATGGATGAGTAGTTATAGCGTAGGTGGCGAGGTCCTTCATCTTTCTAATCCGGGTGATTACCCGCTTGAAATGGTAGAGCAAGAACCCGATTACGAGATAGTTGAAATCTGATAGTATCAATTCTTTCTACAAATGATATGTTACATTATGAGAGTGTATTGTTGATAAATCACAGTCAGTTACAATAACATAACTTTATCAAGCATCAGCCAAAACGGCTGGTGCTTTTTTGGGGGGGGGGAGGACAGGACAGAAAAGAAAAGACATGACATGATTGCCAATATAAAGAACGTTATTTCGCATATATAGGACAGTGACATGGCGGAACCTGCAGGATAGGTCTTAGAGAAAACGGAAGCCATGAGCGACGAAGAATTTGTAGAAATTGTGTTGGAAGCGACAGGGTATGGGGAATAAAGACTTATGATTGCATGGGTGGCTTGCTTTTGTGGGTTTCCTGTTTTCTATATAACGTACAAAATCATTGATAAATTTGTATTTATAGAATATAATTATTTTGAATAAAGATGTCGAATTATATTTTATAAATTGGTAGAGTTGACGTATCAGAGAATATCTGCTATAATACAGCTCTTTGGAGGATTATCATGGCTAAGAAAAAGATATATGCTGTAAAAAAGGGAAAAACAATTGGTATTTTCAAAAGTTGGGAAGAATGTAAAGATTCGGTTGACGGATATCCGGGAGCAGAATACAAAAGTTTTTTGACAGAGGAAGCAGCAAATGAATATTTGGTTGGGACAGAGAAAGATGTGTTGAATATTACTTCTGAAAAGCGGGAAGAATGTTTAAAGGATCAGATTGTGGCATATGTTGACGGTAGCTTTGATGAGAAAATTGGCAAATATGCGTTTGGCTGTGTTATAATTACTCCAAGTGGTGAGATTATTCGGGAATCTGGAAATGGAGATAATCCGGAGTCAATAGTGTTGCGAAATGTTACAGGAGAGATGCTTGGGGCGATGTTCGCTGTAAAATGGTGTGATAAGAATGGGTATTCTGCAATAAAAATATACTATGACTATATGGGTATAGAGAAATGGACTACTGGTGAATGGAAAGCCAAAAATAGTTTGACGCAGAAGTATGTGGAGTTTATGAGAGAAAGTGGTAGGAAACTTAATATTTCATTCAAAAAAATTACTGCACATACAGGAAACAAATATAATGAAGAGGCTGATAAATTAGCGAAAGCTGCATTAGCAGATGGAAATGGTATTCCTAAAATAAAAAAGGGCGATTTTTGGTTTACTGTTGATGATATTCTTTGGTCAGATTTGGAAACCATCTTGATTTTGATAGAGGAAGAATATGGAGCAGAAAGTATACAGAAAGAAGAAAAGAGCATTGCATATGGGCGCTCTGTTTCCTTAAAATTAGGCAATAAGGATAAAATAATGATTACCCATTATGACAAGGGCAATAAATTTGTAATGCAGGGAAAGCCAAAACAGCTTTTTTCAGCAATTTTGTCCTATGTGACTGAATTAGTTGAAGTTGAAAAAATTCCTCAGATATATAATGATACATATAAAATCAATATTGATAAAGATGAAATTCGTACTAAACTTCAATATTATATGCCCAATGCTTATGATAAATTACCGGAAAAAATTTCAAAGACGTTGCATCAGGCAGTTTATAATTTAAAATTAGATGGAGATATGTTTGATGGCACATATTTGGCTCAACCAGTTGTTAGGGCAATAGATGGTCATTTGAAAATGATACTTTTGAATTTGGAAATTATACCTGATTGGCAATATATTAAGGCTAATGGTTATGATATGTTTGAGAAAGTGGGGGCAAAATATAGGTTATGTTCTGACAGGTATGGAAAAGCTACTGCAGAGCAGGCTAAGTATATTGGCAATTGTTATACTTTTTTTAATAGTAATCGACTCAAACTTCGCACATAGAATTTAGCTATGCACCTTGAAAATCCAATATCTGGCAGTTATTCAGTTGTGCAAGGTG
>CANQTL010000054.1 GCA_947626775.1 uncultured Lachnospiraceae bacterium | reverse complement strand
AAAGCAGCCACCAGAAGATGGCTTGTTTGTTGTGTGCGTAAAGTTATGGATATCCTCTACTTCTCATTTTCAATCTTCCACTTCAAGACTTTTCCACATCTCATTGCCCGCGTAAAATGAGCCTGCCGCAGCGGCAGGCCCCCGTCCACAATCTCACATATTCTGCTCAAATTCCGCCAGATTCTCTGCCTTGGCCGCACTTTTCAGCCAGCGGCTCAGCGTAGCGGGATCGTCCTGATTCTGAATCAAGTCCAGTACCCGCTGCGGAATCTGGCCGAAATCCTCGAGGAGTTCTGTGATGGCTTTGATCATACCCTGTCCAACGCCACGCTCAATGCCGTCCCTGCGGCCCATCTCAATCAACCCCTTTGCTATCTCGTTCATATCTACCTTACCGTCCTCTCCGTATTCTTTCACTTTCATCAACTCGTTCATTCCAGTATACTCCACGATCGCTTCATAGGTGTCCGGATCCATCGCCTGATACGCCGGATCATTCGCCACCAGCTGGTACAGTTTCTCCGGCTCCTTGGCATACCGCAGGCAGTCAAATACCTGTTTTACATCCGTTTTAAATACCTCTGTGTTCTCAAACTTCCGCACCTCGCACAGATGGATTTTATAGTCGTTTACCTCAGCTCTTAATTCCGGCGGAATACCCTCTAAATCCAAAATCTCCCTCAGCGACGTGGAACCGTCCCAGCAGTCCTCGCCATAGTACAGCACAATCGTCACGCAGGGATGCAGCCTGCTGTCTTTCGCAAATCCCGACAGAAACTCGGCATTCGTAACCTTTTTGCTCTTCCTGACTTTTCTTCTGATCTGCGCCGCCTGTTTCTCATACTCCGCCGTGTCGTAGGACATGCAGCGCAGCGGCATCAGATAATTCGTATCTTCCTGGTTCTCAATCCCGATCACCATGAAGTTCACTCCGAAAGCCGCCCGCCGCAGCAAGTCGCGGCGCCGGTCTTTTCGGTTGGCGCGCTTCGTTTCCCTTATGTTCCGGTTACGTCCATGGCCTCTGTTTATGTCATCTCTTCTGGTGCTTTCCCCGGTGCTGCCTCCACTGCCATCATTCTGCTCTCTGCCAGTACCATCCCCGCTTACATCATCTCTGGTGTTCTCACTTCCGCCGCCCACGATCTCATCATACGCCGCAATAGAGAACTGCCCCGCCTGGCTGTCCAGCTCCGTCAGATCCTCCGCCGCAAGCACCTGTCTGCCCGCGCACACTACGCCGTTGACCAGATCCGCGAAGCGTTCCGGGTCGTACAGATATCCCTTCTTCTGTAAGTCTTTTCTTCCCATCCATTTCCTCCCTTATAAATTTGATTGTTGTACATATAAGGGATCTTTTCAGAACAGAAATGCAGGACTTGCAGTCAGAATGATAGATTTCCCAGATATGTGTTTAAGGCTATATTAGCATAGACTGCGGAAAAACGCAATAGCTGATCGCCTAATAAAAATATATACAAAATGCCGCAGAATCACTGATTCCACGGCATTTTCTTCTCTGTAATTATTCGTTTTCCCGAATATTTATTCTTTTTATCAGATTCTGTTTAGAACTTGCCCGCTTTCGCCGCTTCCTCAACAGAAACCGCGCCCCTTGAAAACACAGTATTTTTCGGCTTTTTGTGTGCTATCAGCGTGTTATAGAACAACATTTTACACCATTTTAGACAACTCATAAACATATGTACTCTTTTAATTTTCTCTCATACTCGGCCTGTAATTCTGCCCTGCGTATAGCGATATATTCTACTGTAGAAGTAAATCCATGCTCATTAAATTTGTTCAAACTATTTCTATAAATTCCGCTTTCTACTATATCAAACTTTTCCAATAGTTCACGCCGTGCCTTACCGCTTCGCAACTTCCTTAATCCATTTTCCTTAATCTGCCGCACACGATCTAATGATAGTTCATGTTTCTTTGCAATCGCAGACATTGTTTGATGATTTATGAAAATTTCCCTAATTATACTATTTTCCCTATCATTCGTAAAACGCTGTACAATGCCCCATAATTCATCTTTTGAATATTCTTCATATATTTTATCAATCGTATCACTTTCAATATTTACATCGGCTTGTAGAGTGTCTGACAATGTCAAGCTGCTATCATCTGCCAAAGGGGTATCCAAACTAACCACCCCCTGCATTTGTATTCGCAATTCTGGCATCAATCCTATAGATACACATATTTTATCGGCTATTTCTTTATCTGTTGGCACTCTGCCTAATTCCTGTTCTAACCTTTGTACGGTTTTCCTGTAACGTCCTATTTCCTGTCTTTTATAGTTCGGTATGCGTACAACAGAGCCACATCTTTCGATATACTTACATACTGCCTGTTTTATCCAGTATTCCGCATAGGTCATAAACCGTACATTTTCAGAAGATTCATAATGTTGTACAGCTCGCCATAATCCCAAATAGGCTTCCTGTAATAAATCCTCCGCACATTCATAAGCAGTATACGGCCTTATAAACTTCTTAATCAGCGGCATGTTGTTCTCATATAGCAACTGCATATGATCCGTTACGGAATAACCGTTCTTGATTTCAAAAACAATTTGTTCATTCGTCATTACCATTGCACCTACCTTTACATTATAATATAAGTAGATATAGGATATTGAAGAGATGTTATAATGCATAACAATTTCTCTTTTATTTTATCACACAACCTTCATTGCGATAGCCAGATTTAGCCTTTTTTATTTTGGGCGGCTACTTACGCAACTAACTACGACAGCACAACATCTCCATACAGAGGGCTGGGTACCCTCTCGAACAAAAAGAAAAGGGCTTGCCTTTGCAGGTTTACCCTTGTCTTATCAGCTTACACTGTGCTCATATCTCTTTGCCAGATTATAAAAAGTATTCTTCTTTAATCCTGTCTGTCTCATTGCTTCAACCGCTGTAATCTTCTTTGCTTTCCAGTCTGCATATACCTCTTTCCAATTACTTGGATACTCTGCTACAGGTCTGCCAATATCCCGGCCTGTCTTTAGGCTTCTCTGCTTTCCCGTCTTGGGATTGATAGGCATCTGTGCTAATCCTTGCGCCTGTCTTTCTCTTATATTGGCTCTTTCCTGCTCCGCTAATGAAGTAAGCACTTCAATGAGGATATTGTTAATCATCTCTATTATCCATGTTTGGCTTTCCGTCTCTCCTATGTCTATCATAGTAGTAGGAATATCTAATACTTTAAGACGTATGCCGTTATCCTTGAAATACTGTAATTCCTTTAACGTTTCTTCTTTATTCCTGCCTAATCTGTCAAGAGATGTAATGAAAAGTTCATCTCCCCTAACTAGCTTTCCTATACCATTTTTCAAACTGCTGTAGCCCTCTCTTTCAAAATCTTTACCGGACTTCTTATCAGACACGATCATATCTTCCGCCACATACTTCATCAATGCAGCTTTCTGCCTTGCTAAATTCTGTCCATTTGTCGATACTCTGATATAACCTACTCTTTTCATATTGATACCTCCCAGATTGTTTATAATTGTCTATTTATATTCAAACGTTTACTATTGTATAAAAACAGTATATTACAAACGCTCTGGGAAGTCAATAAAAAGTGTTTATAAAACTATACTTTTATAATCAGAACAGGTTAATGTTCTTCGCAATTTCTTTCTGCCGCTGTGTAATATCCTTAATGCCCATGATTGCATCGCGCCGCTTTTGTTCCTGCAATTCCCTTTGTCTATACTCGTGCGCAATCCCCGGATATTTGTTTTCAAACTCTAACAGTGAGTATCCTGCTCCCTTTTTCCTTGCCTGTGCCTGCTGCTGCATATTCTTCCATTCCCTATAAGTCATAATATCCATTTTTTTGTCCTCACTTTCTATGATATATTTTCACCAACTGCAGGCGCAAACTTCTCTGGTGTGCGCCCTATAAACGTTACCCGATGACTTGTACGGCTCATTCGCTCGATAATCAAATCAATGCAATCTCCGATCTTGTATGTCTCCGGCATCGATACTTTAATATACGATCTCTCATCGCTATTCGGCCACAACTGGAAGATCAGATGATCTCCTTTAATATCCAGCACTCGACGCACCTGGATAAAATTATTAAACCGCGCAATCTTTGTTTTCTGAATTTCTTTGTATTCCATAGTGTTTTACCTCTCTTTCACTTTCATATAGATAATTGGAAAACCTTTGATTTCTGCACCATAAAAGGATTTTAGTTCATTCGACAGCCGCCGCCGTTTCAACGATAGTTCCGGGCATAGATTCATAAGTTTTGCCTTAACTGTGCTTTCAGACAGATGATATTTACGGCTAATCATAGGGCAAAATTCACTTTCAAGGAAAAATCCGTGCTGATCTATCAGTTTTGCAGTTTCTTCGCGTAATATTGATTCTACACGATTATCAAAATTCATCTGCCGTCCCTCCTTCCATATCCAGTTTGGGAAGTTCCCGCCATGTAAGCGCAGGTTTGTTTTTCTCAACAGGCAGGTTTTCTTCTATACTTACAGTGTCTTTATAGCCCAGCCAGTTTTTCATAATAAAAATTCCGCTTGGTGGACTTATCTTGCCCTGCAGCATACTCTGTTCAATAAACGCTCCAATGAGTGATTTTGCAGACCGAATCATCTCTGATCGCTCACGGCTACAATCCTCACCATTACCCCAACGATATAACGTTTGGCGTGAAATATGTAGACTTAGTGCGAGTGATTCTATACCGGGACGAATAGACGATTCTTCACAAAATGCAAAATAATCATCAATCCTCTGCCGGACTTCCGCATCGCTTTGTGGCCGTCCTTTGTCATGTAGTTGCTTCAAAGATGAAACAATCTCCTGTACAGCAGACGGCTCTATATCGTCAAGCTGTGTCTGTGGAAAGTTCTTTCCCATACCTTTTTACCTCTTTTCTGCCTAAATCTCTTTTTATGACGTTACCTGTATGCGCTACACTTGATTTTCACTCCCTTCTGCGGTTATAAAAATTGTGAAGTTTCTTATGGCACGAACCGCATAGAGTGCAAAGGTCAGTCATTACATTTTCATTTCCCAATCGGCTATAAGTTATATGATGTATCTGTACGCTTTTAATCTTATTTAACGGCCTACCACACATCACGCACCGGAACCCGTCTATCTCCATGCGTTCCTGCCTTTTTTGCTTCCACTCGTCACTGCACATATAATCCTTATACGCCTGTGTCTGCATTTTTCATCATCTCCTTGTAGATTCTCTCCAATTCCGCAATGACCGCCGATAGCAACGCAACCGCAAATTTATGATTGCCATATTTCTTTGCTATCTGGTTTGATTCAGATACCACTGCTTCCCAATACGCATCATCTGTTCGTACTTTTGAATATTTCTTGTGAAAATTCCATACATCTTTGTATAAAGTCCAATAGTCCATATTCACCTGCTTTCTGAAATTCCGTTACATGAAACCGTAAAAATCTCTTACATTCATTTTGCACACTTCACCATGCTAAAGTGCTTGAAACCCTTGATTTTACTGTATTTGTGCAAAATGTGCATTTTACATGAGACATTCTAAAGTTAAACCCTTATAGGAATTTACATTCATTTTGCACAATTTGCACATTTCCAGTTTTATCCTAGTCAAACGGAAGCGGTTCACAATCATCACATTCAATAAAATCTGCCTCCAGCGAATAACCCTTTACGATATTCTTAACGGTTCGTCCGTCCACTGTTCCACTATTCGCAAATAAACCCTTTGTTTTAAGTTCTGCAAAGAAATTTCCTTTGTTTTCACACCCATAACCGTTTTCTTCACACCATTTTGCGTAAACTTCGTAACAGTCTTTCGCCTTGCAGTTTTTGTCAGTTTTTGTCAAACATTCGTTGACGAAGTTGCCTATCTTGTCGCTGTCCGTCCTGTATGTATCTGTAGCGATCCGCACTGCTGGCGGTTGTTTCAATCCCTCTTTGCGATATAACTGCAATCCCTCAATGCACCAATTCAAAATGCCGGACAACTCTTGTTTATTCCTCAATCTGTTCTTTAGGTCTTTATCCTGCTCCTGCGGCTCAAAATGCCGGTCGAAACTGATAACATTGATTCTGCCGCTAGAAAATACGGTGTCATCTGTGATTGTCGGTAAATAGTTCGTGTTGATCACAAGTTTGAATTTAGGTATAAACGAAAATTCCCTTTGATGCAAATGCCTCGCCGTAATACTGTCTCTTCCCAATAAAGATTTCAACAATGCCGTATCAAACAGCATTCGTTTAGGTGGCTCGGACGCATTGCAGAACCGGCACCCTGCCAGCCTTGCGACATCTCCGCTTGCCTGTCGGCTATCAAGATTCTGCTTTACTGCCAGTGTTTCCGGCCGCATTGTCAACGCATAATCGCCCAGCAGATAAATAAGTGTCTCACAAAACGTTGATTTTCCGTTTCTTGTGGTAGAACCATAGAGAATAAAACACGTTTCTTCCTGTGTATTCCCCGTTAATGAAAGCCCGGCTATCTTTTGCAGATACGCTATTTTCTCGGTATCGTCCTGCATAATCTCCGAAAGAAATTTTCTCCATTCGTTACAATCGGCAGCAGGATCATATTCAACGTTGCATATCTTCGACAGAAGCATATCTGGATCATGACTTAAAAATACAGGTTCATTTCCGGATAAGTCTAATGTCCCGTTCTGCACATTCAAAAGATAATCGTCCTGATCTAACTGCTCGTTGTTGAAGAAATACACATCTCTGCTATCTTGGAGCATATTGTTTCTGTTTCGGATATTACACAAGGAAGCTACCGCTTTCAGATACTTGCCCTCTGGGTCAACAACTACTGCATATCGCACAAGGGCATCTGATAAAGCCTTTGCCGACGCTCTTGCGCTCAAGCCCTCAATATCATCAATCCAACGCTTACCGTCATACTGCATCCAATCTTTCCGGCTTGGATTATATCTGTGCTTATCCTTAAAAACCGCCGAATACAACGCTCCGAAGCCCTTATCTGACGTTTCATACTGTTCCGCGTGTAAATCTTTTAACACCTGTTCTAAACCGCCGTTCTGTCGTTCCTGCACCTTTACGGTTTCTTCTTTAACGGACTTTAACATCTGTTCAAACTCCTGCTTTGTATGTCCGGCATTGAAAAAGTCTGATATATCCGCTTTCGGCACATCTGGCATAGGAACAATAATTCTACTGCTCCTTGCAATCCCCTTGATGTCGTTCTGGATAGTCTCTGCGGCACGTTTCCCTGGCTCGTCATTGTCTGCCAATATGAAAACATCTGCGCCCTGCACCAAAGTAGCAAAATCTGATTGCCAATCATTTGCACCGCCATGAGTAAAACTTACGTAGCCTTGTTTTACAAGCGTATCCGTGTCTTTTTCGCCCTCTGGAACAAGTATAGGCTTGCCGTCCGCAATCGCTTTTTTAATGGCTTGTAGGCTCCCATAGACGGCCTTATAACTTTTTCTGCTTGTGCCATGCCCTAACCCATATGAAAAGCGGTCATTTTGCAGTTTGCCGTAGATAATTTTCTTACCCTCAAGCCGAATCTTTGTGAACGCATATTCCCCGTTAATGGAAACGTAGTTGTATACTGCTTCAATCCGGCGCTTCTCTCGGCTCTCTACATAGGATTTCCAGTTTGGACTCCTCGGCTCTGTATCATAGAACGTATCTTTTTTCTCAAGCCCTGCTGCCCTCAAAACATCATCAACACTGCAACCGGCATGGCAATAGAATAAAGTGCATTTTCGGCCTTTTGTGATCGTCAATGAAGCCTGTTTATCATCATGCGCCGGACACGTGCATTGCGCCTTGTCTCCGTAACGTCTCTCTACATTAAAGGACTGTAGATTTTTCTCGAAAATATCGCTGTCAATCATGCCGTCCGCCGCCCCTCTTCATCAAAAATGCGTCTCTGTGCATTTCGTACATACGTTTTTCCATAAAAACATTGTCGTAATCTTCTGTTCCGATTTCTAAATTTTGCAACGCCTTTTCACACTTTCGGATTCCTCGGTTTAGTATTTGCAAGGCTAACTCGTCCGTAAAATGTTTATTGCTCACGATCTGCACCTCCCCGATAAAGATACCCTGTTTCTTCATAAAATCGCTTCGGAAAAATCAAATAGGAAAAGTGTCGGCTTTCCGGCGTTCGCTTGTAAGCAATCCCCCAATTCACAGTACCGCGCTGCAATAATAGTCTCACGGTCTGACAATCGACTTTCAACGCCTTTGCGGCCTCTGCAATCGGTATATTTGCACAGTTAAATGAAATTTCCTCCATGCAATCACCGTCCTTGATCTGCTGCCAACTTATCAATAATTGCCATTATTTCCGCTTTTTTATCGCCTGGTAATTCGACCCTCAACTTGCGACTAAAGCCGCTATCTTGCATATCCAACGCCATTGCTACTTGCCACAATTTCACTTTTTTCTGTCTTGCGTACTGTTTAATGTCCTCGTTCCGCATCTTTTCTACCTCTTTTCTGCAATAAATTTCTTCGGAATTCCTAATTTATATTTAATCGCAAAACACTTGTGTTTTAAACCACCATATGCTACAATAATAATAACAATCATTTTATCTTTATTCGTATTTAAAAACATATGAGGTGTTTGCTATGGTATATAATGAAAATGATTATGCTAACGGCTTTAAAGACAAGCTGATTGCATTGATTGACAATAAATACAAAGACTATAACAAAGGAAAACGCAGGAAAAAATTTAAAGAGGACTTTTCAAAAGAATATAATATAGACCTCAAGAAATTTGATACAAGGGCTAATGAATGGTTATGCGGCAGAAACCTTGCAAGTTTTGATAGTTTATTGAAATTATGCACATTTTTTGATTGTGATATAGAATATTTAATCACAAAGCAAGAACACTTTAAAAAAGATACCGCAGATGTTTCGATTGTTACTGGATTAAATTACACCACTATTGCAGAAATAACAAACCTTTCCTTAGCAGAAAAACATATTGTTGATGCAATCTTTGGCAGAACCGTTATTTCTACAAATCTTATTAAGACAATAAAAGAAATGTTATACTATTCGCATCCTATGACAAAAAATCAAACTTGTATTACACTTGATAATGGTTTGACTATGCGTGATAAAGACTATAAAGAATTAGAAAACGAACTCAATGAAAATGAAGTAGTAAACATTCTTTCATATAAATTGTTTCTTGAAATGCATAATATGATAGATGATTTAAGCAATGATGAGCAATTAACCAATGAAATAAAAATGGACTACGAAAAGAAATTTTTTAAGCCTCATAAAAAAATATTATATAGTAATGAACTTCCGAAACTCACTGAAGACGCAGACGGCAATGTGATTTTTGATATAGAACAAACTATCTATGATTTAGAAACAAAAATTGCAGAACGACTAAAAATAAGAGACATGAAAAATAAAACCTATGACTACAAAATAGAAAATCTCTGTAACTATTCTGATTTTGAAAAACTTATACAAACAAAGAGAACTCAAGAAAGCAAAGAAAGCTATCTTGAATGGCTTAGATATATAGATGCGGAAACAAAATAAAAAAGGAAGTGATCTAATGGCACTCTTACATTGTCCAGAATGCAATCATGATGTATCAGACAAAGCCGTTGCCTGTCCGCATTGTGGCTACCCTATGAATACTCCCAGCAGCACAAAACCACGGATAAGAAACGGCAAGCCCACGAAACTGCCCAACGGCTACGGTACAATTTATAAACTGCCCGGCAAACGCTCAAAGCCCTTTAGAGCGGCTAAAACGGATAAATGGGTACTGGATAGTGTTACAGGAAAAAGCAGACAAATTCGCTTTACTGTAGGCTACTATGCTACCCGCGAAGAAGCTATGATTGCCTTGGCAGAATATAATGAAAATCCATATGATATAAAGGCTGATAGCATCACATTTTCAGAAGTGTACGAAAAATGGAGCGAAAACTACTTCCCTACCCTCTCCAATGCTTCCAGTATTAGAACGATAAAGGCGGCATACGCTTATTGTAACGGCCTTTATAATATGCGCATGAAAGATATAAGGGTATCTCACTTAGAAGGCACCATTATCAACGCAAACGTGGGCGACAGTACAAAAGGCAGAATGAAAAGTCTTTTCAATATGATGTATAAATACGCTATTGCGCATGATATTGTAGAAAAGGACTATGCATCTGTCATGTTCGCCAATGGCAACCCTATTAAGCGTGAGCGCGTCAAAGACCCCATACCATTTACAGATGAAGAAATTGTGCAGTTATGGGATAATGTAGACAAAATACCCTTTGCCGATATGGTATTGATAGGCATATATAGCGGCTGGCGGCCTCAAGAATTATCAATATTAAAAGTATCAGATATAGACCTTAACGCCGGAACCATGAGAGGCGGCTTAAAAACAGATGCAGGAAGAAACAGGATTGTTCCTATACATAAGATAATAAAGCCGTTAATAGAAAACCGTATGAAAGAAGCCACTGCCCTTCAATCGGAATTTTTATTCAATGACGAAAACGGGCAGCAGGGTACATATATGACTTATGACAAATACCGCAATAGATTTAAGAAAGTCATGGATAGACTGCATATAGATCACCACCCTCACGAAACAAGGCATACCTTTATCACAAAGGCTAAAGCCTGCAATATGGACGAATACATACTAAAGCTGATTGTAGGCCATGCCATAGAAGATATTACAGAAAAGGTCTACACGCACAGAACCATGATAGCGTAAGTTTATTGTAGGAATAAGGCAGACAGAGTAGCCCCTTGATCTGGCCAGACTTATTGACCATCTTTAC
>CANQTL010000053.1 GCA_947626775.1 uncultured Lachnospiraceae bacterium | reverse complement strand
TTCTTCTGGATCACCGCCAGGGCTTCGTAGAAATCATCCCAGGTCCTGGGGATCTCGATGCCGAGATCCTTTAAGATGTCCGCCCGGTAGAACATTACGTGGAAGGACATGGTCTGGGGCAGCGCGTAGACACCGCCGTTGAAGGTGAACTGGGTCAGGGCCTCGTCGTGGAACCATCCCCGCACCTCATCGAAATCCTCAAACTGGGTCAGGTCGACGACCGCGTTGCGGAGGGCGTAATTGACAGGCTCCACGCCGGCCACATTCAGCGCCACGTCCGGGCCCTCGCCGGCCAGGGTCGCCGACAGAAGCACGTCCTTATTGACCAGTTTGACATTGACCGGAATGTTCTGTTCCGGCACGAAATAGTTGTCTACCAGATCCTTGATGACCGTGGCCTGGTCGCGGCCGCCGCCGGTCATGCTGGTGACGTTGCTGCCGTCGGCCAGAATCCAGACCTGAAGGGCCTCGCCCTCGTAGACCTCGCCGATACTGTCGTAGTCCTCCACGAAGCTGGCAGCAAACTGCTTGATCTCATGGACCGCTTTCTGAAGGAAGCCGGCTTCCGCCTTCGGAAGCTTCATGCCGGGCTGTCCCAGCAGGAGGTAATCGATCTCCAGCGGCTGTTCCTTCATGGACAGCTGCCAGGAACCCAGGGATACGATGTTGTCCTTGAAGGCAGACCACTGTCTGGCAATGGTCCGGGGATCCTCGGTCATCCTCTGCAGCTGATTGACCAGATTGTCCACCGTGGCGGTGGAGCTGCTGGCCGTTCCCTTCATATAATCATCCACCATCCGGCGGATCTCGCTGATATTCTCATACTGCTCTTTCAGGATCTGAAGCGCCTCCGGCGTCCTGGTGGTCAGCTGGTAGTCGCGCATGGTGTCCGGCGAACTGCCGATCACCATCAGAAGCTGACGGTAAGCCCGGTTCAGTTCAGAAATACACACATCCGTCCGGCGGATGATCTCAGACATCTCCTCGCCCAGATTGATCTTCATCTGCAGCGTGTGGGTACCGGCCGTCAGATAGAAGCGGAACGGTTCGCCGTCCTCGATTCCCAGCGGGACGACCTGCCAGTCATTGTTATAGTAGAACTTGCACTCCCGCGCCTCCTCAAACGGCAGCGCGCCGTCCAGCAGGACCGAACGCACCACGGTGACGCCGGTGTTGATGTTCTGGCGGTAGCGCAGGGCGATCTCATACATACCGTCTGCCGGCGCCTCAATCTCCCAGGTCAGCCACTGTCCGACCTGCTTCCAGTTCGCGCCGCCGATCACGTTCAGGCGGGTCTTGCTGGGGCTGTAGGGCTCTGATAAGGGAGAGGTACGGTCCGCAATGGGATACAGCGTGGAGTCGGACTTATAGCGTACATCTTCGCCCTGAATCCTGACCGCCTCCGCCAGCTGTACCGGGGACGCATCACTGTGCTGTGCCAGGTACTCGGCGTAAGTCGGCAGCGATTCCTCCTGCTTTAAGACGATGCTTCCGATCTTCATCGGTTCCTTTGTGGATACCAGGGTGATCGTGCTGACGCCCTTGTCGAAATAGAATTTGAATGAATCCTGATAATAGCCGTCGCTGTCGGCCAGATAAGCGGACATCCACTGCCCGGCTTCCTTCTGCTTGGGACGCACGTCGTTATCGCGGGAATCACGGCGAATCTCCTCCGCGTCCTCCCAGATCCTCGTGAATTCCAGATACTGGGCGTTCTCGAAGGGAATCTCCCCGTTGATGTAAAGCTCGCGCTCGATGGCGTTATTCTTGCCCTCGCTGGGATAATAGTTCAGAAAAATGTTATAGAAGCCGGCTTCCGGCACGTCCACCTCGTAGGTGACGCTGCCGTCCTCCAGCGTATTCAGACCGTCCGCGTCGGCCGTAAAGCCTTCGGACGCTTCCTTATAATCCGCGCCGTTTACGGTGATCTCCGCATCCGGATACGCCGCCCCCTCATGGGCCGCCAGATAGTCGTCGTAGGTCTCGGTATCATGGATCACATCCAGAAGTCCCGCGACCACATCCTCAGACTCAATCCCGGTCGCTCCCGCCGTCATGGCAGGGGCCAGAGTACCGACGCCCACGGACAGCACAGCCGCGGTCAGGATCGCCGCTGCTTTCTTCCCTCTCACTCTCTCATCGTTTCTCATATCGAGTCCATGCCTTTCCTTTATTCGCCGTATGCCCGGGCTGTGCCGGGCCTGCTGCCATTCTTTCGCATCTGCTGTCGCTCCTGCTGCCGTTCGGCTTCGTGAGACGCCCAGCGGCGTCTGTCGCGCCGGCCTGCTGACCGACTTCGTGAACCGCCACGCAACTGCAGCCTTTCCAGTCAGCCGCCTCGCGGCCACTGACGCCCTCTTACGACGGCAATTCCGCGCCGCTGATGCTCTTATGCCTCCATACAGCTCCCCGCTCACGGAAGCTTCCATTCATCCGTATAGGAGATGCTCATATTTCCCGCTTCATCGAACGCTATCGGGAGCCAAATATAGCGCGAGTTCTTCAGATCCTCGCTGTTCCACCGGTCGCCCATATAGATGTAATCATCCCCGACCTGAAAGATGCAGGTGCTCTGCGACTCGAAGGTCGTGTGGTTGTCGTCACCCACGCAGGGGTCTCCGCAGTTCTCCCACTCGCCGAGCACCGAGTCCGCCCGGTAATATCTGGCCTGGTTCGGCGCCCAGCCGGTACAGCCGGAGGTCATCAGATAGTACACGCCGTCCCTCACAAACAGTGCCGGCGCCTCTCTCTGCGCCCCGGGGAACAGCCGGATGTAATCCCTTCCGTAAACCGCCTGCTCCGGCGGAACCGCCAGATACGTGTACTCGTCGTTCAGCTTCGATATGTAAAGGGTCAGGTTCTCTTCGCTGGAATAAATGATGTAGGCCGTGCCGTCCGCATCCACGAACACATTCATGTCCCTGGCCATTCCTTTGCTCTGCGGGTAGCAGTCCTCCTGATCCGGCGGGCAGGTATTCAGCCGGTACCGGTCGATGAATCGAAACGGTCCGTAGGGTGTATCGCACACCGCAACGCCCGCACAGGCCGCCGCGTAGGAGGAATTGCTGGTCTCAGTCGGGCCGTCCGCGTGGAACCAGAGGACGTACATGCCCGTCTTTTCATTATAAATAAGCTTCGGCCGCTCGATGATCGCGCTCCCCGCGTCCAGACAGGCGAATACATTGTCCTTCTGCTCCGGCGTGTAATCCGCGTACAGGCTGGTGAAATATTCCTCCTCGTCCAGCTGGGCCCGGCTCTCCACATTCCGCATCACGAGCCCCTCGTAGTGCCAGTTATACAGGTCGTCGGAACTGTACGCGCAAATGCCGCTGCGGGAGGAGCCGTTGGTCTTATCCTCGCCGACCCACCACCATTTTTCCGAAGTCTGTCCAGTAGCCGGATCCGTCACCGTCAGCCGCTGCACCTGACCGCCGTGGGCCTGAATCAGATTGCCCTCATCGTCTGTCCATTTCTTTCCCGGTAAAAACGAATCATACACGCTGATCTCCTCCAATCCGTCATAGGCGTCCTTGAGCGCCATATACTGCGTGCGGTATTCCTCTTCCGCCGCGTCTTCCTTCCGCGCCAGTTCTTCGGCTGCCCGGTACTGCTCCGCGAAGGCTTCATAGCTCCCCGCCGTGTAGCGCGGCGTCTGCCGGTCCGGGATCACATTCTCCGGGATCTCCGTCTGCTCAAGCAGCTGCTTTAGCAGATCCGCCGTATACTCAGGCACCGCCCGCACCAGAATGTAGCTTAAGACCGGATCCTTCATCGCGTCCTTGCCCCGGTCCGGGTTATAGACCTTCAGCTGCAGGCTCCCGTCGGTGACCGTGGTATAGAACACATTCTCCGTCAATTTATACTTGAGAATCTTCTGATCCTCCATCACTGTCTGGTCCTCCGCCACCGCCGTGACGGTCCGGGCGCTGAACGGATTATAGAAGCCCAGCGTGACCTCGTAGGTGCCGCCCGGAACTTCGAAATCATAATAGAAACCGGTCTGCTCCGCGTCATACTCGGCGCCTTCCCCGATCTCCCATCGGTACCGGGTCAGATCCTCTCCGGTGTCGTCCTCCACAGCCTCCATATAATCCGCGGGACGGTAGCCCCACTGCTTCCCGGTTCCGGCGTCCGCCCCGAAAGGCTGGTCGGCCGCCGTCTGATAAAGGCCCGTCTCGCCGCCGGCGTCTTCCGCGGCCCCGCAGTTTACGCGGTACATCAGATAATCCGCGGCCATCAGCTCCTGGGTCGTATGGACGTCCCACAGATAAGGCGCCTTCTCCGGCACCGAGGCCCCGCCGGCCTCCTGCCCTGATCCGCCGGCCGCTTCCTCTCCGCCGGCCTGCGCGCCGCCGGCGCTTTCCGCTCCGCCGCCGGCCTGGATCCCTGTGCCCCCTCCGCCCGCTGCGCACCCTGCGAGCATCGCCGCGGCCGTCAGTATGGCAAGACCGTATGTACCCTTTCCGCTCCTCATCGATCCGCCTCCTAGGCAAATTTCTGTTTTGAAACCCGTTTCATGCACTTGATTATAAGCAGTATGTGGTTAACTGTCAATAGGAAATTGCCATTTTATAGAAATTATACAAGATATCATCACGTTAATTGTGCAGTAAGCATAAATTAACTTTTATTTTTCAGAAAATTCAAAATCTTTACCCCCCCGAAGTTTGCCCTGATACCCGTCCATTTTTGAAATCGATTTCACCTGAAGGTAAAAAATTCCGCCTCAAATGAGGCGGAAACAGATTTTTATGCCGGGTTTTATGTGGCCGGGGCGAAAGAAGTATTACTGGCTTCCCGCTTCCGCCACCGTGCTCTCACGAACCATCAGTTTGGGCGTAACAAGCTGGATCCTCGATACTTCCCCTCCCTCCGCCGCTGTGACGGCAGTCTCTACCAGCCTGCTCCCGAAGACGTCATACTGATAATCCACGCTGGTCAGTCTGGGAGAAAGCAACTCCGAAAGCTGCGTATTATCATAGCTTGCCACTGCGATATCCTGCGGGATCCGAAGTCCATGCTCCTGAATGCTATGCATGATGCCGAGAGCCGCGTAGTCGTTGATCGCGATGATCGCGGTCGGCAGTTCCCGACACTGAAACAGCTTCTCCATCGCATCATAACCGCCGTAATAGTTATATTTGCCCTCGACCACATATTCCTCCCGGTAATCGATCCGGTAATTCTTCAGGATCTGCCTGTACCGCTGGTGCTTCTCGTAGGTAGAGAGCACGTTCAGCCGTCCGCTGGCCAGAGCGATCCGGCGGTGGCCCAGATCGATCAGATGCTCCATCAGAAGATCCGCGGCCTTCACGGCGTCGATCTGTACCTGATAGCAAAGCGTACCGTCCAGCTTGCCGCTGACCACCAGAGGGATATTGCTTGTAAACTGATTCACAATCTCCACATAATCGGCGTCGCTGGTCAGATCATCCACCCGGCCGCCCAGCTGGATCACGGCGCTGACCCGCTGCTCGTAGAACAGCTCCAGGTTCTGCTTCTCCCGGTCCGTATCGCCCAGAGAATTGCACAGAAGCACCGTATAGCCGGCCTTCTCCGCCGCCAGCTCGCAGGCCAGAAATACCTCCGCGTAGAACGGGTTGCGCACGTCGGCGACCATGACTCCGATGACCTTGCTTTTCGTATCGGACAGACCCTTGGCCATGGCGTTGGGTTTGAAATTGTATTTCTCGATCAGCGCCTGGACCTTCTGCTTCTTCTCCGGGCGAACGTTGGCGTTGTTGGTCAGCACCCTGGAGACCGTCGCCGCCGAAACGCCCGCCTCGCGGGCGATGTCGTAGATCGTGATATTTTTCATTCTGGCTTCCCCCCTTGTCATGAAATCCAGACATTCCAAGAATCTGTCGGTGCTTCTGCCTCCCAAAATCACACAGTTTAATTATACTGGAAAGCTCCGGATTGTCAAGAACCACGCAGAGGAACCCAGCGCTGAAGAATAAAATCAACCACACCGCAATTAGATTAAGTCTTTTTTATTTAAATAATGTTATCCACATTTTCGAGAAATAATGGAATAGTTATCCACATCTCCCGGCTGCAATTACCCTCTCTTCTATATTTTTCCTCATTTTCTGTTGTCTCCATCTTCCATTTCACCACCACCTGTGCTATAATTCTCTTGTTATTCGAGATATATGGTTGTATATCTCTTTATGTAGAATACATCTTCATCCGTTACTGTTTGTCTTCGAAAACTTTCCAGTAACCTTGAAGATGTATTCTTTTTGCTCTGACCGTCCTCTTTGATCAATGGGTTCCATGCCATATACAGCTGCATCAGGATATCCGCGATCTGCGTCAGCAGGTAATGGTTCTTCATCGCATTCTTCTGCCGGCTGTTCAGATGCTCGATCCGGTACAACCCATGCTTTTGATTGTTGAATCCTTCGTTCTCGATCTTCCATCTCCCTCTCCCTGCTTCCACCATCTCCTCCAGGTTCCTTTTCGTCAATTCTATATTTGTCAGCCACTGGAACCGCACCGTCTTTTCTCCCTCGCCTTGCTTTT
This sequence comes from uncultured Lachnospiraceae bacterium, assembly GCA_947626775.1. Taxonomy (GTDB): domain Bacteria; phylum Bacillota; class Clostridia; order Lachnospirales; family Lachnospiraceae; genus UBA3282. The sequence goes on along the minus strand of CANQTL010000053.1, from coordinate 4,937 downwards.
TCGTATATTCATACTCATACATATGGATCGTTTCTTCTTTTCCGGCCGTCTCCTCCACATGGTTGGCATACTGCCCTGTCCCCTTCTCTTTCCCGATATTTTTTACGGCTGTCGTCCCGCCTCCTTCCTGTATCCACTCATAACTCTCCCCGACCACCGGCTGTCTTGTATCTTTCTGGGTGAAGATATATTGCCACCTGTTTTCCCGGCAGATCCGCATCATCGGCTCTGCCGCATACAAAGAGTCCCCCTGCAGGCAGACCGGCGGCCGCGGGTATTCCTTCTTCAGACGCCCCAGCAGCCTTTTCGCCGCGTTCCACTCACAGTCCTGTTTCTTCACTTCTTCCGTTTCATTCTCTATGAATTCCGTCCCCAGGCTGATCACCAGATTCTCCCCAAGCACCAGCTTCGCTTCCAGAACTTTATGGTAATATCTCTTCCTCTCTTTCCCCTCCGCATCCTTCACCGTTTCGCACAGACAGTTCTCACAATGCTTTTCACGGAAATAAAAAAGACCGGTCCCATCCAGAATCACACGCCAGTATTTCCCCAGCAGCCTGGCTCGGTAGAATTGTTTCATCCTCAGCAGGGAACACACCATCTTCCTGCGTATCTCCGACAGGCATTGGGGGGATAATTTTTCCAGATAATAATTTAACGTATCATAATGGGGCATCTCTTCCAGTTTCCGGTCGCCTGACAGCAGCCGCAGCGTCTCTATGCAGGTCTGTTCATTGAATTTTTCTTCCATCTGACGCATGCTTTCTACGGAACAGGCATTTTTTAATATTCCCATGTAAATAAAATCAGCCTGCGTGTAGGTGACATAGGATTCATGCCTTGGATCCTCCATTTCATTGATCCAGTCAGGGAGATTTTTAAAAAAGTGCTCCTGGATCATCGCAAAATCTACGATCCCACGGTCTTTTTTCTTCTTTTCACGCTTATGTGAATTCCGGTTCCAGTCACAGCGTTTCTTCATTTTCTTTTTCATAGGGATCCCTCCTGTGCGTAAAATTTCTTCTTTCATTCTACACGAACAGAAAGAATCCTGCACAAAATCTTGCTATTTTATTGCGTAATATTTTTATTCTTCAGGGCTGATGAGGAAGGGGCGCGGCCTGCCGGCCGCGCCCCTGTTTCTTCGCAGAAGATCGACAGCGATGCTCCGCTCGTATTTCCCGCCGTTTCACACTTCTGTCTTTTCCTGTTTTTTCGCCTCACCCGAGATCCAGCTCGTCCATGAACGTGATCTCCCCGGACGCCTTTCCTTCCGTCTCAAACACGATCACTTCATTTACGCCTTCCTGCAGAAGCGGCGCCGGTACATAGAGCCGCTTCTGCGGACCGATCTCCCAGAAACGCCCGATGTTGAAACCATTCATAAAAACGCAGCCCTTGCCCCAGCCATTCAATTCCAGGAAGGTATCGCCCTTTTCCTCCACCGTGAATTCAAATCGGTAGAACGCCGGCTCTCCTTCCTTGTAACCTCTGTCAAAATCAAGTTTTTCAAGGTTATCAAGCGGCAGAGGGTACTGTTTCCAGCGGGTATGGATATGGCCGTTGATCTGCACGCATCCGTCGATCCCCTTCCGCTGCTCATTCATACGGGGTCCGAAATTCACCCGGCCCATATTTTCCACCAGGATCCGCAGCGCCTGGCCTTCTTCTGCTTCCGCATCCAGTTCATGCTCCGTCAGAAGCTCCCGGTCGTAAAGAGTCAGAAGACGCCGGTCATCCAGGAACAGATTCGCCCGGTCGTTGGCTTTGATCAGCCGGATGCTGGTCAGCCTCCGCTCGTTGCGCACCGGCGACGCATACAGGATGTATCCGTAATTCTGCCCAAGCCGCTCCATGTTCTTCGGGCAGATGCTCTCCTGCGGATCTGCCAGAAGCTCCAGGGACTCCCACAACCCCACCTTCTCCTTCACTCTCACCATGCCGTAGGCCTTCTTCGCGGCCGGCGCAGGCAGCTGTACCTCCGGCACCGACGCATACCGGCCGATAATCTCCCGGTATCGGTAATACTTGGGCGTAAGATCGCCCGCCTCCGTCAGCACCGCGTCGTAATCGTAGGACGTCACATCCGGCGTCAGCTCGTCGTAGTAATTGGCACCGTTCATGAAGCCGAAATTGGTTCCGCCGATAAACATATAGATATTCACATGCCCCATTTTCAGCATGTATCTTCCTTAAGAAGCCAGGCGGGCAGCCCGCCGAACTCCCACTCCGCGCAGATATAGGGAGAGGGACGCAGGATCACATACAGGCCGAGTTCCCGGGCCAGCCTCACAAAGCCGGCCACGTCCGCCATGCCGTCGAACACGAACTCGCCCTTTCTCGGCTCATGCACGTTCCAGGGGATGTAGGTCTCCACCGTATTCAGTCCGAGACTTTTCAGTTTCATAAGCCGGTCGCGCCAGTACTCCGGCACGATCCGGAAATAGTGGATGCTCCCCGACAGGATCTGAAATTTCTCCCCGTCCAGATAAAATGTATCCTTAACCTCAAATCTCATTCCTGTTTTCCTCTCCTTCTGAACTGCCATTTCATTTTCTCTGTCCCGCGCGATGCAAAAATTATGCTTTTTCGACCGATTATGCAGAGGTCCTTGTTGGCAAACATTCTTCCGCTGTTGTCGTTTTGGCTTGAGGTGTTGTCAGATTCTCCGCAGCTATTGGCACACCCGATCACACTATTGGCAGGATACTTCCTCACTTTGGGCATAAAAAAGAGCTTTCGGAGAAGCCTCAATCTCCGGAAGCCGCTGCCACCTGGCTCATGGCGGAATCAAAATCAGCGGCAGTCTTCACTTCGTTTCGGTCGGTGCTAACCGTGTGGTGTGCCACTGGCACACAGCACCGTCAAATATTTGCCCATGCAAGCATGATCATCTATTTCCCTCATTGCTCGCACAAAAAAGCCCGGATATCTCCGAGCAAGAAAAAGGCACTGGATATCACTCCAATGCCATATAAAGTATTATCTAAAACCCATTATGTATTTTTAACTGCTTGTAATCTCCGCACGCTGGATAAGGTCATTGATCACGCCTATATCCTCAATCCTGTTGATCCCAAAACATTTTTTCCCAGCGTCCTTTATAGACGCCCCGATATGATATCCCTGCGTATGGTCTATGATCAAAAACCGGTCATGAAAAGCAGTTGTGCGTTTTACCTCCAGACCAGGGTACTGGGCATTAAAATTCTGAATGTCCTGTGAAGTTATCCTTGCACTCGGAAGCGTATAAATACAGATACCAACCTGTGGATTTCTTTTAGCCAGGATATTCAGGGTGGCTACATCCACATATCCGTCTATCAGCACAATATGATCCTCCGCCTGTCTGATCAAGTCTGTCATAAGGCTGAAGGCATCAAAAATCTGTCCATCAAAAAAAATTTTCTGGTTAGCCTGTTTATGGGATTCAATATAGTCAAAAACCTGCTCAAACCGCCGTTCCGTCTTTTCCTCCATAGCGATCTGGCGTATCTCCATTGCATTCATCTTCTCATACAGCAAAGAGGCGTTTGACATATATTTTCGCATTTCAACAAAGGTATCCATGATCCGGATGCTCGCCTGGACAGCAACTTCACTCCGCAATACAGAAGAAAGCATCGCGATCCCCTGTTCCGTAAACGCAAAAGGCAGTTTTCTTCTGCCGCCATGAGTATTTTCATCCAGACTTGATGTCGCAGATTGCGACTTCAAGTTTTCATACTCCTCTTTTGTAAGTTGGAAACAGAACCTCTCTGGGAAACGGGAACTGTTTCTTTTTACAGTCTCATTCAGTCTCCTTGTTTCCACCTGATAGAGGACAGCGAGATCACTGTCTATCATAGCCTGCTTTCCCCTGATCACATATATCAGATTCTGTATTTTCACCGTTTCTGCAGACATCGTAACCTCTTTTATTTCCTCTTCCATAAAATGCACCGTCCCCCTCCAGCCGGAATCTTGATGTCGCAGATTGCGACCTCAAATCTACAAACACGTGTTCTTGTCATATTTTAGCAGACCGTTTCATATTTTGCAATATAGCGATTAAAACTCGTCAAAATCAGATTGGTCAGCCAGTTCCTGGTACTTGTACCCGTCGTTCCCGCTCTCGGCATACATATCATTCACCAGCCTGATGGAAAGCAGGTCAAGATCCCGGATGGAGATCCCCAGCTGCACGCACCGCAGAAGAAAGAGCGGGGTCGTCATCTCCCGCTCATTTCTGCAAAGTTTTTTAGATTCCACCTGTGTCTACACGTTCAGCCCCCACAGCTCGATGATCTCCGGCAGCACCTGGTAAATGGAAAACGTATAAACTTCACCTTGTTCTTCTTATTCTCAGGCATCACCCAAACCTCCAATCTCAAAAATGAACATCACTTCGTACAGTTTCTCGCTGCCGATCCATGTTTCCGTCCTGTCATAAAAAATGCCGTGCACATCCAGCACAGACGATGCTTTCTATTTTTCAATTATTGAGCAGGAGCAATAATTCCTAATGGTGATGACCTATTAATGGCATTTGCAAAATTGGATGATAAAGGAAAGGGACGCTTTTTTCTCGCGGCGAATATCTTATATGTTTAGACAAGTTGTGGAAAGAATTAGAGAACTATTATTTTGAAAAAGACGTGTGTGTGCTAATTTTGGGAGTAGGAACAACATCTTTTGACGGAGGATCGGGAGCATCTATTTCTGGCAGAATGGTTTATGTTTATCCCGAAAAAAATCTTCGTGCTTATCCCGGGACTCTCCGCGGTACGGATGAATGGGATAATACCTACAAAACACGTGCCGTTGTGGAAAGGAATATCAACCATATCAAGGAAAACCTCTGCCTTTTTTGATATCTTTAGGTAGCGTAAATTAGTTTGTGTCTTTGGTAAAAAATGGCTCCTTTTTGGTAAGAATTATGGTATGTAAATTTTTAT
>CANQTL010000052.1 GCA_947626775.1 uncultured Lachnospiraceae bacterium | reverse complement strand
AAAAAAGTGGGGGAATTTATAAAAAAGGCATCTCAGAAGCCGCATGAAATAAGGCTTAGAGATTCCGAGAGTTTATTATAAGAGAAAGGGGGAAAATTATTGACAAATAGAGTTATAAACTCTAAAATCATAGTATTATCAGACAATCTGGCTGGGAGGTAAATTGCGTGAAAGGTAAGGATAAACTGGATAAGTGGGCTGACTTGCTTTTAGATACCGGAAAGCGCAATAATCTGATTCATTTTCGTGAAACAAACAACTCAACAGCGGAAGTTTTGTGGCCGTCGCCGGCTGCGCTGTTCGACAAAATGAATCGGGATAATACTGTTCTGGAGATTTTTGATCCAAGGACGGTCAAACAGGATGATCTCAGTGGAGAGGATTCGGACGGTCAGATACAATCAGATATTCAAAATGACAAGGTGGCCTATTTGGCCCGCTATTCAGTTAAGCTTAAAAAACAGTCGCAGATCCTGCTTTATAATCGTTCTGCGGCAAATCCATTAAAAGCAGTTGCGAATATCAGTAAACGGGCGCGGGAATTCGTGGAAGAGACAGGCGTGAATGTCGCGTACATGGCATTCGGTTTCGTTCATTGGAAGGAAAAGACGTTTTCCGGAGAAGAATTCAGGGCGCCTGTACTGCTTGTCCCGATCCAATTGACCCATGATTCGGTAATGGATCCCTATTTCATCAAAACGACAGAGGACGACGTGATCGTTAACCCCACATTCGCATATAAACTGGATGCAGAATATGGCGTTAAACTGCCGGATTATGACGATGAGGGGCTGGACGCCTATCTCGGAAAAGCCGGAAAACTGGTAAAGAAACTGCAATGGACGGTGTCTTCAGAATGTAAACTCGGTATATTTTCGTTTTTGAAGATCAATATGTACCGCGATCTGAAAGATAATGCTTCTGTGATCCTGAAAAATGAGAATGTACGGGTGCTTCTTGATGAGCCCGTGAAAAAGAACAGTTCTGAAAATGCAAAAAACAAGGGCAGATTCGAAGCGGATCCGTTAATCAACCTGCATTGCGTCGTGGATGCGGATTCTAGCCAGATCGCGGCGATCGAAATGGCAAAGTCCGGCAGGAGTTTTGTATTGCAGGGACCGCCGGGAACCGGCAAAAGCCAGACCATCACCAATATCATCGCTGAGTGCCTCAGCGATGGGAAAAAGGTGTTATTTGTTTCGGAAAAGCTGGCCGCTTTGAATGTAGTTTATGATAAATTAAAGCAGTCCGGGCTGTCAGAGTTCTGTCTGGAACTGCACAGCCATAAGGCGAATAAGAAAAATGTGATCGACGAGATCTGCCATACGCTGCGCACTCCCAGAAGTTCCGTGTCCGCAAAGGCCGACAGTGAGATTGCTGCTAAGGAAAAGGCGCAAAAGCAGCTGGACGAATACGCAAAGGAATTACATAAGCAGAGGCCGGTGATCGGAAAAAGCCCGTATCAGTTGTATGAAGCATTTTCTGTGACAGCAGATGTCCCGGATATCGAATGGGCAATACCGCGCATTACTGAAAGAAACGAGGAGTACCTGTCTGAAACGGTGTCGCTTTTGGAACAATTTGGGGATTCTGTTCCGGGCGTCGGATATTATTACAAGCAGAATCCGTGGTACGGCTATATTGACCCGGATACGTCTTTTCAGGAAAAGGTCCGTGTGAAGGAAGCGCTTAAGGAACTGACGGAATTTTTACAGACATTGAACCCGGTTTTGGAACAGATATCGGATAAATATAAGGTTTCGTCGCTGAGCCTTGAAGAGGCCCGGACCTGGCGGGATTTTTTCCGGTTCGCGTCGTCTTCGCAGATCATTACGCAGCCGTTACTGGAGAAAGATAACTGTAAGTCTGTATGCGCCGTAATCGACGGTCTGGAGAACTGCGGCAGGGACGTGCTTCTGAGCAGGGAAAAGATGGAAACAGTCTGTGATGACGGTATCTATAAGAACAGCGGCGAGGAATGCCATAAGAAACTGATCCTCCAGTTCGGTGGTCCGTTTTCAAGGCTTTTTAGTTCAGAATATAAACAGATGATTGTTGATCTGCGGATGTGTAAACGGGATGGGAAGAAGCCCTCCTATGAAGAGGCGGTCGCCTTGACGAAGCAGCTTGCGGACTGCCAGAAAAAGGCAGAAGAATTCAGAAAGGCAGAGGAGCCGGTCAAATCCATGCTGGGACCGGCATATAAAGGACTGCAGACGGACTGGGCTTATGTAAGGGAACAGCTGAACATGCTCCGGCCCATAACCGAAGCTGCAGTTCCGTTTGGGAAGCTGATGTTCGATGTGAATTTTGAAAAGGAAACGGACTTTTTTGCCGCATGTGCAGACAAACTGGATCATGCGTTTTCCCAGTGTAATGAATCCGGTCTGACCCATATTGCACAATGCTTTGATAAGGCCTTTTTTGATATAGCAAAGGCCCCTTGCGAGCATATTTTGAAGAAATGCGGCGCTTGTCTGGACGCGGCAGATGGTTTGGATAGCTGGTGCCGTTTTCGGGACCTGCTTTCCCGTTTAGATGAAAAACAGGTGATTCCATATATCGATAAAGCCATAAGCCGAAAGCTGGATCCGCAGTTATTTGCGGCAGCGTTTCAAAAGCAGTTTTACAGGCAGTGGATCTATACGGTTCTGTCTGAAGTCCCGGTACTTTCTTCCTTCAGCAGAACTTCACAGGATAAGGCTGTCAAGACATTCACAGAGAAAGACGTGAAACAGTTTGAGATCAACAAGGCGAAGATCCGTGAAATCCTTTCCACAAAGCGGCCGTCTCTGGATGTGGTGGCTTCTGGAAGTTCTCTGGCGGTGCTGCTTCGGGAAGGCGAGAAGAAGAGAAGGCAAAAGAGCATACGGACGCTTCTGGCGGAGACCGGGGAAATGGTTTTACATATCAAACCCTGTTTCCTGATGTCGCCGTTAAGCGTCAGTACATTTCTGCCGTCGGACGCGGTTCATTTTGACGTGGTAATATTTGATGAGGCGTCCCAGATATTCCCTCAGGACGCGATCGGGGCGATCTATCGGGCAAAACAACTGATCGTCGTCGGGGATTCCAGACAGATGCCGCCCAGCAATTTCTTTAATTCGACAGTGGAAAGTGAGAATGAGGATGAGGAAGCCGATGACGTGACGGATTTTGAATCGATACTTGATCTGTGTTCTACGTCCATGCAGCAGTTCCGGCTGCGCTGGCATTATCGGAGCCGCTATGAACAGCTGATCGCATTTTCAAACAAGAATTTTTATGATGGCTCCCTGATCACATTTCCATCTTCGAAAGCCAAGGACCCCGGCGTCGGAGTGGATTATTATCATGTCGACGGAATTTTTGACAGGAAGACGCGTACAAACAGAAAGGAAGCAGAATTTATTGTTGCCCTGATCTACCAGAATCTGGAGAAGTATCCGAAGCGGAGTCTGGGCGTAGTTGCGTTTAATATCGCGCAGCAGGCGCTGATTGATAATCTCCTGATGAAGCGGAGACAGAGCATGCCGGAAAAAGAATATTTATTCCAAAATAATGAAAAGGAGCCGCTCTTTATTAAAAATCTGGAAACCGTGCAGGGCGACGAACGCGATACGATCCTGTTCAGCATCGCGTATGGAACAGACGATCAGGGCCGTCTGCTTCACAATTTCGGACCTTTGAACCGGGCCGGTGGGGAACGGCGTCTGAATGTTGCCGTAACCCGCGCGAAGTGCAATGTCCAGTTGGTCTCGTCAATGCATTACGCGGACATCGATCTGAAACGGACATCATCAAATGGCGCAAGGCTTCTGAGGGAATATCTTGATTTTGCGGAGAATGGAAATATCGCTCTTGAACGGACAGCGCCAGCGTCCTCCTATGAGAGACAGGATTCTGATTTTGAAAAAGAAATCCGTGGTTTTCTGCGATCACGCGGGTATCGGGTCGATTCGCAGATCGGCTGTTCGGAATCCAAAGTCTCCATTGGACTTAAGGTTCCAGGCAGGGAGGATTATGTCCTTGCGATCGAATGCGACGGTGCGGCGTATCATGCGTCGTACAACACGCGGGATCGTGACCGTCTGCGAAAAGAAATCCTGGAGAGAATGGGATGGAGATTCTATCGGGTCTGGTCTACCGCGTGGTTTTGCGATCCGTCCGATGAGCAGGCCCGTCTGATCAAGGCGGCCGACACGGCTCTTCGAAATCCGAAAAGAGAAGAAAAATCAAAAAGCAAAACGGAAACCGTCAGGGAAGTTTCGTTCGAAAACGCTGCCGCTGAGGAAACGCCGGTATTTCCTCCTTACCAAGCGGCTGATATTGCCGGGCTGAGAAAGAAGTATTATCCACGGGATTTTCGGGGGATGATCAAAGAGATCCTGAATGTGGAAGCTCCTCTTTCCGAAGAATTGCTAATGAAACGGATCGCCTGGTGGTTTGGAAGGGCAAATGTAACGGAGTCCTTGCGGAAAGAATATGAGAGAGAAATGTTCGGGTGCCAGAAAGAGGGAATCATTCGCAGGAACGGTTTTTTGTATCTGGAGGACGCGCCGGAAGTGCAGCTGCGGGGATCGGGGGATATAGAACGCGACATAAAATATATCGCTCCGGAGGAACTTGCCGCCGGGATGCTGACGATCATCGGGCAAAATGGCAGAGTTGACAAGGCCGGTCTTTACCGTTCTCTGGCGGCGCAGTGCGGCGTTAACCGTCTCAGCAAGGCGACAGAGGATTGTTTTGAAGAGGCATTTAATACGATTCGTAAGTTGGTGGCGGTGGACGGCGATATGGTTTCGCTGAAGAAATGGTGAAAAATGGTTGAGAGACAGATCGTATTTATGTAACAGAAAATTTGGAGGGAGAAGCAGATGATCAGGATATTTTTAACGGGAGATAATCACATTGGATTAATGTATGCAGGGCATGAGAAGTCGGAGATCCTTCAGGAAAAAAGGATTACGGCTTTTGAAGAAATGGTCCGGACTGCTAACAGCGAGAACTGCGACCTTTTTGTGATTGCCGGGGATCTTTTTCACAAAACGAGGGGAATCACCCAGAAAACCATAAAGAGGCTTATGGACATGCTGGCTGGTTTTAAGGGGATTGTTGCAGTTCTGCCTGGCAATCATGACTATTATGACGATGATGTTGAAGTCTGGAAGCATTTTAAGAATATGATGCCATCCTATGACAACATTATGCTCCTTACTGAATATAAACCGTACAGAGTCACCTGCGGGGAGAATGAGGCAGTCCTTTATCCGGCGTTATGCCAGTCGCTTAATTCCAAACCGGGTGAAAATAATTTGGAATGGGTGAAGAATGAGCCGATCGGTTCAGACGGCGCTTTCCACATTGGTATTGCTCACGGAGCAGTAGAAGGCGAGACGATTGATCAGGAAGGCACTTATTTTCTTATGACGAGGGATGAATTAGAGAGGATCCCGGTAGATGCATGGCTTATAGGGCATACCCATGTTCCATTCCCGCAGAATCTGAGCGAGACGGCTTATACGGTCAGCGGACCTATCTTTAATGCGGGTACTCATGTACAGACAGATGTTGCCTGTAATACAGACGGAGAATGTTTTCTGATTCAGATCGATGAGGATAAAACTGTTCGGGCGAAAAAATATCACTCCGGAAATATTCGGTTCTGCAGGATGAATCTGAGTCTTGCTGCCGGACAGTTTGAGAGACAGATCCGGGAGGCTCTGGACGGCATGACAAAGGATTCTGTTGTGGATGTTATTTTAAACGGTTCGGTGTCCGCAGAGGAATATGAGAATCGCCACAGAGTAATGGAAAACGCCCTCACCGGCTTTATTGAGGGCAGTTACCGTGATTCCGATCTCAGCTGCTTGATCACAAAGGAGCAGATTGACGCGGAATTCCCGGAGACATCTTTTGCAGCAGGCTTTTTGAGCGCACTTCTCGCCGATCCGAAGGAAGCGCAGCTTGCTTATGAACTGTTAAAATCACTGAAGGGGGAAAAATAAGATGAAGATCACCAATGTATCCTGTGAACAGTTTGCTGGAGTTCGCGATCTGGATATTCCGCTTAAGGACGGTATCAATGTGATATATGGTAAGAATGAAAGCGGTAAAAGTACGCTTGTAAATCTGATCAGCCGGACATTCTTCCAGAGCGTTAAGAAGGATGAAAGAACGGAAAAAGGAAAGGCATTTAAAAGCTTTTTCACGGTTCCCAAAAGAGGAAGTTCTGTGAATATAGATTCCATTGATGGGAAAATTACGTTTGAAACGGAGAAGGGAACTTACACACTCATAAAGGAGTGGGGAGCTGATCGTCGTTGTACGCTTAAGACTCCGGATGGAGTGCTCCGTGATAACGAATCAGTAGAAAACGTTTTAAAAGAAGCGATGAGCTATGGGGAAGGGGTGTACGCCAATATGTTGCTTTCTTCCCAGAAAAATGCGGATGCGTCCCTGCAGACGATCCTGGATTCATCAAGATCAAATGAGACGAAAAGTGAGATTGTGGACGCTGTATCGAAGGCATTTATTGAGAGCGCAGGTGTTTCTGTGGATGCTGTGGAACAGGCAATTCAGACGAAAATCGATGACATTGCCGGCAAGCATTGGGACTTTGAACATGAGGCCCCGGAGAAGAATAAACGATGGGGAAGAGATAAGGGAGAAATTCTGGAAGCTTATTATGCGCTGGAAGACGCGAATGCTGTTTTCGAAGCGATATATGAGCTTGAGGATAATGTTGCGAAGGCTACGGAAGATTATGATAAGCAAGAAGAGGCATTTCGTGCCGCTGAGGAGAAATTAAGCAGATTTCAGACTTATAAAAGTCTCCTGACGGCTCGAAGTGATGAAAGAGAAAATATTGATCGCTTAAAGAACGACATAGCGAAAGCTAAAGATGTGCTTTCTAAATGGCCTTCCATGGTTTCTGATTTAGAGAAAGCGGATGCGCTGAAAAGGGAACTGGAAGATCGGGAGACATACGATATTTACAGTGCTGCGAAGGTCTCACAGGATATGATCATGGAAGGAAAAAAGAACCTTTCTTCTATGCTTTGTCCTGAGGAAAAGGAATTGTTGGAGGTTGACCGGGCTGAACGCTGTGAAATGAAGCTAGCCAGTATGCTGCGCGGGATGAATCTGAACGCAACGGTCAGAATGTTGGGCGGAAACCATATTGAGATACGTTCCATCAGAACAGGGGAAGAGATTCCGGTTTCTGATACGGTGGCTATTACAGAAGCGGTCAGGCTCACGATTCCAGACGTTATGGAGATGGAACTGGCACCAGCAAATGTAAATGTGGCCGATATCAAAGCACAGATGGATGCCCAGCGAAGTACGATCAACAGCATTTTCACGAAATACAAAGTGCAGAGCCTGGAAGAACTGGAGAAATTAAGAAGAGATGCAGAGCAAATACAGAAAAAGATTTCATATGCGGAGTCTGAGTTAAAGACGCGGCTTGGCAGGTTTACATTTTTCGAAGAGGCGGAAACGGCGGTGAAGAAGATATCTTCCATGCCGCGTGATAAGGAGAAGATCGAAGCCGATATCAAGACTGTATGCGGTCCAAAGAAGATAGATATATTTATGGCGGCGGTCGAAAACTCAGTGGAAATATACAAACGCGACTATACTGGTATTCCTGAACTGAACGCGAAGATATTGGCCCTTCAGACGGCTCTGAACAAGGCGGAGGAAAAAGCGTCCTCTGCTCAGGACATCCCGGAAGAATTTAACAGCATCACAGATCCGGAGGCTCATCTTCATACTCTGGAGGATGCATATGGGATGGCGAAGAAAAGCTGGCAAACAGCTCTTGAGGCTAAGACAAGTGCAAAAGGAGACCTGAATGCCAAGAATGACAGCCTTACAAGCGATCCGATTGATGATCTAGAGAAAGCGGAGCGTGATTTTTGTGAGAAGAAAGCACTGCTTAAGCACTGGCTGCATATCAGGGAAGTTTTTGAAAAAGAGAAAGAGAAGATCCGTGACAATCCGTTTGTCGACCTGGCGGAGAACTTTGCTCTTTGTCTGGATATAATCACGGATGGCCGGGTGGTTTCCGAATTCCCGGAGGCAAATAAGCTGAATATGAAGCTGTACAGCGCCGACCGCCTGGTCGATTATGGCAAATTGTCTGAAGGAACGAAAGAAACGGTATCATTGGCGTTTCGCATGGCTGTGCTTGATCATCTGTTTCCGGAAGGCGGCGGTATTACCGTGCTTGATGATCCATTTGCCAATATGGATGCTGAGCGGACGGCGCAGGCCGTAGAACTGGTAAAAGATTGTGCCAAGCGGCACCAGGTTATATTCCTTACCTGTAAAGAAGAATACCGTTCCATGCTAGGTGGCAATTTTATAGAGATAGAATCGCAGAAGATGTAAGCAGGTATTTGAAGATGGAGGAGATAAAATCATATGAAGATCGATACAGACAAACTACGTGAGGATCTGTTGGAGGAAAGCAGAGGCGCATTTTATGTTGGGCATTTTGGCGGAGCAATGGCAGAAGCGTCAGAAATCAAGACCGCTTCGACGGAAAAACTGGCTGAGATCGCGAGGCGGAACAGGGTTTCATTGTCCGATTATGAGACCGACTAAGAAGTAGAGTTTTCGGATGGCATAATAAAATGAAAAAGAGGAGGCGAATGTATGGCTGTCTGTCTGGTATGTGGAAAAGAAAATGAATCATTTTTATGTCCTGAATGCAGGAAAAACGTGGATATTGAAAAGCTTTGCATGGATATCATTAACTATACGGTTGGAATGGGTAATAATGTGCTATGGGATAAAATAGCCATGGAATATTTTAACTCATCTCGTTTCAGTGATGTTATTCCTGAAATAGCAAGTGAAATGCCATCCCCAAGAAGGGAGTATATGCAGATCCTTGGAAAAAAAGCGAAGTATATAAGTTTGGTCAAAAGAGACCGGAATTGGTTATATGAAACATATGAGAAGATAAAGGATCAAAGTGGCCTAAATCTGGACGAAATGAACCGGGTCAGGGGCTTGGTTATGGCTGCTTATGTAGGAGATTATCGGTATCAGGATGCAGAGGACATGTCTTTAGTTCTGTCCCAGTACGATGAGCTTCCCTGGGAGTGCTATTACATATTGGGGGATTTTTATACTAAGACACGCCGTTACGATATTGCAGAGGATGTGTTAAGGGAAGGGCTGAGTCTGTACAAGGACAATAATCGCGCTGTACAGGCTCTGAATGATAACTTAATAGAAAACGAAAGCAGGAGACCTCCGGATGGTATTAAGAAAGAATACATGCCTTCTAAAAATGAACAGGAGAAATACGCGGCTTTTATGGCACATTTGGGAATGAATGTAGGATACCACAAACCGGAGCCGGAACCGATTCCTCGGGAACTTTACCCGCCTATTGAGGAGGTAAAGGAAGCAAACTTCGATTCCTTCGTGGCATTTGATCTGGAGACTACAGGATTTTCATCAGCAACTGACAGCATCATTGAAATCGGGGCCATTAAAGTATTAAACGGAAAGTTGGTGGAAAAGAAAGAATTCCAGTTCCAGGAGTTTGTCTACCCATATAAAAAGAGGATTCCGAATATTGTTACAGAAAAAACGGGAATCACGCAGGAGGACGTAAAAGATGCAAGGAAGATGTGGGAGGTCATCCCTGATTTTATTGAATTCACTGGTGATCTGACTCTTATGGGATATAACAGCGATAAGTTTGACTGCAAGTTTCTTGAACGTGCGGGACGACACAGCCGTGTAGTGATCGAAAACAAGAACTTCGATGTTATGAAATACGCCGGGAAGTTTGCAGGGGAGCTTGGGCTTAAGACGAATAAGCCATCGCTTGCTGATATGGCTGAAATCTTACATATCAGAAACCCGCAGGCCCATAGGGCATTAGCGGACGCAATAACAACCGCAAAAGTGTACTTAAAGTTGAAAGAAATAGAAAAGTGATACTATCAAATGCCGTTAAAGAAGAGCAGTGGTCAAAAAAAAGGGCAGATCGATGGAGGGGATGGCGGTGAAGCTGAAACCCATCACTCGGAATGGAAAGAGGGAAGGAAATACTGGCTATTACAAACCGATTAATGATTTATAAATACGGAAGAGGGGAGTAAGCTTGCGTTACACCATTGACGATAAAAAGTATCATTTCAAAACGGCTTTCGATACTGAGACCGGGGCATATTTACGCACGGGAATTTTGGATGAGAATGGACATGATACGGGAGCAGATCCATTCATGGCGTCCTTCCCGCACCTGATCGACGTGGGGGTAATGGGTCATTGTATCCACGGCAAAACCGGACTCTGCGCTAAGGCGGGCATCGGCTGCTACCAAAGCGGCCTGACAGTGTCCCGTCCCAACATGACCGTGGATAATTTTGCCTGGATCGCGGCCCAATGCCGTGGCCGATGCAACCAATTGGCCCTGGGAGGTCGGGGTGATCCGGATCAGCACGAAGATTTTGAGCAGCTGCTGCGAATATCCCGGGAGAATAATCTGGTGCCCAACTTCACCACCTCGGGCTATGGTATGACACCTCAGCTTGCGGATCTGTGTAAGAAATACTGCGGCGCCGTGGCAGTCAGTTGGTATCGGAGCGATTATACGTTAAATGCGATCAGACTGCTGATTGAAGCGGGAGTAAAGACCAATATTCATTATGTTTTGGGGAAAAACACAATAGATGAGGCCGTTGAACGATTATCAAATAATAGCTTTCCGTCTGGAGTAAACGCAGTTATTTTTCTTCTTCATAAACCGGCAGGACAAGGAACCCATCAAAATGTTCTTCGGGTTGACGATCCTGCCGTCAAACACTTTTTTAGCGAAGTGGACAATCTTCACCCTTATAAAGTGGGGTTGGACAGCTGCAATGTACCGGGTGCAATAAAGTACTGCAAGCATATTTTACCGCAGTCTTTGGATACGTGTGAAGGTGCCAGGTTCAGCTGTTATATTGATTCGGATATGACCATGCTGCCATGCAGTTTTGACCAGACTAGAAAATATGCTTTTAAGTTAAGACCTGAGACAATTGAGAAAGGTTGGAACAGCCCTGTATTTGACAGATTTAGAGAGAAATTAAGAAATGCCTGTCCCGCTTGCAAGTATCAGGATCTATGTAAAGGCGGATGTCCGCTTTTACCGGAGATAGTTTTTTGCGACAGAGAAGAGAGAACTTCAACCCAGGAGGTGTAAAACTTGTGAAATTCAGGACAGATTTTGTGACAAATTCCAGCGACAGTAGTTTCCTGGCCTTCAATGTAAAAAACAAGGCTCTTTTTCAGTTCTTAAACAGCCTGGGTATTAAAATTGAAGGCACAAAAGAGAATGAGTTCTCAAATAAAATGCGTATTGTTTTACCATCTGGAGCGAGCGCTCAAATCGATGGGGCAAATAACTGGTCACTCCCATATGTCGATAGTTGCCAGTCGATTTCGGCATGGATTGTGGCCATGATCTTATCGGAAGTAGATAATGAAGCTTACTACGAAGATGAAGAGGAAGAGAAATATTCCGATTTTTCCAAGGAATTGATTGATATATTTAATAAGGCGGATATTACTCATCTTGATTGGGATGCGATAGAAGACTGGTCTCGCATTGACATGATGCCGGATCTTCATAAAAAATTCAATCAGATGGATGCGGATGTAGAGGATGCGCTTATAGAGCATACATATGGCTTTGAAGGTGAGGTGGGTCCTTGCACCTACGCCGAGGTCCATAATGGTAAGCGTATGATTGTCGGCTATTCCAACACAATCGATATCGGTACAGAAGATTGCAATGGTTTATATTTTGTTGTAATTGGTCAATTACAACATTTTGAAAGCCGGGACAATATTGTTAAAACGATCGAAGATATGGGAGGAATCGTTTCTGAAAACATCACTAAAGACACGGACTATGTGATCTGCAATGATATCCGCTCCACTTCTCCGATTATGGAAAAAGCAAAAGAATTGGGAATCGCTGTACTGACAGAGTTGGCATTTATCAGAAGATTCTGCAATGTAGCGGATTTTGATGGTATAAAGGACAGCCAGGATATTTACAGAGAAGCGTGGCCCTTGACTTTTGAGGGGAAAGTCCTGGATTTTGTCGTTGAGAATGGAACCGGTCCAATTGATATGGAAGTGTGGAAAGACGGCAAATGGCAAATGAGAGAATCTGATCATAAGATAGCTGCTAAAAATGCCTCTATGTTAGCAAAGCGCGAAAAAGCAAAATCGTTTACCAGGGCTTTATTTGAAAATGAGAGCGGAAACGTCTTGAAAAACCTCCTCTTAAATGAAGAAAGTGATTGCCTTACAATGGAATGTTTTTCAAATATAAATAACATTTCATTTGATGAATTATGTGCAAATGATTATATTTGTTTTGAACAAAGAAATGCGAGTGATACGGTGGAACAGGATTGCTGTATCAGAGCTAAAATAGCGGATTCAACGGATTCTTCGTTATATAGAAATGTAGTACTATATTTTACTATTTTTTGTAAGCATAGTATTAATGAATTGCCAGATTATAAAAATAGGGGGATAGAGATTTGCTCTTATATCATTGACCAGGTGAATGGAAAAGACCTGCCCGGAAATGGAAAGCTTTACTATAGTTCCTTATTTATGCAGCAATATTCAGATGAATATGAGAGATATATTTTGTACTTTGATGCGGAAAATGACATGGATAAAAGGCATTATGATAATATTAGCATTGTAAAGAATTATAACCGCAATAACGCTGCTATAGCGGAAGCATTACTCACGGATCCTTTACTGAGAGAAAAGATGGGAATTGAAGATGTTTCGGTGTCCGAAGCTTTTGCTGATGGATATATAAGAACCTCAGAGTGTTATTCAAATGAAATGGAAGGGCCATATAAATTTTGGATCATAATCACGTGGTATTTTGCTAAAGGCGCAGATAGTTCCGTGGCTATTACACCTGTAAGTAATGATGAAAAACTTCTTTCAGAGGTGTCGCCAATGATTATAGAAAAGTTATCGGGTATGAATCTTTCCGGCATGAGACCGCTTAAATACATATCCAGTAAAGAAAGAATTAAGCGGCCAGATGGTCTTTTTTGCAAAGAGCTGAAATTTTATGAATCATAAGGTTTATTAAGGTTGGAGGATACAAGATGTCATCTTGGTTTTTTACGAATCTGGGCGCGTCCTGCGCGGAACAGGACAGAGAGTACGTGAAGCAGCTGCTGGAATGCTTCGGCACGGACTTTGGACCGGTCCATGAATCGGAGACGGGCTGTATCTCAGACAGATACCGGCCCCATATGGAAGGCACGACGGATCGGACAAGCTACGAAGTGTTGAGGCTGTACCTGCTTGCGAATACGCTGTTTGACGGCGTGACGGTCTTTTATGCCACCGAATTTGGTAACAACACCAGCGATTATTACAGCCGAGAGGAAACAATATACGATCCGGTCACGAAAAAAGCAATAATCGGGGAAGCCAGATATTGCTACGGGACGTCTGAAGTGTTCGGGAAAAGCGTGTACGTGGTCCTGCGGGAGCAGATTGAGAAAGCGGCCATGGAGCAGGGGGTCGCCGTTAAATGGAACAGGTCCAAGCGGCCGGCGACAAAGCAGTTCCGGGCCTTCTGCGACGGATATGTCGACAGCATCGGCGGCCTGAGCCAGGTCGGACGGATGCAGCAGGAGGAGGATATCCCATCCGAAAAGATCATTATCCCCATGCTCAGGCGTATCCTGACAAAGGCCTCTCGCCTCGGGTATACCCGGCTGGCAGATATGATAAATGAAAAGTTTGACGTTCCGCCTGTAGCAAAACGGACGGACAGCAAAGCCAGCGGATAAGCTGTCTAAATATGAAACCGAGAAAAAAGGGGGTGAAAATACATGAAGGGACCAAAATGGTTTGACCTGAATCATGATGGGAAAATCAGCCAAGTGGAACAGATGCTTGGACAAAGCATGATGTTTTCCATGATCGAGGAAGAGGAACAGGAACAGAGAAATCTCCTGACCAGCGCAGGGATCGATCCGGACGACTTGGAGGACATGGATGATTTTGAGAAGTACCAGGCCCTGGAAGACGCCGAGCTTGATCCATCCGATTTTGACTTGTGATTAAGTAAATGCTTGCTGCCACTATAAGCGAATAACCTCACTGTGTCGGGATGCCCCTGCGTCAGTGGGGTATACTTTGCTGGAAAATTGCTGGAAAATATGATACAAAGAAGTTGTAACTGTATACATTGACTGGTATAATTATAGTAATGCAGCCTACTATATGACAAAACGGAGAGGATATTCACATGGTTATTAAAAATGGTCGCTTTTCGCAGATTCTCTTACTTGGAAATGGTATAGTGAGAGGGGAAAACGGGACCGGATGGTGTGAGCTACTGGATTCCTTTTCTGAAAGACCGGATGAAAAAGCGGAAAAACTGCTAATACCAATGCCGTTGAGGGCGGTATATCTCACGAATGACAGTATTCGCGGGAAACTCCGAGACAGAAAGGGAGATTTTTTTGGAGATCTCCGGGATCCTGAGATTCGCAGCAGATTGAGGAAACTGCTCAGCCTTGGTTTTGATGATATTCTGACAACTAATTACAGCTATGAATTGGAAATGGCAGTCAAAGGTACGGAAACCTTGTCGGAAAACACCATTAAAGAGTTCAGCAAAAATATTATTCCGGGTAAGAGGGCTGAGACAAAGTATTTGCTCAGTACATGTAATTTTGTGCCAAACGCTGATGAGATATACCGAATATGGCATATCCATGGAGAGGCGCGAAAACCGGACAGTATGATCTTGGGACATTATTATTATGC
>CANQTL010000051.1 GCA_947626775.1 uncultured Lachnospiraceae bacterium | reverse complement strand
TAAATTTCTTTTCCTGCACGATATTCAGTTGTCAATTTTCGGCTGGAATCTCATTCATTGAGATTCCGAGAAGTTATAATTCTCGTTATTTCTTTATGACCGACTTAAAAGCCTCTTTATTTTGTCTTCGTATGATACGCCATCTATGTCATCCTTATAATTCCGTATCGCCTCGAACATCGCTCTTATGTAATCATCCCTTGATGTGCAACCGGTGGTAAAGAGATTATACATATATTCTATGCCACCCCTTACATAAGCATTAAATATATCAATACATTTCTGAAGTTCCTCTTCCTTTTCCGGATTGGCATCATATCTAAAAGCACGGTCGAGCCTTTCCTCTATGGTAATATTTTCATCATCCAAGAGTGTTATTAATCGAAACAAGAAAACGCACTCTGTTCTATGATTTGAAAATGCATCTGTGTAAATCCTTGCGCGATCCGTTGACTCGTTATCTCTGTCGTCTTTTTTTGAGTACATATATCCCAAAACAGCTGCGTTCATATATACATCAATATAATCGTTATAGAGTTTCGCATCATTAACAAGGAATTTTAAATGAGTTGCGTGTTTCCCGGTAATGGTGACATCGTTTTCAAACAGTCTCGTTCTTCCCTCTTTCTTTGCCATGACCGTTACCTCCTAACCAATAGTTGAATATGTATCGCTATGTTTTTGAAGCGTATACATCTGATTAACTCGATCAAGAATAACTGTTTCGGCATAACGCCAGTCTTTTTTCATTACGAACATGATAACCTGTTCTGCAACCATCGGTAACTCACGTGAAATATTCTTTATATGTTCTTCATCTGCATTTGAGAAAGGTGCATCCAAGATCAATGGATACGGCTCATTCTCTAACCTGTCTTCGCCAACCTTAAGAGTTTTATTTTTTGCAAGATCCACCAATCCAGCAATGAACGCAAAATTTTTAACTCTGATCAAACCTTCGGATTCTCCAGAAATAACCTTCTCGTGTGTTTCAGGAATTACCGAATAAAGAACCGTCTGATACTTTTCGTTTATTTCAAGCATTCTCTCCCCGTGATACATTCTCTGAAATATCACGTTTACATGCTCCTGTAATTCGGCACGAATCTTACTTTCTTCATCATTGTAATAATTCTGGATCCATTCCTGAATCTTAATAGCATAAGCCAAATATCTTCTTATTTCTCTGCTCTTATCAGATTTTGCAATAAGTGTATCGTATATCTTCTTGAATCTTTCCTTTCGACTCTCTGCCTCAGCAATCTTTGCGATGGCTAATTCTTTCGTTTTAGTCTTTTCCTTAAGCCTTTGCTTTACGTCATTGAGCTCAATCTGAAACTTCTTTGCATCTTCTTTTCCTTCTATCTGCTGTTCTATGTCAACAATCTCTTCCTCCCATTCCTGGATGCGATTTTTGAATCGGAGAAGATCAGCAATCCGGGATTGAACTGTTTGAAAAAATCTATCGTTCGTATTGATCTTGTCGTATTGCCGAATATCTTTTTTGAAGTTTTTAATCGTTGTACCAATGGATTCAGGAGGTACAAACTTAATCTGCTCCATCAGATGCGTATATGCATCATTTCCATCGACAATTTCAGCTCCACAGAGGCATCTTCCATTCCTAATCAGCTCTTTTATAGTGTTGGCTGTAACATCAGAAATACCCTTATCATTGACTTTTGCCTGTTCAAGAAGCTCCATCGCCTGCCGATATAACGGTTGTGCAAAAAACCATACAGCATCGTCTCCGAAAAGAATTGGAAATTCAGAATAAATCTTTTCAAGAGCGTCTTTCTCACTTTTGATATCTTTCGTTAACTGATCTTTCCGCTTCTGTAATTCCGTGGTAGTTTGAAGATCTCTTATTTTATCTTCAAGTACTTCTTTGCGTCTTTCATAATTATCAATTTCGCCTTCCGCATCATCCTTTATCCTCTGCTGATACTCACGGGCTTCTTCAGCAGCTTGAATTTCATTAAGTGCATCCGTTGCTTTTGAATCATCATTCTTCTTTAAGTCTTCGTAAAAAGAACCTATAACTGTTGTTTTAGATTCTTCTTTTCCAAGATGCTTTAAGGCATTATCCAAGACGTTAAGACCCAAAAGCCCCTTTACTGATGCGGATAGATCTTTGCGTTCAGCTACATTCTGTACACGCTCTGTATCGAAGAAGAAATACCCTGAAAGATCTTCCGGAAGAATAAGGTTAATAACGCTCCTCATATCCTTATTTTTTTCAATGTACCCTGTCTTCCCCGTCGATAAATCCTTAAATGTTACTTTCAGCTGCGAATCACGATGAGTGACTGTGCCATTTACTTTTAGATAATCCTGCTTCCTGGTAATTGTATAATCTCGTCCTTCATGTTCAAGAACGATTTCTATCAAAACCTCCGTTGGATCGTCTCCATTATACATAGCTGAGGCTAGTTCCAGATTGAGCAGAAAGTCTGGATTATCGTTAAAAATAGCCTTGTCATAGAAGCACCAGTTAAACATCTGAAGAAGAGTCGTTTTACCAAAAGTATTATCGCCCAGGATTATTGTCACATTCTTCTGAGGATCGCATGAAAAAACAATTTGGTTCTCTCCCTTGAATTGCCGAAAGTTCTTATATTTAAGAGACTTAATTAACATCTTCAGCTTCCCTCCCTATACAATCTTACCATCAACACCATCTTTGATAGTCTGCTTAATCTTTTCAACCATGTCATTGTAGCCATAATTCTTTGTTTTGGAATTCTCATCTTCCAAGCGCAAAATCTCAAACTTGATTTTATCAAGTTTCTTCTCATTGGTTTCCTGATCATTGTTAATACTCATTGGTCTCGTCCTCCTCTTCAAAATTGATTCCATAGTTTTTTATCAAACTATATATGTATTCATCTGCCACACTCGTATTTTCTGCAAGGTTCGCAAAATCTCGCATCCTTACGATCTCTCGTTTAACCAATGATTGAGACAGCCTTATGGTCTCTTCATCATAAGCGTTAATACTATCTAAAGGTAACGGCGATACTACGAAGTCATATATATCTGAGTGTGTTTTACCTTTATATTTTCTTAATACTCTACCTCTCCTTTGTATATACTCTTTTGGATTCGTGCTACTTGCTAGTATGAACGCTTTATCTATACTTGGAATATTTACACCTTCATCTAAACATCGAATCGCTATCAATGCCTGAAGTGATTCCCCTTCATCGAACTCTGTTTTTAGTTTTTCTCTTAGCTCTGCATTTTCTTCTGAGGTGAACTTTGCAACTTTCATTTGCAGTTCATTCCCTAAAAGTTTTGTCACGATATCGACCTGCTTCTTTTCTTCTTCAGGTGGTCTATCTTCGTCATAATCTATATCTCTCATAGTGGTAGCACCACAGTACACGAGAATATGATTATCTTTAGTGTGCTTTTTCATTTCATTGAGAAGTTGCTCCACCTTTTCTCTCGCAGATGCTACTAATCGAGCCCTCTTAATAAGAAGCATTTTTGCATAATCACTTGGCTCATTGTCCTTACAAGACATCATTGCCCTTGCAATTTGTTTTGAAAGATCCAAATATGATTCTAGTTCATCATCCTTAAAGCTGATAAGTATTGGATGATAGTAATATCGAACAAGCATATCATTATCGATTGCTTCTTTTAGCGTGTACTCGATACATTTCTCACCAAAATAATCAAATAGTCTTTGGGTTCCAACATCGTCACCATGTCTTTCAAGAGTAGCAGACAATGCCAAACGATACGGTATTATTTCATCTAGATACTTACTGGTTTTCTCTGCCCCAAAGTTATGTGCTTCATCAACCACAAGAATCGCCTGAGCTTTAACATGAGCAATAGTCTTCTGAACAAAATCCGAAATATATGTATCGTTCGTGAATATAGCACACATATACTCCAAAACGCCAAGCTCCAACGATAGGCATGCATCTTTTAACCGCGACTTCCACTTTTTCTGACTTGACGCAGAATGGCATATCACAGGTCTCATCCCAAAGGCATTGATATCCTCTACCCACTGTGTCACAAGATGTTGATATGGGCATACTATAAAAATTGCCAAAGGTGCCTTCCTTTCAGAATATAGCCTTGCAATTGCCGCTAATCCTGTGTATGTCTTTCCGGTTCCTGTCGCCATATCAAAAATGCCAACAAAATTATTGTTAACCCAATTATTAATGGCATCCTTTTGATATTTTCGTATTTTTATCCATTGGGGCACGTTGGGTTCATCTTTTGTTATTTCTTCTTTAGCAGATTTAACGGTCTCATTTTTCTCATCTATAATCTGACGTTCAACCTCAGCATCCTCATGATCAATAGAGTTACTTTTTCTATATTCAAACAGTTTTTCTTTTGCTGCCTCTGGAAAATCCATAACCGTCATATGCGGTTCATAATTCTCCCAGATTGCCTTAAAAGACAGCTGTTTATTCATAACCCTTCTGGCATCTGATCCACCTTCCCATGACTTAAACACGTCTATCGACTCACAGTTATGTATAAAGGCAGTAACACTCTCGTTCATTGATCCAGAGAAAGCAATAATGTTTCCTTCCTCATCATACATCAGACCAACTTTTTCATGATACATTCCTACGTGATTGCTGTCTTCCAATACTGCTATTTTTATTTCAAGAATTCCAGCAGCAATAAGATTGATTAAATAGTTCAATCGTCTTTCTTCGAAGCTACCCTGCGGAACGGTAATAGCTTCAAGCAATCTTTCTTTAATCACTTCATCTCTAAGTTTTATCCCTGTCTCTATAGCCACAACGTCATCCTCCGACAACTTAGGCGACGCTACTAGCTCTATCGTTCCACCATTTTTTACAAGACCTGATATGCCATCTGAAATTTCTATTAAAGCAGATGACGAAAAAAAACCCACCGCCCTCTGATACTTTTTGGCGCAACGAAGTAAAGGTGTATAAAATTCACCTACGATATCATCTTGTAGAGATCTATATTCTTCTTTAATCTTGACATCCGTAAAGTTCACGCCGTTCGCTCCTTAAATATTATCTTCTATGTAGTCCAACGCTTCCTCAAGTTGTTCAAAATCTTTATTGCTTGTAAAAAAACTCACGCTGAATCTAACGGTTCCTGCAGGAAATGTATGCAGAAATTTATGCGCCAATGGTGCACATTGAAGACCTGTTCTAACAGAAATACCCTGTTCGCTAAAGATATTTCCAACACTATCACTGCTTATACCTTCAATTAAACACGAAACAATTCCTACATAATCTCTTCCTTCAACATTTCCTACAACTTTAATAAAATCATATTTCTCAAGTAACGAAAGCAGCTTATTCCTGTTATCCATTTCTTTTTCTCTGATTTTTTTAATGGATTCACCCTGGATCCATTTTAAAGAAGCATTCAATCCCGCAACTCCAACAATATTGAGCGTTCCCATCTCAAATCTTTCAGGAACGCTATCTGGCATGTCCTGATTTGCAGATTCAAAACCGGTTCCACCATAAATAACTGCTGGAAGTTTTATATCAGGCCTCATAACAAAACCGGATATACCGGTAGGTCCATAAAGCGTCTTATGCCCAGCAAAGACAGCGAAATCAAATGATTCTGATCCCACGTTACAATCTACCAGCCCAGCACTTTGCGCCATATCAACTATTGTCAGCGAACCGTACTTCTTAGCACATGCAAAGATATCCTCCACTGGGGCAATCAGACCTATAGTATTACTCGCATGGCTCACTATAACCGTATCAGGCTTTACTGAATCAAACTGATAACGGATCTTTTTCATATCGTATTCCAGTGCATCATTGATACTCAGTTTGTAAACCTTTATTCTGCCTTCCTCTTCAAATGCGTGCAACGTCCGTGTAACTGCATTGTGTTCAAAAGGACTTATGTATATATTTTGGGCTCCATCCTTTATGATGCCCTGGATAATCATGTTAAGTGCAATGGTCGCAGTCGGAGTAAATACCACCTGTTTTGCAGGACAGTGCAATAAATCTCTTATCTTTGCCCTTGTATCTGAGATAAGACCTCCTGCCGTTTGTGCAAGGGAGTACTCCCCCCGTCCAGCACTTCCACCGCTTTCGCGGTAGAACTTATCCATATATTCATAAACACATTCCGGTTTAGGAAATGTTGTTGCAGCGTTGTCGAAATATGCCATCTGCAAACCTCCTTTAACACAGATCTTTCAAAATTTCCATAAGGATCTGTCTCTTTTCTTGATCAGATATTGATCTTCCCATTGAGTCCAATGCAGCTGTAACCTGATTGTGCAGCAGTTTCCCTTTTTGTGTATCTTCCACTCGGTCAAATCTTTTCGTTACAGCATTTCCATCTTCGTCTGTAAAGACAATCTGATATGCCGTTCCAGGATTGGCTATTTTCCCATTTTTCCCTGAAGATTTGAAGGCTTCTGCTGTGGACTTATATACCTCCATATTCTGAAGGAAAAGATCCCTTACCTTTTCATCCCAGTCTTCCAACCTAAGATCTGTTGCAATTTTAGCCAAACCTGTTATGGTTTGATAATCATCATTCGTTACATTTTTAAATATTCCGAGAGCCTTTTCCGTTCCATCGGGGAACAGCTGCTCGAACACAGCCGGATCAAGCGTCTCGCACCAATCCTTTATGACTGAAGACAAGGACATCTTCTTGATGTTCTTCCTATTACTCGGATGAACAAGAATATCCTTTACTCTATCAGCTAAGACTTTTGTAGTCTCAATGAGATAGGTGTCATAAAAGCTTTTTACTGTTTTCACAAAGTCAACTAATTCCTTTTCTCCTTCTCCACAAATCTTTGGCAATTTCTTGAACAAAAGCTCATTTCCGCTTGTATTTTTCTTCAGAAGCTTTAAAAAGTCAAGATATTCCTTGTTTATCTTTTCTCCATCTGGTGTAATACGACTTTCCTTTGCATACTTAGGTAAAGCCATATACCATCGTCTCATCGCTGAAACCACATAATCATACGAGTTTGATCCTCTTTCAGCGTCAACAATATATTCATCAAACAGATCATCCAGCTGCTTTACGATTCTCTCTTTATTCTCATCCCAATCCAAATATGAAAGACTGAACCATTCTGGCTTTGCGTTTATTTGTATTAAGACATCGGTTGACAATGGCACCTGTCCAAACTGATCTGAGATTATTACCTCTCTCTTATATTTATGAATTACTGCTGCAAGATAAATCGGAATAACTCCGTTTCTTAAACCTATGTGGCCATCAGGGGACTGAAGCAACTTATACAGTTCTGTAAAGGATTTGCCTTTTCCTTTTTTTGATCCCAGGATAAAATCCTCTATCGTGCGAAGCATGTTTGCCATATGCGCTACAATATCAGGTCTCAAATTCAATGCAGGAAGGCCGTTTTTCTCTTCCCATACACCGGTGCGTATTAAAGTGCTTCTCATTATTGAGACTTCCTGTCCTGATCCCGTGAGCCCCAAATTAGGCTCCAACTCATTTCTCAAGAGTGCAGATACTATTTTGTTTCGACTATTGCTGGCTATAGAAGTGATATCATTCTTGTTAATTGCCTCATTGTTAATAACTGGCGTATGAGAATAGATTTTATCACAAATAACCGACATCTGCTCCGAAAGGACAGATTTTCTGCTAATTTCTAGTTCCGCACCTCTGTATATGAATCTAGCTTTATAATCTTCCGGCCTAGTATACCCCCTCACAAATGTTCCGATTACTTCTCGAAGATCTTCGTAAATCACTTCATACTCTTCAAATAATACCTTTTCATCATTTGCATTATCTCTCAATACAGATACAGCATTAAATTCTCTCACTATATCTTCAATTTCTTCGTACTCTCTTGGAATAATGAAGATAAACCTGTCCAGGTCTTCCGTTGTATCTGTAAGTATCTTTCTTACCTTTGAGATACCTCTTTTGCTATGCGGAATGATTCCATATATAATGCCATCTGCTTCAATCCCCGCGCTCTTTTTCTCCCAATCAACATCCACCGCCACTTCACTTTCATCAATAAATATAAAAGAGAAGAATCTTATCATACCCTTCTCATTGTTATAACGAGACGGATACATAAAATTGTCAAAATTTGAGTTATTGAGGGTTTCTTTAACCGTTATCTTCTTGTATTGAAGCTCTACCATATCGCTAATCTTCTGGCGAACATCCACACCAGAAGTCTGCTTTAAGCGCAAAAAATTATTACTTCTTTTAAGATAGATGACATACTTTTTTTCGATAAGATTATCGATAGCAGTAGAAATCTCCTCTGGAGTATAACTCATGGAAAATATACCGGCGATTTCATCTTTTGACGGCTGAAGCTTTTCAAACTGTTCCAAAATATAAATCAAAGAAATCGTTTTTACTATTTTGCTTTCAAGTGTGTCTTCTTCCAGTTTTTCCAAAATAAGCTCGGTTAGATAATAATACTCATGAATCGAACTGCCATAGACCTCTTTCTTCAAAAGAGATTCAAAATAGTCATAAATCACGTCCGGTGTCACCAGTTCAAAATGTTTATCATCATATGTACTCAAAAATGAGGGCAATGTTGATTGACCCGGTGACGATATAAACGTAAACAGTGTTCTTTCATTTTGGGCCACCCTCTCTGAAAGGCGCGGCAAGATAAATGTGGACACAGGATGAAGTGGATAACATCCATAAATAGTCTTTTCAATCTCTGAATCCTCCACCTCACTAAAAATACTGTGCTTGTTGTATCTTGTTAATATTTCAGAAAAATAAGGCTTGTTGTCACTTTTAAACTTTGTCCATAATGAATCATCATTTTGAATGGCAGAACCAATGATTTCATATGTCTGTGTAAAATTGTTATTCAAATGAATATGCTTAAATCTTTCAGAAACACCTCTCCACCCGTCAACCTTATTTTTAGGAAGCTTATCAATGTAGTTTGATATTTCCTTATGTGAGATAAGCATAAGATGCATCTGCAAGTCTCCACTCCGATTACACTTCTCTGCAAAATCTTGAAGCATTTTGGTATCACTCACGGAAGCTTCTGTGATATTCGCTTCCAGAAACTTGCTAAATTCATCGTATATTACATATATTCCTGTATATCCTTTTTTCTTTAATCCCTTTAGCGCTTCTTCATAAAGCTCGACAACGTCAAAGCCTATAAACGGATTAAAAACGCTACCGGATGTAAGGCTAGGATAAAGCGTTTCAAATTTCTCATATGCCTTATTGTTATAATTCTGAAGCTCATCAATAAACTTCTTTATTGGCATATTAATACTCTTTTTTAGTTTATCATATGTCATAGGAAAATCTTTTTCCCATCTGATTATAACCTGAACTGCCGCTTTATAGTTTGTTTCCGGCATGACATCAAGACCATTTACAGAAAGAGTCCTTTGCAATGCCATTAAGAAAGCCTGTGACAAACTTGTGTTACTGCCAGTTATAATAACTGGTAGTATCTTATTCTTGTTTCCTTTGCCAGAATCGTAATAGTTTTCAACAATCTGATATAATCTCTGATTCTGTTTAATTTTAGGCATAGTTTTAGAAAAGAGCCTTTTATCTCGTCTCATGAGCATTGAAAGGATCATCAAAACAATGTGCGACTTTCCTTTTCCGTACGCGCCTACAAGCACTCTTGCCCTCTCAGTAGATGTGGGGTTTGTGCTTAAAAGTACATCTTCCAGCAACTGCAATGCCGATTGCGTGGGAATGAAATTCATTAGTTTGTCATCGCTGTTGAGATCGTACCCTATATTAACTGAATACTGAAATCCCGAAGCAACCGTAATCATTTTACTGCTCATTAGTATTCACCCTATATTCCTTCATTTATATTTTCATAGAAATGCTCCACGCATTCATTAAATGTGTACTGCTCATTTATATGAATAACATCCAGTCCGGCAGTTCTTATGATCTTTATTGATTCAATTTTTTCAACCTCATGCAATACATCGAGAAGAGTCACTGCATCTAGGTTAAATACCCGTCCAATATTGCACGCACCTTTAAGCAATTCATTTAGACCTATTTCATCCCTTCCTTTTGCCTGATCTGAGATAACCGCAAGAATAACCCACGGATCAAATGTTTTTGGTGAAGGTATGGTCTTCTTATATGTCTTCTTTTTTTTATTTGCAATATCAACCAATCCCAGCTCTCCAAATGGGCAATCTATATTATTCTCTGCCGACACTTTTCCTGGATTTGATTTATACCTTGGTAAATATGTATTAATTATGCATGCAAAATCATCGTTCAACGATCTTATCGCCACAGGTTCTCCATTTTCACTCATAAGAATATAATTTTGAATCGCCTGAACAAAATCTTCTCTTGTAAACTCCGACATCGTAAAGTCATTAAAAAAGAAATACCAAGCTGTCGCATTATTTTGGTTCTTTGCAAGCATATACTGAAGCAGATAGAGTGTACCTATTTCTTCTATATAGCGATCATTTTTATATACCAGGTTTCCAAAAGGAGTTAATGTCTGCACACGCCTTCCGGTATTTGACTCCGACGTAAGTTCCACTGCCTGCAACCAATACCTCAGAGACTTAACCATATTAGATCCAATACCTAACACATCCATAGGATTCTCCGTTTTATCAACAAACAAATCCTCTTTTGCTGCAACACTCTCCATGCCCTTGCTAAGCCATCCTTTTCTTATGAAGAAAGTTTCATGGGCACGAAACTTAAACGCCATTGCTCATTACCTCCATCACTTAGTTCTTAGATACTTATCCATTGTGCAGCCGCCATCTAAATACTTTGCAGTCACGCACATCTTGCAATGAACACACTTTCCTGGATCAATTTGATACTCATCCCCTGAAATGCTGATTGCTCCCGCACGGCATATTGATTCGCATTTCAAGCATTTTCTGCACGCATTGTATTTGCGTATCTGGTACCCTACCATTCTTTGTATTTCGTCATGATCCTTAACATTCATTGTTCGAATCTTGACGGCATGTTCGTAACCATTTTGGTTAAACGGTTGAATTGACAATACCGGAACATTAGTTCTGACATCAAGAACGATTACTTCCTTAAGTAATTTGTTCCCTAACTCCGGTGCTAAACGTCCAAACGGAACAAACATTCCAATCAATTCATCGCTGTACGGTCTTACCAAATTATATATTTTAGCATGTTCTTCTGTTGTACAGTTTGTAAATTTGATTTTTACATCACCTGCAGCTACAAGACCGTTTCCGCCTTGTCGAGCTTTCCACATGCCTGTATCAACATACACCTCTGCGTCTTCTTTGCCGATTTTTCTCGCAAAATTAACTAGGAAATCTCGCCATTGTTTAGACCTTTCCGGCATATATATTCTGGATAAAAATTGAGCTCTCTGATTATTATTCGGGCAGCACCAACATCCTACTCTGTCATATCCAAGTCTGTATGCTTCATTGAAATCAACATTTTCTGCAAACAAGTAAAGCCATATATCTATATCTCTCCAAAAGAATATCGGCGAAGCTACAGTTTGCTGCTGTATCTTAACGGCTCCTGCATCATCCTCTACTCTGTTATATTTGCTTCGACTTACGGATTCTGACTTCCTTATTCCGTAAAATGTCAGAATCTGTTGATTTCTATAAAGACTATTGATTACTCGCGTTATCGGACCGGTCTTGAACATAGAGCAACACCAGCGCATCATTCTCGCAGGCGGACCTATATCCTCGCACACATCCATAAAGTTCTGATCCTCATTCTTCGCAAATAAAAATATAGATTGTGGATGATTACTTCTAAACCTCTTTGCATACTCCACGGTTGACGGAAATTCTAATGTAGTATTACCAAAAATATGAACCAGACTCGGATTACTTAACGCCTTAACCACCATATCAGCTGTTACTGTCGAATCTTTTCCGCCAGAAAAAGAAATCACTATTCTTTCTTCATCAAACTTTGAAGCAGTATTCCGTATAAAGCCAAAAGCTTCTTCCTTCAGTTCATTCAGTCGATCTCTATTTGCCTTTACAAATCTATCTATATATAAATCAAAGTGCTCATATGATAATGAACCCTTATATTTTTCAATCTTATGTCTAATAGTCTCGGTGTCCGCATTCTGAAACACATTACTTGGAATAGAGACACTCTTACCATCTATATAATATCTGCTATTAACACACCATACTGATTTATCCGCATAAGTATTAGGTTCTTTACCTAATAATATTTCCAGCAGGAGTCGTTCCTCTGGAAATACTGGACGTAAATCAGTCGTAAGATATTTCGTTTTTCCTCCACATATCGGGCAAGTGCCTTTATTAACTTGGTTTGTACTTTGAATGATTGGAATGTTACAATCTTTACACCAATATATCTCTACCGGAATATCCTCTACCGTAACTTCGCCACAGACTGGGCACGCTTTTTCATTTGTTTTTATGTTGCAATTCCTGCACCACACGCTGCTGCGCACCTCCGTTCTTTGCCATATTAACATTTGAGCAGTCCCCAAATACGGACTCTTTGGGGTTTATTCATAGCTCATTATTTCATTCACGCTACACTCAAAGTATTTTGCAAGCTTTTCCAGCACCCTATTTGATACCGGTTCTCCTTTTCCCATTTTGGCAACTGTTGCAGAACTTAGTCCCAGTTCCTTTACCAGATCTTGCTTCTGAAGGTTTCTGTCTATCATCTTTTTCCATAATCCGTTATAAGATACTGTCATAGTCTTAGTGCCTTTCCTACCCACTTATTCTACGTCAGAAACTACAAGTAATAGTATAGCATAAGGTGTGTGTAAATTCTACAAAAACATTCCAAATTCTAAAGATTATCTTTCCTTTTGAAAATGAGGATTTGCATGCTTAACAGATCGTGAACCCGCATAAACATTATAATTACCTTTTTCTCCCATTCATCTGTTACCTATCGTGGCTCTGAATACTTCGGCTCGCTTGTCAAAGGCTGTTTCCACGGTAGTGCTAGTGATAACGTTGGCTGTATTTGTGTTTGTGAAAAACGATACACGCTGCATTCCCTGAAAAACTGGTGCAATGTAAGTATCAGTAATACCCAGTGTTTCTGCTCTGGATAGTTATGTATTCATCTACCGTAATAATGTTGAAATATCTTGAATTGGTCAACAAGCATAAAATTATTGCAATTTTATGTGGTGTATGGTATCATAAAATATAAGAAGACTGGTTACACGAAATGGAGTGTAATCACTAACCGCAATAGTTATTGGGTAGAAAGGAGAACCGATATGAAAAATAGAGCGGTTCAGATGGTGGATTGCATTACTTATAATAATACAGTTATTTATAGTTTGGGTACCTTGAACTGGGAAATATATGGCGGTATTTCCAAAGATCATATAACAGATGAGGTAATCATTACCGAAAAACAATTAGCACATATTCGAGAGCGACATTCGGAAGCATATATTGATATGCTGAATCATATAAGAGATATTTTGGATGATCCAGATTACATAATTAAAGATAAACGCCCAAATACAGGACTGGTTATAAAAAGAACAAATTCGGAGAATGAAAATTCATTATTGGTACTTAAAATAAGTGCGGCCGGTGAACAAAGCAGATACAAAAATTCTATTATTACGGGTTGGAAAATTACAAAGAAAAGGTTGGGAAATTATCTAAAAAATAAAGAGATCATTTACATTAAAGAATAAATACGCTATAATAGTTATAAGATAATAAAGAGGTTATTTGAGGTGGTAAATTTCGTTGCAACCACACACCCTATGGGTTAAAAGAGATGCAGGAGCCGCGACGCCTGCCAAATAACCTCTTAATTATTTAAATGGTGTTTTGAACTAAAATCAGGAAACTAGACGCTCCTCGTTGTCGAGCGTTTTTTCTTTATCCTGCAATAATTTGAATCTGTGTTAGTACCAATGGGGCGTCGATAGCCCCCCTATACGTTATCTCGCAGCATCATCTTTTCCTTGTCATAATAAAACCTCCAAACTGTGCAATTCTATCTTACATCTGTTTGGAGGCTTACATAATCTTTGGAATAGACCCAAGTTCAACCCCATTTTAGGTCTCCTCCTTTTATGATCCTATATGCAATTTTCTGGTAATATTTTTTCGTCTAAAACTTCTAAAATATCTTTTTCATGATAATCCCAAACACTCTCTAAATCTTTCGCTATTTTTTTAATCTCAGAATTTGTAAGCAATGATTTATCAATTATGTATAATAAAAGTAATTCTATTAGTTTTTGATTCCCCATTATCATACTTTTTTTTACATCGTCCCATATTATCCTTTTCCAAAGCTCGCTTTGTATCCATTTTGCATTTTCAGGCAGACTTTCAATAATATCTTTATATTCAATGTCCTTATGCTCCTTTATTCTAACGACCGCTTTAGTAAAGGGAATTAATGCTACTGGTCTAAAAAACAAATGACCACCATTTTTATCTCTATACCTTCCCACAGTTCCGTTAGAATCATCCAAGCCTTCCTTACATGACGCAATAATTGCACCCCAAAAATTTCGACATTCCCGTGTAAATCTATCAATCATATCTTCTTCTGGTCTATGTCTAATAAACTCTGTAATTTTCTTATGTCCTTTAATAACTTTTTCGTCTAACCCCTTAACCTCAATATCTTTGATTTGCAACCACAATAGTTCTTTATTGCATTCATAATATGCTATTATAGATGTTAATGCTGTATCATTCTCTTCTGGGATTGCCTTCGTTTTTGCATCAAGAATTCGTTTTTCTCCAAACATATCATTTTCATCAATTAGATTTCTTGAAGCAATCGCCACAATGTCATCTTCATCCAACGCAATAATATCCCTTAACGAAACTGGTTTCGCATATCTATTTAATGTGCTAAACATTCGGCGCGTTCTCTGCATTCCAATAGTATCCTTACTATGGCCGATGAAAACTACAGGTACTCGATCTTCATCCAATTCCGGATTTTTCTTAATTGCTAGTTTTATCCCTTCCACTCTATGCTGCCCATCAACAGGGAAAATCTTTTCTTCTCCAGTTAATGTAAGAATTCCTAAGCTATAACTATCATCGCAATTAATATCATCTATACGTATTTCATTCCAAACTGGTTGCCCATCATAAACCGCAAGTATCAAGGCATTAAAAAACCGCTCTTCTTGTGTTAATAAATAATTAGCAATACTCTTGTAGTTTTCTGTAATACTCCTTTGAATCATTTGACTCAATAATTCAGATTTATGAAGTTCATCATTAATTGGTTTTACATAATTCGCCACTTCTTTAAAACTTAATGAAGCAATATAATATATCCAAATACCCATTTTCGACCTGATAGCTGGCAGCTTCATAAACTTATCCCTCCTAAAATGCACTTTGTTCTGGCCTAATATCTACATACCTATCCGGTATGTATGAGTTACACGGTGGAACTATAACTCTCACCAATTCTCTTTCAACTTTCTCGATAGTTTCATCGTTATCAATCGGTAAATAACAGAAAAACAATTCTTTCCCCCATGTCGCTCGCATATATCGAACATATGGTCTTGTGTCTCGCAAATATTCCTTACATCGTTTTCTCAAGCTGTATTCTCTTTTTCTGCGTGCCCTTCCAATATACATTATATATCGATGCATTACCGGAATAATATCAGGCTTTAATAAAAAAATGTATACTCCCCCACTGTCATTGGGCACTGTTTCTATATCTTCATTGATACCGGTCCCCTCTTCATTAAGAAATTTAACACATTTCCATCCATTCGATACGATTCTCTTTATTTCCGAATCAATAGAATACCATTTTTCAATATTGAGCTGAAATATTTGTGAATACAACCGCTCCCGTTGACACATATCAACTGTATCCATGAATCCACCCATATTCTTATCCTTTGACTTTGATTTCATTTTTACAAGGTAGCACTTTACAATAAAAAATATTTAGTTACACAATCTTACTTTCGCCATTTTCTCACCTGCTATAAATTCTTAATTATTTATCAATTTTCTATAACCAACAAAATCTAATACATACCCTATAGCTTAATAAACAACATTTAGGCACAACTCATCAAAACAATTATATCTTATTTAATGACAAAAATCAACAAAACACCCTATCATCAATATCCTCTTCGTTCAAAGCAATACTCTGAAAAGAAAAATACTCCTAGCTCGGTTCAACTTCCATCCAATATCAATCACGCCTCAAACAAGCCACACTCTCCACATGCCCCGTCCACCCAAACATATCGCAGCACCTCACCTTCTCCACCTCATACCCCTCCCCGCACAGATACTTAAGATCCCGCGCCAGCGTCGCCGAGTCGCAGCTCACGT
>CANQTL010000050.1 GCA_947626775.1 uncultured Lachnospiraceae bacterium | reverse complement strand
CATAAGCAGTATACTTCTTGGCATTTCACACAGAAAAATCCCGCACAGATGTGCGGGACTTTGTCGACAGTCTGAGGCACAGCCGTTTACCGGCTGCGCCTGATCTGTTCTGTCACCTTCTGTAATTCTCCTTCGTCCGCAAGGAAAAGTCTCGCCGACGCCTCAATGGCGATATCCGACACCTGATTTTCCCGAAGGAAACGAAGATCGTCCGCCGTCATACAGCCGGCGGCACAGTCGTTTACGATCTCATTAAGGCTCCCAAAGTACCGCATCAGCGCGTCGAAATCCCGTATTCTGTCGAGCACACACGTTCCGCAGGCGTCCCGCTCCAGCCCGCACACCGCGATCACCTGCATGGACAGTTTCAGTTCTCCTGTGATATCCGACGCCTCCATCAGCACATCCGGGCGCTTTTCCAGCACGCTCAGGAAATATGCTTTCGCTCCCTCCAACTCGCCCTGCGCAAAGTATTCCGCCAGCCTCTCTTTCATCCGGCGCGTCTCATATTTCTCCGTCGTCATGCCGATCTTGCACTCGTATACCCTGAGCCCTTTGACCGTTACCCACACATACAGCAGAAATTCCGAGATAAATCCGAATACCCGCCTGTGATAGTCGTCATAGCCGCTGGGATCGATCCGCTTCTCCACCTCGTCAAAAATGGAAAACAGCCACTGCGCGTACTCGTCATACAGCTCCTTACTCGTGACCATCATATTGCCAAAATATGTGTTTCTGCCGCGCACCAGTCTCTCGAACGTCTCATAATATTTCGGATACAGCTCTTGTATCACATTTCCCGTGGTCTCAAGATCAAAGATATTGTAGTCGCTCGCATAGCCGTCATAGTATGAGTAATTCAGTTTCAAACTCTTGGACGTGATGATATCGTAATCTTTCAGGATCGACAGATAATCTTTTTCACGAAAGATCCTGCCCTCCTCGGTGCAGAAATAGCGTCTGTAGTGGCAGACGCCCACATAGTCCGCAGTGCGCACGTTTTTCCACACCCAGTAGACGCCCGTCAACTCGCCGTAACAGCAGTTCTTCGCGGAGATATTATCGCCCGTGTCGTCCCCCGCGTAACCGTAATCCTCCGCTCCCGCGCGTCCCACATGCAGAGGAAGATAGACCGGGTCGTCGGGCTCCCTGAATTTCTTGTGCGTCATTGTAAAAATGATAACTCCCATGCATCCTCCTGTCCGAGTCGGTTTGTTCGCTGCTTTCTGTCTATCTTACCACACCCGCCAAAAAAAGTAATGCTTTTTTCCTCATATGGTGCTATATTATAGTTGCATGCGGCCGACCTGACAGAAGCCGCCTATCACGCGGCGCTCTGCTGCGCGCCGGAACGGAGAAATACAGAGATGTTTAAGTTGAAAAATACCGCCGAGCAGGGACTGAAAATCATCATTGTCGGCTGCGGCAAGGTCGGGCAGACGCTCGTCTCCCAGCTGACCAAAGAGGGGCACGACATCACTCTGATCGACACAAACGCCCAGAAAATCCAGGAACTGACCAATCTGTACGACGTCATGGGGATCGTCGGCAACGGCGCCAGCTACAGCGTGCAGATGGAAGCCGGCATCGAGGACGCCGACCTGATCATTGCCGTGACGGACTCCGACGAGCTGAACCTTCTGTGCTGCACGGTGGCCAAGCGTGTCGGCGACTGTTCCGCTATCGCCAGAGTCCGCACACCGGACTACAGCAAAGAGGTCGACTATCTGCGCGAAAAACTCGGCCTTGCCATGATCATCAATCCGGAGCTGGAGGCAGCCCGCGAAGCGTCCCGCATCCTCTATCTGCCGACGGCGCTGGAAGTGAGCGCATTCGCCCACAGCCAGGCGGAGATGATCAAACTCAAAATTCCCGAGGGGAATCTGCTGGACGGCATGATGATCATGGATCTCGGCAGGACGGTCGGCAGAAATATCGCGGACAACGTCCTGATCTGCGCCGTGGAGCGCGAGGGCGATATCCATATCCCTTCCGGCGTCTTCCGCCTGCACAAGGGAGATCTGATCTCCTTTGTGGCAGCCCGCTCCATCGCCAAAACTTTCCTCGAAAAGATCGGTTTCAAGACCAACGCCGTCAAAAATACCATGATTATCGGCGGCGGCAAATCCGCATACTACCTCGCTTCCCTGCTGCTGCATATGGGCATCTCCGTCAAGATCATCGAGAGCGATCAACGGCGCTGCGAGGAGCTGAGCATTCTTCTGCCGAAAGCCATCATCATCAACGGCGACGGCACCAACGAGGAACTTCTGAAAGAAGAGGGAATCGAGTACGCGGAATCCTTCGTTCCGCTCACGGGAATCGACGAAGTCAATATCCTTCTGACGCTCCATGCCAAAATGGTATCGAAAGCCAAAGTCATCACGAAGATCAACCGCATCACCTTTGACAACGTGGTAAACAGTCTGGATCTGGGAAGCGTCATCTATCCCAAGTTCATCACCTCGGAGGCAATCATCGCCTACGTGCGCGCGAAGAAGGACTCCATGAACAGCAATATCGAAACGCTCTACCATATGTTCGACTACCGCGTGGAGGCGATCGAATTCCGCGTAGAGAATGAGTCCAAAGTCACAAACACGCCGCTGATGAATCTGAATCTGAAGAAAGGACTTCTCGTCTCCTTCATCAACCGCAACGGTTCCATCATCATCCCCAGCGGTCAGGATTCCATCCAGGTCGGCGACACCGTCATGGTCGTCACGACGCACACGGGCTTTAACTCGATTCAGGATATTCTGAATTAGCGCGGGAACACTCGTCGGAAAGGACACGGACTACCTATGAACAGTTCGATGATACGTTTTATTCTGGGAAATATTCTGAAGACAGAGGCCGCTCTGCTGCTGCTCCCCTGTCTGGTCGCGCTCATCTACTCCGAAACGGAGGGCATTCTGTATCTCCCCGTCGCCGCAGGAGCGTTCTTTCTGGGACTTCTGATGACGCACAGGAAACCCGCCAGCAACGTCTTCTACCTGAAAGAAGGCTGTATCGCGACCTCGCTCAGCTGGATCTTTTTAAGTTTCTTCGGCAGCCTGCCTTTCTGCCTGACGGGAGAAATCCCCTCTCTCACAGACGCTCTGTTCGAGACGATCTCCGGCTTTACCACCACCGGCGCCAGCATCCTGAGCGACGTGGAGGCGCTCTCACACTGTTCCCTGTTCTGGCGCAGCTTCACTCACTGGGTCGGCGGCATGGGCGTGCTCGTATTCCTGCTCGCCATCGTGCCGATGAGCGGCGGATCCAACATCAATCTGATGCGTGCCGAGAGTCCCGGCCCCTCCGTCGGCAAGCTTGTCCCCAAGATCCGCTATACAGCGCGTTTCCTCTACCTGATCTATCTTGGCATGACCATGCTGGAGGTGGCGCTTCTGCTGCTCGGCAGAATGCCTCTGTTCGACGCCCTGTGCACCGCTTTCGGCACTGCGGGCACAGGCGGTTTCGGGATCAAAAACAGCAGTATCGCCGGCTATTCCGTCTATATCCAGTGGATCGTCACCATTTTTATGATCCTGTTCGGCATCAACTTCAACGCCTACTATCTGCTCCTTTTCGGCAAGATCAAGCAGGCTCTGAAAATGGAGGAAATCCGCTATTACCTCCTGATTATCCTTGTCTCCGTAGGAATTATTTTCCTGAATATACTCGGCGTCTGTGCCAACGCTTTCGACGCGCTGACCCAATCCGCCTTTCAGGTGGCGTCCATCATCACGACGACGGGTTTCTCCACCACCGATTTTAATCTGTGGGACGAATCCTGCAAGATCGTGCTGGTACTCCTGATGTTCATCGGCGCATGCGCCGGCAGCACCGGAGGCGGCATCAAAGTATCACGGTTCACGATCCTCTTCAAGACGGTGCGAAAGGAATTCATGTCCTACATTCATCCCAAGAGCATCAAAAAAATACAGATGGACGATAAACCCATCGAACATGAAGTGGTGCGCACGGTCAACGTGTACTTCATCACATTCATGATCGTTTTCGTCCTCTCTGTATTTCTGATCTCCTTTGACAATACCGATCTGGTGACAGGGTTCACGGCGGTGGCAGCGACCATCAACAATATCGGCCCCGGTCTGGAACTGGTCGGCCCCTCGGCAAACTTCGGTTTCTTCTCGCCCTTCGCCAAATATGTCCTGATGTTCGACATGCTGGCAGGGAGGCTGGAGCTGTTCCCGCTCCTGCTCCTGTTCCATCCATCCATCTGGAAGGATCTCTTCGCCTACAAAAAAAGCGTGTACAGCAACCGCAGGAATCAGTCGTAAAGCGCTTCCCTGATCACGCGCCATGCCTCTGTCAGCCGTTCTAAGGAATAGCCTGCATTGGCGGGACTGGTGGATGGGAGCTGCCGCGCCTCTCTCCCGTTTGCGGGCAGAATATATTTCCGATACAGTTCTCCGGCCTTGCCGCCGTTGGTGTAGATTTCCCGTATGTCGGCCTGTGACAGAATACATGACAGGTCGTTGGGCCGCACGTCACGGATACTGGCGTCCGCCGAACCATCTATCTCGCAGCTCGCGATCACATCCCACAGCGCGATATGATGAGAGAGCAGCATATCCCGTTTCTGCGGAATATTCTCCGGCACGGCGCAGCCCAGCACCTCCGCCATCACACGCCAGAAGCGGTTCTGCTTATGCCCGTAAAAGAATTGCTGCTCTCTGGATTTCACGGAAGGGAAGCTCCCGAGAATCAATATTCTGGAATCCCTGTCATAGACAGGATCGATCGTATGTATCTGCATCATTTATCTTATCACAGACCCCTCCTGAGCGTCATCATTCAGTCGGTTCTCACGTCGCTGATCCTCACGGTATCTGCCAAAAAGACATCCCCGTCATAGTGTCCCGTCAGATCTAAGATCAGTCCGGCTCTGATATCTGCGAAACTGCCCTCTCTTGTCTCCACATCCGCGCCGCCGTCCCTGATAATCTGATAAGTATAAACGGCATCCTGCGCAAAACGGACGGCAACCAGTTCCCTATCCTCCGCGGCAGCGGAGGATACCGCAACTTCACCCTGCCCGTTTTCTGTCTTGTAGGTTTCTATCTTGCTGCAGATCACGCTGTCGCCGTCGATCCGCTCCACATCGCCGCAGAATGTCTCCGTATCCGTGCCGTCCGCGGGCTGTTCGTTTTCCTTCGGTGCATCCGCCTGCGCAGCGGCGTTTTCTTTCCCCGCGGCATCAAAGTCCTGCGGCGCGGCTTCCTCCTTTGGCGTTTCGCCGCCGCAGCCGTCGGATATGCACATTGCGGTAAAAACAACCGCCGCCAAAAGAATCATTTTCCAGTTTTTTCTCATAACGACCTCCGTTCCGGAGCGAACGCTCCTGTTTTATCGGAGATCAGCATATCAGAAAATTCTCTAAAATGTCTCTAAAACCGAGATTTTATGAGAACTGCTTTTGATGCGGTGATAAAGGTCCAGGCATTCCTTCGCCCGCATACCCTATTTCCACAAGTCTCTATCGCCCTTCAGCCTCGCCACCAGCCCCTCGTCGGCGGGCAGCCACGCCACGCTGTCGATCGTATCCCGCGTCAGCCACCTGGCGGCTTCATGCTCCTTTAACACCAGACCGCCCGACACGACCCTGCACAGGAAACAATACATTGTCAGGTGAAAATCCGGATAATCGTACTCCACCGTCTCAAACAATTCTCCGACACGAATCTTGGTATCCAGTTCCTCTATAATCTCACGCACAAGCGCCTGCTTTGGCGTCTCGCCCGGCTCTATCTTGCCGCCCGGGAATTCCCAGCCATCTTTAAATTTTCCATAACCGCGCTGGGTGGCAAAGATCCGACCGTGATCAATAATGACAGCGGCGGCGACAACGATACGTTTTCCCGAAGCCGACATGGCATTTAAACCTTTCCATATATTTCAATTAGTATACGTTTCCTGCATGACTTTGTAAATCATCGAACCGGTCAGCTTTCGCCGATTTTTCTCTGCGACTCACGCCGTTCCATCGTTTTCAGATACCTGATATATTTGATCAGGTCTCTTCTGTTTTCCTGTTTTAAACTCTGAATGTCATACATGACGTCATGCATCGTGATATTCTGCAGATAGGGGCCTGACGGATCGGTGTTTCCAAGATAACCTGTATCTGCCCCAAGAAGATAGTCTGTGCTGACTTTATACAGCTTTGCCAGCGCAGGCACCACCCATACCGGTATCTCCCGCCGGCCATTCTCATAATTAGAGTATGTCTGCTGCGATACATTCAGATACTCAGCGACCGCTTTCTGCCTGTAATCATGATCTTCCCTCAGGTCCCTTATCAACTCGCGCAATTCTTTCATACAACTCATCCTCTTGTGAAATATTTTCGTTGTCTCTAACATTATTTCACAACAATAAGTTGTATCTTCCGAATTATTCGTATTGCTTATTTATTTTTAATTTTACAATATTTTGTTGTGTGTTTTTATAAGTCCCTTTATATCGTTCTCCAAGCATACAATCATATGCCGTCTATTCGGTATTCCTGAAAAAGGACTTTGTTCTCACAGCTTTTTCACAAACAGGCAGCGGATCGCATTGAGTACCGCGAGGATCATAACGCCTACGTCTGCGAAAACTGCCAGATACATATTGGCAATGCCAAACGCCCCCAAAACAAGGCAGGCGAATTTAACGACCAGCGCAAACACAATATTTTGGTAAACGATGCGGAGACATTTACGGGAAATACGGATTGCCTTGGATATTTTCATCGGATCGTCATCCATCAAAACAATGTCCGCCGCTTCAATCGCTGCATCCGAGCCCATAGCGCCCATGGCAATGCCTATATCTGCCCTTGAAAGAACAGGGGCGTCGTTGATGCCGTCACCGACGAATGCCAGCTTCGCTTTACCGGACTTCATGCGCAGCAGTTCTTCCACTTTTTCAACCTTGTCGGCAGGGAGCAGTTCACTGTAAACCTCGTCAATACCAAGCGAGGAAGCAACCTGATCCGCAACTTTTTTGGAGTCGCCGGTCAGCATGACCGTCTTTTCCACGCCGGATGCCTTCAATGCGGCAACGGCAGCCTGTGAATGAGGCTTTACGATGTCAGAGATTACAATATGGCCGGCATAAGCGCCATTAACAGCCATGTGAATGATCGTGCCGGTTTGGTGGCAGTTAATATAAGGGATGTTCAGGTGTGTCATCAGCTTATCGTTACCGGCCGCAATTTCGATGCCGTCTACTTTGGCGATAATGCCGTTGCCGCTGATTTCCCGAATATCACTGACACGGCTGCGGTCCGGTTCCCTGCCGTAGGCGCGCAGTAAGCTCTTGCTGATCGGATGTGAGGATGCGCTTTCCGCTAATGCCGCATATTCAATGAGCTGTGCATCCTTTATCTCATTATGGTGGATTCCGTTTACTTCAAAAACGCCCTGCGTCAGAGTGCCGGTTTTATCAAAAACAACCACTTTTGTCCTGGAAAGGATCTCAAGATAATTGGAACCCTTCACAAGGACGCCCTGCTGGCTTGCGCCGCCGATGCCTGCGAAAAAGCTCAAAGGAATGCTGATCACCAATGCGCAGGGACAGCTGATCACAAGGAAGGTAAGCGCCCGGTAAATCCACACGCCGGGGTCTGCGGCGATCCCCATAAAGAGCATACGGACAAGCGGCGGCAGAATTGCCAATGCCAATGCGCTGTAGCAGACAGCAGGGGTATAAACCTTTGCAAATTTCGAGATGAAATCTTCGGACTTGGACTTGCGGGAGCTTGCGTTTTCCACCAAGTCCAAAATCCTGGAAACGGTAGACTCCCCAAATTCTTTTGTGGTCTGTATTTTCAGCACGCCCGTCATAGAAATGCATCCGCTGATCACTTCGTCTCCCGCTTTTGCCTCTCTCGGCAGACTTTCTCCGGTCAGAGCGCTTGTATTCAGGCTGGAAGTGCCTTCTACGATCATTCCGTCAATCGGAACTTTTTCACCAGGCTGGACAACGATCACACTCCCGATTTCGACTTCATCAGGGTCAACCTGTTCCAGTCTGCCGTTTCGCTCAACATTTGCATAATCCGGGCGAATGTCCATCAGACTGCTTATGTTGCGGCGGCTCTTACCCACGGCATAACTCTGGAACCATTCGCCGATCTGATAAAACAGCATAACGGCAATCGCTTCCAGATAGTCTCCATTTTCGTAAACAGCCAAAGCCATAGCGCCGATTGTCGCTACCGCCATCAAAAAATTCTCGTCAAATACCTGTCTGTTCCGGATGCCTTTTGCGGCCTTTTTCAGAATGTCATAGCCGATAATGAAATAGTCAAGCAGATAGCAGGCAAAACGAATCCAGTTTCCCGCCGATGGGAATAAATACTTGTCAAGGGAATTGAAATCCTCCGCCGTAATAAATTGAAGCCCTAAAAGGAGGGATGCCGTAATCAGAATGCGGATCATCATCTTTTTCTGCTTTTTTGTCATTCCATCCTTGCGGCTGCCAACGATGATCAACAGCGCTGCGGCTGTTAAAATAACGATACCGAGCAAAATATTTATAATCAGCTCCTGCATAACAAAACTCCTTTCAAGACCCCGGATCTAACTTTTCTCAAAGTTCAATTTCGCAATCCGGCTCCACCTTTTTACAGGCTTTCAGCACATCCTGCATTACTTTTTGGGGATCGTGACCGTCCTCAAA
Organism: uncultured Lachnospiraceae bacterium; assembly: GCA_947626775.1. Lineage (GTDB taxonomy): Bacteria > Bacillota > Clostridia > Lachnospirales > Lachnospiraceae > UBA3282. Next base: position 9,168 of record CANQTL010000050.1, on the reverse strand, counting down.
TTCGACGATCATTTTCTGGGTCATAAAGTTCACCGTGGCAGAGGCAACACCGCCAGTTTTACGGGCCGCATCCTCCATGAGATTCGCGCAGTTGGCGCAGTCTACTTCGATTTTGTAAGTCTTTTTCATTGTATCGTCCTCCAAAAAATAATTTTATGATTAAGTACTTGTTTAATCATCTTGATTGCAGTATAATATGCGAAAAGAGGAATGTCAACGCATCCGGCGCGCAATCTTCCGAATGGGCGAAAAGTATTTCCATTTGGGCGAAAATTCAAAAAGGAAGGAAATGTACTATGAATTATGCTGAATTACCGCATCACCATGGAGAAGAACAGAAAGCTGCCATGATACAGGAGCAGCTTAGTCAAGTGAACAATTTTCAAACCGTCGCGGATATATTTAAGCAGCTTGGCGACACTACCAGAATCCGCATCTTCTGGCTTCTCTGTCATTGTGAGGAATGTGTCATCAATATTTCTGCCATGCTGGAAATGTCGAGTCCTGCCGTTTCCCATCATCTCCGGCCACTGAAAAACAGCGGTCTGATCGTCTCCCGGCGTGACGGAAAAGAAGTGTATTATAAGGCGGCAAATACGCCGCAGAGCCGATTGCTGCATCAAATGATCGAGCAGGTCATGGAAATAGCCTGCCCTGAATTGTAAGGAGCCTATTATGATATCCGGTTTTGAAAAAACTTCCGAAAACACAGGAAAACACATTTTGTTATACGATGGAATTGAATTATCTTATGTGGATGTTTCTGCCAATACATCTTCCCACAGGCATGAAGCTATGGGACATATTATGCAGATCAATTATTGCCATGCCGGACAAATCGTATGGAATACAGGCCATGGAGGAAATGTTTTCTTAAATCCGGGGGATTTCTCGATCCATACGCTTGATATCTGTACGGATTCCACACTTGTTTTCCCAACCGGTCAATATCAGGGTTTCATGATTTCTGTTGATTTGCAGAAAGTATCGGTTCATCCGCCCGAATTGCTTGCCGGAACAGAAACATTTAACAGTTTACTATATGAAAAATTTTGCAGAACGGGCGAGATTGTGTTTTTTTCCGGCAACGAACGATCCGAAAGCATTTTTTCCGGCTTTTACGGGCAGCCAAAAGAACTGGAACTTCCCTATCAGCGCATAAAGGCATTGGAGCTGTTTTTATATCTTGCGCAGATAGAAATGACGGGGAAAAATTATCTTGCAAAATACTCGTCGGAGCAACTTGAAATTGTCCGTAAAATTCATAATATGTTTCTTCAAAACATGGAACAGAGAATTACGATTGAGGAGCTTTCCAGGCAGTATCTTATCAATCCCACCACATTAAAAGCTGCGTTTAAGGCTGTGTACGGAACCTCTCTCGCAGCGCACATGAAAAAGCATCGAATGGAGCAGGCTGCCAAATTGCTGCGTGAAACGAGTATGAGCGTTGCTGAGGTCGCGGCGGCAGTCGGGTATGAAAGTCAAAGTAAATTTGCAACAGCATTTAAGAACCAGTTTTCCGTTCTTCCCAACGCATACAGAAGGCATTTATAAAAACAGCCGTTGACCCGGATGATCTTGTTATTCGATGCACATTTTTCGCAGAGTTGCCAGAACGTCGCTTAAAGCGCCGTCTATGCCGAATGATCTCGCTTTGATATCGTCGGCGATATAGACCTCGCCAAGGTTGACGGTTACATAGATTGCATACTCTATTTTGCCATATTGCTTTTCAAACTCTCTCCGTAGCTTTTTATTGTATTTCAAATTATGTGCCATTGTATCCAACAGAAGTTCTTCGTGCCTTTTCCCATGATCTAAATTGGTAAACCAGCATGCGGAAGCTAAACGCCCCATAACTACACCGTCAATAACTTTATATGCTGAACCCTCTTTCTTGTTTTCAAGAAGCCACTGCTTATATTCATCAGTCACATTAAAATACATATCCATATTGAGTGCTTTATAGCCAAGCCATATTTCATTATTTTTTATGTACGGAAATACCTCTTTGTATGGAATTGCATTCATATTTCCTAAAATAACAAATTTTTTCTTACCCTCAATTACCCAAGTAAGAAATTCACGAAATAGTGAAAATGGTGGATTTGTGATTATAATATCTGCTTCATCTCGTAGTTTACAAACTTCTGCCGATCTGAAATCTCCATCCCCCTCAAGATAACCTGAAAACTCTATATCATCTGTATCAATACTGCCCGAATCATTTGTATCGTGCGTTAATGTAAACAACTTCCCGTGTGTTTCATGTTTTTCCTCTGAATACATCTGCATTATATTCAACATACGCATTCATTTCTGCTTCAATGTCACTATATTGCGTATAAAACTCATCATTTTTCGCATTTTTTGCAGCACTTAGACTTGTATTGTCAGCCATTTTCTATGCTCCTTTTTCAAGTGTTCATTCACCATGATACTTTTGCATTGCGATTATATCATGTACTACATCCAACCACGGAAAAGTATCTATATAAGTTTTTCTTCCAAATGTCTTTACATCTACATTAGACCATTATACAAAATGCAAAAAGAAGCGCTCCGGCAAATAATTCTTCGCCCTGAGCGTTTCCTTCACGCCTTTTATCAAACCAGGCAATAAACTAAGCAATCATATATTCATGCACATTTTGAGTATGCCATAGCTACTTAATCCTAAATTCCTCCGCTTCCTCATCCGTAAGCGGTCTGCCAAGCTGTCTGAATCTATCGATCATCTCTCTCCATTTATACCGCTTACCGTCTGGCTCTCCAGTCAGTCTGCTGTCTTTTGCATAATAAGAAATATCATGCATAAAATCCACTTGCTTTCTTTCCACTGCCAACATAAACACCACCTACTTTCTCATATATTTGTCTAATAAGATCTGCGCAGCTTCTTCAAAAATAACCATTCTTCTCGGCGCAATCTCCACTGCATTTAATTTTTCCGTATAGTACCTCACCAGATCGCTCTTAGATGTAAATGCCACTACACCGTCACATCCCGCATCTAAGCTTACCTGACACGCTATCGCAAATAAATGTGCACCAACACCTGCATAGATCCCTTTATGGCTGTAATTATGCGGTGCTGTTTCAACAATCTCCACATCAGCCACACCACCGTCAATCTTTAACGATATTCTGCCTTGTACCGTATCATTATCTTTTATAAACAGCTCATATATATGATATCCGTTTTTCTCTGTAATACTCCAATCAAACTTCCATCCTTTGTAGTCCTTCGGTCTGATTGGCGTTTCACGAATCCGATATTCAGTTTCCACTTCTTCTCCGGTTCGTGTATCTATCAGACAGTCCGTAATCCTGTCAATCAAAATGTCGACTTCCATCTTATTATCTATCTCCTTGTTCTTTTTTATTTTATCATATTTTCTCGTAAAATGCCACTCCAACCCAACATATTGAGTTCACATCCAACATCCACGCCAAAAGTTTTATGTTTCAATGTTTAATTGCTAAATGTTCTTAATCAATTTTTATTGCTGTATATAGAAAACCGCGTTAATATATATACAAACATATTGAAAAATGCATTGTAAGGAATGATTTATGAGAATCCGGCCATATATTCCAAGCAAAGATTACGAATATATATCCAAATGGATTGATAACGAAAGGACTCACGCCTTTTGGTGTGCTAATCTTTTACCATATCCCATAACGCGGAACTCTTTCCATGATTTATTAAAGAGAAATGCAATGAACTGGACAGACAGCGCTTATGTCGCGACTGAAAACAACGGGCAGCCAATAGGCTTCTTCTGTTATTCTGTCAATCCAACAGATAATATCGGTTTTCTAAAATTTGTAATAGTAGATCCATCAAAACGCGGAAAGGGTTACGGAAAAGCAATGCTGAAGCTGGCTCTGCAATACGCCTTTCAGATCACAGGCGCAGCGGCGGTTCAGTTAAATGTTTTCATCGAAAACGCAACAGCGAAACAATGTTATGAAAAGGTCGGGTTTGCCGAAAGAAAGTTTGAAAAAGATGTATTTCCCTATAAAGATGAATTATGGAGCAGATACAACATGATCATTTCAAAATAACCATTTTAATTTTATGAGACTTTTTGTCCCGCCGTCCCTGCGAAACCGGACATGCTTGCTGCCAACTTCTCCGACACCTACAAACTGATCGGGCAGCCCAACATTGACAAGACCCATTTCATGCCGAAATCATACGTTACTTACCGTAAGACGAGGAATATAAGCGATGAGCGTAAGGAACAGGCAAGACTGAAAATGTTGGTTAGGCGCGTCACAGATGAAAGATACACCGGAGGAAACCGCCTATTTCATGCTCCACGGGGAATATCCGTCTGTGCGGAATGTCGATCTTGTCTTTTGGCAGTATAAGCAAGGGGGAGCATGGACGACAAAAAAATATTTGAAAAGTATCGCTTGGAAAAAGGAAAGTTGAAAGCATTGCAAGAACTTCTACTTGATGAGACAAATGATTCCCTAAGCGATGATAAGCACTGGCGATTTGATTGTCTTGAGCAAGCGGAAGCTTGGATGGACACACACTTTTGGATTTTGGAATATGGACGAGATGCAGATTCCCAAAGGAAGCATCAAATATTGGAGTTTTGCAACTTGATTTTATAATCACATTTTTCTTGCTACTATCCTCAATACAATGTATAATTTAAAAACATTATTCATTCTCCGAATAGGAGCGACAAATAAATGAATGAAAATATAATCAGAAGTGCAAAAATATATATTAAAGACATATTTCAAAATGACTTTAGCGGTCACGATTACTACCATAGTATTCGTGTGTATAATCTTGCAACCCATATTGCTCAACATGAAAATGCCGACCTAACGTTAGTACAACTTATTGCATTACTTCATGATGTTGATGATTATAAACTTTTTGCCCAAAATAGAAATTTCCAAAATACTCGTTACTTTTTAAATTCACATAATATTCCACCTTCGCAAATTGACATTATTTGTTCTATAATTGCTGATATATCATATAAGGAAACGGAAACACGTCCGCCTGAAAGTATTGAAGGGAAGATCGTTCAAGATGCAGATCGACTTGATGCTATAGGTGCAATCGGCATAGCTCGTACCTTTGCCTACGGCGGAACCATTAATCGCCCCATTCATAATCCTTTGCTCACACCACATACCGATATAAATTACGCTGATTATCAAAACTGTAAAGGGACAAGTATAAATCATTTTTACGAAAAATTGTTGTGTTTAAAAGAATTGTTAAACACTAGTGAAGCAAAAAAAATTGCAGAACATCGGCATTTGTTTATGATTAATTTTCTTAACGAATTTTTTCAAGAATGGGACTGTAATTTTTAAACCTAATTATTCTAATTCTCTCATTTGTGTCTACGAGTACGCTTAGCCGATTGGCAAACATTTGTCTGCCAAAATTTCTGCATTTTTTACCACTGCAACAATCCCATTTCATCACTCAATATCAATGCTCTGTCTATATCCGGCAATTTAGGATTGTCATTCAGCGCCCATAAAATAAGATGCGTATCCAATAACAATTTCATTCCGTCACCCCGAACATCTTTGCAATTTCAGGATTTATTTCATCAAAATCATACTCATCATCATATAAATCCTGCTCCTTGGCGATGCCAATCCGGCTTGTCATGACCGCAGGTTCGCCTTTCATAACATCCGGCTGCATAAAACGGTCTATCACTTCAAGCAAAAAGCGTAGATTTTCTTCCGACAAACCGCCGACTTTTTGTACCACCTGCTCCTTTAATGTCAATGTCTAACACTCCTTTTCAATATACTTTTCTCAGGCATACATATCTAAATATCGTTCTTTCCTATCGCATGATAAACTAGTATCGAAAATTCAAGTGCCAAATATACTATTCCTAATTTATTATATAACAAAAAACAGATTTCCTCAATCCGTTTTTCCGATATGCCATTTTAACTTTTGTGAAATGAAAGGCCGGGTATGCTTTCGTTTTCCTAACGTCTCTCTTCATAACCAAAAGCCCTTATTTCCCTTGTCCAAAACTTAATTCCAGCAGTTCTGCCGCGATATTTTTATCCGCAACACGCATCAGGTTATCTTCCACATCCTCTTTTCCCAGGAAATTCATACTCCCATACCAGACGATCTCACGGTCAATGATACAATAATGACTGCAATATTCTTCCGCAAGATTCATCTCAAATCCGGCTGCCCGCATCTGCTCCTGCAGCTGCCTCCAATATGCACTGTCGCCGTATCCGTAACAATCCGGCTGCCATGTCACAATGATCACCTTAATCCCTGTTTCCTGCTTCGGTTTTAGGAATCGGATCATTTCTTCCACTTTTGCGCCGCTGATAGCGGGGCTTGAAATAATAATTTCCGTTCCCGCTTCCAGAAGATCCTTTCTATATATCTCTTTGTAAGTGTCTATATCAAAAACAGCATTTGCTTTCTGCTTTTCCGTGGCTTCCTCCGAAAAAATATCAAAACCGATCTGCTTATACGCCTTCAGCCTTTTGTGATACATTCTGTCAAACATCACAATATGACTGTCAACATAATCATATATCATGACATTCTTTTTCCCGCTGTAATCCCTGTTCAGCCGTCCGGCATACTGCTCGACCACGCCTTTCCATGCGACAGGCGTAGCCATGATCAGCGTGTCCAACCTCGGGAAATCAAATCCCTCTCCGATCAGTTTCCCGGTTGCCACAAGAATCATGCTTTCTTCCGGCTTCACCCGATTCATCTGCTCCAAAATTTCTCTGTGTTCTTTCTTAGAGTTCCTCCCGGATAAGAGAAAAACATGATCGGCATCCTCTTTCATTCTGCGGTATAATCGTTCCGAATGATCTACATATTTGGAAAGAACAACCGGAGTTCTCCCGTCTGCGACACATTTTCTGACATCGCCCAGTATCATCTCGTCCCTGTCCGGATTCTTCCTTAGTATTTCATATGCCTCATTGGGGTGCATTTTGTCCTGCACCGACCTTGGCGCGACCGTTCTCGTAAACCGTGGGCGGACTAAATGCCCTATTCCCTGCTCTTTAGCCCTTTCCTTCGATGTGTATTTAAACCTGATCGTTCCCAGGAGCATCTCATTGATCTTTTCCAAACCGTCTCCCCGAAAAGGCGTGGCTGTTGCACCGTATACATATTTTGCATTCGCCTCCTGCAAAATATCGACGATCGTATCCGACGCGGCGTGATGGCATTCGTCCAATAGGATCAATCCGTAATTCCTGAGACGATTGTGATATTCTCCGTTTCTGAAAACAGAACCCACCATTGCAATATCTACAATACCCGTAGTGGAATCGTGAGCGCCCTGCAGCTTTCCGATAACGCTCTTTCTCCTCTTCACCCGTCCGGACGGCGTACTATATGCCGGCGGTTCTTCATTGATCGACAAAAACTTCTGCAGCGCATTCTCCCATTGTTCCATCAGTGCCGAAGACTGCAGAAGGATAAGGGTATTGACTCTTATCTGCGCAATGATAGCGCAGCATACAACCGTTTTTCCAAATGCAGTCGCCGCGTTTAAAATTCCGGTTTCATTCTGTGTCATTTTTTCAACAGCAGTCTTCTGTAATTCTTTTAACTCTCCGCAGAACTTCACATCAATCGGGCGGCCCGTACACCGCTTGTCCTCAATATCATATACAATTCCCGCTTGATCGCACTGTTTCGTGAGCGTTTCCAATAGTCCGCGCGGAATTTTGATGCAGCCCTCTTCATCGCCGCCCAGATAAATATATCTGGCATTCGCAAAGTTCGACAGCCCCATTGTCTGATTTTTATAAAACACCGGATTACTGAACGCCGCCAGTCTTCTGATTTGATTTTGCAATCTGGGTTTCAGATTATCTGTCGCTATATATATCCCGTCTGATAAAATGAGATGAAGGACACCGCCAACATCTTCTTTTGAAAATCCGTTTCTTTTATCCCATGGCGCTCCGTTTTCTTCGTCAAATATCTCTGCCGATTCTGCAGTAATGCATGTATGTCCCAATTTCCATTCTTTTATTTTGGTTTCGACAAATTCTTTCGTCAGTTTCTGTTTACTTAACAGAATCTTCCACTGATCATGGTATGCGTTCCAATCTGCATCCACAAACGCGCTGTTGCCCTCTTTTAACGCCTGCCCCTGTAACGGCAAAGCGATCAGATTACCCAATCCCCCTGCCGGCAGAGAATCTTGTGCCGGCAGCATCCTGTCATAATAACGGAATGATTTCAAATTTACAGTCTCTGCACCCTTTTGCAGCAAAGAGTTTCCAAACTTTCTGGCAAGCGCCGCCTCAATTGGTTTTTGAAAAAATATCCACAGATGTGCGCCCTGTCCCGATCTTGACCGCTCCACGAGCACATCTATCTCATTCAGTTCGCATATCTTTCTTAATGTATCTACCTCTTCCTTCCAATGATCATCCACATTGGCAAAATCATGCTTCTCTGCATCCTTATCATGATTGTCGAAATCAAATACCAGAAACCGGCACATATCGTCAAGTAACAGCGGATAGATTCCTATGACATCCGTCGCATCCTCTGCATTTCCCCTTAAATGTGCTGTGATCTGTTCTTTTTGCAAATTCTTGTACGCCTGCTTCTTACAGTCCCGGCATTTTATCTTACTGCCGGTCACTCTGGGACATCCCGGCTTCCAGAAATTGTAACACTGCGGATAATAACTTACCTCGCCGGTAGTCTTCTTTACCGTACGCTTAGCATATACATCGGTACGTCCCCAAAACATACTGAAAAAGAAATTGGCATCTGTCTCCGTAATCTCTCTGTGAATGATCCGCGCGCCTTGGTCGGCGTCATATCTGCCGTCATTCTTTATCGCATCTCCATATGCGTAGGGAATTCCTGCTCCCTTTAAAAGTGTCTTGAGATATTGGTTTTCTTGTTCCAAAGATTTGATCCGACTTGCTAATTCTTCTGTAGATTTCATTGGCACTCCTGCGATCGATATGCTTTCTTTCTGTGCTTTTTGAGAGTTTTTCATATATTTTTCTCAACGTTTCCTTACTTCATATACTTTCGAATAATTAGTGTCTGCTTATTAAACCTCGATGCAAAAGCATGACTCTGGCATCGTGTTTTCCAACAGGGGTTTCTGCCATCTGCACCTTGAAAAG
>CANQTL010000049.1 GCA_947626775.1 uncultured Lachnospiraceae bacterium | reverse complement strand
TTATATTCTATGAATATAGAATATAACGAAAGGACCGGTCCTTTCGTTCCCTTTTTTTCGGAAAATTTCGTATCTACGTTTAATTTATCACCCGGACTGCGCTTTGTCAATACGGAAATCGTTTTTCGCGCCCGTTTTTTCCTGTTTTCAACGAATTTACTGCCTGAATTTTGTATACTTTCCACGAAGTTGCGAAAATTTTCGCAAAAGCGTCGGTTCGCTCTTGCAAATATCGTCCGATTCTTCTATCATTATTTCTATATAACGTTTTCAGGCGGTATTTTTCTTTCTCAAACCGCAGCTATGTCCACGGACAGACGATACGGAGGTAGGAATATGGCTACGATCAAAGACATCGCCGACCGGCTCGGCGTATCCGTCAGCACAGTTTCAAAGGGTCTCAACGGCGCCAGCGACATCAGCGAATCCCTGCGTCAGACCGTGCTGGACACCGCCGTGGAACTCGGCTACACCACCAAGCAGATGCGCGGCAGATCCCTGCGCAGGCTCTGCATCTTCGTGGAAAATATGGAATACGACACGCCGGAGCAGTTCGGCCACGATATCGTACTGGGCTTCAAACAGCTCGCTTTCCGTGAAAACTGCTCCGTCACCGTCATCCCCCTCACGCCCGATTTCCAGTCGGAGGAAAAGTACGATACCTATATGCTGAAAAACGGCTATGCGGGAGCGTTCCTTCTGGGCCTCGCCCTGCAGGATCCGTGGATCACGCAGTTCAACGATTCCACAATTCCCGCGGTTCTCTTTGACAATCATATCCGCAAGAATCCCAACGTCAGCTATGTAGGGACGGACAGCTTCGAGGGCATCGACGACGCCGTCGGACACCTGATCAGTCTGGGCCACACGCGGATCGGACTGATCAACGGCTCGCGCAACTCCATGATCTCCGACCAGCGCTGGCAGGCGTTCATCGACAGCATGACGGCGCACGGCCTGCCCTTCAGCGAGGACACGATGCCCTACGCCTACTTCGTCCCGGAAGCGGCCAAGCCCCATGTGGACAAGCTGCTCTCCCTGGGGATGACTGCGATCCTGTGCGGCAACGATCTGATCGCCTCCGGCGTCATCGCCGAGTGCTGCGCCCGCGGCGTGCGCATCCCTGAGGATCTGAGCGTCATCGGCTTCGACGACATTCCCGTCTCCGCGAGGCTCGAACCGCCGCTGACCACCATCCGACAGGACCGCCTGGAGCTGGGGAAATGCGGATTCTACGCGCTTCACTCCCTGCTCAACCACGTCTCCATCAGCAAGACTCTGCTGCGGCCGCAGCTGATCGTGCGCGGCTCTACGGGGCCGGCTCGTAGTCCCGTATAACTCCGAGTGCGGGCAGCGCGTTGCCGTCGTAATCAAACAGCGCCTGGTTCGCCCACTCGTTTCCGCAGGGCCCTTTTTCTTCTATATAGGGCAGCGCCGCTTCCGTCGCCCAGCCTGAACCCGGCACCGGCAGCCACGCGGGCTCCCAGTAGAAGAAGCCGCGGCACTTGTGCTCCGGCACGCTGTCGATCACCTCAAACAGCGCCCGCATGAAATCGCACTGTCCCTCTCTCGTCATCGAAAAAGGAATCTGTTCCGTCAGTTCCCTTCTCGTCGCATATCCTTTGCGCTCGTCGGCAGACAGCTTCTCATAGGCCGCATAATCCTCCATCGTAAAACCCATGGACGTCTCTGCGATCATCAGTTCCCTGCCATAGCGCGCAGCCAGATCGCGCATGTTGTTCCCCAGATCCGCAAGCGTGCCGTGCCAGAACGGATAATAGGACAGGCCGATGATCTGAAAATCCTCTCCCCGCTCAAGATAGCGGTCAAACCAGTTCCGGTACATCGCATTGTTGCCGCCGTCGTCGAGATGCAGCATGACCGGCATGAAAGAATCCACCGCACGCACACCGCGGATTCCCGCGCTGACGAAGCGGGCCAGATTGTCATAATTCTCATAGTCCGGCAGCTGGCCGAGAGGCCAGAGCATCCCGTTGGTCAGCTCGTTGCCCACCTGGATCATATCGGGATAAGCATCCGCCTTCCGCAGCGCCAGCAGCGTATCCCGCGTGTAGGCATAGACCGCCTCCGCGAGCGCGTCCGCATCCATGCCGCGCCATGCCTTCGGCACGCGCTGTTTGCCCGGGTCTGCCCAGAAATCGCTGTAGTGCAAGTCCAACAGCACATCCATGCCATGCGCTTTGGCGCGTCCTGCAAGCGCGATGACGGTCTGTAAGTCATTCGTACCCGCCCCGTAGGGCGCTCCGTCCTCGCTGTAGGGATCGTTCCACAGCCTGAGCCGCAGCGCATTCGCGCCGTAGCTCTGCAGAATGTCCAGCGCGTCCCTCTCCGCGCCTCCGTCGTAGAATCTGCCTCCCAGCCGCTCCACCTCCGGAAGCGTGGAGACGTCCATACCCTTATAAAATTTCATCGTTGTGCCCTTTCTGTGCGATTCTGCCTATTCGCCTGTCTGCATGTGAACCAGCGGGATATAGCGCGGTCTGTGCATATCGTATCACAGACCCTTGGAAAGCGTCGGCGCTTAGCGAGGTTTCCCACGAGCTTAGCGCCGTTACGCTTGGAGCGGAGCGCGAGCGCGTCTGTGATACGATATGCACAGACCGCGCTTCCCCGCTGTTTCCCTGCTCTGTATGCGCTCAGTCGAAATCGAACTTCGTGAAGCGCTTCATCGCGTCCTTGTAGCGGAAGCGCACCAGCTCGTTCTTCTCAAGAACGTCCTCCTCCGTCCCCACATACTGACAGCGGATGCAGTGATACTCTTTTTTCTCCTTGTCGTAGAACATGTCGATATCCAGATCCCTCATGAAACAGGAAGGGCACCTGTAATTTAATTTGCCTTTGCCAGATTGAGCCATGTCGCAAATACCTCCTTATCCTTTAACCTGGTCGTGTAGCCCAGAGTGAACATCGGTGAAAAAGCATAACCTTCTTTGATATAGCCGACTGTGTCCTTCTTCTCACAGCTTAAAGAAACCCGCGTCTCGATCTCGGGAATCACTGCGGCGGCCTCCGCCGCGCCTGCAAGCTGCGCCTCGCGGCACTTGTATGCGTAGTCGATCCTCTCTGTCTTCGCGCCGTCGGCGACGGTGAGCACCACATTGGTCATATCCTCGGAATACTCGGTCGTGCCGTAGCAGGCCACCATGTATTCGTTGAGTTCTACTTCGGCGTTCGGATCGCTCATCTCAAGCACGGTCCTCTCGATCTTAATTCTGGAGCTTCCCTCCTCAAAGTACATCTTCGTCTGCAGCTTGACCGTCAGATCATAAAACTCGATATCCACGGGATCGAGCGTGAGAATTCTCGTGTTGCCTTCTTCGGAGAAATGCGCTTTCGTCCGGCACAGGCACAGATCGACTTCCTCGCCGTTGTGGGTCAGCTTCGCGCTCCTGACTGTTCCCTCGCCTGCATAGTGCGTGAAATAACCGGCCCGGTATTTCTCCTGAATCAGGAACGGATAGGAGGCGTCGGTCACGTGCTTCGTACCGATGCCGACAGGCCACTCCAGCTTCGCCGCATAAGGGCGCAGATCCACGATGGCGCCGCCCTGATCCATATTTGCGCAGACTCGCATGTAAGGGTCGCAGTACCAGAACAGCTGCTTGTCCGAGCCGTACAGAATATCTCTCCACAGCGCGCACTCAGGCTCGGTCAGTCTCCTGTTCGCACGGAAATAATCCGCGAACTCCGCCATCGTCATGTCGTCCAGCTTACCCTCTTTCTTGAGCTGTCCGTAATAGGCCATGCCGTCCTCGTAGGACTTTAACAGCAGCTCGTAGGGCGCCTCCCAGCGTCCCATCTTGTTCATCCAGCCGGGGCCGACGAACATCATGTTGTAGGCATAGCCGTTATTGTACTTCGCCAGACTGCGGTACTGGTCGATCAGGTTGTACAGATACGGAAACTCCCAGGTCTTGGAGTCGTAGATCATGCCGCGCAGGACATTCTGCGGGTGGGTGCCGAAGTTCGACCCGTTGCCGTCGTAGCAGGCCAGAAGATCTCTGGACAGGTGCGGAATCGCCACAATGCCGCTGTCCTCCGCTTCGTTGGCCGCCGGCGCGTGCACGTTCTGTCTGCTCGGAATCCACGGCGCCCACGGACCGCCGTCCATGAAGGTGTACCATGAATTATTACAGGTGTGGTAAGCTTTCGGCCCCTCCTCCCAGCAGGTCGCCACGGCACATTTTACCATCGGATATTTCTCTTTGATATAATTGACCAGATCGGCGTCCATATAGTAAGAACCCGTCGATTCCGGGTAGAAGCCGAATCTGTCATGAAACTTGCCGAACACGTCGTCCACGATGGACTTCTTGTCCTCCATCGAGAACATCCAGATACAGAAATCCTTCGTCTTATATTTTTCGCGGAACTCCTCGCACGGAAGTCCCAAAAGAGATAAGGCGATCTCGTCCCCGTACTTCTCGTGATCGGCCTTCGCAAGCTCCACCGCCTCGTCGTTGAAGAGCGACGCGTACGTCATCTGAATCGTTGTCTTCAGCCCGTTCTTGTGCGCGATCGCCTGCTGCGTCTTAAAAATATCCAAAGATTCCGTCAGAAGTTCCTTCCTGCCGATATCCTCCTCCTTGCCGTGTCCGGTCACCTTCTCCGCATACTCGGGCACCATCTCCGGGCGATGGATGATGTTGACGATAAACTTATCCATGTCTGCGCTTCCCTCCGTTTTCTTTTTCTGCAATTTCCGTTCTCCGCTGCGCACGCCGCTCTCCGTTTCGCTCGAATCGCCTCATTCTCTTTTGCGCAATCGGTTGTTCAAATTCATATTATAAGAATAGCAAAAGCCCGTTCAGATTGTCAATCCGAAATATTGCATAGATTAAAAAATGGGAAATTAGAGATTATGCACAAAGAAGAGACGCCGCCGGTTGCGGCATAAGAGATAAAATGATAAAATAACGGAAAAAGCGCCGACAGCGCTTATCAAAATAAAAGGAGCCAATCCATGAAAATCACAGTGATAGACGGCCAGGGAGGCCGGATCGGCCGGACGGTCATCGAACAGATCAAAAAGAAACACACCGAACTGGAACTGTACGCCATCGGCACCAACAGCATCGCCACCTCCGCCATGCTCAAAGCGGGCGCGGAGAACGGCGCGACCGGCGAGAACGCGGTGATCGTCAACGCTGCCGACTCCGACGTCATCATCGGTCCCATCGGCGTCATGTTCGCCAACGCGCTGTTAGGGGAGATCACCCCCGCCATCGCCGCCGCCGTCGGCGCCAGCAGAGCTTTCAAAATCCTAATCCCCGTCAACCGCTGCAACCACTATATCGCCGGCTGCGCGGAAGCTCCCATGAGCGACTATATCCGCGGCGCCGTGGAGAAACTGGAAGCCATGCTGCCGGACGCGGAAGCCTAAAAACACCGCCCGCGCCGCATACTTTTCCCGCGGCCCGTTCATCCCATCGAAATGCGGATGCATTTTTCTCTGACACCATACGCTTCAAAATACCGGCTCTCCATCGGAATCCACTCTTCGATAAATCGCCGGTATTTCTCCGGCCCGCCCCTTGCAAGCAGCCGTTTGCGCTGCACAGCCTCCGAAACCTCAGCGAAGAGGCGCAGACGGTAGATCTCTCCAAAATAAGGGTGGCAGCTGTAAACCCCCTCTACGATATTCAGCCGCCTGCGGGGGACACGGCGCGGCGCGGAGAGAGCCATGGCGGCGCAGTCAAAAGGGCGGTAGGTCAGCCCCTCCTCATCCGGCAGATGCGCAAGAATCTCTTCTGCAAATCTCTCGTAGTCCACGTTGCCGCCCGGCTCGGCATACCGTTCAGGCGTGCGCTGTCCGGGCCGCAGGAAGAAATCGTCCATATGGAAAAGATTGCAGTCATAGCGCTCTGTCAGAAATCTGCCCAGCGTGCTTTTTCCCGCGCCGCACATGCCGTCGACCGCCACGTTGACCTGATCGGTCAATTCGCTTTCCTCCAGCGCGCGGTCGATGAGGTCACAGACTCTCCGCCACACGGTTTCTCTCATAAGCATTCAGCACTCCCGCCTTCTTCAAAGCAACCATAACCGCGGGAATCAGAATCAGCTGCAGAATAATTCCCGGAATCGCATTCAGGAATGCGCCCGACAGAAAGATCGCCATCGAGAACGTATTTCCCATCATGCCGTACAGGGCAATGCTCGCAAGCCCCCATGCGACCCTGCCCGCAATCATCGCCCCCAGCAGGCTCACATACAGATAGGGCGTTTTCCTGGGAAGCCTGTCATACAGAAGCCCCGTCACCAGCCCGTACACCGCCAGTTCCACCGCCATACCGGCAGCCGTCGGCATGAAGGGCGGCATACCGAACAGGGCGCTCCTGAGAAGCGGCGTCACGGCGCCCACAGCCAGGCCGTACTGCCAGCCGCAGATAAAGCCGCACAGCAGCACCGGGATATGCATCGGCAGCAGCATGCTCCCAATCTGTTTGATCTGCCCCGTCAGAAAGGGCAGCACGATCCCCAGCGCCATGAAAAACGCCGAGAGTACCATTTTACGCGTCTGATTTTTCATGATTTTCACACTCCTGTCTCTGATTATTTTTTCGTTTTTCCATTTTCCGGCCTGATTTTTCCCGAACCGGCCCGTTGCCCGCGCAGCGAGACGAAACATGCCTGGCGGGCTGCCCGCGCAAAAAAAAAAAGGCCGCCTGCGGTACTTCTGCCCGCCCGGTTACCTTCCTGATAACATTGTCCTCTTTGATTGTCCTCGATTGATACAGAAACTTACTTCTTCGCTATGACGTCGAAAATCCGCTGGTTGACTTCCTTCTTGATCACTTCCATGTCCTCGCGCGGAATATGTTTCGCCGCGCACCAGCCCTCGATAAAAAAGTAAGCGTTCGTCTTGATATTGACGGCTTCCGGCGCATTGCCGCTCACAGCAAGCTCCTTCATCGTGTCCAGCATACCTTTGAATATTTTATTCTTGTAGATTCTCTTCGCACGCATCGCATTCCCGCCATTTTTCAGAGCGCTTGGCGCTCACCGACCGGCTCTGGCCGATCCTTCCGCTCTTTTGATTGTATCTGATACCGGTTCTTCTGTCAAGGAGAAACGCCCTTACGGGTTTCTCTCCCAATTCATACCTTATCAAGGCAGCCGCCCGCGGACTCCCGCATGTGCACCTCATAGCCCAGCAGGATGCGTCTTTTTGCCGGCTCGCCGTTCAGGACGTGCAGAAGCTGCTCGCACGCCTTTCCGCCCAGTTCCTCCATGTCGAAGCGGATGGATGTGACCGGCGGCAGACGGTTCTCCAGCACGGTACTGTCATAGAACGACGCCACCCGTATCTGTCCCGGCACGGCGATCCGCCTGGCCTGCAGAGCGTTCAGCACACAGCCGCACAGGAAATCGTCCATGCACACGATACACTCCGTCTCTCTCCGCACAAGCCGCTCCACCGCCCGTTCAGCCGTCTCCATGTCCCTGACGTTCAGCGTCACGTCCGCCCGGATTCCGGCATCCGCGCCGCCCCGCGCCGCGACTGCTTCCTGAAATCCTCGCAGCCTGCTGCCCGTGACGACAAACCTCTCGTCCCCGCCGATCAGCGCAATCTTTCGCAGTCCCTGTGCCAGCAGTCTGTCCGTCAGTTCCCGGCACGCGCCCCTGTGGTCGCTGTCCACCTGCATCACTTCGCCGTCGTCCGTGCTGCCGACCGCCACGAAAGGCACCTCCGTTTCCATGAGATACCGCACCGACGCATCCTCCGTCAGGGTCCGCGTGAGAATCACGCCGTCCACCTTACGGTTTGTCACCGCCCGCCTAAGCTGCGAGATATCTTCCCCCGTCACCATGGAGATCAGTACGTCGTAGCCAGCCGAGGAAGCCGTCCTGCAGATCCCCAGCATACAGCTCTGAAAAAAAGGCAGCTCCGAGATGTTGGAATCCCCCGGCATCACCACGCCGATATTGAACGTCTTATTCTGCGCCAGCCCCTGGGCTACGACATTCGGACTGTAATGATGCGCCTCGACATAGTCCAGCACGCGCCTGCGCGTCTCTTCTCCGATTCTGCCCTTGCCGGACATGGCGCGCGACACGGTCGTCTTGGAGACATGAAGCGCCTGTGCGATATCCCCGATTGTCAGATTCTTTTCTTCCATAAAAACAACATCTTCCCCGTTTCAAAATATCTGCGCGGCGTCCCTCCCGGTACCGCTCCTGCGCCCGCCGCACATGGTTCTTTACCGGAACGGTCATTCTGTGGTATGCTGACTATACAGCGGCGTGCGTTTCGCCAGTCCCGGCTTCCTTTCATCCGCGGCAACGCAACCGATTGTTCACTTTCAGATTAACAGACGACAGACATATTTTCAACAGGGAAAGGAAAGAAAACCATGAAGACAGACAGACTGCTGTTCGGGGCGGCATACTACGATGAGTATCTCCCCTGTGACAGGATCGAACAGGATATGGAAATGATGGAGCGGGCGCACATGAACGTGATCCGCATCGCGGAATCCACATGGAGCACCTGGGAGCCTCAGGAGGGCGTCTTCGACTTCACCCATCTGCACAGGATGCTGCGCGCTTCCGCCGCCCACAATATCTCGGTCATTGTAGGCACTCCCACCTATGCCGTCCCCGCATGGCTCGCGGCCAAATGCCCCGAAGTCCTCGCCGAAACGCACAACGGACAGGAGCGCTACGGCAGACGCCAGAACATGGATATCACCCACCCCGTCTATCTGAAACACGCCGAGATCATCATACGCCGGCTGATGGAGGAAGTCTCGCCCTATGCACACGTCATCGGCTTCCAGCTCGACAATGAGACGAAAGCCTACGACACGTGCAGTCCGTGTGCGCAGAAAAAATTCGCAGAATATCTGAAGGAAAAATTCAGCAGCGACTTAGCCGCCCTGAACCGCGCTTTCGGTCTGGATTACTGGAGCAACCGCCTGGGTTCCTGGGAAGATCTTCCCGACATCCGGGGCACAATCAACGGCTCCCTCGGCGCGGAATACCAGAAATTCCAGCGCAGGCTGGTGACGGACTTCCTCGCATGGCAGTGCGCTATCGTCAGAGAGTACGCCCGTCCCGATCAGTTTATCACCCAGAACTTTGACTACGACTGGCGCGGCTACTCCTACGGTCTGCAGCCGGAGGTCGACCAGTGGGAGGCCGCCGCGCCGCTCACCGTAGCGGGCTTCGATATCTATCATCCCTCCGCCCAGGATCTCACCGGCAAAGAGATCGCCTGCGGCGGCGCCATCGCCCGTTCCGTCAAACGCGGCAGCTATCTGATCCTGGAGACGGAAGCCCAGGGCAACCACGGCTGGCTCCCCTATCCCGGACAGCTGCGTCTGCAGGCGTTCAGTCATCTCGCCTCCGGCGCAAACTCCGTCATGTACTGGCACTGGCACTCCATCCACAACGCCATCGAATCCTACTGGAAAGGGATTCTCAGCCACAATCTCAAAGAGAATGCCGCGTACAAAGAGATCTGCTCCATCGGCGCCGACTTCGCCAGATACGGCAGCCGGCTGAAAAATCTGCAAAAAAAGGCCGATGCAGCCATCGTGCTGTCCAACGAAGCGTTGACCGGGCTGCAGTGGTTTCCCACCGGCGCGGATCTGCATTACAACGACATCTTCCGCTGGCTCTACGACGCTTTCTACGAACTGAACATCGAGTGCGATATCTTGTCGGCAGACGATATTGATCTATTCAGTCAATATAAAATGTTGGTGACTCCTGCGCTTTACAGTGTATCCGACACGCTTGTCAAAAATCTTCGCGCTTACGTATCTGCGGGCGGATATCTGATCTCCACTTTCCGCACGGCGTTTGCCGGCCTCGATCAAAAAATATATGCGGACGATCAGCCCCATGGACTGACAGACGTGTTCGGCATGACCTACGATCAATTTACCAATCCGGTCAACGTAGGGCTGTGCAATTTCTCTTTTCCGCCGTGCGAAGCGCTGTCCTCTGCCGACCACGCACACGCGGCGCAAAGCGGTGCTAAGACGACCTCCGCTGCCCCTTCGGCCTGCCCGGAAACCGGCTGCGGCGATTCTCTTGCGGACTGCGTGCACGGCTGGATGGAACTGCTGATCCCTGACACGGCGCACACTCTCGCCTCCTACGCGCATCCGCACTGGGGAGACTATGCCGCCGTCACCGAAAACCGGTTTGGCAGCGGACACGCCGTTTACCTCGGCTGCTATTTCGACCGGAATCTGCTGAAAGAACTGCTGATCTGTCTGACGCAGGACGCCGGGCTGACGCTTCCGGCAGAGAAATACCCCGTTATCTGCAAACGGGGTATCAACGACTACGGCAAAGAGATCATTTATTATTTCAACTATGCGGACACGCCCGCCGAGATCACCTGGCAGGGCGGCGACGCCGTTCTGCTTATGCAGGACAGAAAGGTCCGGGGCGGGGAGCGCATCCAAATCCCCGGCTGGGATCTAATGATCGCGGAGCGGCTCTAAGCGCCGCATCCGCCATCGCCCTGCCCTAGTCCGAAACTCTGTTCAGCGTAAAATCATCCACGGTGCCCCAGCTTTTGGCATTGCACTTCATGCGCACGCCGATAGTGAGCGTGCCGTCCGTCACTTTGATGTCCGGGATCGTCGGATTCTGCCAGTCTGCCCAGCCCGCCACCATGAAAGGCTCGCTTACTTCCTCACCGTTTACAACCGCATACAGCGCCATCTCGCAGTCGTCGGACACATCGCCGCCCTGCGCATACACAGAGAGCTGATAGGTTCCGGGCTCCAGATCCGTCAATTCCTGTTCGATGGAAAAATCCATATCGGAGTCCTCCGACCAGAAATGATATGCCATCGTTCCTGTGTAGGCGTCATCCGCTTTTTCCTGGAAATCGGTAGGGTTGTCATCGCCTGTATAGGCAATCTTCCACATGGAGGTATCCGCCTCCTCAAAGCTCGGATTCTTCACATGGTTCATCATCTTCACCTCAACGTGCGCCATAACCTCCGTGCCGTCCTCCAGCGACCCGGCGACGTCATAGCTGCCGCCTGTGTCCGTGTCGACCGCCGCAACCTGCGCCGCGTCCCAGCTGACGGGCACTTTGGTGTTGGCCGAACGGTCATTATAGATCACATCCACTTCTTCCGGCAGTGTCAGTGTGCCGCCCACATCGCAGGAGGCATACACTTCCGGCACGGCATCGACCGCCAGAGGCGCCGTCGCACCGTACTTCAGATATTTGAATACATTTAAGGACGGCAGCGGATGTCCGTCAAAATCAAACATGGCCTGATTGTCCCAGGAACATCCGCCGTAGTACAGCCCTGCGTCGTCCGGGTCATAATCCGCCGCATAGCTGCTGGCCCAGCCGCTGCCATACTTCTCCCAGATTGGCGCATTGTCCTGCGTCGGTCCGCCGACCGGAATCCAGACGCCTTCCCAGTAGAAGATCCCCATCACGCCGGCCTCATTCGCCGCAGCGCAGATATCGCGGATCATGGTCGCCTGACTCTGCACGGTGGCCGCGTATCCGTCCACCAGATCGTCCGTCCCCGCCAGGCTGTTGGCCGTGCCGTCTCCGTCCTCGGACGTATAACAGTAGGAAGTCTCCGCGATCAGCACTTTCTTGCCGTACTTTTCCTGAAGATTCCTCGCAACCGCCTGCATATTCTCGTTCGTGCCGTCCCAGAACGGATAGTAGGACAGACCGAAAATATCGTAGTCCACGCCAAAATTCAGGAGATTCAGCGCAATGTTGTCGATTTTGTCCGCCTCTTCGATATTCGTATAGTGCAGGACGATCTGGATGTCCCTGCCGCACTCCTCAGAGATCTCGCGCACCGCCCGGCTGCCGGACACTAACAGATTCATCACCGTGGGAGCCAGCGTCTCGCCCGCCATGCCGTTGTTGATCTCGTTGCCGATCTGCACCATACCTACATCTACGCCGGCGTCCAGAAGCTGCGTCAGGCTGTCCTTCGTGAAATCATAGAGCGCGTCGCACTTCTCCTGCGCGCTCATGCCCTCCCAGGCTTTCGGCGCATGCTGCCTCTTGGGATCCGCCCAGAAATCGGAATAGTGGAAGTCGATGCACACCTTCATCCCGTACTTCGTGGCGCGCCTGCCCAGTTCGATGGCCGTCGCCACGTCGTTGTTGCCTCCGCCGTAACCGTTGCCGTTCTCATCGTAGGGATCGTTCCACACGCGCAGACGGATATAGTTGACCCCCGACTGCGCCAGCGTCATAAAGACGTCCTGCTCTTCCCCATCCTCATTATAATAAGTCACACCGCTGTTCTCCTCGACCAGCACCGAGGACGCGTCCATACCGCGGATAAAATCATCGCTGATATCCGGGATCGGCTCCACATAGATCTCAGACTCTTCCGCCGCCGTCGGCAGCGGAAAGGACATCGCCTCGCCGTCGGCCTGTGATCCATCCGCATTTTCCGTAGTCTGCGCCTGCTGTCCGCCGTCCGCACCGCAGCCCGTCAGTACTGATGCGCACAGTCCCAGAACCATCCCCAGCGTCAACAATTTCCTGTAACCTCTGCTCATAAAGTACTCCCTCCTGCCTCCATAAAAACCTTCCTTCAGCGCAACCGATTACGTATTTAAATTTTAACAATGGCGCCTCTTTCTGTCAACGTTCGCTGTCAACGTTCGCGGACAAAAAAGGCTTGCGCAGCCAACACACCTATGCTATAATTTGATTCGGCGGTTCAGGCCGCCGCATGACAGAGGGGCATAGTTCAAAGGTAGAACAGTGGTCTCCAAAACCATCGATGTGGGTTCGATTCCTACTGCCCCTGCTATGAAGTAAATTGAGCAACGATCGTAATACGATCGTTGCTCAATTAACTTCTCAGGAATCGCAGGCGATTCCTGCTATAAGCGAAAAGTCGATCGTAATACGATCGTTGCTCAATTAACTTCTCAGGAATCGCAGGCGATTCCTACTTCAGATCTATAAAACCAAAAAGAGGAACCGCGACATGACAAAGAAAATCATGATCACTCTCACCGCCGCCTTGATGCTGATCGGCGGACCGCTCACCGGCTGCGGAGCAGACGAATCTTCGCTCACCGCCGAAGACTACATACTGGATTCGGAAACCTGTGAGACGAGCCGCGGCATCGCCCTCGGCTCGACGCCGGATGAATTTTTCAACGCCTACGGCGACTGCGACTGTTTTATCTCCGTGGACGGCGGTGACTATCAGACGCTTTCCAAAGGGGAAATACCGTCCGGCTCTTTGGTCAAAACCCTCATCCCGGTCTTTTTCGTAGACGGCGAACCCATCGACCCCGCCGCTTTCTGTAAAGAATACGATATCGAAGAGTCTGGCATGATCGACTATCTCACCTCCGCGGATTTCCTAAACACCCACACGGCAGAGTACCGCTATCTGACTTTCACCTGGGAGAACGGCGCCGTCGCGGACATCCAGTCGGCTTACATGAACTACAATGAAGATGGCGCGAACTGACTGTTATACAGCTGCGCATAAAACCCGCCTTTCTGAAGCAGCGTCTCATGATTTCCGCGCTCTATCACATTTCCGTCTTTCATCACCAGAATCACATCCGCTTCCCGTATTGTTGACAGCCTGTGCGCTACGATAAAACTGGTTCTGCCCTGCATCATCGTGGCGAACGCTTTCTGTATCCGTATCTCCGTTCTCGTATCAATAGAAGAGGTCGCCTCGTCCAGAATCAGCATCGGCGGCAGACACAGCATCACCCTCGCAATACAGAGAAGCTGCTTCTGTCCCTGCGAAAGATTTCCGCCATCCTCCCCGATCACAGTGTCATAGCCCTGCGGCATCCTCTTGATAAAGCTGTGGGCGTGCGACAGCTTCGCCGCCTGGACGATCTCCTCCTCGGAAGCGCCGGGCTTTCCCATCGCGATATTTTCCCGGATTGTACCCGCTTTCAGCCAAGTCTCCTGCAGCACCATACCGTAGCTTGCACGCAGACTGCCGCGCGTCACTCCCCGGATATCTGCGCCGTCCACGCAGATTCTCCCGGACTGCACATCATAAAAACGCATCAGCAGATTGATCACCGTCGTCTTGCCGCAGCCTGTCGGCCCGACGATTGCAACGCGCTGCCCGGTCTGCACGGTCAGATCCAGATCCGTGATCAGTTTCCTGTCCGGCACATAGGAAAAGCTCACATGTTCCAGATCTACCCTTCCCTCCACGCCCTTCAGGACGAGCGCATCCTCCCGATCCGGTATCTGAGGTTCCTCCTCGATCAGTGCAAAGATCCGTGCCGCACAGGCGATGGCATTCTGCAACTCCGTCACCACGCCCGATATCTCGTTGAACGGCTTCGTATACTGGTTCGCATAGGTGAGGAAACACGAGAGCTGTCCGACGCTGATCCCTCCCCGTATCGCATAGACCGCCCCCGTGACCGCAACGCCCGCATAGACCAGGTTGTTGACGAAGCGGGTAGCCGGATTGGTGATAGAGGAATAGAAGATCGCTTTCAGGGAGCAGTCCGTCAGCCTGCCGTTTATCTCATCAAACCGCTCCATCGCCTCGTCTTCATGGCAAAAAGCCTGCACCACTTTCTGACCGCCGATCATCTCCTCGATCAGCGCCGTCTGCTCCCCTCTGGTCCGCGACTGTTCCCGGAACATCAGGTAAGTCTTTTTCGCGATAAAGGACGCCACCAGAAAGGACAGCGGCGTGATGAGCACCACGACACAGGTGATCCAGACATTGACGCTGAGCATGAAGCCAAGCGTCCCCAGAATCGTGATTACTCCTGTAAAAAACTGCGTAAATCCCATTAACAGACCATCCGAAAATTGATCCACATCGGCGATCACACGGCTGACCACTTCTCCGTAGGAATGTCCGTCAATATACCCGAGCGGCAGGATCTCAATTCTGCGAAACGCCTCATTTCTCACATCCTGCACAATGCGGTAAGCCATCTTATTGTTGCACACGTTCATGATCCACTGCGCCGCCGCCGTGACTGCTATGGCCGCGCCCATCGCCCTGAGAATCCGGAATATTCCAGGGAAGTCCACATCCCCTTTTCCCATGATCAAATCGATGACCCTTCCGGTCAATATCGGCAGATACAGCGTCAGCGTCACTGTCAGCGCCGCCATCAGCAGGGAGACCGCCAGATAAAACCAATATTTCCTGATATATCGCAGGACTTTCACCAGCGTCTCTCTCTGACCGCCCCGGCTGTCTCTCCTCATTCCACAGCGCCCCCTTCCGTCCTCGGATACTGTGAATAGTAAATTTCCTGATATACGCCGCACCGGGACAACAGCTCCTCGTGGGTACCGATATCCGCCGCTCTGCCGTCGTCCAGCACGACGATCCTGTCTGCATAGCGGATCGAGGAAGCGCGCTGCGACACGATAAACACCGTCATGCCGCCCGTCATATCGTGGAGCGCCCTCCTCAAAGCCGCGTCCGTAGCATAATCGAGCGCCGAAGCGCTGTCATCCAGAATCAGAATTTCGGGTTCTCCCACCAGCGCCCGCGCAATTGTCAACCGCTGACTCTGACCGCCGGACAGATTCCGCCCCGCCTGCGTGATACCGAAATCCAGCTTTCCCGGCTTCTGCTCCACAAACTCTCTCGCCTGCGCTATGTCCAGCGCGCGCCACAATTCCCCGTCCGTCGCGCCGGCTTTGCCCCAGCTTAGATTTTCCCGGATCGTCCCCCGGAAAAGAACGGCTTTCTGAGGCACCGTCCGCACCTTTTTTCTGAGTTCTTCCCGACCGTACTCCCGCACGTCTCTGCCGTCGATTCTGACACAGCCGGAAGTGGCGTCATAGAAACGAGGGATCAAATTTACCAGAGAAGTTTTCCCCGATCCTGTACCGCCGATGATGCCGACCGTCTCGCCTCTCCCTACCCGGAAATCTATATCCGTCAGCGCTTCCGCCCCTGCGCCCGCATAGGTCAGACACACATGGTCGAACTCCACGGCCAGAGGCTTCGCATCCTGCGGCCCGCTCTTTGCCCTGCGGCCCGCTTCCTGCGCCCAGTCCATCCCCGACGGAATCTCAAATACGCCCTGAATGCGGTTTGCACAGGCCAGCGCTTTCGTGATCGTGATAATGAGATTCGCCAGCTTTACCAACTCTACGAGGATCTGCGACATATAATTGACCAGCGCTACCACTTCTCCCTGCGTGATCGTGCCCTCATCCACACGCACAGCGCCCGTATAGAGCAGAATCATCGTCGCCGCGTTTACAATAATATAAGTGACCGGATTAGTCAAAGCAGACAACTTCCCAACGAAAAGCTGCATATGTGCAAGCGCGGCATTCTTCTCCTCAAACGCCGCAATCTCTTCCTCCTCTTTACGAAACGCGCGTATCACCCGCGCTCCGGTCAGGTTCTCCCGAGTAGACTGCAGAACGCTGTCCAGACCGTTCTGCACTTTCCGGTACAGCGGCATCGTGAGCATCATAATGCCGAACACCACAACCGACAGAAGCGGGATTGTCACCGTGAAGATCAGCGCCGCCTTCACATCGATGGTGAACGCCATAACCATTGCGCCGAATACGATAAACGGCGATCGCAGGAAAAGCCGCAGCACCATATTGACCCCGTTCTGCACCTGGTTGGCGTCGGATGTCATACGGGTAATCATGGCGGAAGTGCCCAGCGTATCGATCTCCGTATAGGAAAGCGACTGCAGATGAGCGAACAGCGCGCGCTTCATCTCGGCGGCAAAGCCCACAGCCGCCTTTGCCGCAAAATACTGCGCCGTGACGGAACATGCGAGCCCGATCACCCCCAGCGCTACAAGAAGCCCGCCCATACAGAGCGAGAGTCCGATATCGCCCCCGCCGATGCCTCTGTCAATGATGGCCGCCATGACGAGCGGCACAAACAGTTCAAAACACGCCTCCAGCATCTTGAACAGCGGCGCCAGGACAGTTTCTTTCTTATAGTGCCTCAGATAAATCAGCAGTTTACCCATATCCGCAATCCCTCTTATGCCTGCTTTGCTCTCTCCGGCACAGTGTACCGCACAAAGATTTCGATTACATCGAAACAGCAGCCGGGCTGCCCCCAACTGCTGTCTTAGGTCTCTTCTTGAAACAAAAATAACAGGATCTACCTGTAGTCGTCCGTAATGGAAGCGATCTCGGCGCTGATGTTTTCCACCTGCCGGGACGGCTTGTAATCCGTCTCAGGGTACAGAAGCTCGTGCAGCGCAACGACATTGGCCTGCAGATCCTCCGGGACCACACAGCTCCCCTTGCTTCCCACGGTGACGCCTGCCCGGTGATCCTCGAAGGGGAATCCGTCGCTGGCAGCCACGTCATAGCCGGCCACACTTCCGAGTACGCTCAGAATTTCATTGACTCCCAGGGAAGTTTCCACCTCCGGTAAAATTGCGTTGACCATCTCAGTTAATTCACTTACAGACGCCTTCTTCGCTTTTTCCATCATGGCGGTCAGCACATCTCTCTGCCGCTCCGCCCGCCTGAAATCGTCTCCCTTGGTATAACGTATCCTGCAGTAAGCGGTGGCCTGCATACCGTTCAGAAGCTGTTTGCCGCTGTGTTCTACCGGTATATAGTCTACTCCCAGTTCTTCAGCCATCGTCATCTGATAGTTGTTCAGATGGTTGATCTCCGTGTCCGTGATATCCATTTCAATCCCGCCCAGCGCGTCCACAGAGTCAATCAGCCCGCCAAAGCCGACCGTCACATAGTCGGTGATGTCAAGATCCAGATTGGTGTTCAGCATACTGATCGCCTGCTCCGGCCCGCCCTGCGCGTAAGCTGCGTTACATTTGTTGTAAGAATCGTTCCCCAGATTCAGGAACGTATCCCGAAATACGGAGACCAGCTTGATCTCCTGCGTATCCATATTGATACTGGCAATAATAATCGAATCGCTTCTTGTCCCTTTCCCCAGTTCGCCGTCCCTGGCGTCCACGCCGAACAGGGCGATACTGCGGTATCCTTTTTTCTCCTGGCTCTTTTCCGCCTCCTGTATGCTCTCCTCGACTTCCTGATTAATCGTGATCTTCTCCTCGTCGATCGCCTTGCGCTCCACATCGCGGGTCGTCTTGAGCACCACGCACAGAATGCCGAGCGCCAGAATCAGGACGCCGACCTCCGCGATCAGCAGCGGAATGTTTTTGATCCTGCCACGCTTTCTGCCGTTTGAACCGACTGTGCCGGTTCTTTCCGCGGCTTCTGTATTTTCCGCCGGGACGCCCATGTCCGAATCTTTTGGCTCGGACGTCTCCCGCGTCTCTTTCGTCTGCTTGTCCATAAAGCAACTCCCTTTTGCATCATATAGTATGCATGTTTCACAACATACTTATTAAGATTGTATCACAAGGAATACTTTTTGAACATACAAAAGGCCTATCTTTTAACACATTGTTAAAAAATGTCATATTTTCGTTACAAATTATCCGTCCCCGTCTTGCTGCCCGTCCACAGCAGCCATGACCTTTATGTACTCTTCCCGTTTGTCCCGCATCAGCAGGAACCCCTGGCCAAGATCCCGCAGCGCATAGCGGTGTGTGATCAGCC
>CANQTL010000048.1 GCA_947626775.1 uncultured Lachnospiraceae bacterium | reverse complement strand
AATTGTGTCTCTGGTCTTTAGTTCATTGACCAAAGGGCACATTTTAATGGCCTCCGGGCGGGTGCCGAAGACAAGCATTACCTTTTTCATTCTTCTTTCCTGCCATTCTCTTAATTACTGATTACAAATCCAGCATCTGCATATCTAAATTTCTTTTCACATACGATAGATCTGTTATTATTATCTATAACAATCAACTCTAGCGTATTTTCAGCCACATCCCATAGTTCTGCATCCTGTCCCTGTAACTGAAACATCAACCTACCTTCTTCCTCAAAGATTGTATAGTCTGCGGTACAACTGCCATCCCCAGAGACACAATAAAAATCCCCAAATTCATTCAACTCTTTGCGATTATCCTGACTTATCAACACATTTGAAATCCAAACTCCACTTTGTGACAAATAGTTATTTATCCCCTGTGGATATTCTGTATTATCACATATAACCACCGTATATGGTCTTTCGTCAATGCACTTAATAATCCATTCTATTTTGTTCTCTGCTTTTATCTCCTCATTTATCGCTGTGCTCTGATTCGGAGTCATATCTGTATTATTAAAAACTTCAGGATACATATCCTTCAATTCAGCACTAAAAGACAACGCTCCTCTTGTATTCATATGAGCACCGTCTGAAAAATACTGATTCGGGTATGCAGGGAACCAGTCCACCCCAATATATGGATACTCTTTCTGCAGTTCCTCATAATAGCGTCTGAAATCCTCTTCATATTCTTCCGTAAAAGACGTATTCGCTGGAAGGGGAAGCTTTACAATGTATACCTGAATCCGGTTTTCACGGCACAGTTCCAGAATCTTCCGATAATAGCTGTCAAAAAGGGGATTCACATAAAACTTTTCATTAACGATCTCCCCAGAAGGGACATATTCGTTTAATCCGCGAGCTATATATCGACCTCCGTACAAGTCATCCGCTTGCTGCGCCGATCTGTTTCCCTGATATCGTTGGTTAAAACCAGCATTCATAAATGAAATAATATATTTGTTCGGCAAAAATAACTCATAGGATATGAAATCCAGAATATAATGTTCCGTCAAAATCGATGCGTCCTTATAATTCATAGCATTTTTCAGCATCTCCAGATTCTGTCCAAGATTATACCTGTGCGAATACATGCTCCTTACCCAGAAACAGTCCGCTCGCTGCAAATGGGAATCCTGGAAACTGATATAACACGCCTTCGGTGCCGGGTTATGCGCAAGCCAGTCCTGCAAAGTATAATAATTCTCAACGGGTGTGGTTCCTCCAAGCGCCAAGTTCAGCGTTGTCCCGGATAATGCCTCGGGCATATAGGCGGCATTAGCTACAGAATCCCCCAGGATAAGAACATCGTAGCTTTGCTCATTCGCTGTGTTCGTTTTTATCTTATTCCACAGATAATACGGGGCTTCACTATCCATAAATGCCAATGGATGACTCCGTATATACATGCACACGACCCAAAGCGGTAACATAACACAGCTACATTTTATAATTAGTTTAACGATCTGCTTCATCCTGCTATCCCTTCTTTTAGAATTGAAAATAGATGAATTCCTGTCCCGTGATGTCCAAAGAAAAAATAATCAGCACAATAGCTCCCCAATACAAAATATACCTGAATACAATATTCTGTTCTGAGAGCCATTCAAGGACATTAATCCCCTTTTCCGCCATCAACCCTGAAATAAGCAGGGCTAAAAGACCGACAAACAGGATCATCATGTTTCTCTCATTCAATCCCAACTGATACAGACCGCCATTCAGGAGCAAACCGATGTTTGAGACCTCCGCTGACCGCGATAATATCTGCAGCGCCGCATGAACCGTATCGGCCCTGAAAAACACCCACGCAACATCCACTAAAATAAAATTCCCAAGAATGCCAAACAGCTTCCATGAAAAGGTTTCTGTATTTGCATGGAAAATCTTGCAAAGCCTTTTCACAACCGGTTCAGCTACATCTTCTAGAATCTGATAGAGACCATGGATACCCCCCCACACAACAAACGTCATATCTGCCCCATGCCAGAGACCGCTCACAAAGAATGTCGCCATAAGATTCCGGTATTTCTTCAGCCGCGATCCCCTGCTGCCTCCAAGCGGTATATAAAGATAATCCCTCAGCCATGTGCTGAGGGAAATATGCCATCTGCGCCAGAACTCCCTGATCGATCCTGCCAGATAGGGCCGGGAAAAATTATCCATCAGCTTATATCCCAGAACTTCAGCCGCCCCTTTTGCTATCACCGAATATCCCATAAAATCGCAGTAGATCTGAAACGCGAAAAGGACGCTTGCCAAGATCAGCTGGAATCCCTGATATGTATTGTAATTCCCATATACCGTATTGACCAGCACCGCACACCTGTCACTGATCACCACCTTCAGGAAATACCCCCACAGCATCAGCAGAAGACCGGACCGGACGGAACTGTAGCTGAACTTTCCGGGAACCGCAAGCTGTTTCAGAAGATTTTTGGAACGTTCGATCGGCCCGGCCACCAGCTGGGGAAAGAAGGATACAAAAAGGGCATATTTCAGGAAATTCTTTTCCGCATAAATATCATCACGGTATACGTCTATCGTGTACCCAAGCGCCTGAAATGTATAAAAAGATATCCCTACCGGCAATAGAATATCAAAGGCAGGGATCTGCAGCCGGATATGGAACAGCGCCAGAAGGCTTCCCATCATTTTAAGCCCGAAATTGGTGTATTTAAAATAAAACAAAACCGCCAGATTGAGAATTACGCTGGAAACCAGCACCGCTTTCTCGCAAACCGCTTTTTTTCTTTCCTGTATGGACGTATGCTTGAGCCATTCCAACAGTACCCCGCCGAAATAGGTTATTACTGTTGAAAACAATAACAGAAGCACATATTTCGCATTCCAGCACATATAGAAATAATAGCTGGCAATCAGGAGCCATATATTCTTAAGCTTTGTCGGAAACACAAAATATGCCAGCACAACTACTGGGAAAAAAATAAGGAATTCGAGGGAATTAAACAGCATCTATTTTGTCCTTTCCACCGAATGATATACCCTTCAGTTTTTTAATCCACATGAACGCAAAGAAACTGTCAAATTCTCCGACAGTCTCCTCCCATACATATTCTTTCTTAATAATATGTAATCCTCTTTCCTGGGCCGATCATCTATCTCTCTATAGGTCGATGTCACACAGAGTGCATTGTTTTATCAATTGTCCGAGGAGCATAACGCACAATAAATATATGCGCACTCATTCCATAAATCTCCGCAGTTCCTCCGGTGTCCCCAGCACATGCACCTTTTCTGCAGATACGATACTGATTGTCACGTCCATACCTTTTTCAATCATGAAATTATATAATGGTGCGATATATTTCTCATTTCTTTCCATCCTGAGGTCATCCGAATAATATTCTTCATACAATTGCCGGTACAATCCAGCAGAGGAAAAATAATATGCCCCCAACGTACAGTTATCCGATATCCGCTTCTTTTCCCGCACTTCAACGGCTTTTCCGCAATCATCAAGCCTCACAAAGCTCCAATGGTCACCGTCCGCGCGGAAACAGGGAATATGTCCATCCCCAGAAATATCCGCGTATTTCATTTCGTATGGCTCCACATAGGTATCAATGTTATAGACCATCACGGGCGCATCCTTCTCACAATACGGCATCGCCAGCATACAGGTCGTCGCCTGGCCGTCCGTCAGATGGTCGATCTCAACAATATCCACATCCATCAAGCCATATTGCCTGCATTTCTCATAGATAAACCCGGAGGCGCCATCCTCCCCGCGCACCACAAAGACATACTTCGAAACATGCGGGTTATAGTCCAGAAGACTATCCATCGACCACTCGAACAACGTCTTCCCCCTCGCTTCGATCATGTATTTCGGCACCCGGTACCCGGCTTTCCGGAACCGGCTTCCAAGTCCCGCCATTGTAATGATCACCGTCATCTCCTTTTCCACAACTGCCACCTCATTTCAAATCCTTCCGCGACTTCCTGCATATCTCATCCAGTTCCTCTGCAGAATACGCCAGAAACTCATCCGGCCTCACGGTCCGGTCGTCCACATAGAACCCCTTCTTTCCCGGCCACGGCTTCCCATAAATGATCTCATCATAAGGAATGTCCCATTTCTCGAGCCAGGCCAAAAGAATCTTCGCCGTATTCTTGTTGATCAGCCCGATATTGCCTCCATAGGAATTCATATTCCGGGAAGTAAAAAGGACGATCTTTGCCCCATTCTGCCGGTAATACCGCAATTTCGCCACCATATCCAGATATGGAACCAGATCCTCATACCTCTCATCCCTGCCTTTGATCGGGCACAAGGTTCCATCAATATCGCATACAAAGGAATATCCGCTATACATCTGCCGTACCCTCTTTCTCCCTGCCGGAGCAGCACCCGTTTTCCGCATCCGCCTGCGCTTTAATGTCAATTACCTTCGCCAGAATCTCAATTCCCGTTCCCAGCATCGCATACTGGTGTTTCCGGCTCTCCCCATGCAAAGGAATCATACTTAAAAATAACAATGCTTCAATCAATTCAATCTTCCGCAGATCATCTCCGATCTCTTCCCGGAATACCTGCCGGAATATTCCCGCAAGATCGAAATCTCTCTGCCGTTCATAAATTCTATATTCAAGGATCCCCCTCTCCGGCTCGCATTCCACGTTCATCAAATCCTGGATGATATAATCATACTTTCCCTCCACGCTGTGGAACAGCTTCGCCAGTTCATACCTCGGGTCGCCATAAATATCATACTCGCCAAACTTTCCGCGCGGATCAATGACCTTTATGAACTGGAAATTATTGTCCACCATGATGTTCGCAAAACACAGGTCACCATGGATGATGCAGAATGTATCAACATCATACAGCATTGACGGAATCATTTTTTCCAACAGTCCGCAAATTTCATTCAGAGATCGATAGGCGATCCCGTTAATCCGCATGGGATTCTCAAAAAATACCGAGAATGCTGCATCCCCCGCAAGTGTTCCCAAACGTTTTAACGTCTTATTTAGATACACTTCCTCCAATGATCTTCTAATCCCTTCTCCATCAACCCGATATCTGCGGAAATCCTTCAAAATGAACCGGATCCGCTCAAATATATCCTGCCACTGCCATGCAGCAATATCTCCATATAGAAACAGTTCGTGCAACGTATGGTAGGAATAATATTCCATCTCAATAAAAGGAGTTATATATTGTGTGGAATATGTGAAGACTCTTGGTCTGGCATACTCAACATCTGTCGGGAGTTTCAGATACCACAGAACCTCTCCGATAAACTTCTCCCGGTCATCGCTGGTCTTCCTTAAAATTCCTCGTTCCCGGTCAATCTGAATGTGGTTAAACTCTCGCGCCTGAACCTCGACCTTTGAGTGAAAATACCGATCCGCGTGGCCGATATCGAACCAGTTGTTCGTATATATGGCTTTTAAAGGTCTTGTCTGGCTATATAACTTTAGAGCAAAATAAAAAGAACTCATTTCGAGATCTTCCCGATTAAAGGCTGATTCCAGACACTGACGGAACAACACAGAGTCCATGATCTGAAACACACCCACGAACAATTTACGCGTATTCTTCATCCACGCGTTAGTTTTATCATAGATCCCGGTTAATACCCCGTCCTTTTCTTCAAAAAATGTCCAGGTTTCAGACGGTACAGACTCAGAATAAAAGAAGCTGTCTCCTTCCGAATCATAAATATTATCCATTACAAGAGTATCCGCAAAATTGATGATAACCGGCCGATCTATCTGTTGAATCCCATAATAGATTGTATGTCCAAGATCATCCAGTTTTGGCAAATCCACGATCTGCATCGAACTCCCGCAATATGACTTGAGGCGCC
The DNA here is from genome assembly GCA_947626775.1 of uncultured Lachnospiraceae bacterium. Lineage (GTDB taxonomy): Bacteria > Bacillota > Clostridia > Lachnospirales > Lachnospiraceae > UBA3282. The sequence goes on along the minus strand of CANQTL010000048.1, from coordinate 13,706 downwards.
GATGCACCTTATCTGCATTCTCATGGCAGATGATTAAGATACTGTCAACCCTGTCACGATACTGTTTATAAAGATAATCAAAAACAAGCCCTTCATTTAGCGGATAAATGATGGGAGGCAACTTGCCTATTTTCTGAAGTTCTTCCGGCACCAGTTTTGCAGAGGGAATCAGCACATTACTTTCCATTTTGCATCTTCTCCACTTTAATGTTTATTATTCTCCATTTTATTCAGCACTAATATTTTATCCTCATCCCGGGCCAACGGTTGTCATTAATATTCTTTTAGAGCATTTATTTCTCCATAACAAAAACATACTTCTGGTACAAATAAATTTGCTATCATTGCAACTATAGGAATATTAATATAGCGTTTATTTTATCTATCCAGAAACATCTCGCCACGGCTCATGCGCACCCTCCAGTAATCCAGCAGGTCGCTCATAGTCTTCTCATAAGGAATCTCTGGCTCCCAGCCTGTATGTGCTTTAAATTTTGAGCAGTCTGGCACCTGCAAATCTGCGTCGATCGGGCGGAGTCTTTCCGGATCAACTTTATATGTGATCTGATCCTTCATTGGCGACATGCTAATCAATGTATGCAATGTATCCCCCACCGTGCAGGTATAGCTCCCCCCAATATTATAGTATTCTCCCGCAATAGGATCCACTGTCACGAGCATATAGTAGGCTCTGACCGCATCCCGGACATCTGCATATGTTCTTAGCGAATCCAGATTCCCCACATGTACTACAGGCGGAATCAACCCCTTTTCTATCATAGCGATCTGTTTCGCAAACGTGGATTCATGGAACACATCACCTCTCCGCGGCCCTGTATGAGTGAACATCCTTGTCGTCATCACTGTCATGCCATATGCTTCTGCATAGTATCTTCCCAAAAGATCTGTCCCAACCTTCGAGATTGCATACGGAGATGCCGGATGGAATGGGCATTCTTCATGGATACCGGTATCCGGTTTCTTTTCTGCAGGAATCTTTCCAAACACTTCTGATGATGCACAGACATGGATAACAGGCTGATACACCTTATCATTTTCCATCTCCAAATGAATCGCTTCCAGCAACCGACAAGTCCCCAAAATATTAGTATTCAATGTATCAATCGGTATCGTAAAGCTTGTAAGAGGATAACTCTGCGCCGCCAGATGGAAAATGTAATCCGGTTTATACTTTCTAATGACACTTATCAGGGATATCTGATCGTTCAGATCCGCATAATCAAAAAACATCCGGTCTTTCACGTTCACACGCTCAACCAGATGTTCTACATTGTCCATCGGGCTTCTCCAACGGCATATACCGATGATATCCCAGTCCGTGCTCTCAAGTAGAAAGTCTGCAAGGTGGGACCCCACCATACCCGTAATTCCTGTGATTAACGCACTCCTAGTCATTTTCTTGTCTCCTTAGCCACTTATGTATTTTAGATAGTTTTTATATAGACACTTAATCCCCTTCTTGAGGGGTGTTTTTGGCATCCATCCCATAGCCATAATCCGAGATGCATCAATGCGACCGCGACTCGAACCATTCGGCCTTGAAAGATCATTCACAATCATTCCAGAGTAACCTACAACTTCGGCAACAATTCCTGCCAACTCATTTATCGTGATCTGTTCAGCTCCGCCAACATTAAACATATCATTTTCTGTGCTATCACATTCGATAATCAACTCAATGGCATCGATGAAATCGTCAACAAAAAGAAACTCTCTGGTATTCCTGCCGTCCCCCCATATCTCAACAGAATCTGTTCTTTCAACCTTTGCGTTATGGAATTTCCGCAACATAGCCGGCAACACACTTGAAAAATCCAAATCATATCCATCACCATCGCCATACATATTTACAGGAAGCAGAGACATATAATTTGTACCATATTCCCTGTTATAGTATTCACATAACTTCATCCCGGCAAGCTTTGCAAGTCCATACGGTTCTGTTCCTTTTTGAACTACATGTCTGTCGTACTCCTCTTCAGTATAAATAATAGTCGGATCCGCTCCATAAACACAACTTGCTCCTATGTTTATCAATTTCCTTACTCCTGCTTCAAATGCTGCTGTAATTACGCTGCTACATATAAGCAGATTGTCATTAAAATATTCAACTGGCTTAGACTCATACTCTCCAATGCCGCCATGTCTGGCCGCAACAAGAATCACACAGTCTGGCTTCTCTTTCCTAAAAAAATCTAAAGTAACAGAATGGTTCCTCAAATCAATACCATGGTCTGCAGTCATACAATAATGATATCCATCCTGCCTTAGCCTTCTGACAAGCGCAGTCCCGACCATCCCTCGTCCGCCAGCTATACATATTTTTTCATTCTTTATCATAATTCTCCATGTACCATTCAACAGTTGTTTTCAATCCTTTATCAAAAGGCATCTCTGCTTTCCAGCCAAGAACCTTCTGTGCCCTTGAACCATCGACAGTCTTTATTAATGCTCCGTCTGGCCAATTACTGTCAAATCGGATCGTTCCTTCAAATCCTACCAATCGAGCTATAATCTCTGCAGTTTCTTTGATTGAATAGCCTTTTCTTTCACCAATATTTAAAAAACCGTTAATGGGGCCAGAATGGATTGCCCTGAACAACGCATCCACAGCATCATCAATATAAAGCCATTCACGCACCGGTTTCCCAGTTCCGTATACAACAAACTCCTTCGAACCTTCTCTCTTAGCGTCCAAAAGTCTCTTAACCATCCCTCCGACAGCATGTGCCCTTTCATCATCAAAGTGATCCCCAGGACCATATATATTGCTCATTACCAGATTGATTGAATCCAACCCATATTGTCTTTGGTACGCCTCACAGGCAACAACAAAAGCCTTCTTTGCTGTTGCAAATGGCAATACAGATTCATGAATACAGCCATCCCAAAATTGATCTTCTTCGTACACCTCCAGATCTCCAGGATATACACAGGAACCAATGGGGTTGATAAGCCGTTTAACCCCATACCGCCTGCAGGCTTCTAGAATGTTTATCTGCATCTCCATGTTATTTGTGAACATCTCGGCCGCATGTTTAATCCCAAAATGGACTCCACCCAAAAAGGCAGCCAAATTGATAACTATGTCAGGCCCATATGTGCCGAACAATTTGAATGTTTCTTCTTTGTTCTGAAGATCGCATTCTACATGGGTTGAAGCTACAAAATCCTCACCTTCCTTATTTAGGCGATTCACCATAGCCTTCCCCACAAATCCCGTAGAACCTAATACTAAAATCATCCATCTTTCCCCTTCCATAAAACAATTTATAAAATATGCAACATTAATGCCCTGCTACTCCCTTTCAAGTTCAAAAGTTTCCGGGCTATAGTAAAGAACTCTTGATCCTTCGTTCTCAAAAGCAAACGGAATATAAAGCAACTCCTGTAGCGCATTTCTTAACTCATCCTGTCGTTCTTTTTCTATGTAAAAAATGAAAAAGCCTCCGCCACCAGCACCTAGTAATTTCCCACCTACAGCCCCATTTCTAATCGCACAGTCATATATCTCATCCAAAATGCTGTTGGAAATACTTCTTGCTATTCCTCTTTTAAGTTTCCATGTATAGTCCAGAAGCTTTCCGAATTCCTTAAGCTCTGTTCCTTTTGTAGTCAGCACCGACTCCGCTTCATAAACTAACTGCTTCATTTCCATCAGGACTTGAATTTTATCTTTTGTTGCTATCTTCTGTTCCTTAGCAATCTCCTTGGAAAATCTAGAAAAACCGGTAAAAAAGAGCATCAAGTTCTCATTCAGACGTTGCTTTTTTTCAGTGGATATCACCACCGGTTGCACGCTGATCGAGTCCGCACTAAAAGCAATCCGATTAAATCCTCCAAACGATACAGCCACCTGATCCTGCACTCCCCCGTCTTCCCCACAGAGTTCTCTCTCCAGATAGATAGCTTCTTTCGCGAGTTTCATACTATCAGCATACTGTCCTTTTAACGCATGAAAAGCATTCAACATACCCACGGCAAATGAACTGCTTGTCCCAAGACCAGAACGAGCCGGAAGATCTGCGTCATATGTAATTTGCAATTCTTGCATATTCAGGAATCTCATCGCTTCCCGTACTGCAGGATGCTCAATTTCATCAATGTCTTTAACACGTTCAATCTTTGAATAAACAATCTGGGACGTATAATCGAAAAATCTGGGAAGATGCCTCACTGTAACATAACAGTACTTATCAAATGTTGTAGACAGTACGCTTCCTCCATGTTCCACGTAGTATTCCGGATAATCTGTGCCTCCACCAAAAAAAGACATCCGGAAGGGTGTCTTCGTAATTATCATTCAATCACTTACCTTTCTGTCTGCTTATATTTTATTTAAGATCTTTCAATGAGTAATATTCAGTATTTATCATTATCGGATCTTCTCCCAAAATTGGTAATCTTTTTTACTCGTTATTTATTCTCTTTTCAGACTTCTTGTAGAATGTATTGAAACCCATTCCATCCTTCGCAAGTCCATTATTGAGTATTATTTCATCCATATAGTCAGTCTCTGTACTTAGTCTTTTAATCTTTGCGCAAAAGCTTATATTGGATAGTCCGGCCACCAGAGCCTGGCAGTTTGCCAAAGTATATACATCCCTAAGAACTTCATAGCCCAAAAGATAATGATGTTCTTTCCTGTCAGAAACTGCAGAACGGTATGTGTCGCCTATATTATTTCTATAAATATCCTTATAGTAAACCAGACGATCCCCGAATTCCTGCTGCATACGTTCAAGGGACTCCATTTCTTCAGTCGCCAGAAAAATTTGATCATATCTTCCAGTTTCTATTAATTTCTTAACTGCATTAACAAAATCGTCTAAATCCACGGCAACCGGATGGTCCTTTACATGATACTGGAACATGAGTCTCCGGATATGAACACCTATTGTCCGGCCCGTTAATCCCATACTGTCAATATCGGCAGTCATACGTTCCTCAACATTATTTTTGAGATGGATATACTTTCTCTGCATAGCCGCCAATTCCTGGAAATACTCTTGATTCCATTCATAGTAATCACTGATTTGTGAATAATCCTTTCGCATAAATCGAATATCATTTGAAGACCGGCTAATAACATTACTGGCCTTTGAAACTTCATCTATCGTTATTTCGGCCGGCTGTTGGAAATAGTACTCAAAAATATTTGTCGTAATCGTATCCATAGAAGGCTCATGATACGCCATACGCCCCCATCGAACGACTGGTACCCCCCCCGAACTGTTCTGCGAAATTGATCGCCCCTAATGTATTACGATAAATTGCGCAAAAACCAGATTTTTCATCTTCACATTCAATATAGTACAGCAATTTTCCAGGATATAGGGAACCATTATGATGCATAAAAAGGACATTCGGATCATACCCAATTGCTATCACCTTCTTTATGAACTTCGGGTTACAGATATTATGAACACATGTCCATATGTAAAACATATACTTATTGTTCTTAATCTTTACCTTTATCTTATTTCTAATAACTCTTGTCAATTTCATGATTTCCTCCATAATATTTCGTATTTTTTCATGTTAATTACTTATCTTCTTTCGAACTTTTAACTCTTTGACAATGTGCCCGTACAATCTTTATCATCATCATGAATAGTATCCCAAAATAATTACATAAATTTTTAAAGTGTGGATTTCTGAAATAAATCAGGATATTTACCACCGAAGGAACAACGATCCAGACCAACACTCTCTGCAGAAGTCCCCAAGCAGTAACCGGCATCTCTCTGATAATCAAGTAAATTACCAAGCTCTCTACCAGCACCACACCAAACAGCAACAGATGTTTAGTCAGATACTTTCTTACAGATTTTTTAAAATAGTATCCCACCACGAACCGTATCCGGCCATAAGCAACCGGAAGGAATGCAAAGAATGTCCCTATCTGTACACCAACTACTCCAAGCTTATATGCCAAAGTAATCGAAATGACTACATTTAGAACTGCCGACAGGAGCATACAGTTTCTGTCCTGTCTGTAATCTCCAAAGACACTACGGTATTTGTAAACAATCTCCCATACAGAAGTTAAATAGATCGTTAACGAACACACTATTACAAACATATCCGGGAGCAGGTAATTAGTACTGCCCATCCAGATCTGAATAGCTGACTGAAAAAAAATAAGAAATCCAAAGCATATATAACTCGCAAAGAAAAAACTAAATACATCAAACATTTCAAATTGCTTCCACAGTTCATCTTTGTTGCGGTCACTATAGACAATATTTCCGATTGTCGCCTGAAACGGATTCAGCAAACGATAAAAAAAAACACCCAATACCCCCTTCTGGAGGATATAATAATTTCCATACAATGCAACATATCGGATTCCGCAAATGGAAGAAATTACAATGTTATCTGTCCCTCCATAAACAGCATAAGCAATCTTATGTACCAGAAAATTCCTGACATCTGGAATCATGTTTCGTTTACGAATGTCTTCCATTGTGACCGTATATTTCTCTTTCAGATATGGATAATCCCGGTTCGTCTTGTATAGGATTATGAAATTAGCAATAAGTGATGTGGACAACTGTATAGCAAGATACAGAAGATAATTTCTAAAAATAGCTAGCATAACAAGCTGTACAACCTGAACCACTACATTCGTGAGCAGATCGATCTCTACTGTTTTATATTCCTTTTGATCCGCTGCATAGATCGTGCGTCTATAAGAAAGGAAATACCCTGCTATTGTACTCGCAAGCTGCAGGAAATATACAACATACAGATAGCTGATGTCTCTGTTTGCATCCTTGACAACATAGGGGACAAACACGCAAGCCATCAGACCAAGGATCGTAACTACTGCTGCAATGATCCTGTAAACCCATTTGTATAGATACATGAGTTTACCGATCTCCTGCTTATTATCCGTAACTATTTCCCGGTATAAATGAAATGAGATAATCCCACCGATCCCCAGTTCCGCAACGGATAAAATGGAGAATACATTGCCAAATACACTCTGATATCCCAGGTATTCAATATCTAGAAACATCACAAATATTCGCCGGTTAACAAACTGCAAAATCATCGATAAAACCTGTGCGACAAATGAAATGATACTGTTTTTAATCATTTTTTTTGAATTCATATTCTGAGATCTCACCTCGTACTATCTTATCAATCCCTGGTTTTTATCTCATTATCTTTGCATAAAATCTTAAATTGAATTATAAAAGAATGAACTATCTATATCATTTCACAGATATTTGCCTCTTGTCTCATTATTATAGCTTCGCATTTCATTCAAATTCGGTGTATTGATATCTTAGAATTGCCAGTTCTTTAAGTCTTCGTTCCAGTGCAACATTCCCATACCGCGCAGCAAAAAACACCTTAGACACCCCGCAGACCAACGAATCACCGTTAGTAAGCATATACGCACCTCACAAAATTCCTAAACTTAATTTATAATAATTCAGCAGTATGCTACTTTTTGAACTTTATACTTTACAACTTTCTCTTTCTATGTTCTTATTTCTGACTTTCAACTTTATGACGAATTTCCTTCTGCACTTCCTTTAGTTTTAATCCTTTATCTAATAACCCATTATTCAGTATCTCTTCGTCTAGATAGTCGTTATCAGTACTAAGTTTCATGATTTTTGCACACATACTTATGTTCGATATCCCAGCAATCAGAGATTTGCATATGGCCAATGTGCAGGCGTCCCTTAACACTTCATACCCCATCAGAAACTGATGTCGTGGCCTATCTGAAACAGTTGAAATAAATGTATCACCGATATTGTTTCTGATAACGTCTTTATAGTAAACAATTTTATCACCAAACTGCTTAATCATTGCAGTTAGCGTTTCTTCTTCTTCTGTCGCCAGAAAAATTCTGTCATATGCTCCCGTTAACATTAATTTATTTACTGCAGAGATATAATCTTCCAGTTCAACCGGGCGTGGATGTCCCTTAGCCCCATACTGGAAAGAAATTCGTCTCACGTGCACCCCAATCGTTCTGTCGGTAACTCCTACCCCCCCGAGATCTGCAGTAATTTTTTTCTGTACATCGTCAGTCAGTCTTATATACTTTCTCATTATCATGGCAAGTTCTTCGAATCTCCTCTGATCCCATATATACCCTACTTTCCCAGCATATTCATGTCTAACAAACCAACTGTCTTTTAACTTGCCAATAACCAAATTGCTCGCCTGTGATACTGTTTCAAGAGGGATTCCTGCTGGCTGTTTGAAATAATACTCAAATGGATTCATTGTAACAGGATTCATGCTCTCATCACAGTACGGTGAAGCACGATCCCATTCAATTACTGGAATCATTCCCAACTGATCTGCATAGTTTATGCCGCCAAGAATATCACGGAATACTCCAAAAAAGCCGAAGGTTTTTGTCCATGAATTCTTATAATAATATATAATTTTCCCGGGGTATGCATCTCCGTTATGATGAAACTGAACCATTTCAGGCGTCGTAAGATCTATTACTTTACTTCTGAATTCTTTATCTCGTATATACATTAAACATTTTCCAATATAATATAGCAATTGATTTTTTCTTATCAGATCAAGAATATCCATAAGCTATTTCTCCTTTGCATCATTTTATAGCCATCCAGTTCAGCCCATCAATGTAGTTTTCAGTTCCCACCATTTTGCCGTATCCAGTTTTCCCATCCTCTGGAAATAGCTTGGGTTCTGAGCCTGGTATTTGTATTTGAGCCAATAGAAGCCTATGCAGTCCGCGTCAACCAAGATAACATCTTTACGCAGAAAATCATCATAAGCATCCTTCATTGTATCGTATTGCTCCAGGTTTTCTTTCTGCATAAAATAATGATATGCGATTCGTATTTCTGGACATGCGTATGAAATCGTTGCATCTTCATATTCCACAGGAACATTCACTTCGCAATTCATATCCGCTTTGTTCACCCATTCGGTAAATTGCGTGAATCGATCCCGCTGCTTCGCCTCTGTCCGACTCCTAACAGCTTCTTCCGTATCAAAATCACAGCTGTACAGGATCTCCAGTTCTTCTATAGATCCATATGCAAAAAAATCGGAAAGATAAAATGGTCTTGAATAGAAACTATTCAAAACGCCTCCTAGAAAGATGAGTTTACCTTCTTGATACATACCCTGCAGCATTGAAAGTGCGCACGGATTATAATATCTTTGATCCGCACGCGTCTTCAGGGCGTATTTCACTCCCATTTCTTCGGCCCGTCGTACGCCAGCCAGCGATGTCGTCAATTGATAGTTAAGATTACCCTTAGGATTTATGACCGGGTATTCGTTTAATATTACATCCGCCCCCTCAGCCTCGATGCTCTTGATCATATCTTTATCTGCATCCGTCCAAGTAGAAACAATAATCCGAATTCTGTCATAGTATTTTCGATACATCCTGACCGTATTGAGTGTGAAATCGTCTTTCACCACCACTGGACCTTGAAGAATAATCGCGATATCACTGAAATCCTTCTTTGTTCCTTTCACTGCGATATCATCGACACGCTTTGGAAGCACAGATAAAAGCACATATTCATCCTTCGTACAAAGTTTCGTTATGTAAGTACTTTTCAACCCGCTCCATTTACATGGCGGCAATAACCGCAAGGCCAGATTCATCGGAAACGCGTAAATACGCAATAATAAATCAATTACTATTTTTACCAAAGTCAATTTCTCCTATCTTTATAACTACAACTAGGATTTTGTAAACATCGCAAGATTTATCTCCAAACAATAGTCCTGCAGGTAAATCGATTTTCCTCCAAAGTGCTTTATCAGAATGGATAGGCCCCTTATTCCGCATAAGAATATCAACCACAGATTCTATATCCTGTTTTCGTTATAATATTTAATTTTTTCCATCATTCAATTATAAAATGGTCTTTTCGATGTATTGTGAAATTTCATTTCAATGAACTCAAAAGTTCTTCTTGGAAAATGACTTTCCCATTTTCGTCATGCTTCATGATGTTTACATATTTGAACCCACATTCAATTGCCTTATTTACCGCAAAATCAAATCCTCCGGATAGCAGCTCTTTTTGGTGTGCATCCGAATTGATCATAATTCTACCGCCAAATTCTTTTAGGTGCTTCAGGAGAAACGTGTTTGGATATAACTCATTTCTTCTTCTTCGGTTATACGCTCCGCAGTTTATCTCAAATATTACATCTTCTTTGCAAAGATTCTCCATTGCCTCCAGCGCAGGCAGATAATAGCTTTTTGCGCCTTCATCCAGGCAATGCAGTTCATCGTTAAACCGCACGATTAGGTCAAAATGCCCTATAATATCACAATGCATCCTGTCAAAGGATCTTCCTACCAGATCATAGTAGGCTCGACTCATCGAGAGGTAATCATCATGAAAATATCTGTGGCAGATGGATACAAACTGTTCCTTAGTCAAATCAATTGCCAATAGCCGTTCAGATGGGATATTCAAGAAATGCGTTGAACCTATCGTATATTCGGCGTTTTTTGCGCACGCGGGGTCATACATATTGTCAAGCTCGATTCCAGCTATTATATCTATGACCCCGTTGTACTTCTGTCTCAATCGGCGGATTTCCGCAAAGTATTCCTCCAAAACCATATGGCAGTCAAAATCCATATGGCCTGAAAAACCGATCTGACCAAATCCCAAGGCAATGGCCGCCCTGACCATCTCTTCCGGTGTATCCCTTCCGTCACAAAAGGTCGTGTGCGTGTGAAAATTTGCTTTTAACATACTGGCTGTTCTATAATCAAATTACTCCCTGAATTACCTCAGAAATAGATGTTCAAAAACCGTTCAAGGCACCACATCTGCCATTTCTGGTTGCCTGTGAATTCAGACATGTCCAAATCGTCCCTGAACTCAGGCCGGGTCGGGCCTTTATAATCTTTAAAATAGTAGTCGACCGGTCTTGGCATAGGGACCTTCTCCGGGATTTCAAATTCCGGATAGCACATTTTGAATAACTCTCTTATCAGGTATTTTGACTCACCGTTACGAACCCTTTGCAGATCAAGCGGTTCCGCCATTTTAACCATACCAGACGGGTCATAATACGGCGTGTACTTCATTCCGGCTGTTATAAACGCATTGCAAAACACGCCATTTGACTCATGGGCAAACACTTCATCCATGAATCTCATATAATCTATCTTGCCGTTTGGCAGTTCATATGGTGCAAAAATGTGATCCATCGACACAGGTTCCTTCAGCACCTTAACCGGATCCAGAAATGTCAAAAATTTGATCCATTCATCGTAGTCCCAGTCTCTGGAGAGCATCTTATCCATACCGCCAAAAACGAGATCGCTTCCATCTGCCACGACCATCATTTCTACGCCATCTTGCTGGGCCTGTAAAGCCGCTTCCATGACCTGCGGTTCAATCGGATGCACGGGAGCGCCTTTCTTCGCCATCAGTATATCAACATTTCGCTCACATACATCCCAGTTAACATCAACGTAATGCAAATTGAGCTTGTATTTTTCCGCAAACTGTTCCGCCCTGCGCATATCATCGCTTCTAAACGCACCCCCGATAAAACGGAAGGTGTATGCGTCTGTTCCCGGTTTCACAAAAGCCGCAAGGCAGGCTGAATCCATACCCCCGGACAGCATCACGCCAAGCTTCACATCGTTCTCCTTCTCCTCGAACAGCTTCTTATACGCCCTTGCAATATCCTCCGCCGTAGTGACCGCTATTTTTTTGTCATCGGGGTAAGAGATATCTTTTGCGTGGTGCATCCCATCGGCAAATTCCATATCGTCCTTAACGATGCACCTGAAGGTAAGATAAGAGCTCATGCAATAATTCTTGTCAACCATTTTTATTATCCTCCTGTATAAAAATTTTTTTCATCACATCATATACTGTTCTCATTTGTTCCCTTGTTCCGATCGTTACACGGACGCAATCAAGAAGTGAAGCGCTTTGATTTAATTGCCTGATATAGATATTTTTCTCCCTGAGCTGGTAGTAGATCTTGCTTTTTGTCTCTATATCTCTGCATTTGAGCAGCACAAAATTGGATCTGCTTGGATATACAGATAAGTTCTCTGATATATCCCCCTGCGAGATTAAGCGAATAAACAGCTCTCTCGCCGCTTTCACTTCCTGTACATAATCCAGCATATAATCAACATGCTTCAGCGCTTCTGTCACTGCCACCTGGGTGATCGTCGGTATGTTTTTAGGGTTCCTGATTCTGTTGATCGCTTCGATATTATCTTCTGAAGCCACAAGATAACCGAACCTCAAATTGGCTAAAGCAAACGCTTTGGACATGGTGTGCGAAATAAGTACATTTTCATAGGTCATGGCCAGAGAGTTCGACGATACCCCCGAAAACTCGGCATACGCTTCATCGACCACAAATAACGTATCCGGGAAACCGTGTACAAGTTCCTCTACCTGCCTGAATGACAGGCAATATCCCACCGGATTATTAGGATTACATATGTACGCCATCCGGGGCTTTTCCCGCATGATGTCGTCTTTGAGCCTGTCGAAGCTGAACTGGAGTTCAGGGCCAATGTCTGAGTAGACGATCCTAGCACCGTTCCCTTCAATGGAAGATCGGAAATTGTCATACGATGGCCAGAGGAGCAGGACTTTATCTCCTTGCCTGATATACAGCTTCCCTATGTACTCATGTAAGGCATCCGAACTGGCAAAATACTGTATGTTTCCGATAGGGACCCCGGAATACTGAGACAGCAGTTCTAAAAGCTCCTTATTATGGGTCAAAGGATAAAGATGGAAAAAATCCTCATTTGCTACCAGCGCCTTTATAGCTGATTTCACCTCTGGCGCTGGTTCAATTGTTGATTCATTCCAGTCCAGTTTAAGTGATTTTTCCCTTTCTGCAGGCATAACAGACCAGATTTCCTGTGGGACAGGTTTATATGGCCGTAGGTTCAGAATAAAATCATTTACAAATTGCCCGCGATCAAATCGCTGCTCACTCATTTCACGTCCTCCAGATTATGTACTCTCACAGAATCCAATGCCCTGCGAATCTGTGTGGAAGATGTACCCTGCGTATAGGGGAAATACACGATCTTAATCCCTTCGCTGGCAAACTGCCGCTCATACTCCTGCCATTTTTCAGTGCCGTACCAGTCATCCCCAACAAACATGATCTTTGCCCCCAGCTTCTTGCAGGCCGACAACTTGTCCATATCATATTGGGGAACCGCAGCATCCACATATTTGCAGCTTCGAACAATTTCGATACGGTCTTCGAATGGAATCATTGCCTGTTTGCCCTTGTAAGAAACAAGTTCATCAACTGTTACGCCAACAATGAGCTTGTCGCACATTCCCTTCGCATTTTTAAATAAATTCAAATGGCCTATATGAAATAGGTCATAAACACCTGTGGTATAGCCAATAATCAAAAGAAATTCCCCCCTTCCTAAAACATAGGCTCTCGGAATCTCAAAGCCTTATTTTTTGCGGCCTCTGGGATTCCATTTTTATAAATTCCCCCAACTTTTTTCAAAAAGGGGCTTGACAAATCGCCAAAAAAATGCGGCGCTTCGCGCCCTTGATCAAAAAGACATATCGTTCCGGCCCTGCCGGTACACACTTTTTGAGGTTCTTCTCTAAAAGTTGGTGATTCTTCTCCATTTCCTGGTGTTTCACCAACTTTCATAGAAGATCTTCTCCATT
>CANQTL010000047.1 GCA_947626775.1 uncultured Lachnospiraceae bacterium | reverse complement strand
TGCTATTTTTATGCCAGTTATTATTGAATTTTCAAGGTACATAAGCACTTATTCAAGTGCGAAGTTTGAGTATATTAAAATAAAATGTTGTGACGCGGAACCTTATAGAGACGGAGAAGATATGATGACGAGACAAGCACCCAAATATGACAGTCTGCGCAGTTTTCTGAAGGACACACAGGAGCGGCATGAGCTGTTTGACATCAAGGAACAGTTCGACGAGGCGCTGTGGTATGCCTACCTGGAGGAACTTTCCGGGCGCGGTCCGGTATCCGGCGGAAGGGACGGGGCGTTTTACCAGGAGAGGATGGACAGCCTGAGACCGCTGCGGGGAGGTACGCCGCTCGCCAATTTCCTGCAATATAAAGGATTGCCGAAGTTCTGTGACTTTGACTGCGACGGAACCGTCAGAAAGGATTATTTGAGACAGGGATATTACTCGTGGTTCCCGCGGGAAATATACCGGACGCTGTGGAACTGGCAGGATCTGTGCAGGGTGCGGGGCGTGCCCTTCCAATACGCAACGATCCGGCAGTTTGCCGGTTCGTGCTATGACGATGAGATCGTGATGGGGCCGGATACGATGAACTCCTTCTGGATCACGTTCAGTCTGTATCTGATCTCGCATTACGGAGATACTTACAGGTGGAACAATTTCAGAAACACCGTGTTTTTCAGGGAAGGCGAAAACGGGAGGCAGCGCGACAGGGCTGACAGGATCAGAGAACTGGTGGAGGCGGATGAAAATTATATCGCCAGCGAGCCGCTCAGAAAGTTTGCCGGACTGACCCATACGGTCGGGAACCTGAGTCTGGTGCCTGCCGGTTATAACGGATATCGGGGCACGCAGCCGTGCATGAAGGATTATTTCGATCTGTCGCTGGAAAATTTGCTTCACGTGCGGGACGGGAAATGTTATCTGGGCGAGGACGCCGGCGTCAGGAGAAAAAATTTCGTCAGATACGTCAACGCCTTTTTCCTGTGGGACTATGTGGACGAAAGGTATGAAACGCTGCCGCTGTGCGCCTCCCACGCGGCGCAGATGAAGGCGCAGCGGCAGACCGGAAAGCTGGAGGCGAGGGGCGTCCTGCCCTGCGTGGAAGAGATCGACGGGCTGTGCGGCGCAATCAACGAAAAGATTCGCAGAAGAGGGCTTTTCGTGGTGGCCATGCTGCGGATTGCGCTCGGGATAGATCCGGCGGGGAAGGATGCGGGGTTATGCTATGTGTATGAAGGCGCGCGCCGTGACGCGTGGGCGCGGTGGGATGTCTCCGGCATTTATAAGAAGATTATGGAGGAAGTGTTCCTCAGGGATACCCGGTATTCTGGCGGATACGGGGAGGTTGCGGATCTGATCCGATCCGGAACCGCCGGAAGCCGGGACGGGGAGTTCGTGGAGGAGGTTCTGGATGCGGCCTGGAATCAGATCGATGGCAGTTGACGAAAACTGACGGATTGTATATAATGAAGTACAATCATTTGTATACAAAGTACAATTTCGGAGGCGGATATGGAACGGATTTTTCGTCAGGCGTATGCGAAGATCAATCTCAGCCTGGATGTGCTCAGGCGCAGGGAGGACGGCTATCATGAACTCAGGATGGTCATGCAGACGGTCGATATCTGCGACGATCTCATGATTGAGCGGACAGACGAGCCGGGGATCGAGATACGGACCGACAGGGAGGAACTTCCCGTAAACGGCGACAACCTGATCTATAAAGCTGCTGAACTGCTGTTTGGTGAGAAAGGGATCCGTCAGGGCGTCAGAGTCACGCTGACAAAAAGAATCCCTATCGCCGCGGGCATGGCGGGCGGAAGCGCAGATGCGGCGGCGGCCATGCACGGCCTGAACGAACTGTTCGGGATGGGATATTCCCTGGAGGAGCTACAGAGACTGGGCGTGAAGCTGGGGGCGGATATTCCCTATTGCCTCGCGGGCGGCACGATGCTCTCGGAGGGGATCGGGGAGATTCTGACGCCGCTTCCCGCGCCACCGGCGTGCTTCCTCGTGGTCGCCAAGCCGGATCTCAACGTGTCCACGGCTTTTGTGTACGGCAATCTGCATGCGGACAGTCTGCCCTATCATCCGGATGTGGACGGTATGGTGGAAGCGCTGCGGGCCGGGAGCCTGAAGGGGATTACAGACAGAATGGGCAATGTTCTGGAGACGGTCACGGCGAAAAAATATCCGGTGATAGAGCAGATCAAGGGACTCCTGCGCGACCAGGGCGCGGAGAACGCTCTGATGAGCGGCAGCGGTCCGTCGGTGTTCGGCGTATTCACACAGCGCGGGCAGGCGGAGGCGGCGGCGCGCGCCGTGGCGGACAGAGGATTGGCGGGGCAGATCTTTGTGACTGCGTTTCACGGCGGCACGGCAGAGTAAGAGAAAGGCAGGATGGTATGGACGATTACCTGGATATGACAATGGACGAAGTGCTTCCCCTGCGAGACGTCGTGTTCAATACGCTGCGCAAAGCGATTCTTACGGGAGAGCTGAAGCCGGGCGAACGGTTGATGGAGATTCATCTCGCAAACCGTCTCGGCGTCAGCAGAACGCCGATCAGGGAGGCGATCCGCAAGCTGGAGCTGGAAGGACTTGTGATCATGATCCCCCGCAGGGGCGCGGAGGTGGCGCAGATCACGGAGAAGAGTCTGAAAGATGTGCTGGAAGTACGCCGCGCCCTGGACGCGCTCTGCGTGGAGCTTGCCTGCGACCGGATTACCCCGGAGGAGGAAGAACAGCTCAGACGGGCGTGCGACGAATTCGCGCGCGCTACGGAGACGAGGGATGCGACTGTCATCGCGAGAGCCGACGTGGCTTTCCACGATATTATCGTGCAGGCTACCGGCAACCGGAGGCTGATCCAGCTGATCAATAACCTTTCGGAACAGATGTACCGCTACCGTTTTGAGTACATCAAGGATGAAAACAGACATGACAGTCTGATTGAAGAGCATAGAATCATATATGAGAGCATCGTCGGGCGGGATAAGGAGAGGGCGGCGGCTACCGCCAGACTCCATATCGACAACCAGGAGCGCTCCATTATCCGGCAGATTCGGCTGGAACAGGAGCAGGCGGCGGGCAGGAAAAGGCAGTAAAGGTATAGAGTCCAAAATAGCGGGCACACTTCTTAGGAAAGGCAGTCGTCAGCCGGGACTGCGGAGGAAAAGGAGTGTGACGCGATGCTGAATATACGAATTATGAAGGAGTTTCTGCTGCGGGCAGGACGTGATCTGCGCCTGCGGGCGGCGGTCATCGGCGCCGCCGCGTGCGTATGGTGGGGCGTCCTGTATCCGGAGCTGTGTTTTGCGGACGGCACGTACGAGCGGACCGCGGCGGACGCAGACTGTGAGAATGGGTGTGCGGCTGCAGATTCCGCAGACGGAATCCTGCGGGCGTCCGGAGACGAGATCGCCGTCTGCAGCAGGATTTTGGAGTGGATCGGTCAGAGGACAGACAAAGATTGAGCGGGAGAACAGAGTATGAGCGAGCAGGAAGAAATGCGGGACAGACCGATAGGAGTCTTTGATTCCGGCGTGGGTGGTCTGACTGTGGCGAGAGAAATCATGCGGCAGCTTCCCAACGAGAGGATTGTATATTTCGGAGATACGGCGCGGGTGCCTTACGGCAGCAAGTCGCCGGAAACGATCGTCAAGTTTTCCAGACAGATCGTCCGTTTCCTGCAGACTCAGGACGTCAAGGCGATTGTGATTGCATGCAACAGCGCCAGCTCCTGTGCGGTCGGCGCGCTGGAGCAGGAGGCGGATCTGCCGATTATTGATGTGGTCAGGCCGGGCGCGAAGACTGCGGTCGGCGCGACCAAAAATAATAAGATCGGCGTGATCGCCACGGAGGCGACCATCGGCAGCGGCATTTACAGCCGGTACATAAAGGAACAGGATCCGGACGCAATGGTGCTCAGCAAGGCGTGTCCCCTCTTCGTGCCGCTGGTAGAGGAGGGATTGTGGGAGGATCCGGTGACGGACGAAATTGCCGGGCGGTATCTCACGGAGCTGATCGATGTGGGGATCGACACTCTGATTCTGGGATGTACGCATTATCCGATCATACGCTCTACGATCGGCAGAATCATGGGAGAAGGCGTGACGCTGGTCAATCCCGCCTACGAGACGGCCAGGGAGCTGAAGAGGCTCCTGCAGGAAAAAGGACTGGAAAGCGGGCACAGACCGGGACTCGGGACAGAATTGTACCGTTTTTTTGTCAGCGACGCTGCGGACAAATTTCAGAAGTTTGCCAACTCCATTCTGACTTACGGGATTTTGTCGGCGAAGGTGATCAATATAGACGAGTATTGAGCCGCCGGTTCCGGGGGCGGCGAGGACGGTTATCTATGACGAAAGAGGTTTTGGTGACGTTTTGCGGGCTGCAGTCTGATCCGGACGGGAAGAGTGACGGCGGAATCAGGACGGCGGCGCGGGGAGACTATTATCACAAAAACGGAAAACACTATGTGCTCTGTGAGGAGACGGTGGAGGGTCTGGAAGAGCGCGTGAAAAGCAGGCTGAAATTTGACTCCGATACTGTGGAAGTGACGCGGGGAGGCGCCTTGGAAGCCCGCATGGTCTTTCAGAAAAATAAAAAGCATCTGACCGGCTATCGGACGCCTTTCGGCCAGATGCTCATGGGGATCGTTACCAGGGAGATACGCCTGACACAGCGGAAGGAACACATCACCGTCGAGGTGGACTATGCCCTGGAGCTCAACGATGAATTTCTGTCCGACTGCCGCATGGTCATTGATATCCGATCCGCTATTTGACCGGCTTCGCGCCGGCTTTTTCCTGCGCCCGCTCCACAAACCGTTTGAAGCGGCCCTTTTTCTTCTGCTCAACGACGGCGTTCTTGCCGTGCAGCCCCTTGACGTCCGTGATGTAGATACCGCTGACGACGGCCTTGACTTCTTTTTTGACCGGAACGGAGTCGAAGATCTTCTCATCGCAGATGAGAGACATGATCTGCGGCCCGACTTTGGCCTTGACGACAGGCAGCTTGGAACCGCGCGCCCACTTGGGCGTCTGGTCGAGGATCATCTGAGGCAGCCCCGCGTCCCTGAGCTTCATACGCTTCTTATCTATGATCAGCATGGAGACCGTCTGCTTCATGGCGTCGATCTGCGCCTGCTGTTCACTCTGCTTCTTCTGGGCCTTCTTTCCGAGAAAATACAGCGCCACCACGGCAAGGATCAGAACCGCCAGGATCACCAACAAAACAATCGTTACCGTACTCATGGAATCACCTCCGCAAACCTGTAGCATGTAAGAAGTATTTTAACATTGATTCCTGCTTTAAGCAAGAAATACTTTAAACAAAGAAGCGTTTGTGATATGATAATTCAGTATGGGCATGTCCGCGGGCACAGACACCGCGGACGACTATGAGGGCGGGATTTGATTGCTTTCGGCATGATAGAAAGAAGAACAGAAAGAGATGGAGAAGATTATGAGAAAATGGAAGAAAGAAAAAGGGAACGCCGCAAGAGAGGCAGCGCTGGCTGTGATCCTGGCGGCTTCGGCGCTTCTGTGCGCCTGCGGCAGCAGGGAGTATCTCAAAGACGTCAAGGCGTCCGACTATGTGACGCTGGGGGATTACACCGGTCTTGAGGTGAATGAGGAGAAGACGGAGATCAACGACACGATCGTGAACGACTATATCGAGTCCTATCTTCTGCCGAGCTTCGCCACGGTGGAAGAGGTGACCGGCCGCTCTGTGGAAGAGGGCGACACGGTGAACATTGACTACGCGGGTTATCTCGACGGGGAACAGTTCGACGGCGGCACCGCCAGCGGTCAGAACCTGACGATCGGCTCGCACAGGTTTATCGACGGTTTCGAGGATGGGCTGATCGGTGCGAATGCGGGGGACACCTTGTCGCTGAACCTGACTTTTCCCGATCCTTATCCCAACGATCCCGATCTGGCTGGCAAGCCCGTGGTGTTCGAGGTGACGGTGAACAGCATCGGCGTTCAGAAAGTTCCGGAACTGGACGACGAGTTTGCGGTGACGGCGGGGGAAGCGATGGGCATTGAGAACTGCGCGACGGTACAGGATCTGAAGACCTATCTGCAGGAGCGTTTTCAGGAGCAGGAGGAACTGCGGTTCGAGACGGCGGTGGAGACCAGTCTGACCAACAGGGTCATGGCGAACTGCACCTTTAAAGAGCCGCCTGCGGAGATGGTGGAGCGCTTCGTGCAGAACATCACGGACGTGCAGACCGCGCAGGCGCAGGTGCAGGGCATGACGCTGGACGACTATATGCTGAATTACTATGGTATGGACCAGGCGGCATACAAGGAGCAGTTCCAGTCCAATGCGCTGACGGGCGCGCAGCAGTATCTCATGTATCAGACCATCGCCGACATCGAGGGACTCAATCCTACGGATGAACAGATTCAGGAGGAGATTGACAGCAGGGTGGAAGAATACGGTTATGAATCCGAGGAAGCATATCTGGAGAGCGTCGATGAGGAGATGCTGAAGGAGCAGACCATGAGGGACAATGTCATGGAATTCCTGAAGGCGAACAACACGGTTACGGCCACGACCGCGGTTGTAGATTGAGGAGAACGATCGCAGACTAGGGGATGAAGAAGGAGTAACAGATATGGGCAGTATGAATTTGACGGATGTGAGAGAGCTTTACCGCAGCACCGCAGATTATATCGACAGGGAAGTGACGGTCGGCGGCTGGGTGAGAAGTATTCGCGATTCCAAAACATTCGGGTTTATCGTGGTAAACGACGGCACGTTTTTCGAGCCGCTGCAGGTGGTATACGATGATTCGCTGGAAAATTTCGAGGCGGTCTCCAGGCTGAATGTGGGTTCCGCTGTTGTGGCGCGGGGCAGAATTGTAGCTACGCCTCAGGCGAAGCAGGCGTTTGAGATGCAGGCGGAACAGATTCTGATCGAGGGAGAATCCACGGCGGATTACCCCCTGCAGAAGAAGCGGCACAGTTTCGAGTATCTGCGGACGATCTCCCATCTTCGTCCGCGGACGAACACGTTTCAGGCAGTCTTTCGGGTGCGTTCCCTGATCGCCTATGCGATCCATACGTTTTTCCAGGAGAGAGGGTTTGTGTATGTGCACACGCCCATCATCACAGGCAGCGACTGTGAGGGCGCAGGCGAGATGTTCCAAGTGACGACGCTTGATCTGAACAATCTGCCGGTAACGGCGGACGGACAGGTGGATTACAGCCGGGATTTCTTCGGCAAGCCCACCAATCTGACGGTCAGCGGTCAGCTGAATGTGGAGACCTATGCGTTTGCCTTTAAGAACGTGTATACGTTCGGCCCCACGTTCCGCGCGGAGAATTCCAATACCACAAGACATGCGGCGGAGTTCTGGATGATTGAGCCGGAGATTGCGTTCGCCGATCTGACGGACGATATGATGCTGGCAGAGGCGATGCTCAAGCATGTGATCCGCTATGTACTGGACAACGCGCCGGAGGAGATGAACTTTTTTAATCAGTTTGTGGACAAGGGGCTGATCGAGCGCCTGAATCATGTGCTGCATTCCGACTTCGCCCATGTGACCTATACGGATGCGATTGCAATTCTGGAGAAGCACAACGATGAGTTTGAGTATAAGGCGTCCTGGGGCTGTGATCTGCAGACAGAACACGAGAGATATCTGACGGAGAAGGAGTTTAAGCGGCCCGTGTTCGTGACCGATTATCCCAAGGAGATCAAGGCTTTCTATATGAAGCTGAACGAGGACGGCAGAACGGTGGCGGCCATGGACTGCCTCGTGCCGGGGATCGGCGAGATCATCGGCGGCAGCCAGCGAGAGGACGATCTGACGACGCTGGAGAAGAGAATGGACGAGATGGGACTTGACAGGAAAGACTATCAGTTTTATCTCGACTTGAGACGTTACGGTTCGGTGCGCCATGCGGGGTTCGGGCTTGGATTTGAACGATGCGTCATGTATCTGACGGGTATGGGCAATATCAGGGACGTGGTTCCCTTCCCGCGGACGGTCAACAACTGCGAGCTCTGACCGGTTGGAAAAGAGGTACGGAAGATGAGGAGAAAATATGCGCGGGCGATCTGCGCTGCAATCTCATTTCTATGTTTTCTCTCAGTGGTAGATCCGGTATCGGCTACCACTATTTCCGATCTGCAGAAAGATGTAAAACAGAGTCAGTCGCAGCTCAACAGCGTCAATAAGAAGATTTCCGGCTATGAGGACGAGCAGGACGCCGTCGAGGAGGAGATCAGCGATCTGGACGCGGAGATGGTGTCGCTTTTGACCGATATCAACCTCATCGAGGACGCGATCGAGGACAAGAAGGCCGATATTGCGCAGACGCAGCAGGACTACGACGCGGCGGTGGCGGTGCAGGAGGAACAGTATGAGTCCATGAAGATCCGTATCCGATTCATGTATGAGCGGGGGGACGCTTCCTATCTGGAGATGTTTTTCGGTTCTTCCGGCATGGGAGACATGATGAACAAGGCCAATTATGTGGAGGAACTCTATGAGTACGACAGAGGGCTTCTGGAGGAGTACAAGGCCACCGTGCAGCAGGTAGCGCAGCTGCAGGATGCGCTGGAGGAAGAAAAGTCGGAGCTGGAGACTTCCAAGACGGAGCTGGAAGAGGAACAGACCTACGTGGAAGAAGTCCTCGCACAGAAAAAGGCGGAGTATGAGAATTATGGCGTCATGCTCTCCAAGGCAAAACAGGAGGCGGCCGCCTATACGGCCAGGATCAAGCAGGAGACGGCGCAGATTAAGAAGCTGGAAGAGGAGGAGCGCAAGCGGAAGGAAGAGGAAGAGAGAAAGCGCAGGGAGGAAGAGGAGAGAAAACGGCAGGAGGAACTGCTGGCTTCGCAGAGTGACAAAGAGGATTCAGACAGCGGTTCGGACGCGGAGGAGAGGGAAACGGAAACGCCCAAGTCCTCGTCTTCCGGCGGCGGCAAGGGACAGCAGATCGCCGACTTTGCGTGCAAGTATATCGGTTATCCGTACCGTGCAGGCGGCACCAGTCTGACGGAGGGAGCGGACTGCTCGGGATTTGTGATGGCCGTCTATCAGGCTTTCGGCTACTCGCTGCCGAGAAGTTCTTACTCTCAGGCAGGCGCGGGGCGGGAGGTGTCCTACTCCGAAGCGCAGCCGGGGGATATTATCTATTACGGCGGGCATGTGGGAATCTATATAGGAAACGGGCAGATCGTTCATGCCAGCACAGAGCGTACCGGCATCAAGATCACGTCTGCGACCTACCGAAGTATCATCACGGTCAGGAGGATCGTGTAGACAGGCAGAGACACGGCGCGGGAAGTTTCTCGCGCCGTGTTTCATCTTGTTGCGCGTAAGACTATCCTTTTCGGGAAAGCGGACGTTATATCAGGTATACGAGGCATATAGGAGAGACGCCAGGGGCAGATCAGGCGGGTATGCGGGGCATGGAAAACAGATGGATTCAGATCTTCGGCTGATACAGAAAATGAAAAGCGGGGATGAGCGCGCCGTCGACGCGTTCGTGCGAAAATACTATCCGCTGGTGCTGCGGTACTGCAGACTGCACATCCGGGACCGCGGTCACGCGGAAGATATCGCGCAGGAGACGTTCGAGCGGTTCTTTCGGCATTTCGACCGTTACAGGCATTGCGGGAAGGCGGCCAATTATCTGTATGTGATCGCGGCAAATCTCTGCCGGGATTATTACGCCGGTAAGGGAGCGGACGTCATGGAGCCGCTTCCGGAGAGCGAGGGCTGTGCTGCGGAGGATGTCGAGGGCCGGATTGACATACAGGCGGCGCTTGACGGTCTGCCGCCTGAGATCAGAGAGACCGCCGTGCTGTTTTTCTGCCAGGAGCTGACCCAGAAAGAGATTGCAAAAATTTTGGGTATCGGGCTGCCGCTGGTGAAGTACAGGGTCAGACGAGCCAGGGAGTTGCTGAAGGCATATCTCGGAGAGGAGGGCAAAGAGCAATGAGGGCAAAAATGAAACGGGCGGACCGGAAGCTGCAGGCGGTTTTGCTGGGTGGAACGGCTGTCGAAGAGAGTGTGGGCGAGACTTCCGTCCAGGCGGCGGTGCGGGCGTCATGGCGGGCGCTTTGCATCTGCGAGGAGAAGGGAAGACTGTCGGGAGCGGAATTTCTGTATTTGCAGAGCAGATATATCCGTAAGCGCTGGTGGGTTCTGCAGGGGGCGGTACTGTTAGGCCTGTGGCTTGCGCTGCTGTGGGCGGATACCGGATACACGGTCAGACGCAGTATGGGAGTGGCCGCGCCGTTGTTCGCGGTGCTGATTATGCCGGAGCTTGGCCAAAGTTACAGGGTGGGCACGGCGGAGACAGAGGGTACGGCTTACTATTCCCTGCGGCAGATCTGTGCGGCGAGACTGACGCTCTTTGCCATGGCCGATCTGATACTGCTTAGCGTGTTCGGCGCGGCGGCGGTATGTATGGCAGGGCTGTCGGTGCGGGAATTTGCAATTCAGTTTTTCCTGCCCTTCAATGTGACCTGCGGCATCTGTTTTCAGACGCTTTACAGCAGACGCTTTGCGTCGGAACTGTCAGCGGTGCTGCTCTGCATGTTCTGGGCGGGCGCATGGCTTTTGCTTGTGACGGATGAGCGGGTGTACGGCGCCGTGTCCGGGCCGATGTGGTATCTGCTGTCGGCGCTCTCCGCACTGTACCTGATCTGGGGGATCTGCAGAAGTCAGAGACAGTGCGGACGGTTATGGGAGGAGGAGATATTGTGGAACTGCGACTGACGGAAGTTACCAAATCATTTCGGGACGTGAACGCGGTGGATCATGTTTCCGGGACGCTGGGAAACGGCGTGTACGGGCTGCTGGGGGTCAATGGCGCCGGGAAAACCACGCTCATGCGCATTCTGTGCACGCTCATTAAGCCAACCGCCGGAGAGGTCACATGGGACGGACAGGATATCTTCTCGCTGGGAGGGGAGTACCGGAAACTCCTGGGCTATCTGCCGCAGGAGTTCGGCTGTTATCCTGACTTTACCGTGCAGGATTACCTGTACTATATCTCTTCCATCAAAGGACTTCGCCCGGTGACGGCGAAGCGGAGGACAGACGTGCTGCTGGAACAGGTCGGTCTTTCACAGGTACGGCATAAGAAGATGAAGAAACTGTCGGGCGGCATGAAGCGCCGCGCGGGAATCGCACAGGCGATGCTGAACGATCCGCGCATCCTGATTCTCGACGAGCCGACGGCAGGGCTCGACCCGAAAGAGCGCATCCGTTTCCGAAATCTTCTGAGCGAACTGGCGCAGGACAGGATCGTGCTCCTGTCCACCCATATCGTCTCGGATGTGGAGTATATCGCCGGCGAAATCATGCTGATGAAGGACGGGCGCATCGTGCTGTCCGGTACGCCGGAAGAACTGACTGCGGCCATGCCTGAGACGGTATGGAACTGCACGGCAGCGCCGAACCGCATCGGCGCGTATCTGCGGGACTATAAAGTCGCTAATGTCAGGAATCTGAGGGGAAGCGCGCAGCTGCGCATTGTATCCGACGAAGCGCCCACGCCGGACGCTACGGCGGATATCCCGACGCTGGAGGACGTGTTCCTGTATTATTTCGGAGAAAAGGCGGGTGAAGAAGATGTTTTGCTATGAGATCAAGAAAGTGTTCGCGCGGACAGGCGGCAAAGCGGCGCTTCTGCTGCTGGCGCTCACTCTTGTGATCGGATGCTGGATGGCCGCGGATACCTACTATGTCAATGAGAACGGCGACAATGAATACGGCTTTACGGCGGTGCGTAAGCTGCGGGCGCTGCAGAAAGAGTGGAGCGGCGCGCTGGACGAGGAGAAACTGCGGCTCGCCATCGAGAAGATCACCGCCATCGCGGCCACGCCGCAGGCGCAGTCGCAGGATGTACGGGAGAACAATATCGCTTTCGGCTGGGGACAGGCCACTTACGGCATCCGTAAGCTTTTAAACGATGCCTTTGCCGTTGACTTCCAGACCAACGATTACTATCGGGCGCAGTCCCTGACGCCGGACGACGCGAAGAATTTTTATCCCAATCGAGTGAGCCTTTTAAAAGAGTGGCTGGCCGATGAGCAGGGCGGCGCATACTATCGCTATTCCGACGCGGAGAAAGCCTACCTGATCAGACAGTATGAGACGCTTGCGACGCCGTTTTATTATGACTACACAGACGGCTGGCTGCGGCTGTTTGACTGGTATCCGTGGATTGCCATGATTACGGTCATGGTCTTGGGCTATCTTGTCTCCGGTATTTTTGCCGGGGAGTATCAGCTGCGGACGGACGCCGTCTTTTTTGCGGCGCGCTATGGAAGGGATAAGGCTGTGGCGGCCAAAGGGTGGGCGGGATTTACGATCGTCACCGGAATCTACTGGATTATGGTTTTACTGTACTCCGCTTTTGTGCTGACATGGTACGGCGCGGACGGCATGGCCTGCCCGGTGCAGGCGACCAGTTATGGCTGGAAGTGTTTTTATCATATCACCATCGGTCAGGAGTATGCAATGGAAGTGTTCGGCGGTTATGTGGGCTGCCTTTTCATATCGGGTCTGGTCATGTTCCTGTCCGCCAGAGGCAGGTCGGCGGTCGTCGCGGTGCTGGTTCCGTTTGTGATCATCTTTCTGCGTTCCTTTCTGGGACAGGCGGACAGCAGGATCGTGGGCGAGATCATGGGATTGTGGCCGGATCTGCTCTTACAGATGCATGAGACGCTTGCTTACTTTAATCTGTACGAGTCCGGCGGAAAAGTCGTGGGCGCAGCGCCGGTTCTGTTCGTCCTGTACGGTGTGCTGACGGCGGCGCTCGTGCCGGCGATATATAATGCGTATCGAAAATAGACGGATTCGCGCCGTGTGGAAGGTATGGCGCGGTACAATGCGCCCGGGTCTGCCGCGGCATGACGCCCCCTGTGCTTGCACAATCCCCCGAATTATGACATAATATAATTCTAATCGTTGTGTGAAAGGGGATATCATGGAAAAGCGGAGCAGGGGCGGCGGCCTCAGGATGACCTTCCTGAAGCTGAGTATCTTACCTATTTTACTGTTGACGTTGATTGTGACTGTTTTTGCCGCCGGGAGTTTTGCGCGCACCATGCGCAGAGAGGTGGAAACCAGTCTCAGAGATCTCAACGGCGCCGTGTCCGCCGCCTATGACATGATATATCCGGGCGATTATACCGTGACGGAAGAGGCGGGGGAATTATATCTGTTTAAGGGCGACCACCAGATCAACGAAGACTATTCCGTAATAGACAAGATCAAAGAAAATACAGGGGCGGATATTACCATCTCCTATCAGAGTGTGCGCGTGATAACCACGCTTATGGATGAGAACCAGAATCGGCTTACGGGTACCACGGTGAGCAATTCCATCACAAAAGAGGTGCTGGAGGGCAAGGTCGGGAAATTTTATCAGAAGGTGCCGATAGGGGGGACAGAACTATTTTGCCTATTATGCGCCGCTGATCAATTCGGACGGGAGCAGCGTCGGCATGCTGTTTGTGGCCAAGCCGTCCAAGGAGGTGGAAAGGCTGGTATGGCGGTCCATCCTGCCGATCATCGGAGGCGCGCTTGCGGTGGCAACCGTCATGATTCTGATCGTCACCGTGTTCTCCAACCGCTTTTTGCTTGCCCTGATCAAAATTGAGAGCCTCCTGAAGAAAACCGCCAACGGAGACTTGACTGCGGAACTGGAGCAGGAAGTTCAGCAGCGAGAGGACGAGCTGGGCGACATGGGGAGATATGTCGTCCGTATGCAGCGTTCCCTGAGAGATCTGATAGAGCTGGACCAGCTTACCGGCCTGTACAACCGTCGGTATGTTCAGCGCAAGCTGGAGCTGGTTCAGAACAAGAGTATAGAAACCGGCGTTCCCTTCAGCGTGGCCATCGGAGACATCGACTTTTTTAAGAAGGTGAACGACACGTACGGGCACGAGTGCGGGGATGCGGTGCTGATGGATGTGTCCGCACGCATGAGGGAGCTGATGAAAGGCAGAGGATTTGCGGCCCGCTGGGGCGGCGAGGAATTTCTGCTGGTATTTGAAAGTTACCGCCTCGAAATGGCCGCCGACAGCCTGGAAGATCTGCTGAACGTGATCCGCAGCAGAACGATCGCTTTTCAGGGTGAAAAGGTAAAAGTCACGATGACCTTCGGCGTGGTGGAAGGCAGCGGCGACCGACTCGACAGCATTATCGGCAATGCGGACGAAAAACTGTATTACGGCAAGAATAACGGACGCAATCAGGTCGTGCGGTAGAATTTGGAGAGAGATATGACGTTTTCGGATGCGTTTGTGATCAGTTCGATGCAGGAACTCATGGAACTGATAGAGGAAGTCGGATTTGTTCCGTTTTTTGAAAATGAGATCAGGGGATTTTCCATAGAAGAACACATTGCGCCCGCGTGCTGGTATGGCGGAAGCGAAGGAACCTGGGAGGCATGGGAATGGAAAGGACCGGTCATCCGGGAAATGAAATGCGCTTATGGAAAATTCCTGCGCAATAAGGCGATGTATGTGAGCCCGGAGTGGTTCGGCGATTTTGCGAATTATCGAAGAGACGGATATGATTTCGACGCGAGATATGATGATGGTCTCGCGTCATTTTATGACAAGGAACTGTACGAATTGCTGGAGGCGAACGCTCCTGTCCGGTCCAGGACACTCAAACAGATCGGCGGTTATGGGAAAAAAGGCCGCAGAGGATTTGACGGCCTGATCACGCGGCTGCAGCGGCAATGTTATGTCGTGATAAGCGATTTCCAGTATGAAATAGACAGATACGGGAATCCGTACGGCTGGGGAATTGCGGAGTATTCTACGCCGGAGAAATTCCTGGGGAAAAAGTTTTCGGACCAGGTTTATACGAGGACGCCCCAGGAATCCTATGCGCGGGTGCTGAGGCAGTTTCATAAGATACTGCCGAACGCCGACCGGACGCAGATCGAGAGGATACTGAAATAAAAGGTTGCCGGAAACCGAATGTATCAGAGCCGACATTGAATAGGACGCCTGGAAAAAGGACAGCATATATACAACAGAAGATTGTAAAATAATAAAAATATCAATTATTTAAACAAAAGCAGAAATACAACTTATCGTTGTGGAATAATAAAAGAATCAACAAAAGCACAAGGAGATAAGCTGTATGAAAGAACTGCGGGAACTGATCAGGGATCTGCGGGAAGATCACGATCTGAGACAGAAAGAGGTCGCTGCGTATCTGCATATATCACAACAGATATACTCCAATTATGAGAGAGGGCGGCGCGTCATACCTGTGTGGGTGGTTCGGTCGCTGGCAAAATATTATAGAATCAGCACGGATTATCTGCTGGGCGTAGAGATATACTATCCGGGAAACATAGATCTGGGGCGTCCATACCTGGGCAATATCACACTCAGGGATGTCATGTATGACATCCAGAAGCTGAGGACTGAGAGCAGAAAAGAACTGGTCAGGTATCTCAGCTATCTGAAAGCTGTCTCGCGCCAGGAGGAAGAAGGAAAAAGCCGTCAGACAGTCAAAAAAAGAAAACCGAAAGAAAAGTAGGAGCATGGCGGAACGGACTTTGCAAAAGCGGAAATTGCGCAGCCGGTTGAATTAAAAGATTGTGCTATAAAATCAGTTTCATGCAGGATGCATAACCCCTCGAAACGCTTCATAGAATGTAAAAAAGTGTTCCGAGGGGTTTTCCTTTGAAAGAGTATATTGAGGAGCGCGCAATCCAGATTGCCAACTATATTATTGAGAATAATGCCACGGTGAGGCAGACGGCGAAGGAGTTTGGGATTAGTAAGAGTACGGTACATACGGTCGTAACAAAATAGAACGGTTTGAGGGGAAGGTGGTGTGGGTGGTGAAGTAGAGAAGTACGCCCGCCACAGTTGAAAGCAAAACAAAAAAAGGTTATAATTGTATTAAATATATCGAGAGAAGGTGATGGGATGAAAATCGACAGGCAAAACTGCATAGAAAGGATCGGCGAAATATGTGCCGAATATGCAGATATTCTCGGCCTTGTGATTTTGTTTGGATCTGTCGCCAGAAGTGAAAATACCGAAACCTCCGATATCGATCTTTATGTAGAACCGCTTGACCTTACCATGACATCAGGAAGGTTGGAAAAGAATAAAGCATACAGAGAATTTCGTTTAAGGCTTTTTGATCTGTATGATGGGAAGGTTGACTATGATATATTGTCGTTTGGCGGAAAACGCGATCTTCAAAATATGAAGGCAACAATGCTGTGGGATCAGATTGAAAGAGACGGGGTAATCTTGTATGACGGACGAGCAGAAAAAGTTTAAAGCGATGATATTGGCGGATCTGAAGCTGGCACTGGTCGGAGGCAGATTGGACGATAAATATTTGCGGCACATCGTGTCACTATGGAATGGCTGCAATCCGGAGACACAACATAGCGGAAAGATGAAACATGAGGGAGTTGAGGAAACGGGAATGTTTCCAACTCCCTTTTTTGTTGTGAAACAATATGATTAGAGATATAATTGTATATACCAATATGAATATCAAAGGAAGTTACTGCAAAAGGAATTTGGAAATGTTGGCAGAGGACATAAAAGAAGAGTTGATTCGGGGATTAACCGATATTTTCAAGAACAATATAACTATGATTATTCTATATGGATCGGTGGCAAGGAATGAAGAAACAGACGAGAGAGATATTGATATTGCGATCATTGTGAAAGATCAGATGGATAAAGATACAAAAAAACGGTTCGTCAGTTGGGCTGCTGATATGGATTTCCGATATGAAAGGGTATTTTCCATTGTAGATATACAGGAAAGCAATATGATGAAATGGGAAAAGGTTTTGCCGTTTTATCAGAATATCCGCAGGGAGGGGATTGTTTTATGGGAAACCATCTAATTCAAAGAAAGGAAATATAAAATTCATGGACACTACTCAAAACCAGGCAGATGCAGAGGCTTTCTTTCAATATTTGGAAGATTTTAGATTAAGTTTTAATGCTCACAAAAAATTTAACGATATCATTAACAGTTTAGACAATGCTGTTTTTACACAAAACAATGAGATATTTCGCTTACTAGACACCATTGTGCTAGAGCCTGATTCGCAGTTTAGAGAAACACTTTCAACAAACACAATACTATATCGTGCTCGTGAAATATCAATTGAAGATTACAATCGCCAAGACACAGGATTATCTATTTCCGTTGAGAATAACCACTATACAACGAATGGATATAATTCAGAAAATTCTGTAGAGGCACCCATTGGGATAACGCCTCAAGGCAGGAATAATATTGCGGGTGTTTCATACTTTTATGCAGCCAGCGATCCTGTAACTGCATGTACAGAAATAAAATCTTCGTTGCGTTCATTAATTTCTCTTGCAGAATTTATCATTTGCAAAGATTTACATATAATCGATTTTTCTAAAAATGTTGCTTTTGAACATGAACTGAGCGAACAATATGATATGAGTTTTGGTAGATTTTTCGGTTTATTGATGTCTAGTTTTTCCAAACCTGAAACTACCATATATCGCTTTACTCAAATAGTCGCAGACCATTTAAGGAAAACGGGTATTGATGGTCTGGCGTACAGAAGTTTTTATACCGGAAAAACAAATTATACTATTTTTAATTCTCATAAAAATAATATCAAATTTCAAAATAGCAGAATTGTGTCACACCATTTCACGAATGAAATATTTTGGGATTTCAATAATACTGATACATTAAAAAGTTGTGATGAAAAAGAATGTAACTATGATAACATTGAAGCGGACAAAATTTTGAAAGATCTGCAAATGACTTTTAAGTCAAAATAAATTTGTAAGCTTGATAGAGAGATAATCATATAAAGGTGCAAAGATGTATAAGTATGAACGGATTATATATTGGTCTGAGAATGATGGGAAGTTTATTGTTGAGGTTCCGGAACTCTCTGGATGCATCGCAGACGGAGAAACAGCGGAACAGGCAGTGAAAAATGCAGAAATCGTTATATCAGAATGGGTGGAAACTGCGCGGGAAACTGGGAGAAAAATCCCACAACCCAAAGGCCGCCTGATGTATGCGTAATATAAGAGCCGTCTTATGACCGAAAGAAACAATTAAAACTGGGATGCTAAATGAGAGGTTTATTATACTATAATAGCGGACAGGAGGTGCTCGCGTGAGTACACTTGAGGCAAATATAGCATTATTATCAACAATTCCTGAAGAAAACCAGAAAGAGATTCAAAAATATCTTCTGGTTAATTTTTGCGAAAATAACCCGTATAGGCCCCTCGGCCGTGGCGAAATCCTCGAAGAACTTGCAGAATCACGGAAGTGTTATGAGAACGGTGAAAGAGAAGACCTTGATGCGGTTATTGATGAAATCGAGATGAAGTATGGCTTATAAAGTAATTATTATGCCTCCGGCTAGGCGAAGTCTGCTGCTTGTATAAGCTTTGCTTGTTCCCCTTCTTTAAATGTGGGTGGGATATGGACGAAAAATTCGGTTGTGAATGAACGTGGAAAAAGGTATACTGTATTTATAGTAAATTTAGAAGTAACTGAGGATGTGATTGTATGATAATGACAAATGTAGAAATAAAAATACCAGAAACGATCCGGCAGTATGCGTTAGATGAAACAACTGAGAAAGTCAGGAATGCGATTCTGCTTTATCCGAGTATAGCCAATGATGCCATATCACATGGAAAAGCGGCGGAGCTTCTCGGATTGAGTAAGATGGAGTTGATACAGATTTATGGAGCACTGGGGATTCCGTATCTGGATATGTCAGATCAGGAATTTGAGGAAGATGTTGGAACCGTAAAAAGGCTGGTAAATAAAATTTGAAAACGAAGAATTCAGCATCATACAGCAACCGTAATTTACAATGATTTGATGTGCCACAAGGATAAAAATGTGAAAAGAGGATTGGCAATGGAAACGATTCTTGATCTTCATGATATACGGCAAAAAGTTTCTGATCTCGCGTCACAGTATGGGGCGGAGCGGATTTTCCTTTTTGGTTCTTATGCAAGGGGAGAAGCTACTGCCGACAGCGATATAGATCTGCGTATTGACCGCGGACATATCAAAGGTTGGGCGCTCGGCGGACTGCTTATGGATTTGGAAACAGCTTTGGATAAGAAAGTTGATCTGCTCACTACAGGCAGTTTGGATATTACTTTTTTAGATACCATTAAAAACGAGGAGATTTTGCTGTATGAACGGAAACAGGGATAAAAATATTTTATCTCATATCGTTAAATATTGTGAGCAGATTGAGGAAACGGTCGCTTTATTTGGCGCAGATTATCACATTTTTTGTACAAATAATACTTTTCGGAATGCCTGCTGTATGTGTCTTTTACAGATTGGAGAGTTATCTAATTCTTTGTCAGATGATTTCCGGGATGGTCATACGGCGATTCCTTGGAAACAAATTCGAGGTTTTCGGAACATCATTGCCCATGCCTACGGAACTATTGAGCCGTCTGTTGTATGGGAGATTATTACAACAGAATTGTTGGAATTGAAAGAATACTGTCAGAAATGCATGGCAGAGGAAAGATAAGTTACTCAAACTTCGCACTTGAATAAGTGCTTATGTACCTTGAAAATTCAATAATAACTGGCATAAAAATAGCATGAA
>CANQTL010000046.1 GCA_947626775.1 uncultured Lachnospiraceae bacterium | reverse complement strand
CGATATCAGATCCCTCCAAACCATTGATTTTGCGTGGTTTTCTCAATGTCTGTCACCAACTTTTAGAGAAGAGCCCTACATTCTTTAGATTATCAACTGTAACCTTCTGCAGTCTGCATCTGAACTCTCGATTAACGCTCATTCCATTATCCTCCAAATATGATTTATTTATACCGCATTCCTCCTTTTTTGTCAATTTATTTCACAATTTGGAGTTTTTT
The DNA here is from genome assembly GCA_947626775.1 of uncultured Lachnospiraceae bacterium. GTDB lineage: Bacteria > Bacillota > Clostridia > Lachnospirales > Lachnospiraceae > UBA3282. The sequence continues at coordinate 20,133 of CANQTL010000046.1, read as the reverse complement.
ATTTCTTTTTATAATTTAGCCATTCAGATAACAAAATATGCACGATGTTGCTTTTTCTTCCTGATTATCCTGATATCTGTCCCTTTTGATTCTCTCCGCCCAGATATTCTTCTACCGCATAACCGCCTCCCGAATGATCCTCGCCATATAACTCAATCTGTCCTCCGTCATTCCCGGATAAACGCCCACCCAGAACGTCCGCTCCACGATCATATCCGTATTGGTCAGTTCGCCCACAACGCGGTAAGACTTTCCGTCATCCCGGATACCGTCAAAGCACGGATGCCTGATCAGGTTACTGGCAAAAAGCATCCGGGTCTGAACCCCGTGTTCTTCGATATACCGAATGACCCGCCCCCGGTCAATTCCCTCCGCCAGTGTCATGCAGAAGCCGAACCAGCTTGGGTCCGAATCCTTCTCCGCCTCCGGAAGAATGATCCTGTCGGACAGATCGGCCAGATTCTCCCGCAGGAATCTCCAGTTTTCTTTTCTCTTTTCAACAAATCCCGGCAGCTTCTTCAGCTGAGCGCAGCCGATCGCAGCCTGCATCTCCGTTATCCGGAAATTATATCCGAATGTAGAATATACATATTTGTGGTCATATCCATGGGGAAGCGCACCATACTGACCGTCAAACCGTCTGCCGCAGCGGTTATCCTGCCCGGACCGGCAGACACAGTCCCTCCCCCAATCCCGCAGGCTCAGGAGCAGCTTATGCAGCTGCGGATCCGCCGTATAGGCAGCCCCGCCTTCCCCCATCGTAATATGATGGGCCGGATAGAATGACGATGTCCCAATATCTCCCAGAGATCCTGTCTTGCGCCACTCCCCGTCAATAAAATACCTGCTACCTAAAGCGTCGCAATTATCTTCAATCAGCCACAGATTGTATTTTCTGCAAAAATCCCTGACCGCCTTCACGTTAAATGGATTCCCGAGCGTATGGGCCAGCATCACAGCCTTTGTTTTCTCCGAAACCGCCTCTTCCAGTTTCGTTTCATCGATATTATATTCGGGGATCTTGACGTCTACGAAGGCCGGAACCGCACCGAAATTCAGAATCGGCGTGATCGTCGTCGGGAATCCGGCCGCCACGGTAATGATCTCATCTCCGCGTTTTATGGCCCTGTCCCCGAGCTGATATGTAGTGAGCGCCATAAATGACAGGAGATTGGCTGACGAACCGGAATTGGTCACACTGACATATGGTACGCCGATAAACTCGCCAAGGCCTTTCTCGAATTCATCTGTATACTGCCCCATGGTCAAAGTCAGCCCCATGGTGCTGTCCACAAGATTCATCATTTCTTCCCGGTCATAAACCCGTCCAGCGTAAGGAATCCGACTGCCTTCCTCATATGGTCTTCCGGTATCCTGATTATGGTAGATATCGCAATATTCCCCCACTATCTCCAAGATCCGGTCATGAGCCTCCTCCTCGCTCAGTCCCTCGAAGAAATCTTTGAATTCATTTTCCATAATTATATCCATTCCTTTCGCTTCTCTCTATCTCCGTTTCTCGTTATTTACAATACCATAGCTAACCCCGCCAGCTGCGCGCTATTGTTCATTCCGTTTTTTTATCAATATACAATCAACCATTAGGCTAATACCAAACTGCACCAGGCTTGACCCCACAAATAAATTCTACCCGTAATATGACATTTCTCCATTGATGCAACTCCCCGCTATCTGATAGTACTGACTTTTAGTTTGTCATTAATACATCTCAACGTTCCCTCTAATGCCTGATCCATATTATAATACTTAAAATCAGCCAGCCTTCCGCAGCATATAAGATTTGGAATATTATCCAATTCTTTCATATATCGTTCATGCAGTTCCATGCTCTCCTGCGTAAGTATCGGATAATATGGCTCGGCTTCAACACCTTCTTTGTACGGCAACGGATACTCATACGCCAAACTGGTTTTATCATGTCGCTCCATCTGCGGGAAATGGCTATACTCTGTAATCCGCGTATATCCTTCTGCCTCAGGGTATGCCACCAGTGGCGCATCAAGGACATGATCTCCTTTTTCTGTCTGCCACTCAAATCGCAGGCTTCTGTACGGTAATGCCCCATATTTTTTCCCAAAGAGCTCGTCTACAGCACCGGTATATATAACCGTTCCGGCATACGGTTCTCCATCAATCCGTAGCTGTCCATTAGAAATGGTAATATGCGTAATGGCTTCCACACCAAGTTTGACTTCAATATTCGGATGATTCAGCAGGTTTTGGAACCATGCGGTATATCCCTCCTCCGGCACCATCTGCCAGGTATCATCAAAGTATCCGTCTTTATAAGAAAAAAGCACCGGCACTCGTTTGAGGACGCTGGGATCAATATCCTCCGGCGACATCCCCCACTGTTTTGCTGTATACAAGGAGTAATCATGAACAAACAAGAAATCCGCATATTGCTTAATAATAGGCACTTTACATTCAAGAAGTTCAACAATGGTTGCCTTATCTCGTCCTGGATACTCCTGTTCCAACGCCGCCTTCAGATGCATAGCATCCTCCGGCGTATAAAAATCATCTATAGTTCGATAATTAAACGGAGACGGCGTTACTTTACCAAGCATATCAACTCTGCATGTAATGGGAAATGGTATCCATTTGCCCCAACGAAGCATATAATCTTTTAATTCTTTATTATAAGTGTGAAATACATGAGGTCCATACTTATGTACACGAATACCATTTCCATCTACAAAATCGTACATATTTCCGCCAATGTGATTTCGGCGCTCCCATATTGTAACCTGTTTGCCGAACTCTGCAAGGTGTCGGGCTATCACACTGCCGGTCAGACCGCAGCCGACAATCAAATAATCCATTTTAGTTCCAGCTTTCATTCAAAATCTCCCCTGATCTATCTGTTGGCGCAGCCATGCCACAGTAGTTTTGATGCCTTCCCTGAATTCAACACGCGGCTGATACCCTGTATCCTCGATAAGCGCTGAGCAATCAAAAACCTCCATCGGCTGCTGCACGCCGTTAAATGGTACAGCACCCAAGTTAAGATGTATCTTCGGGTCGATTTCATCCCGGATCATCCGTACAAATTCTTTTAACTTAGTTGGATGTGAGCTTCCGATATAATAAGAATAGTTAGCCTTCCCCTTATCCCCGATGCAGTAAAGCCCCTGAGCAATGTCGCTTACATACACGAAATCATAAGGCTGCTCCCCGGAAGTGAAGTTGGCAGGCTGACCAGTAAGCATGGTCTTTGCGGCAAAGTTAACAAAGTTTGAACCATAGTTTCCAATGCCATAGGTGTTAGAAAGATATGCCCACAAATGCTCTACACCCACAGAATTACACTGAGCTTTGCTCATCAGATGCGCTGCTATCTTCGCAACACCATAACAGCTCACTGTGTTGGGGGTTGAACCGTTCAAAGGTGAATAAGCATTCACATCCAATTCCGCCAGCGTCCCGGCACCCACATACCTGCGGCATCCCAACTCTTTCGCCACATTTACAGCGTTAAGCATCCACTCCGCATTCTTAAACTGCAACATGTAATCCGCACGAGCGGCCCCTGTAGAACCAGCCCATGCAAGATGGTAAAACACTTCAGGCTGACCAGAAATCTTTTCCGGCAGGCTGCCCAGTTCGTCCATCTCGCAATAAACTATTTCAACGCCGGGCAGATCCCGAATACTATCAATCGGCTCCTTCTCATCTTTCACAACGGCATATACCTTAACCTGGTGATCTACCAATTCATGCAAAAGGGCTGTTCCCACAAAACCATTTGAACCTGTTACGATCGCACTATTCATAGTTTCCTCCCAAATCCAGCTTTTTCTCCCAGAACTCTTCACTGGTATAATAATCGAAACCTGCTTTCCACTGCATAGTCACTCCAGCGTACTTTTTCATTAGTTTTACATCAACGGTTACCAACCGCACCAGCATAATCAGTGACTGGCGCACCTTCTTTTCCGTTACCAAAACACGTTCCGACGATGAATCATAGTGGAATGTCTTTTTTACCCTATGAAAGGAATCCGGAGATGGAGAAAACATCGGCACGGAGCGAATATAACGAGCCGGTAAAAGGAATCCCAGCAACCAATATCTTATCTTCAACTTCTTAGACACAATCGGTATATGGAACAAGTTCATCTCGTAGTCCTGCAGATCAAAGCCTTTTCCACATTCTCCGAGCGGTACCAGTTTAGGCGCATAATCTGAAAGTTCCCTATACATAGCCGCACCATCATTTGCAATTACCCAATCTGCACCACGGCAAAAGTCAGCTGCGCCGCGAAGCATCAGCTTCGCTTCCAAATATCTTTGAGTCAAGACTTTTCGCACAACATTCTTTGTCAAATCCCGGGCAGCTTGCCCGCCGTCATATTCGGGACAGTGAATAGAATTAACAATAAACCGGTTACGCGTATCATAATATACATTAACCGGATTAGGTTTGTTCTCAAATTCATCATGCCAGACACATACGCCATTCAAATAAATAAAATTTCTATTTCTCAACCCGAACTCAACATCATCCCGATGAAAATATACCGGAAGAGGCATCCGTAAATTATTGTATAATGGTACACAGCAGAACCACCATCCCTGATACTCCACGCGTTCCGGCAACTCATTAAACAAAATATGATCCAGCCTCCGCAAATCAAGATTAGGCTTTGTGCTCACAACCATTCCACAATTCCACTGCGCACCTGCTTCGACCTGCGATTGAGGAAAATTAAGTCGTAATAGTTCTCCTCCGAGTATATACTCTCTATATTCCTTTTTTAAAGACCGCAAAAACCAATACGTTCTGATGAGTATCCTCGGGTCAAGAGATATGTCATCATCCATAAAAATCATATGCGTTAAACCATATCTGCCGGCCATCCGGGCAATCTCTATCTGTCCACGCGCAAACCCACCCGCACTTCCCTGTCCATTTTGCGAGACAATACTGACCCATGGAAGCTTTTGTACTTTCGAAATCAACGTCTGTCCATTATCGGTGATTTGTACCCTTAAATGATTCCTTAGCGGCGAATCCGATATATCCATAAGTTCCACATTCAGCCGTCTGAGTGTTTCCAAAACAAACCGTTCTCTATGATAAGTGCATATATTCAAGGCGAGACCGACCTCAGACATCTCACGCATATCTGCATCTCGGCAATACGCGCCGCCCAGAAAAACGGAATTATCCCGCATCGCAATCATAGCAAAGCTGCAAATCAGGCATTCCTGACGCTGAACGAAGCGGAATACTGTTTCATCGTCATCTTCCGAAGCAACATCAAAAACATCCAATGTATACGGTATCACCGCACCATTTCGATACTGATATCCAATCAGGCGTATCTGAAAGCAGCCGCGAAAACGAACTTTCAAGAAAAGTTCCGCCGGTACCGCATAGGTCGTCCATTTGGAAACAGAAAAAGCGTTGAAATAGGTGTCAAAAAACACTGTTCCATTCAGTTCAAAGAAGATGGCATCCTTTCCATAGGCGTATGATGTTTTGGCGGGATCTCTCCGAAAATACATAGCCTCATCGGTGCAAATACCAGGTCTTGGCCAGAGCAGCTGCTGGATCTCGGTAAGAAGTTCACTCATACCCCCGCACCGCCCTCTCTCTCCTGCGTCACACCCAGATACTGATACCAGAATGTACTGTTTGTCATACTCGGGAAAGCATCAAGATACTCCTGCCTTGCCTTTTTGAATCGACGGCTTAGCAACCTTCGCACCCCGAGGTATCGTTTGAACAGTCTGAAAAGTTCTTTGTAACTCTTTTCGGTAACGAATCCCCGTTCAGAGACTGGGTCGTAGTTAAGCACCCTTTTGGCTCGGTAGACAGAGCGGATCTTGAGAAAATACATAGAAACGATAACATCGCGCTTTGCTTTGCCTAGATAACCATTCAGACAGAGACGTCTCCAAAAACGATGCCGTTTTGTTTCTACAGGTTGGTCGAAGACCGCTTCATTATATTTTTCCATATATCTTCCATAGTCCAGCCGCATGGGCAGTGCGTCCAGCTCCTGCTTTTTGTAGCCTTGGGACAGCACATCCTCTAACAAGGCTTCCGGGTCTTGAGTGACCAGCCAGTTCGGACCACGCATGGCATCTTCTATACCGCGCATAACCAAGTCAGCCTCTTTATAGCGGTATGTGAATACCAGCGGAATAAGTGCTTCAGTCAAGAATGCTTTTGCCCTTTTTGCATCATACTCAGGAAAGTGGAGCATGTGTGTGATCAGAGTATTCCGATTGTTGTAGTAAAACAAATGTGATCCCGGTTTATATTCAAAAGGCTCATGCCACGTGCATATTCCATTCATATGAATTACTTGACGGCAGTTGCGCAGGTCAAACTCCACATCGTCCATGTGGAAGAAAAACGGATATGGTAGGTCATCCAACGATATATCTAAAAGCGGGATACAGTGGAACCACCATCCGTTTATTTTGGCGCCGTTTTCGATTTCGTTCAGAAGGACGTCCCTCAACCGGGTCAGGTCGGCTCCTTCTTTATGGAAAACATAATAGTTATCCTGATCCCATTCGCCACCCTGACAGACTTGAATATATTGATGATCCATGCGCAGAAGTGCACCGCCCACAAAAGCCTTCCAGTGTTCTGGCCGCATAAAACGCAAAAAGGCAAAGAGCCGTACCAGACTCTCCGGCTCCAAAAGAATATCATCGTCCAGCATGACCGCATGTGTCAGTCCAAACCGATCCTTGTCGCGCAACACCTCCATCAAGCCCCTTGTGAATCCTCCGGCCCCACCGAAATCCCCCTGAGGAAAAACATGGGAACGGTTTTCCGGCAGGCGGGCAGGATCCACCGTCCGGCTGTTGTCTGCTACAAATATCTGGAGATGCTCTCGCAACTCGCAGGTAGGATCGTCCAGAATATAGCGTCGAATGTTATCCATGTTGCGGTAGATATACTCTTCCCGCTCGTAGTTACAGAAATTCAACGCCAGTTCTATGTCGCGTGGTACCTGCTCCCATGCCTCGGCATAATATCCGCCGCCGAACAAGACGCCCCCATCCTCCAGCGAATCGACTCGGAAGGAGATTGCGCCTACGGCTTCACAGTCCGGGAAAGGAAAAATCACAGTTTTCCGTTCATGTGCCTCAACGACTTCCGCCGATAGTACCTTCTGTACTGTCACTCCATTGATGTATTTCGTGTGAAGCAAAGAAACAGAAAAGCTCCCAAGTATGTCCAGCGATAGAGCAAATCCTGTAACAGATGTGTATTTTTTCCATTTTCCAACGGATAACCCGTTAAAGTAGGTGTCAAAAAATACGATACCGCCTTGGTCAACGATGAGACACTGGCCAGCAGCGTCAAAATGGTATGGCGTATGCTCTTTTTGCGGTACGGATACCAAGCGGTAGCACATGTCTGGCACATAACAAATACCGGATTTAGGGAAAACAATGCTCTGTATTTTAATCATTTATTTTCCTCCTCGCTGTACCGTGTCCTCCAAAAATCACTGCTTGTCAAACGTGGTATAGATTTCACATAGGCAGCCCGAGCTGCATTATAATGCCTGTCAATCATCCACAATGTCTTGCTTAGGTGAATCAGTACATAAAACGCTTTGCGGTAGCTTTTCTCCGATATGTAACCACTGTTTGTCTTAACAGCATAATTCAATATTCGTTTAGCTCGATACAGATGGTATGTAATCGGCAAACCAGACGGGATGATAGCATTTACCTTGGCAGGCAGCAACCAGCCGTTCAGCGTAAGCCTCCGCCAAAGCCGGTGAACTTTCTTTTCCGATGGATACACAAAGCTGGCCAGATATCTGTTGTAGTCAAAAGTAAATGGCAAATCCCAGACCGGAACATCAGGAACTCGACTTTTCCGCAGCGACTCGAATTTGGATCGGTCGTCAAAGGATACCAACCAGTCCGGACCTTTTAAATAATCTGTCACACCATCCATAATCTCATGCGCATCGTTATAGCGGTACCAGAGAAGCGTCTTTCCCACATTTTTGATAAGTCGCATTTTTGCGTTTCGTTTTGTGGCAAGCTCCGGGAAATGCAGAGAGAATAAAATTTCTCTGTTGCGCTTGTCATAATAATAGTTTTCCGGCTTATAAATAAACTCCTCATGCCAAACACCTATGCCATTAACCAAAATCAGCTTTTCGCACTTCCGGCAAGCGTACTCCATGTCGTCACAATGAAAATAGACTGGATAAGGCAAAGCGTCCTCGCTAATTAACATGAGTGGTATCCCACAATACCACCATGCGTTTATTTTTGCTCCTTCTTCAATTTCACTGAAAAGCAACTGTGAAATATCTTCGACCATTAAGTATGCTTTCAACGAGTGATAATCTCCACCCTCTATGACACCGCCGCTCTCTATCTGCTGCGTGGGAGAATCAAGGCCCAACATCCCGCCGCCTATCCAGGCATCACGGTACTCCTCTTTCATCATACGGAAAAGGACATATGTACGGCAGAGCACCGCCGGATCAAGGACGATGTCATCATCCAACATAATCGTATGAGTGAGACCCAGACGCTCACTGTCATCCAGAATATTGATAAGCCCCCGTGTGAATCCTCCCACGCTGCCAAAAGCGTTCTGCTTCGTAACGTGGACAGTTGGACTAACCAGCTTTGATTCGTCAAGCGTCATCGCATTATCGGTTATGTAGATATACAGATTCCCGTAAAGCGGACTTTGTTCGTTGTCGATGAGTTCCCGTCTGATCTGCTCAACATTGCGATAAATATACTTCTCCTTCCTGAACGTACACATATTGAGCGCCAGCTTAACGTCAGGTAACTCTTCCGGGGAAGCATCGTCAGTAAAGTATCTCCCGCCAAAAAACTGCGAACCGTCCTCTATGGCAAGAAGGATGAAGGAATGTATCCCCTTCTGATTAAATCCAGCAAAGGAGAACCGCCAGTCCTTGCGATTCTCAGAAGTGATTGTTTCCTCATGTATCACCCTTGTTACCACAGCACCGTTTATCATCTCATTATTCAATAGAGTAACAATAAAAGCCCCCTTCAGCTCAATTTCCAACTCAAGGGTACCAAGCACCGTATATTTCTTCCATTTCCCGATGGAAAAACCATTGAAGTATGTATCAAATCGGGCTATACCATCTTTACGGAAATTCAATATCGAATTAGGCGCGTCAAGTTCACACCTATGGTTTCTATGATAATAGAGTGTTTCAGCCATACAGATTTCCGGCTTCGGAAAAAGTATTTTTTGTAGTTCCATATCCTGGCGCTACCTCCTGTTGTGATTTTTTCAATTCTTTTGCAGCACTTCTGACAAATAGCTTTTATAAAAAGATTGTACATCTAAAAAGCTATCCGGTATTTCACGAAACCATCTCCATTGGCTCGGTGCATTTAAATAGTCCAGGTTCTTCGGCGCTCCACTATCCTTTGCATAACATCGAAAAAGCAAAGAAATGAAATGTGCCCTCTCCATATTAGGGTATTCAGTAATTCGTCTTCCGGCAATATCTTCACTGATTAAAATTGGTGCCGGATCATAATCCACATCGAATCCCAATTCATTCAAAGCTGTAAGATGAATTCTTTTATCCAGCGTTTCCAACAAGCGCACACATCCTCCAGGAATATGCCACCCCTGGCCACAATATGCGTCATCCCTCCAACTCAGCAAAACCTCGCCACAGTCATTGAGCAATAACAAGTCGACATTAACGATCGGCGTAAGGGATGATATGAATTGGAAAATCTCCGTTCCCAACCCCTCTTCCGGCCGGATTCCTCTTTTCCTGATTTCCTCTCCAAATGCGTTTATCCATTCCTGCACAATAGTCTAAACTCCTTCCCGGGATATGGTTATTCTTAATTTACTTATGGTGCATATGCACTGCAAACCTTTTCAGCACTTCCTATCATCCTGACCTCCCCCTGCTCCAGCCAAATAACACGGCTGCACATCTCCCGTATTTGTTCGAGATTATGGGATACAAATAGAACTGTCGTCCCGCTTCCCATCATCTCCATCATCCGCTTCCGGCTTTTTTCCTGAAATTCAGTATCTCCTACAGATAGTATTTCGTCCACGATCAGAATCTCCGGTTTTACCATGGCGGCCACAGAGAATGCAAGTCTAGCCAGCATCCCGGATGAATAATTGCGTATAGGCATATCGATAAATGATCCTAATTCGGAAAAGCTGACGATCTCTTCATACTTTTCTTTCAGGAACTCCTCACTGTAACCTAAGATTGCGCCATTCAGAAAAATATTCTCTCTCCCCGTCAGTTCAAAGTCAAAACCTGAGCCAAGTTCCAGCATCGGCACAATATTGCCTCGCGTTATCACACTGCCTTCCGTTGGTTTTATAATTCCGGAAATAATTTTAAGAATTGTGCTTTTACCGGCACCGTTACGACCGATCAGACCTAAGGTTTCCCCTTTGTTTACCGAAAATGTTACATGGTTGAGTGAAGTGAATTCCTGATACTTCAACTTTCCTCTGGCCGCAGTGGTCACAAACTCTTTCAAGGACATGATCCTGTCGCTGTTCATACGGAACCGCATGGACACATCGCAAACTTCTATCATTTTCTTGCTCATACAGACCTCTCACCAATGATATTATACAGACAATGAAATTAAACATCTCTGCGTTCCATATTCCCCTTCACACCGGCATTTACAGATATAGTACAAAACGGTCCTGTGTCTTACGGAACACAATCGCTCCAATCACAAGCGAACCCATTGCCATCAAGAAACACCTGACATACAGAACAGGTTCCGGGGAAATACCGTCAATCATACAGGTGCGGGCAAATAGTACAAAATTGTAGATTGGATTTACATCCAATATCCATATCAGGTTCTTTGGAAGGATACTGACCGGATAGAAAATCGCGCTCAAATACATCCATATCATACTTAACACGCCCCATAGAAACTGCGTGTCACGGAAAAATACCATGAATGCTGCCAGGAGCAGGCCGACCCCCAAGCAGAATATCAGCAGACAAATAAGTACAAACGGCACCAGCAGATAAGCCTTTGTCGGAACCAGACCGGAAATCAGAATCACCATCAGCAAAGGAATCAGAGATATCAGCATGTTCACCATGGACGACATCACTCGAGTAAGCGGATAAATATATTTGGGCATATACACTTTCGTGATAAGTCCCGCATTACCTACGATGGATCCGAGCGCCATATTGGTAGATTCCGTAAAGAAATTAAAAAACACAATTCCGATAATCAGATATGCCTGAAAATATGGAATATCAAAACGGAAAAGATTGGAGAACACTACATACTGAACTGCCATTGTCAATAATGGATTCAGGAAACTCCAAAACATTCCCAGCACGGAACGCTTATATTTCGTCTTAAAGTCTCGTGACACCAGCTGGCGGATAAGAAATCTATACTTTTTCACCGCAATGATCGCACCCACCACATAGCTGCGTTTCCCATGCCGAAACCGATACCAGACGATAAACACTACCAAGATTAAAAAGACCGCCAAACCAAAGGCAAACTCCCAGTAATGCAGGCCGGTCCAAACATAATCCTCTCCGGATACCGCCAGACACAATGTTCCTTCCACCGGCTGTCCGTTCATGCTGAGAGAAAAATCATCCGTCTGCGTAGAAAGAGACATAAGGGGCGTCGCCGCACTGCCCAGCTGAGAATCCGATGTAATCCGAAGCAAAAGAGGTACATCAAAGACAGTTTCTATCGGACTAGGCGCAGACAGGGTTGTAATTCCTCCCTCCGGGATCTCCGCCACCGGGAAACTCTGGCTCATCACTAGTGATCCATCGAGAAGATTATAGAGTTCCATCGTTGCTGTTCCACTATTGGGACGGTAGTAAGTCCCCCATTGCACTGAAACATCCATAAGTCTCTGAATCTTGACCTTAAATGTCTGTTCCACCACGCTGCCTTGAGTTAACTCAACAGTAACTGTTTCTGCCGTTGGCATCTCATAATTGCCTCTTGATGCACGATAATGCAGCTGATATCCCGCCGCCCAGTAAAACAAAACAATCAAAAATAAGTATCCGGCAAAGAAAAGAAATATCGCTCGTTTCCCACGCAGCATAGATTCTTTGTCTTCCTGAGAAATTGGTCGATCTGAAGAATTCGGTATATTCATCTCAGAATCCTCCATAGGAATCCATAAACTGCCGGAACGATTGGAGATTCTTATCCTTATCCGCAAGAATCACTTTGTCTACTCCGCCTATCAGATGAAGCGGCCATTCGACCCCGATATCCGGATCATTCCACATAATACCGTCATCGTATTCCCCATAGAATTTCTCCGAGCATTTATAACTTACAATCGAATCCTGCAGCACCAGATAACCGTGGGCGCAGCCGGCGGGAATCAGTATCTCCTCACGTCCGCCGCCCATCAGGTCAAATGACTTCCATTTTCGAAATGTCGGACTGTCTTTTCGCAGATCAACGACCACATCCCAGACATGTCCGTGAATGCAGCGGATCAGCTTCGGCTGCTGCTTTACTCTTTGAAAATGCAGCGCACGAACTACCCCTTTATGGCTCGTGGTATAAAAGACTTCCACAAGCTTATGATCAATCCCCTGTTCCTCAAAGGTTTCCTGATGATAATCCTTTGTAATGCATCCGCGGATATCGTCGGCCCTGAACGGCGTGATATCGATCAGACCGGGTATCTCCGTCCTGCGAAACTCCCACTTCTGTATCATAATCGATTTCTCCTAATCTTTGATATATTCCTCAATCTCGCGGTCCATCTCTTCCGGGACATTCCCGCCTCCGCTCCAGACCCGCGTCCATTCGACCGCCTTCCGGACAGCCTCATCCATATGCCACCGAGGCTTCCAGCCATAGACGGACTTGATCTTCGTGCTGTCCAGTTTCAGGAAATTCGCTTCATGGGGCGCGTCCGTCTCAGAACGATCCTCCCAGATAAGCCCGTTGCCCCAGGCGTCACAGAACATATTAACCAGTTCACCGGTACTCACGCAGTCCGCCTCATCCGGACCCACATTGTACCATCCCGCAAGTGTATGATCCTCATACTGTCTGGCCGCTATCATAAGATAAGCCATAACCGGCTCCAGCACATGCTGATATGGCCTGGTAGAGTACGGATTGCGTACCTGCATGACGCTGCCTGACAACGCTGCTCTCACACAGTCCGGTATGATCCGATCGTGTGCAAAATCACCGCCTCCAATGACATTTCCGGCGCGCGCCGTAGACACGGCCATATCACGATCCTTAAGAAAGCTGACATAATAACTGTGTGTTACCAGTTCCGAACAGCTCTTGGAATTGGAATATGGATCATAGCCGTCAAGAGGCTCATCCTCCCGGTAACCCCAGCACCACTCGCGGTTAAGATATACCTTATCCGTTGTCACATTCAAAAAACTCTTTACGCAGGGATTCTGCCGCACACATTCCAGGATGTTTACAGTCCCCATCACATTGGTATCATAAGTATAGACTGGATCCCGGTAGCTGTCCCGCACGATCGGCTGGGCAGCCATGTGGATCACCACCTCCGGCTGCGTTTCCTCAAACACCTGCTTAAGATGCCCCAGATCACGAACATCTCCTGCAATATGAACCATCTTGTCCTTCACACCCGCAAGTTCAAAAAGGCTGTAATCTTTTTCCGAGCATCGGGAATAGCCGGTAAGCTTAGCCCCCGCCCCTATTAGAATCCTGCTCATCCAAGACCCTTTAAACCCGGTATGGCCGGTCAGAAGGACTCGCCTTCCCCGATAAAAATCCATATTAAATTCCATCACGCCCACACTTTCCAGGGAGGTTTGCCGGATGCCCAAAGCTTCTCCAGTCTCTCCTTTTCCCGTACTGTATCCATGCACTGCCAGAATCCTTCATGCCGATAAGCCATAAGCTGTCCTTCATGGGCAACCTGTTCCAATGGTTCCCGCTCCAGTACCGAACTGTCACCTTTTATGTAATCAATAAACTCCGGCTGGCAGACCATAAACCCAATATTGATCATGCTGCCGTCTCCCTCTGTCTTTTCACGGAATTCACTGATCGAACCGTCTTCCCCGATATCTAAGACGCCAAATCTTTGTCCCACATTATATGCGGACATCGTCACCATCCTGCCGTGAGACTGATGATACCGGAACAGCTCCGCTATATTTATATCCGACACTCCGTCGCCGTAAGTAAGCATAAACGGCTCATTCCCGATATAATCTTTCACTCTGCGTATACGGCCCCCGGTCATGGTGTTGAGTCCTGTATCTACTACTGTTACTTTCCAGGATTCTGAAGAATTATGATGAACAATCATCTCATTTCTGCCATGTGTAAAATCATATGTGATATCAGAGGTATGAAGAAAATAATCCGCGAAGTATTCCTTTATCACATGCTGCTTGTATCCGGCGCAAATGATGAATTCATTGAATCCGTAATAGCCGTACTGTTTCATGATGTGCCACAGGATCGGCATTCCTCCCAGTTCTATCATAGGTTTCGGTACAAACTGGGATTCTTCTGTAATCCGGGTGCCAAATCCCCCGGCCAAAATAACTACTTTCATTTGTGTGTCCTCGCTATTTTTTTATCTATGATGATTTCTGCATTTCCCGTTATCATGCCGGATAAATACACAAAATATCATCCCTAACTTTTTGCATCGCCAATGTAATGCATCATGGAAAAATAATATTTAATCATTTATTTCCAGATATTTCTCCCATGCTTTCTGACTCGTAATCTTCGGAAGATATCTCCGATAAGCATCAGCTGTTACATGAAAGTACAGCAAAATCTTTCCCTCCGCTTTCAAACAAAGCCACAAGCATAGGAGTATCTTTTTAAAATTGATTTCGTATAATTGCACAGAATTACTGTTAAGATCGTAATATACTTTCTTTTTTCCGGTTAACCCTTCATAAGGTATATCCGTAGGAAAGATCACTTTCATATGCTTATTTGTTTGTAAAAATTCCCTCAGCATAGTCAAAAACTGGAATGCCAAGGGCTTTTTTTTATTATTCCAATACCTATTCACCACCTCTATGCTGTAATTATCCCGATATCTTTTGATCTGATCAAGAACTAACTTATATTCTGTTTCTGATATTTGATTTTTTAAGGATTCTACTGGCATAGAACTAGATATTATCTTTCGTACCTGATTATTTAAATCTTCCGGATTCTGATGATACAGCCAAACAGGGCCACGGATAAAATCGCTAACACCTCTATATATATTCTGCGCCTCGTCATATCTGTAACGCAAAAGCATCGATAATATTGATTTCACCACAGTTCTAGCTGCTATCCGTTTGCCATTTCGTTCCTGACAAATAGATAATGTGATAAGCTTATTCCGTATATAATATACATTTGATCCAACAAAAGATGTCTCAATTTCCCTGTGCCAGACAGAAATTCCATTCAAAAACACAATACCGGCTGAACGGTAGCGATGACCTAGCTCGACATCATCTCCATGAATAAATATCGGAAGCGGCAACTTGTCCGGCCCGACCATATTCAGGGAATAGCAACACAGCCACCATCCAGAATACAATTCCTTTTCATGACCTGCTCCGGTCAAATACGTCCCCGATGCCTGACGATAAGATCGCAGATCCAGATTTCTCTCATCCTTTGCGAACAACCCAGACTCCCAATGTTCCCCCGCACAGTACAGGATATATGGGAAATCTTCCCTCAGCATCGCCCCGCCGATCGTGATATCCTTCCATTTCTCCTTCAGCGTCGCCGCCAGACCATGGATGCGCACAAACGCATCCGGCTCAAAGACGGCGTCGTCATCCATCAGGAGCACGTGGGTAAAACCTTCCTGTTCCTTCGCTTTCAGGACTTCAATCATTCCGCGGGTGAATCCCCCTGCCCCTCCGGCGTTCTTATTCGGCAGGATTACCGTCTTTCCGGCACAGTCCGCTACCAGTTTTTGGATCTCATCGCACCTGTCGAGAGTTTTCCCATTATCGATAATATAAAGCTTTACACGGGAAGCGACATCCAGTTCAGGGCGTTCCAGAACCCGCTCTTTCAGCTGCCTCAGATTCCGGGCCACATACGCTTCACGCCTGTAAGTGCAGATTACAGCTCCAATGCTGACATCACGTATCCTATCTGGAACTATTTCTGTCACATAAAAACCGGAGACAAAGCAATCCTTTGGCTCGTGTTCGCCGCATTCTGGTTGTCTGATTTCACCGATTCCTATGTGAATGTCTCCATCTCTTCCTATGCCATTCTTAGTACTCTCAGTCAAAGCAAACCAGAAGCATCCGCTTCCGTAAATTCCATAGGGAAACGGTATTTGATATTCCCTTAATTCCTCGTCCTTCAGTTCCACCTTTCCGATATCTTTCCCATCATGCACCAGGATTAAGGAATTGTAACCTTTCAATTGGATTTTCAAAATCAGGTTATAAATGTCTGTGTACCGTTTCCTCTTCTCTATGTAAAACAGATTGAAATATCCGTTATAATCTGTCCTTTTTCCGTTTCTGTGGTAATACAGTTCCTCTACACCGCCCACCGCCGTATCCGGCAGCAGGATGCTCTGAAGCTGTATGGTCTCCTCCCGCAACTCAGTTCTTCCTCTCTTATTAGTTCTCTCTGGCTTACTATTCCGCCCTGTATCTGGCCTTTCTCAGATCACTTATTCCGGCTTTGCATACGGGCTGCTCATATCTCCCTCTGTGCCGGTTTATCTCCTGTTTGCCACACTTTTTTTGCACAGTTGCCTGTGAACTTTATCTTTCCCTGTATTTTATTCTCACCAGCATATTGGCCGGTATGTACGCCAGATATCTGCTTCCTCTCAGAATTTTTACAGCCAGATTCCGATTTGCGTTATAAATTTCAGGATAATATCCTTTCAGGCGCCGATTCAAACGCTCTAACTGTATTTTCTTTTCTCCAGACGCCGGATAGCTCAGGATAATCTTGGTTTTACCAGCGACATAACGGGAAAGAATCCCACATATATAGTTTTTTCCAGCAGGCCGACAGGGAATCTCATTACCTAACTTTCTGTAAAATCGAAGAAGCGATGATGCTACTTTGTCATAATCTTTTTCATTCTTCTGCATCTGATGGATTTCCATGCTCTGACCGCCGCGACCGATGCGGTAACGGTAAACATTTGCATCCGCAAAGCATATGGTTCTCACCTAGGGAATCGGATAAGTGATATATTCCGCGTCCACATAGAAACAGTGTTCATCCAGATGGATCTTTTTCTCCTTCAGGATGGCCGTCCTAATGGTCATGTTGTGCATCCGAATATAGATTCTATCCGCCACCTCATCAAAATGGTAGCATTTGCCATATTTAACTCCCTTAAACGGCTCCTGCTCCGGACACTTCCATCTAAACCGGCCCGGATGCTTCCCGTCACAAACCGCCCACAGAAACCCGGAATACACAATATCCGCAGGCTGTCCTTCCATGTCCGGCATTCTCTCATGTAACTGTTCCCTCAGGATTTCCAGAAGTTTTGCAAATTCCCCAGGCTCCACCCAGTCATCCGCATCAACCACTTTAAAATACAGCCCCCGGGCATGTTCGATCCCCCAATTGATTCCTGAGCCGTGTCCGCCGTTCTCCTTATGGAACACTCGGATAGTTTCCGGATATTTACGGATATACATCTCCGCAATCTCCCCCGTGCGGTCTGAGGAGCCGTCGTCAATCACCAAAATTTCTAAATCCTTTGCTGGCTCTGGACAACAAAGCGAATCCAAGTTTTTTTTGATATACGGTTCAGCATTGTAAGCCGGTACCACTACGCTCAGTATTTTCTTTTCCCTCATTTCCCTGCAATTTCTGGCATATGCGCCGTGGCTACCATGCCGTATTCCTTCCTCATTATCCTCTCTACCCTCTCAAGCCGGTACCCCCGGATATCCCGATAGTGGCGCATTGTGATTTCAGCCATATTCTCTCTCTCTGCCCTGCAGATACAGGCGGCAATCTCTTCCGGATTCTTCGGGTTGAACCGCAACTCTTTCTCCGGTACCAACTCCCGGTTCCCGCGAATATCAGAACAAATCACCGGTATCTTTGCCGCCATCGCCTCCATCAGCGCCATCGGCATCCCTTCACGCAACGAAGGGAATATAAATAAATCAGCCGCCCGATAGATATCGGCAACATCTTCCCTATATCCAAGAAATATTACTTGATCCTCCAAGTTCAGTTCTTTGGTCAAACCTTTCAGTTCCTCTTCAAGAAAACCTCTGCCACATATGTAATAACGGTAGGCTGGATTATGCAGCGCATCTAATGCCCGTATGACGCTTTCATGGTTTTTATTTCTATTCAACTCCCCTACTGAGAGGAAAATCTTCTCATCTGTGCCAAATCCCAGTCTTTTGCGCGTCACCTCTCGTCTTGCCTTCTGAGCCATCTCACGTTCTGTCCCGTGCACTGCCTCCAGGCTCGCGGTTCCTGGCTTAAATTTCTCCAGGTCGATCCCCACACCTGGCAGGCGGACAACCCGTCCGGCCTTCAGCCACCTGCGCGCCAATCGGTAATCTTCTTCATTGACTGTATTCAGGATGTCCGTCCAGTGAGCGCAAATCCATTCCACAGGAAAATAGATCAGCCAGTTTTTAACTGGCGCTCCCCTAAAAAAATGAAACCCGTGGGCGGTGTAAATCACCCGGGTTCCATGTGTCTTTCTTCTCTTTCTGAACGCCAACCGCGTCATTGCGGCGCAGATTGGCGAATTGCAGTGGACCAGAGTGAAGTCTTCCTCCACCAGCCTGCACAGCTGACGGTAAGACTTTAGCTGCCCGGAGATGTTAGAAATCTTCCGCCTGAAATCGATCTGCATCACGTGACAGCCAATCGCTTCCATCTCTGCCTTAAACGTAGTCAGCCTAGACAATGGGCTGGAGTCTTCTCCTCCGCTGAAATTCGCAGCCAGCGTCACATCATAGCCAAGTTCCAGCAAAAGTTTTATATTACTGCGGTTAAAATTGTCAAGCATGGATGCCACGGACGCGGTCATTAATGCTTTCTTCATCTTATTGTCCTTTTCATTTTCTTGTATCCCATTCCCAGACGCTAACCCGACACGTGTACCGCACCGACCGGAAATGTATAAATAAGCAACCGTTTCTTTTCTCTGCCCTAAACCGCCCAATGAATCTTCTCCGGCTCCTCTGCCTGCTCCGGCTTCCCAACTCCCTCTCCCCGCGGCAGCATCGTCACACTCTCACACACCCGATATGTATTCTTCCCCGTCTCGTCTTTCCTGACCTCCAGAACCGTATAGTGATCCGCCGTCGGCGGAGCGGTCACCGTCTCAACCCCGTTATAAAAAGTCTGCGCGTTCACGTCCACATCCAACAGGATCCCCAGCGGGATCACCGTGTCCTCGCCCCACAGCTTTCTATGCGTCTTTGCGCACCGGCTGGAGAAACGGATCTTCTCAACGCCGTCCAGCAGATACTCCAGAGGCCCATAGACACGGTAATAAGCGCTTTCCGCAGACTCCCTCAGGATATAAGAGGCGCGTACCACATGGTCCTCTCCAGAAATGGCTTTCAGAAACTCCGCATCCTTTTCCATCAGCGGGAACATGGTTAAGTACCCTGTAGCGATCAGCCGGTTGATAGCCGGAATCTTCTCCAGGCGGCGGAACAGTGACTCCGTCCCTTCACAGGTGATGAAGACGCAGCCGCGGAAAAGCGGCTTCTGCTCGATCAGGACCCGCTCCTGCCTCCTCACGTCCCGTTCGTTATAGATCACAAATACGTCGTTATACAGATAAGGCGGGACGGTACGCCGGATCTCCTTCACCAGCGCTTCCTCCCCGCCGTACCACGTCTTCAATTTGTACCAAAGCACCTGTTTCCCCTCCTCCTGTCAAATCTCTGTATCTGCGGCCACGGTTATCAGAACCCACTCTATCTTTCAGATGAGCCTGCTTCAAATAACCTCCCGCAGGGCCGTTCCCCTCACCGGTTCCAGCTTCCTCACATCCTCCGCTGATACTTCCACCGGGATCTCCCGGTCAAACATATGCACGGTGATCGAGACCGTGCTGCTTTTCACTTCATGGACGACTGCCACATTTCCCTC
>CANQTL010000045.1 GCA_947626775.1 uncultured Lachnospiraceae bacterium | reverse complement strand
CATAAACAGTATACTTCTTGGCATTTCACACAGAAAAATCCCGCACAGATGTGCGGGACTTTGTCGACAGTCTGAGAGCTGTCCCTCACAGGACAGCTCCTATTTTTATCTGCCGGGCGCCGCCCGACAGCCATATGTTCAGACTTTCTGTCCGCGGCCCGCGCGCGAAGCCGCCGCATCTTCCATCTGCGCCGCTTACATGGCGTCCATGGAACCGTCGCTGTCGTCGTCGAAGAACTCTTCCACCTTGACTTCCGTCTTGTCCGCCGCCTTCTTTACAGTATCCGCGGTTTTCTCCGCAGTCTCCTTTACAGCGCCCACAACCTTGTTCGTCGCATCCGCCGCCGCGGCTTTAATCCCCTCCTTGAACTCTTCCTTTTCCAGATCCAGATCGACATAGCTGCGGTCGCTTTCCTGCTCCGCCTCGTCATCCTCCAGATCGTCGTCGAAATTATCGAAATCATCGTCGTCGTCAAAATCTTCATCCACAAAGCGATCCCTGCTCTGAAGATAATAGTACGCGCCCGCTGCCGCCGCGCCGAGCGCTGCCGTTACCATAAGAAATTTACCGAATTTTTTTGCCATGAGGGGGTCTCCTTTCACCGACTCTTTGTTCTAACAACATAATAATATACTAATACTATTTTACCGAATTGAAAAGGGAATTATGTACAAAAAAAACTTTTTTTCCATCAGACACAAGATCTTGTGTCTCCAAAAATTTTCAAAACAAGTTTTTTCCCAGACATTGAACCGACTCCTTTTTTGTGATATATTAAAATTCGACTCATAAAGTCAATAAGCAGGCGTTATGCGGCGCAAACCGTCCCGCATACGTCTCCGGCGCAAAATACACAGGAACCAGAATGAACGAGAAATTTTTTGATCTGAAAAAAGAGAAACAGGACCGCATGATCAATGCCGCCCTGAAAATATTTGCCGCAAACGGATACCGGCATGCCAGCACCGACGATATCGTGGCGGAGGCGGGCATCAGCAAGGGACTCCTGTTCCACTATTTCGGGAGCAAGATCGGCCTGTACACTTTTCTGTACGACTACAGCGTCCGCTTTATGAAGCTGGAACTGACCACGGGGGTATCCTCCACGGCGAGCGACTATTTTGAAATCCGCAAGCAGATTGAGTTTGCGAAAATGCAGGTTCTGAAGAACTATCCGTACATGCAGCGGTTTCTGGAGCGCTGCGCCTCGGAGACTGTCAGCGAGGCGCTCGTCGCGACCGAAGAGCAGCGCGGCGTGATCTGGGAGTTGTACAGCAGTCTGAAAAACCAAGCCGACCGCAGTCTTTTTGCGGAGCGCGTGTCCTTTGAAAAGCTGGACGCCATGCTGGACTATACAATCAGCGGTCTGATGGCGGCACGCGCCGCAGAAGCGTCTTTCCGCCCGGAAGCTTTCTACGAAGAGGTCGTCTCCTATCTCGACATGATGCGTGAGATCGCCTACCGATAACCGTTCCGAAAACCGCCCCCGCCGACTTTCCAGGCTTTGGCCAGACGGCCGGCGCCCTCGCGGATCTCCTCCACGGTCAGGCCGCCGTATCCGAGTATCAGCATGGCCTGTTCTTTCGTTTGTCCGACCGGCTCTCCACTGTCCGGCGCGCCGCCGGTTCCTTCCTTCATCCGGAAATCGCCCATCCTGTAAACCTTCACATCCTCCGAAGCCGCCAAGCGCGCCAGTTCGTCCTCCGTGCGCCCTCTTCTGTCTGTCAGAATCACATGCAGTCCCGCGCTGCTTCCCGATATGCCGAAATCATGCTCAAAGGGCCTGAGTTCACTCAGAAGCAGATCGTGCTTCTCCCTGTACCGCTTGCGCATCTTGTTCAGATACCGCTCGAAATAGCCGTCCCGGATAAACTCATTCAGGATCGTCTGGTCGATCCGCGACACGGTGGAGGAATAGAAACCGCATGTCTCCCGGTACCGCGCAAGAAGCGGGTAGGGCAGCACCATGTAGCTAATGCGGATCGCGGGGGCGATCGCCTTGGAGAAGGTGCCTATATAGACCACTCTGCCGTCGGCGTCAGACGCCTGCAGGGAGGGCAGCGGCTTGCCCCGGTAGCGGAACTCGCTGTCATAGTCGTCCTCGATAAGGTAGCGTTCCGGCTTCTCCGACGCCCATCTGAGCAGTTCCATGCGTCTGCCGATGGGCATGGCAACTCCCGTCGGATACTGGTGCGACGGCATCACATATGCGATCTGCGCGCCGGTTCTTCGGAGCGCTTCCGTCTGCATGCCGTTCTCATCCACCGGAACCAGCGATACCGGATAACCGCAGGAACGAAAGATCCGGTAGGCTCTGGCATAGGTCGGATTCTCCATCGCCACATGCACATGGCGTCCCAATATTTTTTCCAGCAAAAGGAGCAGATAATCGTTCCCCGCTCCGACGATGATCTGCTCCGGTTCGCAGTTGACCCCGCGCGATCCGTGCAGATAGCGGCAGATAGTCGTTCTGAGCTGCAGATCGCCCTGGGGTTCCCCCAGAGAGAACATCCTGCTGTTGGCGTCCACCAGAATATTTCTGGTAATCTTCTTCCAGGTAGCATATGGAAAGAACCGCATATCGATCGCGTTAGGCGAAAAATCATAGCGGACGGAGAGCTTTCCCGCAGAATCGGACGGCGCCGGCTTCTCTCCCCGGGACGGCATGTCGAGCGCATACAGCTCCTCGAACGCGCTGACAAAATATCCCCTGCGCGGCCTGGCCTCCACATAGCCTTCCGCCGCAAGCTGTCCGTACGCCATGTCCACCGTCGTTCGGGAAATCTGCAGATATTCCGCCAGAAAACGCGCAGAGGGCAGCTTCTCATTCCTGAGAAGATGCCCCGACCTGATTTCATCTCTGATAGATTCATAAATCTGCTCGTAGAGCGTTCTGCCGCTCTCCGGCTGTAACTGGATATGAATCGGTAATTCCTTCATAGATCCCCTGAGCGCCGCTTACTTCTTGGCGGCATTCTTTTCCTTGATCTTCTGCATCAGCATATCCTTGATATCCCTCGCCTTGTCTTTCATGCGCGGATTCGCCGTGTTGGACTGCAGGATCCCCTGGATCAGACGGCTGGAGAGATCATACTGATCGAACCGCATCGCCGTGACCGCAATCACATAGTCCACCGTCGGTTCGTCCATGCCGCACATCGGGAAATTCTCGGTCTGTCTGGCAGCCAGAAAACCTTCCAGCGCGTTCTTTAAGAACTCGTTCTCCGCGTCCGCGCACTGCTTCTTCTGAGCCTCATAGTCCGGCAGATTCTTATCGAGGTGCTCCGCCTTGCCGCGCAGCAGCCAAGCCGTCTTCAGACAGATATATGCCTTCTCGCTGGCGCGGGTCTGCTTGACGATGGCGTTGGCCAGCGTCAGCTTATAGCGCTCCAGCGCCTCGTCGTATGTATAGATTTCTTTCACTTCTTTCTGCGGCTTGAAGGTCGCGCTGATCTTCTCCTTGATGTTCTTGGCCTGCGGCGAGGTCACAAACTTGAAAAATCTGCTCAGCGCCGCATAACCGCAGTCCGGGCACATGATAACGTCATATTTCAACAGATCGATCTGCTCGTAGCGGGGCCGCAGATCCAGATCGCTCCCCGCCAGCTTCGCCTTGCCGATCTTGACGGTTCTGGCTTTAAATTCCTTATCGCAGATCGGGCATGTGAAAGATTTGTCAAACAGGAAGTCCTGCTCCTGCACAACGGGAGCCGCCGGCTTGCCGTCCGCTCCTTTCGCCTCTTTCTTCTGGCTCTCATACAGATCCATATTTTCCAGATTACCCAATCCGAACTGCTCTAATCCTGACAACAATCCTGCCATCGTACTTCCTCCATTCACAGCATCCGCTATCGCTATTTTTTATTCTCTCACAAATTTACTTTTTCGGCAAGACAAAAGAGCTTTTTAATGAAACAATTCTGTTGAACACAAGCGCATCCGGTCTGGAATCTTTGCTGTCGACACAGAAAAAGCCCTGTCTGACAAACTGAAATCTGTCGTACGCCTTCGCTCCCCGGACGGAAGGCTCCACATAACACCCGCTCATAACCTTCAGGGAATCGGGGTTCAGATTCAGGCTGCCGTCCTCATTGTACACACCCTTCTCCTCGTCTATGATGTTTTCATACAGGCGCACCTCGGCCCTGACTGCATCCGCCGCGGATACCCAGTGAATCGTCCCCTTCACCTTGCGTCCGTCGGGGCTGTTGCCGCCCCGCGATGCCGGATCATAGGTGCAGTGCACCGCCGTCACCCTGCCGTCCGCATCCTTCTCATAATCCGTGCATTTCACGAAGTAAGCGCCCATCAGGCGCACTTCGTTGCCGGGAAACAGCCGGAAATATTTCTTAGGAGGCTCCTCCATGAAGTCTTCCCTGTCAATATACAGTTCTCCGGAAAAAGGCACCTTCCTGCTTCCCAGCGCCTCGTTCTCCGGGTTGTTGACAATCTCGAGCATCTCGGTCTGTCCGGCGGGGTAATTGTCGATAATCAGCCTGATCGGGTCGACCGCCGCCATGACGCGCGGGCATTTCAGCTTGAGATCCTCCCTGATGCAGTACTCCAGCATGGAGTACTCCGCGGAGGAATTGGCCTTGGACACGCCGCACAGATCCACAAACATCCTGATAGCCTCCGGCGTAAAGCCGCGCCTTCTGAGCGCCGCGATAGACACCAGCCTCGGATCGTCCCAGCCGTCCACGGCGCCGTCCTCCACCAGCTTCTTGATATATCGCTTTCCAGTGACTACATTGGTCAAATACATCTTTGCGAACTCGATCTGTCTCGGCGGCTGAGGATATTCCAGTTCCTGTACCACCCAATTGTAGAGCGGCCTGTGATCCTCAAACTCCAGCGTGCAGATAGAGTGTGTGATGCCCTCGACGGCGTCCTCGATCGGATGCGCGTAGTCGTACATCGGATAGATGCACCACTGATCGCCCGTATTCTGGTGGGCAAGATGCGCCACACGGTAGAGGATCGGGTCGCGCATATTGATGTTGGGCGACGCCATATCGATTTTCGCGCGCAGGGTTTTCTCCCCGTCCGCATATCTGCCCTCTTTCATCTCCTCGAACAGGCGCAGATTCTCCTCCACGCTTCTATCGCGGTTCGGATCTTCCCTGCCCGGTTCGGTCAACGTGCCGCGGTACTCGCGCATCTGCTCTGCCGTCAGGTCGGACACATAGGCCTTGCCCTTCTTGATCAGCTTCACCGCGCCCTCGTACATCTGCTCAAAATAGTCCGACGCGAAGAAAAGCCTGTCCTCATAATCCGCGCCGAGCCACCTGACGTCCTCCTTGATGGACTCCACGAACTCGCTCTTCTCCTTCGTGGGATTCGTATCGTCAAACCGCAGATTGAACTTGCCGCCGTACTGCTTCGCCAGGCCGTAGTTCAGCAGGATGCTCTTGGCGTGCCCGATATGCAGATAACCGTTGGGCTCCGGCGGGAATCTGGTGTGCACGGTGTCATAGACGCCTTCCGCCAGGTCCTGGTCGATGGCCTGCTCGATAAAATTTCTGGAAACGACCTCTTTCTCCGCCGCCTCCTCTTTGATCTTGTCCTTCTCGCTCATGTCTGTATGCTCCCCGGGACAACGTCCCTGTTTCCTTATTATTTATTATAGTGTCTCTCGGATTCTGGAGTCTATCATACCATAGGAAAATCAAAATAAAAAGCCCCAATTATGCCGGCGCGTACGTCTCATAGAAGATATTCCGCTCCACCACGTATATATCGTGCCTGTCGTCGCAGCGCACCGCCAGAAAATCCCCCTTCCTGCCGAGCATATACTTCTCCTCATCCCAGGCGGTAAATATTTTGACTCTTTCAGTCAATTCTTTTGCATGGATCTGTGCGCCGCCGCGCGCGATACAGCTTCTGGCGCAGTCCGCCAGCTTCATGACTTCCCCGGTCGCCCGGTTGCGTATCGTGGGCTCGTACAGACCGTCCTTCCCGTGTGTGCGCACACGGTTCAGACGATACGGCTCTCCGGTAACGGTGTAGTTCTTCTCAAACTTCTCCCTGCGGTTGGGATAAACCTCGCCCTTGATACCGATCATAATGATCAGATCCTGCTCCACCGTCATGTCCACGTCGCCTTCCAGCGTCCGGACCGTCACCGGCGTGCCGGCCGGCAGTATCTTCGCCGCCTCCACACAGCCGGCGTGCACGGGTTTCTTCACATAGCGCCGCATATCGGACAGATCGATCTCGCACTCCTCCGCATAGATGATCCGGCAGTTGTCGAAGTAATCGTTCAGGCGCTGGCTGAAAAAGGCTTCCGAGTGCAGCGTCGGATAGACGTTCTCGTACAGCGCCCTGTTGATAAAGCCGCCGGCCTTCTCTCTGTGCCCGCCGCCCGAACCGATCCCCTCCGCGAGAAACGCCGCCAGCTCGTTCGCCTGCACTTCCCTGACGCAGCTTCTGACGGAAAATTTATAACCGTCCCCAATCTCATTATAGACGACGCAGCTGTCCACCTCGGCCACCTGGATCAGGAAATCGCTGATCAGGCCGAGGATATTCGGATCGCAGGGCTGGGACCGGATGATGGCATACCGATAATCGTCATTATAGATATAGCGTATCATCGCCACGCCCGCAATCTCCATCTCCTGCAGCGACAGATTGGAATTGCGGAAAAGCGTGATCAGAGACTTCTCGCACGGCACGGCGTCCCGCATGTCCATGTCGAGCGGATCGTATATCTCGGAAAACTGGTTCGTATCCGTGTACAGACCGTAGTAGAGCGCCGTCCCGACCTTGCTGTCCTCAATCCGGTACCCCGCCTCGCGCAGCATACTCCACACGAGAGTGGAACAGCTTCCCAGATGCGGATCGATCTCGCTCTTCTCCACATTCGTGATCTCCGTCGGGTGATGATCGATGATCGCCACCTCTTTTGCAGGCAGTCCGGTCACATTGCCCGCGCCGTACTGGCAGTCTACGGTGATCAAAAGCGCCGCGGGCGCAGGCGTAAGCTGAGCCACGAACAGCTCGTCCTCCACATGCTCAATCGGGATGTGCAGCTTCTCCACCATCAGGAGCAGATTGGACTTTCGGATCCTGTTTCTGCCCGCGTACACCAAGCGCGCCCGCCTGCCCTGACTCCGAAAATAGGTATACAGCGCAAATCCCGAGGCGATGGCGTCCGCGTCGGGATTGTCGTGACACTGGATCGTGATGGGATCATATTGCAGCAGTTCTTCTAATCGCATAGCGTTTCTCCTGTCGTCTGTACTTACGTTTCCCGCCCCATGCCGCTATCAGCCGCGCCGCGGCGTGCCGCCCTGCGTCACGCCGAACTTCCCCCGCATGGCGAGAAGTCTCGCGACCTGTTCCTCGGAAAACTGATTCTGCGCACCGAGAATCTTCCCGGTGATCAGAAGAATCTTCGCATAGTGCTCCATGGACTCCAGCCGGTAGTAAGCGTCGTAGGCGTCCTCCGCCCAGGTCACGGCCCCATGGTTGCCGAGCAAAACGCCGTTGTGCGTGCGGCAGTAAGGGGCGATCGCCTCCGGCACCGCCTCCGTCCCCAGCTCCGCATAGGGCGCCACCGGCACGTCTCCCAGCGTGATGACCGCCTCCGCCAGAATCGGACTCTCCAGCGGAATCCCCGCCACCGCGAAGCTGGTGCAGACCGGCGGATGCGCGTGACAGACGCTGCGCAGCGCATCGTTCTCCCGATAGGCCCGCAGATGCATCTTCAGTTCGGAGGAAGGCCTGTACGTCCCCTCCAGCACATTGCCGTCCAGATCCACCTTGACGAGCATTTTCTTCTTCATGTAGCCCTTGGACACGCCCGTGGGAGTCGCCCAGATCTCATTATCGCCGACCCGCACAGAGATATTCCCGTCATTGGCGGCCACGAAACCGCGCACGTACATGCGCTGTCCGATATCAATGATGGCCTTCCTGGCGGCCTTGTCATCCATGTAATTCATAAGTACTCCTTCTGCGGCATATATTTCCTGGCCGCATGGATGCTGCAAAATCATAAGCAGATGATCTGCGGCCGTCAGCATATGATTATCAATTCAATTCTGCAAGGAAGCAAACAATTCTCGAAACGCCGCCGTATACGGCGGCCGCAGTACGCCGTGCTCGGTCACGATGGCAGTGATCAGGTCGTTGTCCGTGACGTCAAAAGCGGGGTTAAAAACCTTCACCCCGGCGGGCGCCATGGGCTTTTCGTACCACATGTCCGTCACCTCATGGGCGGGCCGTTCCTCAATCACAATATCCGCTCCGGTGGGCGTATCCATATCGATCGTCGAAGTCGGCGCGCACACATAGAAAGGCACATGGCAGCGCTTCGCCACCGCAGCCACCACGGAAGTGCCGATCTTGTTCGCCGTATCGCCGTTGGCCGCCACCCGGTCGCAGCCCACAAACACAGCGTTGATCCATCCGTTTCGCATAACCGCAGAGCACATATTGTCACACAGCAGCGTCACATCCACGCCCGACGCCTGCAGCTCGTAAGCCGTCAGGCGGGCGCCCTGCAAAAGCGGCCTCGTCTCGTCTGCAAAGACACGAAAATGATAGCCCCGCTCCTGTCCCAGATAGATGGGCGCTGTCGCCGTACCGTACTTACAGGTGGCCAGCTGTCCCGCGTTGCAGTGGGTCAGGATCCCGTCGCCGGGCTTGACAAGCGACAATCCGTGCTCGCCGATGGCTCTGCAGACGCGGATATCCTCCTCCTTCATGGCAACGGCGGTTTCCTTTAGTTTTTGTTTGATCTTTGCCACGGGAAGTTCACGATTGTCCGCGCAGACCCGCTCCATCCTGGCAAGCGCCCAGGAGAGATTGACCGCCGTGGGCCTGGCGGAGTTCAAATAATCCTTATACTCGCAGAATTTTCTGTAAAAAGACTCATAATCCTGTTCGTCGATTCCTTTTGCCAGCAGATAGACGCCAAAGGCGGCCGCCACGCCGATAGCCGGCGCGCCGCGCACTTTCAAAAGATAGATTGCGTCCCAGATCTCCTGCGCGGTGTGCAGATGCAGCAGTTCCGTCGCCGTCGGCAGCTTCGTCTGATCGATTACCACAAGCGCGCTGTCCTCATCATCCAGCGCCACCGTCTCGTACTCCATGATATTTTTCGTTTCCTCTGTGTCGTGCATAAATGTCTCCTGTGACTGCGTCTCTTTATTTCTTAATTTCGGTTAATTGTCTAAAAGAAAATGTATTTTCTGCCGCCGAAACATATTTCCGATATTTTCTCCATTTGCCAAGCGGCATGAAATATCGGTTTCATTATACGTGTTACCGTTTCTTTTAGCAAGGGGATTTACCGCCGCGAAGGGCTTTTTCAAAGATAGTTGTCTGAATTTTCAACAGAGAACGGCTCCTCACCCGATCATCAGGGTAAGGAGCGTCAAATTGTCATGATCCTCCATGACGCGGTCCATCAGCCGCAGAAGAAGGTACTCCGCCCACTGTTCGGCGCTGTCCGATTTCAGATAGTCGATCAGCACCTCCTCGTCCAGGATATATTCCCACATACCGTCTGTGCAGAGCATAAAAGCGTCGCCCGGCACGAGCGTAACGCCCATATCGTAGATCTCCGCCCCGCTCCTGTCCTCGCTTCCCAGGGCGCGCAGAAGCGCGGACTGGTCTTCGTCCGCGGCGATCTGTTCCCGGGTGATCTCTCCCGCCCTGTACTTCTTGTATGCGACGGAATGATCGTTGGTGACGGCCCGTATCCCGCCCTCATGCAGGAAATACAGTCTGGAATCTCCCACGTTGGCCCAGACCGCCTTCGCGCCGTCCACGGCGAGAGCGACCGCCGTGCTTTTGAGCACGGCGTCTTTCTCCGACTGTATTTCCAGAATCTTCCGGTTGGCTTCAGCCAGCCGTCCCGCCAGCCATTCCCCTGCGGGAAGATCGAAATTACCGTCAAAGGCCCCCAGAACCGTATCCCGCACGCACGACGCGGCCAACGCTCCGAACTGATGTCCGCCCAGCCCGTCCGCCACGATAAAAACGCCGTTCTCACCGATCACGGAATGCCCCGCCGCATCCTCGTTGTACGCTCTTCCGCCGCGGTTCGTATACTCATAAACGTCAAATTCCATAAAAAATCTCCGTTTCCATTCCCATAAAGGCTTATGCTCCGCTCTGCGGCCGCATTTAACCCAGTTCCAGGCGAATCACGTTCGCACGGTCCCCCACATAGAAGCTGTCGCCGATTCTGAGACTGCAGGGCACGTTCGGCTGCAGCCGCTGTCCGTTCATCAGAAACGTGCCGTAGGTAGAGCCTATGTCCGTCACGACAAACGCCTGTGCGGACAGATCAAAGGAGATCGTACAGTGGCGTCTGCTGACGCCCGGCGTCCCCTCCTCGTACACGATGGCGCACTGCCCTCTGTCGCGTCCCACCATGACGGGCGTTCCTCCCACAGGGACTTTCAGACCGCTGTGCTGGGACAGCACGGACCGCGCCACCGGCCCTCTGGACGCCGCGGGCGTCCCTGCGGCGACCGTTCTTCCCTCTCCCTGCGGCGGCGTCTGCGCGGAAGCTTTCGCTCCTTTTCCACCCGATTTCTTCACCAGCACCGCCGCGCCGGCCACAACCGCCAGAACGACGGCTCCCGCCACAATCAGAATCAGCGTCATATCGCTGTCGCTGTCCCCGGCATCCGTCTGAACGCTGCCGCTCACCGCCGGTACGCTCTCGTCCAGCAGCTGCGAGTTGAACTCCGCCGCCGGTTCGTCTTCCGGTTCGTCTTCTCCTTCCGCAGCTTCCGGCTTTTCTTCCGAAGTCTCCTCTGCAGTCTCCTCCGTCTCCGGCTCCGCGCCGTCCCCGCCGTCGGCGTCGTCCTCCGCCGCGGAACCGGCTGTCTGGCCGAAAGCCGTCTGCCCGAAGCCGTCTTCCTCCGGCTGGCCGTCCGCGTCTGCCGCCTGCGGGTCCGCCGTCTCATAGGGAACGTTGTTCTTGTCCAGAAAACGGGTCAGCTCGGTCGCGCTGATCGCATAGTAATCCGTCTCGATCTGGTTCTCGTAGGGGCTGGTCGAAATCACGTTCGTGTTGACGCCGATCACATAGCCGTCCTCCGTGACCAGCGGGCCGCCGGAGTTGCCGTGCTGCACGGTGGCGTCTATGGAAATCCTCTCCACGCCCTTGCCGGAGTTTGCCACAAATCTGACGATACTGCCGGAGTGGACGGAGGAATCCTCGATCCCGTATTTGCTCGCGCCGGTCAGGTCATTGTCCGCATTGCCCGGATAGCCGACCGTGTAGACCTTGTCCCCCACCATGTCTTCCGTGGGTTCCATGATCGTGAGCGCCCGCCTCTTCGCGGTGGGATTGCGCAGCTTCAGGACCGCCAAGTCCACCTTCTCTCTGTCCCCGGCGCTGTCCACATAGGCGATATCATAATCGTTCTGCGAATAGTAAACCCGCAGTTCGCAGCTCGTACTGCCGATGCAGCTGACATAGGGGTTCCCGTTCTGGTCGTACTGCGCGCTGTAAGGGATCATCACCTGTTCTCCCTCGTTCGCGTTCATATACTCGTCAATCAGATGCTCATTGGTGACGATATATTTCGGATTCTCTCCGGACTCTCCTATAAAAAAACCGGAACCGCTGCTGTATTCCAGATTCCCGATCTTGCTCCCGCTCTGAAAATTTACGCCGTCCCAGGTGTAATACCATCTGGCGTTTTCGATAAAAAATACAATGGCAACCGTTCCTTCCCGCACGCTGT
The DNA here is from genome assembly GCA_947626775.1 of uncultured Lachnospiraceae bacterium. Lineage (GTDB taxonomy): Bacteria > Bacillota > Clostridia > Lachnospirales > Lachnospiraceae > UBA3282. Next base: position 8,970 of record CANQTL010000045.1, on the reverse strand, counting down.
TGTCAAAAGCATAGGCCGTGCTTGTGCCGAATCCTGCGGCGCACAGTATCGCCGCCAGCAGCGACGCGCAGACGCATCTCAACCGCCCTGTTCTCATTTTCATCCTCCGTACCCTCCTGTCTCATCTCAAAATTTTATTCTTTCAGCCAAGGCATTTCACAACCACCGCCGTGTAATTGTCCTGATACGGATCGAAACGCCCCATGATCCCGTCCTCCAGCCTGCCGCACATCTGCGCGGGATCGCCGCCGTCCAGCGCCTCGCCGATCTCCTCCTCGCTCAGCGCGCCGCTCACGCCGTCGGAGCAGGCCAGCAGCACGTCGCCCTCCTTCATGGGGAGCGGATGAACCGACGCGTCCACCGTATGGAGCCCCCGCATCCCGAGAAAGCCCGTCAGCGCCGCGCTCTCGGGATCGTCGCGGCCCTTCGCCGGATCGACAATTCCCTCCCTGATACAGTTTAGATAGATCTCGTGGCACAGGTTATGCTCGTGGTTCAGCCTGTACAGGTTCCTTCCTCTCTTCAGGTACAGAGCGCTGTCGCCGACGCTCGTATACCAGAGTCCGTCCCGATAGATAACGCCGGCCACCGCCGTGCTCCCGCCGGCTCCCGCAAGCAGCGCCTCCACCCTCTTCGACGCCTCCGCGACGCTTTCGCGCAGCGCCAGGGCGACGTCGCTCTCCCCGTCCAGCCGCTCGAAAGTCTCTCGCAGCGCGGCCACCGCCGTCTCGCTGGCAAGCCTGCCGTCTTCCATGCCGCCCATACCGTCGCAGACGGCAAAGAAGAGCCCGTTTCTTTGCATCCGCTCCAGATCAAAGGCGTTCACGATACAGAAGGAATCTTCCTGTCTGGCTCTGGCGCCGACTCCCTGAAGATTGCCGACATGATAGCTCAGGATACCCGCCCGGGCTTCCGCGGGAGGCGTCAGCGTCCTCGATATCCCGTTTCTCTCCCGCCCGCGTTCCTTCCCTCTACGCCTTCTAAACAGCGCCATCCTTCTTCCCGTCCTTTCCGGCGCAGGTCGTCCGCGCGTCGAACCCGTCCCTCCAGTTGTAGCCCTCCCTGCAGAACTGCACGAACACCAGCCGCGTCTCGCCAATCTCTATCACGTCGCCCTGCGTCATCTTCGAGGGGATATAGACCGGTTCCCCGTTCAGGTAGATATTGTTGGCGCTCTCGCCCGGAATCAGGTGAAATACATTGTGTTTCTCGTCGTAGCCCACCCGGGCATGGGATTCCCGCGAGATCGTCTCGTCTCCGTGGATGCAGATATCCATCCTCTCGTCCCGCCCGATCGTGTTGTTTCTCGCCAGGATCCGATAATCCTTGCCCTTGTCCGAGCCGTCGATGCACACGAACCACCCGGCCACCGGCTCCCGCTCCATGCTCTTTCTGATCGCCGCCACCGTCTTGCCCATTCCCTCGGACGAGGGTGTGTAGCTGCGCGGCGCGACCGTCTTGCCGGCCTCGCCCGCTCCCGCGCCGAACTCCATGCGCCTGCCGCCTCCGTTACAGTACGGGCACGCCTGATACAGGCTGTCGTCATAGATATGTCCGTTTCCACATTCCACAAGTGCCATCTTCGCTCCTCCTTCGACCGGTTTCCGTCTCTTCGCCGTCATGCCAGTCTGTCAATTCATCACCTCGTAGCTGCCGTCCGGATCGAGGGCGACAAAGTAACGCTCAAAACCGCCCTCTTTTACTCCCATTACATCTAGTTCCGCATTATTGAGAATGCCTTTCCACACAGTCAGCCCTTCCATGACACAGCCGCTCTCCTCGAACAATGTCTCCGGCGAACAGTAAGCCTCGTCCGGCTTCACGGGCACACGCATGACGCTGCAGGAGGAACCGTCGTCCCTGCGCGCGATAAAGTACAGATGCCCGGCATACACGGACGCCTCGGAGAGTTCCATCTTCTCAGTGCCGGAGACGCCGTAGCTGCGCTCACTCTCACTACTGCAGTTCAGATCAAAGACCGCGAATCCGGCGGAAACGGGATATTCCTCAGAATCTACGTCCATCCATACATAGAGCTGCTCGCCGTCCGTCAGCAGCTCCCGGGGCGAAAGGATGTCTGAAAAGTCCACCAATTGCTCCGGCGAACTCCAGTCGCCGCCCGCCGGCATCCTGCAGACCGTGGCGTGGCCATCCGCCGCATCCTTCCCGATATAGTATACGTATCCGCCCGTAAAGGTCACCTGTCTCGGACTCTCCACCGCCGCCAGGCCGTTCAGTCTGATTTCATCGTCGGAATCGTAAGAAAACCGGCACAGCCTGCCGTTTTCCCCGTTTCCGTCCTCGGCCCACACATACACATAGTGATACGACATATAGCACGTCCTGATCCGGTAACGCTCCGTCCCTTTGCCGGCGAATCCGAAAGCCTTGTACCATGTGCTCTCGTCCGTCCCGTCGGACAGTTCCGGAATATAGTCCACGCCGTACACACAGCCATCCCGGCCGTTTACAAAAAAAAGCGAAGTATGACCGCCGGGTCCCCACATGGCGCGCGGATCCACATCCTTGACGAGCCAATTGCCATTCACGGTCAGGCCATTCGGGCTCCCATAAAAAGAGTCATACGAATCAGTGGCCGGCAGCACTCTTCCCTCATTCTTGATGTTGTTGACGGCAAAACTGTCAATCGCAGGCTCCAGCTCCTCATACTTGTCGTCTGCCGGCAGCTCCGATTCGAGGAACCTGTCGTCCGGCGGCGGCAGCAGAGTCCCTGGGGCTTCTCCCGCTTCCTCATCCCAGCCGATCTCCTCCGGCGACGGCGGGTCGGACGTTTCCAAGGACAGCGACGCGTCAGATGTTTCCAATGACGGCGGCGGGTCGGATGTTCCCGTCAGCCCCTGCTGCGTCCACAGACTGTCTATCTGCTCCTGTGTCAGCCCCGTCGCCTCCAGCTCGCCCTCGTTCAGGTTCTCCCTGAAGCTGTCACAGCCGTAGAACATGGCCGACACGTCGGCGGACGGCTGAATTTCGTAGAAGAAAGACCACGAAGAGCGATATGTTGCCGGTTCCACCAGATTCTCACAGCCCGCGAACATATAGTTCAGCTTCTCCGCCGTGTCCGGTATCCCGTCCACCAGGTACTGGTCGGTCAGGCTGGCGCAGTTCTGAAACATGCCGGACAGATCCGTCGTCACCGACGAGCTGTCTATGATTCCCCCGGCCGCTTTCGTCAGGCTGCCGCAATTCTGGAACATTGCCCGTACGTTCTCCACTTTGGGCATGTCGAGGCAATAGAAAAAAATCTTTTCCAGACCGGCGCAGTCCGCGAACATATAACTCATGTCCGTTACATTCCCCATGTTCAGATAGTCGTCTACGCTGCCAAAAGAAATCTCTTCCAGACTGGCGCAGCCGGCAAACATATGGTTCATATCCTTCACGCGGTCCATGTGCAGCACAATCTTCTCTTCCGACTGCTTACACTGAAAATTTTTCAGAGCGGTATATCCCTGGAACAGCCCTCTCGCGCTTTCCCCCAGCGACACGCCTCCCTTGCCGCCGATATACAGCGTCAGCCCGTCCGCCATCTGAGAGGTCCACGCCATCACGCGCCCGTTTCCGTCCGCCGAGACGTCCCAGGCAGTCTCCGGCATCTCCCTGAGGCTGTCGGTAATGACGATAGCCGTCACTCCGCTGCGGAAGACGTTCGATCCGAGCACCTTGTCAGTCTCCGCTCCGTCGTCCTCCATCAGCACATTTTTCTTCCATCTGCTTCCCAGAATCACCGCCGCTGAGACGAAGACGACCGCCAGAGCCAGCGCGATAAGCCCCGCACAGACGAACTTTCTGTTCTTTGGAGACGAGAGAAACCGGCGCTTTTTCCTTTCTTTCCCGCTGCTCCCCTGCTGGTCCGCCCCGCAGACTGTACAGGTCTTCGCTCCCGGCAGGAGCCTGGCGCCGCATTTTACGCAGTGGTTTACTTCATCCTCCCGACCTGTCTGCGCGGCTGCGTCTGCCGCCGGCGGCGCGGCCTGCGCGGCTGCTTCCTGTGGCGCCGCCGGCTCTGCGACCGCCTGCGTCCGGTTCTCGGGTGCGTCAAAAAATTTCTGCCCCACCGGCTGGGACGGCGCGGTTCCTCTCTGCGGCTGCGCCTCCCCCAGGAGCGCTTCCCGGAATGCGTCCATGGTCTGGTATCGGTCCCCCGGCTGAACGCTCATCGCTTTTAAGACGGCGTCCTCCTTCTGCGGCGGAATCGCGACGCCCAGGCTGCTGGGCGGGATCAAATCGTCCTCCTCCAGCCTGTCGATGGAGTCCGGCGGCCTTCTTCCCGTAATGGCATAGTAGAAGCTCGCCCCCACCGTATACACGTCCGTGAACGGGCCCTGCCTGCCATGTCTCGTATACTGCTCCTTGGGCGCGAAACCGTGTTTGAGCACCACGTCCAGGCTGCGGCTTCTGTCGCCCAGACTGTATCTGGCCGCGCCGAAATCCAGCAGCTTGACCGTGCCCTCGTTGGTGATATAGATATTGTCCGGCGTCACATCCCGATGCACGATGCCCTTGCTGTGTACCAGCGAGAGCGCGTCCATGACGGGCAGCAGGAACCGCTCCGCCTCCGCATAGGGGATCTTGCCGCCTTTCTGCCTGATATACTCGTCGAAGCTTGTTCCCTCCACAAAGTCCATCACAAAATAGGCGGTGCTGTTCTCCTCGAAATAGCTGTGGATCCTGACGATATTTTCACTGCCGATGAACTGCGCCAGCGTCTCCGCCTCCTGCAGGAAACACTGCTTGCCGTACTCGAAGCTCTCCGTGCGCTCCCCCGGATAGGAACTAACCGTGTTCTGCATCCGCGTCGCCAGCGTGTCCGGAAAAAATTCCTTCACAGCGACCTTCCCGCCGGTCTTGTGATCTGTGGCCATATAAGTGATGCCGAAGCCGCCCTGTCCCAACGTCTTCTGAATGATGTACTGTCCTGCCAGGACTGTCCCTTCCGGCAAAGCCAACGGAAAAAGCTCGCTCATCCTCTGTTCCTCTCTCATCTCCGAATGTACCATATTGGTAATATCGTAGTATCAAATTGGCGATATGTCAACATGAAATTCGCCAATTCGGAGATAATAAACATACCGTTTTGGCAATATAATAGGGGCATGGAGGTGATATCGTGCGGCTGAAAGAAATCCGGTTAAGCAGGGGATACACGCAGAAAAATGTCGCAGATTACCTACAGGTTTCAGTCAATGTGTATTCAAGATATGAACTGGAAAAAAGGCAGCCGAGCATTGACAGCCTCATGAAAATGGCGGATTTCTTCGACGTGTCGATCGATTATATGCTGGGAGTATCGGATTTCCCGTTTCGCGCGCTGCATCGGGACGGACTCTCGAGCTACGAGACAGAATTGCTCGTCGCCGCGCAGGAATCCGATACGCGGGCCAGAGACGACGCCCTGACGCTCCTGCGGTCGCACCGTATGGATAAGGAGCAGTAAACGAGCTGAAACACGCTTTGCGAGTTCCACTCGTTATCGCGGCATTCGCCAAATCGACAGGCAAGCCTGTCAGCTTGGCTCATTGCCCGCGTAAGAAAAGCAGCCAGAGCCGTCCCTGACTGCTTTAATTGTTATTCCATTCTACTGTGTATCACTGGGAAACCTCCAGAAGTTTCTTGCTCACCCGAGAGGAAACTTCCGCATAATAGGCCACTTCTGCTGCATTCATGTCTGCATTCTCCCATTTGGAAAAATCATCGACAAACTGCGCGTATTTGCTCATATAATTGGTGTAATCGACGAGGAGCGCCGTATCGCCCGGATTGGCCTTATATTTCTCCATAAAGGCAATGTACTCGTCCATGAATGCTTCGTAACTGTCCATGGCCGCCTTGAAATCAGGATCTAACGCACCGGCGTCCTCCTGCGCCTGTTCCTGCTCCGTCTCTTCTGCTTCCGTTTCCTGCTCCGCTTCTGCAGCGGCATCCTGTTCCGGAGTTTCCGCGGCAGGACTGTCTTTCGTCTCTGTCTCCGCTGTCTCCTCTGTCTCCTTTGCGGAAGAATTCTCCTTCTCCTCCGCCTCTTCCGCCTCTTCGGCTGCGCTCTGTTTTCTGGTTTCCACAGAAGGACTTTCCTCTGATTCCCACGCGTCTTCCGTCTGAACAGTCATAGGCGCATCAGGTTCCCTGTCCGCCCGTTCGCTCTTTTCGTCCCGGTTGCCGCTTCTGCCGCCGGAACTGATCACGCCGACGACAACAATCACCGCCAGAATAATAAACCACGCCCTTTTGTAAAAAGGTTTTTTGTTTTTCGCGCCGCAGGCGGGACAAAGCTTTGCGTTTGCCGCCATGGGCGTACCACAGTTTCTGCACATCACCATTTTCGGATTTTTAGCCATTTTCTCTTCCTCTCTTTCCCTTTGTATTTATATTCCCAAAATCCGCTGTTTCTCGGAATCAAATTCTTCTTTTGTCAGAATCCCTTCATCCAACAGAGCCTTCAATTCCCTCAGTTGTTCTGCTTTACCCTTCGATGCCGTCTCATCTGTGGTGGAGATATTCTGCATATTTTGTACCATTGTATTTCCTAAAGCCAGCCCGGCTCCCAATCCCGCCAGACCGCCTTCCTGTTTCGACGCATCCCTCATGGCGCGCGCCGCCTGATACTGCATGAAAGCGTCCATATCCTGTCTGGCCATACCGATGCCAGATTGCTCGTCGAGCAGCTTTTCCACTTCCGCCGGGAGAGAAATATTCTCGATGATGATGTCGCTGAACCGAATGCCAATCATCCCAGCCTGCACATTCAGTTTTTCCTGCATCGCTCCCGACAGCTTTCCATACTCGGCGGCCAGCTCCAGAACCGGCGCCGCCGTCTCGCCGAGCGCCGTCGTGAAAGCCTCCGTGACCATGGAGGACAGATAGGCGACGATGTCATAAGTCATCACAATCCCTTTGGTTCCAAAGATTTCCCGCATAAAGACCGCCACATCAACAATGCGAAACGCAAATTTGCCAAACGCCCGGATGCGCACCATATTGAGAGTACTGTCACGCTTCATGACAGGATTTTTGGTCGCCCACGGATTGTCTACAAACTGCCTTGTACTCACAAAATACAGATCAGCGATCACCGGTGAAACGAATAGATACGGAAAAGCCTGCAACGTAGAAAGCACAGGCATATTCTCCGTCTTTAACGAGTATGTACCCGGCGGCAGGATGTCGGCGAGCTGCCCGCCTTTCAGGAAAACCGCGCATTGACTTTCCCGCACGATCACTTTCGAACCCTGCTTCAGCTCGTTGTTCCCGCTCTCTCTCCGAAACTTCGCGACGAGCAGCTTGTTGCTGTCATCCTCATATTCAATGACGTCAAGGAACTGATCCTTTACAATATCGATGAAACCCATGCCATTCTCCTTCACTGCCGCAGCGGCAGACCGAATTCATCCTGAAAATTTCCCGATAAAATCAGAATAATGTCAATGAGCCAGCCAAATCCGAACAGGCCCAGCGTACATATATAAACGATTCCCATTCCGATCTTGCCTACATAAAATTTATGTGCTCCAAAAGTCCCCAAAAATATACACAAAAGCAGCGCAGTGGTCTTGCTCTTTCTACTGACGCCGGGCATAATCCCCGCCTGGTTGAACGGCGGCGTGCCAAAAGCGGACTGCGGCTGCATCTGCACCGGCTGCTGTATCTGTTGTGTCTGCACAGGATTTGCATTGACTGTCATTTCGGGTGCTTTCTTTTCGGCATATCCGCAGTAACTACAGATATCCGCTTCCATCGGCGCTCCACATACCGGACATTTAATTTCCATGTTTGTTCCCTTCTCTCTTTCCAACTCAAGTTTTTTATAGTCGTCCATGCTCAGCGCATGGGACAATCACCGCACTATTCACCTCCCTCTCGTTTTAGGTACATCTATCTCCTTATCACCGTAAAATTGCACCTTACGTGCAGTCAACTGTTTTTTTCGATTTAAGCGTCGGTTTCATAATAAAAATGAATTTCCTCATTAAGTTAAGAAAAAAAGTACTCTTCAAAAATCTGCCGCTGATGAAAAAACACATAAATTTCATAAAAAATTTCGCAGCTTTGTCTGATACGGATACGGATGTGCTACAAAATTGATATTTCATTTTTATGCCAACTATGGTAAACTAAAAATGCGACACAATTCCATAACATGATTTTATATGAAGTATGTATAAAATTCCCCAATTACGGAGAATTTCATCTTGGTAAAAGGTGTATTCTCTCTTTACTCGTACCGTAATTGGGAAGGGATTGTGTCGCAACAATGAGAGCTCTGCACTTTTTCGGTGCGTCTCTCATTGAGGCGCACTTTTTGATTTGAAAGGAGAACGGAGTTCAATGCGACACATAATTTTTCAGAGTGAAGAGAAAGACGAAGCATTGTCTGGTAAACCAATAAAAGTAAAATTTGCTATTCAAAAGTATCTATATTTTGGAATTATGCTGATAGTATTTATTGTAGTCATAGGCTTACTTGTCTCTAAAAACAATAGGCTGAATAATCAATTAGAAAGCACCAATGAAGAATTGAGCATCATCAAGGAAACTCTCAAGAAATCTTCGAATAATGCGGAAAAAGATGAGCATGAAACACAACCTATTATTACAAGCAGCACTATTGAAGAACAATTGAGCAGTTTGAGCGAATTGGTCACGCAGGAATATACATATCGCAATGCAGATCGTAGGGAAAGTAGCGAAACCTGGATATTTGGCTGGACACGTCCGTTCAGCAGTAAAAGTATTCTTATTACTTATGACGGCACAATCAAAGCTGGTATTGACTTTTCAAAAATAGAAATTGATGTTGCAGAAGAGACAAAAACAATTACAATTACAATACCCGAAAGCACCATAACCGATAATTATATTCCACAAGACAGTATTGAAATTTGAGTTTCCCCATTTTTCAGGGATGACTTTGATGTCCGTTTTTTATTCCATTAAAAAATGCAAAAACACTGAATC
>CANQTL010000044.1 GCA_947626775.1 uncultured Lachnospiraceae bacterium | reverse complement strand
CTCACAATTCAATCAATAACAGAAAAATGGTTCTGGGATGCACATCCCAGAACCACTTTGTCGACAGTCTGAGGGCGGCTGAAAAATTCAGCCGTCCGTTTTTATGGTTTTCTGCTTGCATTCCGTTCGGTTTGTGTATCTTGTACAAAGAATTGCGAAGATTGCATTTTGTTGTTTTTTTCGTACAATCCTGAAAGTGAGGTTATCCACAGAAAAAACAGCCCGATTTGTGCGGAAAATGTATTTATACACTGACTTATCCACGTTATCCACAGAATTTTTAGAAAAAAGCAGGGCGGATTTTATGGTAACTGAACAAACAAACGTTTTGTGAAGTTGTCATGAAAACACGTTTTTTGTCAAAAAATCATAAAAAATCTCTTGACATTTGAGATATCTAAAAAGATGCGGCACTTATCGCGAATTGTTGCGCCGGATATCAATTCTGTGGTATAATCGAAGCAAGCTCAGCAGCTTGCTTCTCGAGAATCGCGTTGCGATTCTCCTTGGGGTTGTCAGGGATTACAGCATCTGTGGCTATGGTATTAATGAATCGAAAACCTTACTTCGCAGGAAAGGGGCGATGATATGAAATTTATAATTACGGGCAAGAATATTGAAGTGACGGACGGTTTGCGGTCGGCGGTAGAGGAGAAGATCGGCAAGCTGGAGAAGTATTTCGCCGAGGATACGGAAGTGCACGTCACGCTGAGCGTTGAGAAAGACAGGCAGAAGATCGAAGTGACGATCCCGATGAAGGGCAATATCATTCGCTCTGAGCAGGTCAGCAGCGATATGTACGTGTCCATCGACCTGGTGGAGGAGATTATCGAGAGGCAGCTCAAGAAGTATAAGACGAAATTGATCGACAAGAAGCAGGCTTCCGCCTTCTTTAAGCAGGAGTTTGTCGAGAAGGATTATATGGAAGACGAGGAAGTGCAGATCATTCGGACGAAGAAGTTTGACATCAAACCGATGTATCCCGAGGATGCCTGCGTGCAGATGGAACTGCTTGGACACAGCTTTTTCGTATTCTGCAATGCGGAGACGGACCAGGTCAATGTGGTCTATAAGAGAAAGGGCAATACCTACGGCCTGATTGAACCGGAGAACTGAAAGACAAGATGACGGTTCTGACAATTCTGATTCATTTATGCGCCGCTTTCATCTGCGTGGCATGTCTTGCGTATTGTTTTCGCGTGACATTGGTTGAGGCGGCGCCGGTTTTTTTGTGCGCGCTTGTTTGTGTTTTGTATCTTCTTGCGATGCTGCGCCATTTATCCTGGATCGACTGGATCGCGCTGGCGGTCGCGGCGGTGTTTGCCGTCTGGATCGCGGGCAGGCCGAGAGAGGCGCGGTCGGCGTTTGCGCGGGACTGTGCAAAAAATATGACGAGAGCGTCATTTATTACGGCGGTTCTGCTGCTGGCGGCGGTTGCGGTTCTTACTTCGGCGAAAGTGGTGACCTGGTGGGACGACATCAATTTCTGGGCGACGGATCTGAAGTCGCTGTATTTTCTGGACGGCTTTGCCGGTAAATACGGGAATGCCGCGCCGGAGTTCGGGGATTATCCGCCGGGGGCGCAGCTGATCAAATGGTGGTTTCTGCATTCCTTTGCCGGCGCTTTTTCCGAGGGCTGTGCTTTTGTCGGATATTATGTGATGAACCTGAGTTTTCTCTTTCCGCTGCTTCGCAGGATGAAGGAGAGAAACGCAGCGGTGATGTTTCTTATGGCGGCGGCTCTGTGGCTGTTCCCCAGTATCGCGGAAGTATACGGATACAGCGGTTTCTGCGCCGATCTGACAATGGCGTGTATCTACGGCGGTTTCCTGCTGGCGGTGACGGATACGGAGACGCCGTCCGCGCTTTTTTATTATGGGAGGCTGGCCTTGTACCTGGCCGTGCTCGTATTGGTCAAGTCCGTGGGATTCGTGTGGGCGTTCTTTGGCCTGCTGTTTCTGCTCTTGTATCGTCTGTGTGATAAGCGGGAAGCGGAAGGGCGGACAGAGGGCGCGCCGGCCGATATTCGGCGACGGCTGCCGGGTCTATTTGTGGCGGCGGCGCCGCTTGTCTCGGGAGGAAGCTGGCTTGTGTTCTGTTTTCTGATGCGCCGGGTGACGAGGACGACGACAACGGCGGTCAAATACATGACGACGGACGAATACGGGATTTCCGGCTACGCGGGAGAGTTCGCGCGCGCGTTTGCCGAGGCTTTTCTGCGCTTGCCCCTGCATAAAGAACGGGGCGTCGCGATCGATCTGACGCCGCTTGGACTTTATCTTGGCATCTGTCTGATTGTGGCGCTCTTCTGGAAGCTGCGCATTCTTTCCGACAGGACAGGCAGGCTTGTGCTGTGGTTTAGCGTGATCAGCGGCGCGCTTTTCTACGGCGTCATCTTTGTGGCGCACGTTACGATCTTTGCCACGGAGACGCAGTATCTGGAAGCCTCCGGGATGATCTCTTCCATAGAGCGTTATGGCGCGCCGTTTACGCTCGGCACGCTCATATTGCTGGCGGGTCTCTGGGCGGAGCGGGGAGAGCGGGTCGTCGCTGCGGGCAGGCTGCCGGTGTTCTTTAAGAAAAACGGCGTCTGGCTCGCTCTCATCCTGTTCGTGGCGTTGACGGCGGGCTATCGCACCGGCTATGACGGTCTCATAGGGTATCGTGACAGGACGGAAGAGAATCTGGCAGAGCGCGCTTCCATGATCGGGGAGGACGAGACGGCGTTTCTGGACGCCGTCCGGGTTCTGGACGCCGGAAAGAGCGCTCGCGTGTGCTATATCAGACGCGGCGATGCTCCGCGCTGGGTAAACAACAGCTATACGGCCTACGAGGCGGCCCCCGTCTCGGTTGTTTTTAAGAGTGTGAATCTGGACGGTGTGCCGACGGACTGGATCGCGGAAGAGATCCGGGCTTCCCATGCGGCTTATCTGTATGTGGAGGAGACGGACGCCGACGCGGGGGCGGTGTTTGACGCGCTGATGCGGGAGGGCAGATTCTCGTGCGGCGTGTTGTACGCGGTCACGGACGACGGCGGCATAAAGCTGACGCCAGTGTCATAAATGCGGATGACAGAAGAAAGGACAGAATATGTCTTCTTATTATGATATACCGGTCATCATACCGGCCTATGAACCCGACGAAAAGCTGATCACGCTTCTGGAAGCGCTGAGTCGGATCCGAATCGGCCGCGTGGTGGTGGTGGACGACGGCAGCGGCGAGGCATACGGGGAGCTGTTTGCCCGGGCGGCGGCGGTTCCGGGATGCGCTGTGCTGCGCCATGCGGTAAATCTCGGCAAAGGCAGGGCGCTCAAAACGGCGTTCAATTACTGTCTGATGGAATTTGGAGATGCCTGCGGCTGTGTGACGGCGGATTCTGACGGGCAGCATACGCCGGAGGATATTCTGGCGTGTATGCGCGCGCTGTGGGAACATCCGCGGTCCCTGGTTCTGGGCTGCCGGGATTTTGACGCGCCAAAGGTCCCTGCAAGATCTGTTTTCGGCAATAAAGCCACGCGACAGGTGTTCCGGTTCCTGCTGGGGATCTCCGTCTCCGACACGCAGACGGGACTGCGTGCGGTCCCGGCCTTTTTCATGAGGGAACTTATGCAGGTGAAGGGCGAGCGGTTCGAGTACGAGACAAACATGCTGATCGAGACGAAGAACCTGAACATTCCGATCGTGGAAGTACCCGTAAGAACAGTCTATATCGAAGAAAACAGGACGAGCCATTTTCATCCGGTCAGAGATTCCGTGCGCATCTATCTGGTGTTCGGCAAATTCCTCTTCTCGTCGCTCTCCTCCAGCGTGCTGGATCTGCTGCTGTTCCATCTGTTCTGCACGCTGCGGCGCCCGGTGGACGGCAGGGTGCTGTTTGTGCCGTATATTGTGGCGGCGACTGTGTTTGCGCGGGTGATCTCCGCCGTGTACAACTTCTTTATCAATTACCGGCTGGTGTTTCGCAGTGAAGAGAAGCTGGCGGTCACCGCGGGCCGCTATTTCCTGCTTGCCGTCTGTCAGATGCTGTGCAGCGCCTTTCTGGTCAATCTTCTGTATGGCCTGATCGGCGGTACGGAGGTGTTCATCAAGATGCCGGTCGATATCCTCCTGTTTTTCATCAGTTTTGTGATCCAGAGAGAATTTGTGTATCATGGCAAAAGGACCTCTGCGGGCTGACATAACCCGCGGAGGTTTTTCATATACATAACCATAAATTTCGGGTCCTGTCCGGCGGCTGCGGCGCGGATGGGAAGGACCGATTTGCGGGAGTGTGTATGAAGAGACAGAGGAAAAGAGGCGGGATCCGGTTTGCCGTGCGGATTGAACTGGCGCTGCTTCTGGCGGTTGTATGTGTGGCTGTCTGCAGGGAACTGAGCGACAGATGGCAGGACTCGGCGCAGCGGGGAGAGGGCGGGGGCTGGGTTTCGGAGAGCCGGGAGGCCGTCGAGGCGACGGCGGACGGTTATATCAAGTGGGTAGAATTCCATGCGACCTGTGAGGCGATGGCGGAAGCGTATGATCAGGATGTGGATTCCTATGGGAAAGAGCCGCATCTTGACTGGATCGAGCTGCTCGCCTATGCAGGGGCGAAGAAGGGCGGAGAATTTGACGGCGGCAGCGTGAAGCTGATCCGCGAGGCGGCACAGGAGATCCGGGACGGCGAAACGACCATGTCCGAACTCACTGGGGACATGGAGTATTACGATTACTACCTGGAGGCGTATGACGCTGTGCTGGGCGGTATGGTGGGAGAGTTTTCGCTGGAGGAGGATGGTATCTGGAAGAGATACTATGGGCTCAAGGCTTTCTCGCCGATTGCCAGGGGGTTCGACTACAGTCACTACGACGATTTTGGGGCGTCCAGAAGTTACGGCTACGCGAGGCCGCATCTGGGTCATGATATGATGGGGCAGATCGGCACGCCGGTCGTCGCCGTGGAATCCGGCGTGGTGGAAGCGCTCGGCTGGAACCAGTACGGCGGCTGGCGCATCGGCATCCGCAGTTTCGACGGCAGGCGCTACTATTACTATGCTCATCTCAGGCAGAACTATCCTTATGCCGAGGGTCTGGAGGAGGGCGGCGTGGTGACGGCGGGCGACGTGATCGGCTATATGGGGCACACTGGATACAGCGTGAAAGAGAATGTCAACAATATCGAGACAGTGCATCTGCACTGGGGGCTGCAGCTGATTTTCGACGAGTCGCAGAAGGAAGGGGACAACGAAATCTGGGTGGACTGCTATGAGCTGACCAAATTTCTCTACCGCAACCGCAGCGAGGCCGCCAAAGTCCCGGGGACGAAGGAGTGGAGACGCGTCCGCGAAATGCGCGATCCCGAGGCAGAAAAGCATTGCAAAAACAAGACCTCTATGATACAATAGGAAATGCAGACAATGATAAAAAAATAACAATCTTTGTCGGCCACGAAAAATCAAGGATTCTGTTACAAACTAACACCACAATGGAGGGAAAGAAGATGGCAAAAAAAGTTGTTTTGGCGGGAGCCTGCCGTACGGCGATCGGTACTATGGGCGGAGGATTGAGCACGACGCCGGCGCCGGTGCTCGGCTCTATCGTAATCAAAGAGGCGTTGAAGAGAGCGGGCGTTCCCGCCGATGCTGTCGATCATGTCTATATGGGATGCGTTATCCAGGCGGGCTTGGGACAGAACGTAGCGCGTCAGGCCTCCATCAATGCGGGTCTGCCGGTCACGACCCCCGCGGTGACGGTGAACGTAGTCTGCGGTTCCGGCTTAAACTGTGTCAATATGGCGGCGCAGATGATTCAGGCGGGCGACGCCGACGTGGTAGTGGCCGGCGGTATGGAGAATATGTCCATGGCTCCCTATGCGGCGATGCAGGGACGTTACGGATACAGGATGAACAATGCGACGCTGGTGGACACGATGGTGAACGACGCATTGTGGGATGCGTTCAACAACTATCACATGGGTATCACGGCGGAGAACGTGGCTGAGAAATACGGTTTCACGAGAGAGGATCTGGACAAGTTCGCGGCATGGTCCCAGCAGAAATGCGAGAAGGCGCGCGCCGAGGGCAAGTTCAAGGACGAGATCGTTCCCGTGGAGGTGAAGAAGAAAAAGGAGACGGTTGTCTTCGACACGGACGAAGGCCCCCGTGCCGGCGTTACCGTGGAGAGCATCTCCAAGCTGCGCCCGGCGTTCAAGCCTGACGGCATCGTCACGGCGGCTAACGCTTCCGGCATCAACGACGGCGCGGCTGCAATCGTGGTGATGAGTGAAGAGAAAGCCAAAGAGCTTGGCGTAAAGCCGATGGCAACCTTCGTGGCCGGCGCGCTCGGCGGCGTAGATCCCGCGATCATGGGCGTGGGTCCTGTACCGGCAACCCAGAAGGCGATGGCGAAGGCCGGCATGACGATCGACGACTTCGATCTGATCGAGGCGAACGAAGCTTTTGCGGCACAGTCTCTGGCGGTGCAGAAGGATCTCGGTTTCAAGGACGAGGTACTCAACGTGAACGGCGGCGCGATCGCGCTCGGCCACCCGGTAGGCGCTTCCGGCTGCCGTATTCTGGTGACGCTGCTGCACGAGATGGAGAAGCGCGATGCGAAGAAGGGTCTGGCGACGCTGTGCATCGGCGGCGGCATGGGCTGCGCGACGATCGTGACCAGAGACTAAGGAGGACGAAGCAAATATGGAATTTGTATTATATGAGGTAAAAGGCCAGGTCGGCATCATCACAATCAGCCGTGAAAAGGCATTAAATGCATTAAACTCTACCGTATTGGAAGAGTTGGACAAGACACTGGACGGCGTGGATCTGAACGAGATCAGATGTCTGATTCTGACCGGCGCGGGCGAGAAATCTTTCGTGGCGGGCGCGGATATCGGAGAGATGAGCACGCTCACCAAGGCGGAGGGCGAGGCTTTCGGCAAGAAGGGCAACGATGTGTTCCGCAAGCTCGAGACTTTCCCGATTCCGGTTATCGCGGCGGTCAACGGTTTTGCGCTGGGCGGCGGCTGTGAGATCTCCATGAGCTGTGACATTCGTATCTGTTCCGAGAACGCGGTCTTCGGACAGCCTGAGGTGGGACTCGGCATCACGCCCGGTTTCGGCGGCACCCAGAGGCTGGCGAGGCTGGTCGGCCCCGGTATGGCGAAGCAGATGATCTACACAGCGAGAAATATTAAGGCGGACGAGGCGCTGCGCATCGGGCTGGTCAACGCGGTATATCCGCAGGGGGAACTGATGGCGGCGGCGGAGAAGATGGCGGCAGGCATCGCCAAGAACGCGCCCATCGCGGTCCGCAACTGCAAGAAGGCCATCAACGATGGCCTGGAAGCCGACATGGACGACGCGATTGTGATCGAGGAGAAACTGTTCGGCGACTGCTTCGAGACGGAAGACCAGAAGTACGGCATGGCGTTCTTCCTCGATAAGAATAAGGAAAAGGTGAAAGAGCCTTTCAAAAACGCGTAGCCGTCTGAAAAAAGCAAGCGGCGCGAAACGACAACATATCAAACATGAAGGAGGAATCACAATGAAAGTAGGAGTTATCGGTGCGGGAACGATGGGTTCCGGTATTGCGCAGGCATTTGCCATGACGGACGGTTACGAGGTATGTCTCTGCGATATCAAGGAGGAATACGCTGAGGGCGGTAAGGCGAAGATCCAGAAGAATATGGACTTCTTGGTAGGCAAGGAGAAGATCACGAAGGAGAAAGCCGACGAGGTTATGAGCAAGATTACGACCGGCTTAAACGGTATCTGTACGGACTGTGATCTCATCATCGAGGTCGCTCTCGAGAAGATGGAGATCAAGCAGCAGATCTTCAAGGAGCTGATGGGTATTGTGAAGAAGGACTGCATGTTTGCGTCCAACACGTCCTCTCTCTCCATCACGAAGATCGGCGAGGGTCTGGATCGGCCGATGATCGGTATGCACTTCTTCAATCCGGCTGACAGAATGAAGCTGGTAGAGGTGATCAGAGGTGAGAATACCCCGCAGGATATGGTCGATAAGATTACAGCCATCGCTACAGAGATCGGTAAGACTCCCGTACAGGTCAAGGAGGCTCCCGGCTTCGTGGTAAACAGAATCCTGATCCCGATGATCAACGAAGCGATCGGTGTGCTCGACGCCGGCACGGCTTCCGCCGAGGATATCGACGTTGCGATGCAGCTCGGAGCGTCCCATCCGATGGGTCCGCTGCACCTGGGCGATCTGATCGGACTGGACATCTGCCTGGCGATCATGGAAGTGCTCCACAACGAGACAAAGGACGACAAGTATGCGCCGCAGCCGCTTCTGAAAAAGATGGTGGAGGAGAAGAAACTCGGCAGAAAGACCGGCGAGGGCTTCTTCAGCTATGCGAAATAACAGGACATGAGCTATGTCTGCGGGGCTGCCTGAGGAAGGCATCCCCGCATATAAAAATATATGGAGGAAAAAGAATCATGGATTTTACTTTGAGCAAAGAACATGAAATGGCGAGAGCTCTTTTCAAAGAGTTCGCGGAAAAAGAAGTAAAGCCGCTCGCACAGGAAGTAGACGAGACGGAGACCTTCCCCAGAGAGACGGTTGAGAAGATGGCGAAGCTGGGCTTCCTCGGCATTCCCGTTCCGAAAGAGTACGGCGGGCAGGGCTGTGATCCGCTTACCTACGTGATGTGTGTGGAGGAGCTTTCCAAGGTGTGCGGCACGACGGGCGTTATCGTGTCTGCGCATACGTCTCTGTGCTGTGATCCGATCCTGACTTACGGCACGGACGAGCAGAAACAGAAATATCTGATTCCCCTGGCCAAGGGCGAGAAGCTGGGCGCATTCGGTCTGACCGAGCCCGGCGCCGGCACGGACGCGCAGGGACAGCAGACCAAGGCTGTACTGGACGGCGACGAGTGGGTGCTGAACGGTTCCAAGTGCTTCATTACCAACGGTAAAGAAGCTGATGTGTATGTCATTTTTGCAATCACCGGCACGGTGGAGAAGCGCGGCAGGATGCAGAAAGAGATCTCCGCGTTTATCGTTGAGAAAGGTACGCCCGGCTTTACTTTCGGCACGAAGGAGAAGAAGATGGGTATCCGCGGCTCCTCTACCTATGAGCTGATCTTCACGGACTGCCGTATCCCTAGGGAGAATCTGCTGGGGCAGCAGGGCAAGGGTTTCAACATCGCCATGCACACGCTGGACGGCGGACGTATCGGTATCGCCGCACAGGCGCTCGGTCTGGCGGAAGGTGCGCTGGAGACGACGATTGCCTATGTCAAGGAGAGAAAACAGTTCGGCAGAACGATCGGCGCTTTCCAGAACACCCAGTTCCAGCTGGCGGATATGGCGACCAAGGTTGAGGCGGCTCAGCTTCTTGTCTATAAGGCAGCCATGAAGAAAGCGGAATACGCTTCCAATCCGAAGATTTCTTATTCTGTGGAAGCGGCTAAGGCAAAGCTGTATGCGGCGGAAGTTGCGATGGAAGTGACCACCAAGGCGGTGCAGCTCCACGGCGGTTACGGCTACATCAGAGAGTATGATGTAGAGCGTATGATGCGTGACGCCAAGATCACGGAGATCTACGAGGGTACCAGCGAGGTTCAGCGTATGGTTATCTCCGGCGCGTTGCTGAAATAACAGGTAGGACAAATAATAAGAATCATATAAGTATAAGGAGAGAAATACAATGAAAATTGTTGTTTGTATCAAACAGGTTCCTGATACCAAGGGCGGCGTGAAGTTCAATCCGGACGGGACACTCGACAGAGGCGCGATGCTCACGATCATGAACCCTGACGATAAAGCCGGTCTGGAGGCTGCGCTCAGGTTGAAAGACCAGTACGGCGCGGAAGTTACAGTGGTGACGATGGGACTGCCCAAAGCGGAGGAAGTACTGCGCGAGGCGATGGCGATGGGCGCTGACAAAGGTGTGCTGGTGACAGACAGAGTGCTCGGCGGCGCCGATACATGGGCGACGTCCACCACGCTGGCAGGTGCGATCCGGAATCTGGAGTACGACCTGATTATCACAGGCCGTCAGGCCATCGACGGCGACACGGCGCAGGTTGGCCCGCAGATCTCCGAGCATCTGAATATTCCCGTTATCTCTTATGCGCAGAATATTAAGATTGAGGGCGACAGTGTGATCGTGGAGCGGCAGTACGAGGACAGATATCATGTCCTGAAGGCCAAGATGCCCTGTCTGATCACGGCGCTTTCCGAGCTGAACGAGCCCAGATACATGACGCCGGGCGGTATCTTTGACGCTTACAAGCAGGAGATCACTGTCTGGGGCAGAGCCGACTTAAAAGATGTTGATGATTCCAATCTCGGTCTGAAGGGTTCTCCGACCAAGATCGCCAAAGCGTCCGACAAGGTGAGAAAAGGCGCCGGCGAGAAGGTGACGCTCGATCCCGACGAATCGGTAAGCTACATTGTTGACAAGCTGAAAGTAAAACATGTCATTTAAGAGAGAATACGCGTAAATAAGTGCGCAGAAAGAGGTATAAAATGAACTTAGAAGAATACAAGGGTGTATATATCTTTGCTCAACAGGTAGACAACGAGATCAGCAGCATTGCGTTTGAACTGTTAGGTAAAGCGAAAGACCTCGCAAAAGATCTGAATACGGAGGTTACCGCCGTACTGCTCGGTTCCGGCGTCAAGGGTCTGGCGGATCAGCTTGCCGAGTACGGCGCGGACAAGGTGATCGTGGTGGACGATCCGGAACTGAAGGATTACAGGACAGAGCCCTACGCCCATGCGCTGGCATCCGTCATCAACAAGTATAAGCCCGAAATCATGCTGGTGGGCGCTACGGCGATCGGCCGTGATCTGGGCCCCAGAGTATCCGCGAGGGTTGCAACCGGTCTGACGGCAGACTGTACCGTCCTCGAGATCGGTGATTTCCCGCTCCAGCCGGTTCCGGGACAGGAGCAGCTGCATAACCAGCTTCTGATGACCCGTCCGGCGTTCGGCGGCAACACGATTGCGACGATCGCGTGCCCTTACAACCGTCCGCAGATGGCTACGGTGCGTCCGGGCGTTATGCAGAAGATCGAGCCTGTCAAAGGCGCGAAAGCGGTTGTGGAAGAGTACAATCCCGGATTTACGCCGGACAACAAATACGTGGAGATCCTCGATATCGTTAAGGCGGTCACGGAGACGGTGGACATCATGGACGCCAAGATTCTGGTATCCGGCGGCCGCGGTGTGGGAAGCCCAGAGAACTTCAAGATTCTGGAGGATCTGGCCGAGGTGCTCGGCGGTACGGTGAGCTGCTCCCGTGCGGTGGTTGATTCGGGCTGGAAGCCGAAGGATCTGCAGGTGGGCCAGACCGGTAAGACCGTTCGCCCGAACGTATATTTTGCGATCGGTATCTCCGGCGCGATTCAGCATGTGGCCGGCATGGAGGAGTCCGATATCATCATTGCGATCAACAAGGACGCCGACGCGCCGATCTTCGATGTGGCCGACTATGGCGTGGTGGGCGATCTGAACAAGATCGTTCCCAAGCTGACGGAAGCGCTCAAGGCGGAGATTGCCGCGGCGAAATAAGACAGGCGGCGGATCTGCAGACAGTCAGAGAAACAGAAGTCAGGAAACGTCAAAGCGATATGCTTTGGCGTTTCTTTTTGCCGCGATCTATGTTACTATAGGAGCATGGAGAATATGATCGCGGCAGAGAATATCGTAAGTTCATACGGCAGACGGAAGATCCTGCGCGGCGCTTCTTTCACGGCGTCCCGCGGAGAGTGCGTCGGCATTGTGGGGGCCAACGGCTGCGGCAAATCCACGCTGCTGTCGATCCTGGCAGGCACGCTGAAACCGCAGGGCGGCACGGTCGTCTATGGCGGGCGGACGGTGTGGCGGCGCGCCGGACGGATGCGCTGCGACCGCGAAACGATCCGCAGGATGACGGGTTATGTGCCGCAGGAGGATCCGCTGATTCCGGAGCTGACAGTATATGACAATCTGCGGCTGTGGTATCCCGACAGGCGCGCGCTGGACGCGGAGCTGGCGCAGGGATCCCTGAAACTTCTGGGAGTCGGCGCATTCTGCAGAATGCGGGCGGATAAGCTGTCGGGCGGCATGAAGAAGCGTGTGAGTATCGGTATCGCCGTGGCCGGAGATCCGCCGATCCTGCTTTTGGATGAGCCGGGCGCGGCGCTGGATCTGGCCTGTAAGGAAGATATACGCGGCTATCTGCGGGCCTATCTGGAACGGAAAGGCACGGTCGTTATCGCGACGCACGAAGAGAGCGAACTGGAGCTGTGCGGCAGGATCTATGTGATGAAAGACGGCGTCCTGCGCCAGGCTGACAGAGGGCTTCGGAGCGGAGAACTGGTGAAACTGTTTTAGGGGCGGAGAAGATATTCTGATCGACTG
Organism: uncultured Lachnospiraceae bacterium; assembly: GCA_947626775.1. Taxonomy (GTDB): domain Bacteria; phylum Bacillota; class Clostridia; order Lachnospirales; family Lachnospiraceae; genus UBA3282. Next base: position 8,631 of record CANQTL010000044.1, on the reverse strand, counting down.
ATCGGAAGAGAGAGCGAGGGGAAGACATGGACGGCATGAATCAGAACAACAACAATCCATATGGACAGCAGGAGCAGGGCGGGCCGTATCAGGCGCATGATCCGTACGATCACAATCCGTATCGGCAGAATGAGGGCGAAGGGCAGCCTGCGCCGCAGCCGCAGAATTACGGGCAGCCGGGGTATCAGGCGCAGGGGTTCCAACAGCAGGACTATCAGCAGCAGGGCGGCTTCGGGACGCCGCCGATACATCCCTATGTACCCCGCGGGCAGGGATATGGGCGAAAAATCGCCCTCGGCGCCGCATGCGGCCTGGCGGTGCTGATCGCTGCGGGCATTGGCGCGCTGGCGTATTATCGGAGCAGGCCCGCCTACAAGATCAACAGGGGATTTTTGAATTTGGCGAAGGAGATCGAGGACAGCGGTAATCCGCTGACGGAGAAGATAGGCATGGACGATATCGAGGAGATGATGCGGGAGGAAGGCAGCCATGTGGAGAGCACGCTTGACTTTACACTGTATCATTTTCTGCCTTATATCGGCGAGGCGACTTTTGGCGTGGATACGGATTTCTACAAGGACGTGCATGAGAAGCAGATGAACGCCGAGACGAGTCTGAGCCTGATGAACTATGATTTCGCGCATCTGAATCTCTATGCAGACGAGGAAGTACTCTGCTTCTCTCTGCCGGAACTGTTTCTGGAGAACATGTACATCGAGAATGAGAACGTTGTGAGCCAGTACAACAACTCTGTCCTGGCGGGCGACGCTCCGCTCGACATGGAAGATTTTTCCATCGATCTGTTCTCCGGTTCCGGCGGGCAGGATTCCCTGCGGACATTGAGAAACTGGGAGCCTCTGCTTGAAGAGACGGGCCAGGAGATGGATGCGCTCCGCAGGGCGGCGACGATAGAGAAGGCGGAAAAAGGCGTCTACCGCGTGACGTTTCCGCAGAAAGAGAGCGACAGGCTGCTCAAGAGCGTGATTGAGAATTACGGCGAACTGACCGGATCGCAGGAGGAACTGGATGCGTGGAAGGAGTATAAAACGCTGATTCTCTCCGACGTCAGTCTGCTTTTTGAGATCGACAGAGGCAACCGGATCGAGAGCATCGTGCTGGAAGAGCCGGTGGAGGTGCTGGACGGCGCCGGCAGGCTGAAGGCGGAACTCTTTTTTCTGGGCGAAGAGCGCAGCATTGACAAGATACAGGGCAAGTTTACGGCTGATCCCGACGGCGATCCGACGCTGGAGGTCGTCTGGCAGATCCGGCAGACGGCGGACGACGAGATCTACCGGGTAGATATGGACATGAAAATGAACGAGGACGGCGAGACGACAGATAAGGTAAAGCTCGTGTTTGACTGCGACGCGGTGAAGGATACGGTCAGCCTGGACTGCTCCGTGAAAGACGCGCAGTCCGAGGCGCAGCTGGCGTTCGAGGGCAGTATCGACGATTATGTTGCGGGCGAGAGCGTGGAATTCAGTCTGGATCGGGCGGCGTTTAGCCTGAACGGCGAGGATCTGCTGAAGCTGACGGGAGATATCAGCGTCGAGCCGCTGCGCGAGGAGATCCGGCCTTCCGTCAGACCGGAGACGGCGTTTTTTGAGATGTCGGAGTCGGATTGGTACGATATCATGTGGCAGATTGGAGACGAGTACGGCGATCTGATCGGCTCGCTGCTGTGGTAAGAAAAGAGGGATGGTCATGGGTGGTATGGAACAGGACGATATGGTAGAAGAGGTCATGCGTCACCTGGATGCGGAGTCTTCCCAGGGGGTGTACCGCATGAGCGTCAATTTCGACGAGAAGGAGGAAGCGGGCAAGACGGTGTCGCACAAGTGCTGCCATATGTACGGAAGACCTGCTTCGGAGACGGTGGGCCTGCTTGACATGTACACGGATATCAGCGCCGGTGAACCGGATCGGAAAGCATAGGGCGTATGGGGTACGGACGGTATCTGTATGCGGAACTGAAAAAATCGGCGCGGGCCCTGCCGCGTATGCTGCTGTCGGCGGCCGCGCTCATGCTGCTCACAGGCGGGATCGCTTTTGGAGCGGCCCGGGGCATGGAGCGGGAACCGCTGGCAGTCGGCGCGGACATCGGCGTTGTGGTGCGGGAGGACAACCGCATGACGCGGATGGCTCTCGGTTACGTGGAAAATATGGAGAGCGTGGCCGGGTTCTGCCGTTTTCTGCGGGTTTCCGAGGAGGCCGGAATGAAAATGCTGGCGGACGGAGAACTGGCGGCGCTTGTGCTGCTGCCGGAAGCGCTGGTCGAGGGAATCATGGACGGGCGAAATCCGTCGGTGGATGTTGTGTTCCCTGAAAATGCCCGTCTGGAAGCGCTGCTCTTTCGGGAACTGACAGAGGCGGGAGCGGGGCTTCTGCGCGTGGCGCAGGCACAGATCTACGGCGCGGCCGATACGGCGGCGCGATATGGACTGGAGGGGCAGCTGTCGGTCATGGAAGCGGAGATAGACGGATATAACCTGGCTTTTGCGCTGGACAGGCTGTCGCTCTACGACGAGGAGACCGTCTATGCCACGGGCCGTTTGAGCGTCGCGCAGTACTATGCGGCGTCGGGGGCGGTTCTGTTCCTGCTTCTTGCCGGCATGGCGGCTTATCCCATTATGGGGCCGGAGCCTGCGGCGCTGAGACGGCAGCTTGCGCGGGCGGGCGTCGGCGGACTGTGGCAGAGCCTGTGCCGATGGCTGTGCGGTTTCCTGTATCTGCTCAGCCTGTGCGGCGTCGCGGCGCTTGTCCTGTGGGGCGCCGGACTGTGTGCGCCGGAAGCGGCGGCAAGGCTGCGGGAACTTTTGTGGAGCGGCAGAAATCATGCTTCCGTGTGGGTCTGCGCGGGGATGGTTCTGCTGGCGCTTGCGGCGGTGGCTTCCTTTCACCGTATGATCTACAGCGTATCGGGAAGCAGGACGGGCGGTATCCTGCTCATCTTTCTGCTCTCGGCGGTGTCCGTCTATCTGTCGGGAGGTTTCGTGCCGTCCGCGCTGCTGCCCCGGGCGGTGCGGGCAGCAGGGGAACTGCTTCCGACGGCATATCTGATCCGCGCCTGTGGCGGTCTGCTGGCCGGGTACGGAGCGGAAACGGCGCGGTGCGCCGTGTGGCTGGGCGTCTGTACGGCGGTGTTTGAGGCGGCGGCTTATGTGTTGGAGAGAAACGGAGACAGAGCTTGAACAGAGACGAAAATACGGCCAGGGATCGCAGAGCCGATCAGAAAAAAATATCGAGACGAAAACAGTATGGCGTCTGGCTGCGGCTTCTCGTGAAGAGGCTGTGGCGGCAGCCCGCCTATGCCGCGCTGCTTGTTCTGATTCCGGTTCTGGGCTTCGCGGTCGGCGCGGCGGAGCGGGAAGAGGCGGACGGCGCGGTCGTGGCGGTCTGTGTGGAAGAAGGCCCATGGGCTTCGCGGATCGTGGAAGATCTCGAGAGACAGGAACAGGACAGCGCGCTCTCCTACGCATTCTGTGCGGATGCGGCGGAAGCGGAACAGGCGGTGTTACGCGGCAAAGCAGACTGCGGTTTTGTCATTCCGTCGGACGTCGCGGAGCGGGTCATGGAAAAAGACTGGAGAAAGTGTGTCACTGTCTATGAGACGAGCGTAAGCAGCATCACGGGTATGGCAAAGGAACGCGTTGCGGGAGCGGTCTTTCAGAGATATTCCGAGCAGTGCTACGCGGATTATATGGAGGAGCTTGCGCCGGATGGCGCCGGCTTTGCGTGGAACGCTTACGAGACGCATCTGTCGGACGGAAGTACCTTTGCGTTTCGGTATCTGTACGACGACCAATACAGTCAAGCAGACGCTGACAGAAATGACACATTTGACACAACAGCCGTTTTCCCTGTCGAGGGGCTGTTCGCGGTGGTTATCTTCATCGGCGGCATGTGCGGGATGCTGGAATATGACAGAGACTTTCGAGAGAAAAGATTCCTGCGTCTGGCGCCGAATGCATTGACTTATATAGTCGATATATGGCTGCCGACGGTTTTTCTGTCCGCGGCCGCGCTGATCTGTCTATGGCTTGCGGACGGTGCGCGCACGGCGGGAGGACTGTCTGATTTTGGCGGGCTGCTCTCCGTGTGGAGCGCGCGGGTGTGGCTGTCGCAGATCGGGCGGCTTGCCGCCTACCAGGGCGTCCTGGTGGTATACTGCTCTGTGCTGCATCTGTTCCTGCGCAGGCGGGAGACGGTTGCGGCGGCTATTCCGCTCCTTTCGCTGGGCTGCATCGTGTGTTCGCCCGTGTTTGTCAGGCTGGGGGCGTATGTGCCGCTCTTTGCGGTGCTGGAGAAACTTTTCCCCGCGACGTACTATCTGCAGCTGTAAAGCAGCGGAAAGCCCTGTAAGGGCGATTTTGCGAATGGTTTTCAGGGGCGCGGTGAACTGTTATAATAGTAAGAGAAAAGAGGATCAACACTATGAACAAAATCATCAAACACATTCTGTCGGTACTGCCCGCCGTTCTGCTGCAGGCTCTGTGGCTGTATGTGCTGTTTGCGTGGCTGGCGCCCTGGGCGCCGGCGATCAATCTGGCGCTGTCGATTCTGGCGTGTCTGTTCGTGCTCTATCTGATTACCAAGCGGGAGGAGAGCACTTACAAGATTCTGTGGCTGCTGGTGATTCTGACATTTCCGCTGGCCGGCGCGCTGCTGTACCTGATTTTCGGCAACAAGCGGACGACCAGACCGTTGAGGAAAAAGCTGGAAGCCGCGGACCCGCTTCCGCCGGTACAGGAAGATACGGACAGGCTCTACGAGGCTATGGCTGCGGACAACCGTCGTCTTTCCCAGACTTTCCGCTGGGTGCAGGAGAGGACCGGACTGCCGCTTTATGAGAACCGGAAGGCAGATTACTACCCTCTGGGAGACGACATGTTTCCCGTGATGCTTGAGGAACTGGAGAAGGCGGAGCGCTTCGTCTTCGTGGAATATTTTATCATAGAAAACGGCCGTATGTGGGATTCCATGGTGGAGATCCTCGCGCGCAAGGCGGCCGCCGGCGTCGATGTGCGGGTGCTGTACGACGATCTCGGCAGTATTTCCACTTACTCGAAAGAACTGGCCCGAGGACTCAGAAAGAAGGGAATCCGATGCGAGGCGTTCAACCCGCTCGTCATTATCAAAGGTACGTTAAACTGCAGGGATCACAGGAAAATGCTGGTTATCGACGGACGCGTGGCCTTCAGCGGCGGCGTGAATCTGGCCGACGAGTATATCAACGGCGTGGTCAAATTCGGCCACTGGAAAGACATCGGTTTCCGGCTGACCGGGGAGGCGGTGCAGAATTTTACACGGATGTTCGCGGAATTCTGGAATGCCTTCACGGGGGAGCGTATTCCGGATGAGTATCTGCAGGCTCCAGACTTTCCGCAGAATGAGGGCGGGAAGGACGGCTATGTCCTGAGCTTCTATGATTCGCCGCTTCGCTCGGACGCGGTCAGCAACGAACTGTATATTGAGCTTCTGGCCCAGGCGCAGGACTATGCCTGGTTCTATACGCCCTACCTCATGCCGGGCGACGCGCTGATGGAAGCCTTCGCCCGCGCGGCAGGGCGGGGTGTGGACGTCCGCATCATCATGCCGGGCGTACCCGATAAGAAACTGGTGTACCGCATGTCGCGCAGTTTCTATCCGGAGCTTCTGGAGGCCGGAGTCAAAATATACGAGTATGAACCCGGTTTTGTCCATGCCAAGGGCTGTGTCGTGGACGATGCGGCGGGGACGGTCGGCACGGTCAATCTGGATTACCGCAGCCTGTTCCTGCACTTTGAGAACAATGCGCTCTTCTACCGGGCCTCCCTGCTGGGGGATCTGAAGGCGGACTATGAGAAGACTTTGGAAAAATGCAGAGAACGGACGCTTGACAACATCGGCGCGGGACTGGGCAAGTGGATCCTAGACGGGATTCTCAGAATTTTTGCGCCGCTGTGTTAGGGAGGACAGACAGTATGACGGCGGTTAAAAATATGACGACAGGATCTCCGGTAAAGATTCTGTTTTCTTTTGCACTGCCGCTGATGGTTGGCAATGTGTTTCAACAGTTCTACACGCTGGTGGACTCGATGGTGGTCGGCAGGGTGCTGGGACTTACCGCGCTGGCGGCTGTTGGTAACGGAGAATGGCTCAACTGGCTTGTCCTGAGTATGGTGCAGGGTTTTGCCCAGGGATTTTCCATCCGTCTGGCGCAGGATTTCGGCGCGGAAGATATGGTCGGTCTCAGGAAGACTTACGCAACTTCGCTGGCGCTCTCGGTCATGTGCGCCGTCGGCGTTCTCTGTTTCGCGTTTGCCGTTCTGCGGCCTGTCCTGCGCCTTCTGCATACGCCCGGCGAAATCTTTCCGATCACAGTGACCTACCTGAGCGTGATCTTCGCGGGGATTCCCATCGTGATGGCCTACAATTTCCTGGCTTCCGTGCTGCGCGCCCTGGGCGACAGCAGGACGCCTCTGTACGCCATGATCGCCGCGTCGATCTGCAATATTTTTCTGGATCTTTTGTTTGTGATCGCCTTTCAATGGGGCGTTGCGGGCGCGGCTGCCGCTACGCTGATCGGACAGGGAGTATCGGCGGCGGTCTGCTGCCGTTCTCTGCGCAGGATTGAGGTGATACGGCTGTCAGGCGCCGGGCGTATTTTTGACGGGGAGATCGCAGGAAAACTTCTGAAACTCGCCATGCCGTTTGCCTTTCAGAATCTGATCATTTCGGTCGGCGGCCTGGTGGTGCAGTTTGTGATCAACGGGTTCGGGGTGCTGTATATCGCTGGTTTTACGGCGGCCAACAAGCTCTACGGCCTGCTGGAGATCGCGGCGATTTCCTACGGCTTCGCTCTCACGACCTATGTGGGGCAGAACTATGGGGCCGGAGAGATCAGGCGCATCCGCAGGGGCGTTCACACGGGCGCTCTGATGGGGATTGCGACGGCGGCGGCTATCGGAGCGGTGATGATATTCTTTGGCAGAACGATCGTCGGTGCGTTTATCGCGGGGGATCCGGCGGACGCGGAGGCGACGGTCGGGATCGCCTATCACTATCTCTGCATTATGGCGCTGTTCCTGCCGGTATTGTATCTGCTGCATATCTACCGCTCCTCACTGCAGGGACTGGGAGATACCGTCATGCCGATGGCGTCGGGTGTGGCGGAGCTTGTCATGCGCACGCTGACGATCCTGATTCTCCCTGAGCTGATCGGCAACGAAGGGCTTTTCTGGGCGGAGGTGCTGGCCTGGGCAGGCGCGGATGTGGTGCTTATCATCAGCTACTATGTCAGGATGGCGGGGATCAGAAAGCGGTACGGAGAGAGACAGCAGTCTATTTCAGATTTTCGAGAACTGTCTGATCCAAGAGAAAATCATAGATATTTATGATCAGAATACCGTGTTCGTCATAGTGGAGAGGAACCATATCTCCGGTTACGACGATCTTGCGGAAAGAGTCGTCGATCTTTCGAAACGGACGGATTTCCTGTTCGTATTTTTCGGCGTCCGGAATCGAATATGCTGACTGGATATAATACCTGTTGAAGCCTGCGTTGCAGACGAAATCAACTTCCAGCTGTCTGCGGACCACCTTCCCGGCGGCATTTTTCTGAGCGACCGTGACAACGCCTACGTCTACATGATACCCCCTCATGCGAAGCTCGTTGAAAAGCACATTTTCCATAATATGAGTCTGTTCAAACTGGCGAAAATGAAGGCGGGAATTGCGCAGGCCCAAATCGGAAAAGTAATATTTCCTGGGCGTTTCTATATAGGCTTTTCCGCGGATGTCATAGCGCTGTGAAGCTTCCATTAAAAAAGAGTCTTCAAAGTAATCCAATGTCATCAAATTAAGGGGCATATTTAGAACTTTCCCGGTTTTATGCGGCTTAGCCCGTCAACTTAACGATTTTTTTACCTGAAAAAACCAAAAAAGAGTCCGTCTTTTTATGGAAAAATGTGCGCCGGATATTGACTTTTACAGGGAAAAATCATAAGATGAAATTACAGCGGAGAAAGTTTAAGCTGTGTCGCATAAGGCGGAAAAACAGAGAGAATACAGTAAAAAACGATTAGAACACAACAGAGAGATTAAAACACACCGAAACAGTAAAACCCAACAGAGAGACGAAAACACACCGAAACAGCAGAACCCAACAGAGAGACAATAACACAACGTAACAGTAGAACCCAATAGAAAGTATAGACAGTATGTGCGGCAGAAAGAAACTTGAAACGCCCTGTGAGACAGGACGCGCGGGTTTCTTTTTTGTTTTCTCCGCAGACAGAAACGATTGATTGTCTCAAGGAGGGTTCTAATCATGAAGAATACGAATGCCGCACGCCTGATAAAGAGTGCTTTTATGGAGGCGCTAAAAGATACCGCCGATACATGGAGAAAGGAGGAACGCCTAAAGGAAAACAGCTTTACAAGGGAACGGAAACTCCCGCTCCGTACTATGCTCCTCTTTCTTGTCACTATGAAAGGCGGGACACTGGATAAGGAACTGCATGATGCAGGAATAGATGTATCCAAACAGTCTTTCTCCAAACGGCGGGAACAGATACCGCCCCGGAAAGGGGCAAGCAAGGGGTATAACCAGTTACACGCCAATCCCCTTTATGATGTGGTGGACAAGGT
>CANQTL010000043.1 GCA_947626775.1 uncultured Lachnospiraceae bacterium | reverse complement strand
GATAGTACATATAAGGGATTCTCTCAGAACAGAATTGCAAAGACGTGCGCTCAGAACTGCCAGACTTCCCAGATATGCGTTACTGCAAACTTATCTTGATGATACCACGATTGTACGGGAATTGCAACAGGCACAACGACAAAGCGCGGACGCCGCAATACATGCAGCTGTCCGCGCTTTTCATCTCTCTTAAATTTCATCGGAAACACATCCGAGGTTCTGTCCGTTCCGGCGCGGTTCCTACAGATTGTCCAGAGCTGCGTACATGCTCACCATAGGAGCCATAACCGCACCGATCAACACACCGACGACGCCGGCCAGCACAATGATGATCATGGGCTCCATCGCCGCCATCAGCGACTGTACGGCCATCTCTACTTCCTCTTCATAGTAATCCGCCAGCTTGTTCAGCATGTCCTCGGTAGAACCCGCCTCCTCGCCGATCCTCACCATGTGGTAGACCATCGGCGGAAACAGGCCGCACGTCTGCAGCGGCTGAGACATCGGCACGCCGATCATAATCTGCTCCACCGCCTCCTTCAGCGCCTCTTTGAACCAGATATTCCCCATCGTGTCCGCCACGATATCAACCGCTTCCACAAGCGGCACGCCAGCCGTCAGCAGTGTGCTCAGCGTTCTCGCCATCTGCGAGGACGCCGACTTGACGACCAGATTCTTGATCGCCGGTACTTTCAGCGCGAGCTTACCTAATATATGTTTGCCGGAATAGGTCTTCGACCAGGTCTTGAATACAAACACGACCACGATCACGACCGGAATAATGATGTACCAGTTATTCTGGATAAAATTACTCATGGCCACGACCATCTTCGTGATGCCCGGCAGTTCCGTTCCCAGCTCTTCAAACATGTCCATGTATCTCGGAATAACGAATACCAGCATAACGATAACGACCGCGACGGCAACCAGGGCGACCACAATCGGGTAAATCATCGCTTTCTTGACGAGCGCCTGGGTTTTCGCAGATTTCTCAAACTGGATCGCCATGCGCTCCATCGCCGTCTCCAGACTGCCGGACGCCTCGCCGGCTTTCGCCATCTGAACCAGAAGATCCGGAAATACCTTGGGGTGCTGCGCCAGGGAATCCGCAAAGCTCTCGCCCTTCTCAACGTCGGCGCGGACCGCCTGCAGCGCTTTCTGCAGCTTCACGTTCTCCGTCTGCTCGGCCAGCATGTTCAGCGTCTGTATAATCGTCACGCCCGCCCGCGTGATACTCGCAAACTGCCGGCAGAATACCGCCAGATCCCTCGGCGTCGGCTTGCCGCCAAAATCAAAGCTGATATCTCTGGTCAACAGGTTCTGTTCCGACAGTTCCAGCACGATCAGTCCCTGATTTTTCAGTTCCCTGGCCGCCTGTTCCTTACTCTCGGCGTCCCTGCTGCCCTTGATTTCCTTACCGCTCTTATCGACCGCGACGTAACCCCATGTCGCCATAGCATACCTCCGTGCTTCCAGTTTTGTACTATATTATTCTAATAATAGCACCGATACCGCGCAAATTCAAACATTTTTCAACATCTATCCGGACTTTTTTTCAAATCTGTTTGCCGCGCAATTGTCAGCCTGACATAAAAAATGGCCGGAATCTATCAAAGCAGAAGATTCCAGCCATCTTTTCACCAAATAGCGAGAGGGGGACTTGAACCCTCGACACTACGGGTATGAACCGTATGCTCTAGCCAGCTGAGCTATCTCGCCGTATCGTCACGCCCGCGGCACAGCGCCGCCGCACCAACCGCTGACCGTGAAAATGGGGCCTATAGGGCTCGAACCTATGACCCTCTGTTTGTAAGACAGATGCTCTCCCAGCTGAGCTAAGACCCCATATCAGCGCGGGCAGCTTACGCAACCCGCTTTGCTAGTATACAATTTTACGGCGGGGGTTGTCAAGTGTTTTTATGAAAATATTCTGTAGAATATTCTGTAGAAAGCCATGTCCTGCATGAGCAAGCTCCCACGGGCAGATCACAAAATTATTCCTGCATGGCCTTCTGCTGCGTCACATCTTTTCCGGGGCGGAGAAGCCGAGCAGATCAATGCAGACTTCCAGGATATCCTCGGTCAGTTTCAGCAGGGCGATCCAGCCTGCCTTCCTTGTCTCGTCCTCTTCGGTCAATATCTTCGTCTCATGATAGAAGTGGTTGAAAGCGTTGGCGATATCATAGATATAGGCGCAGATCCTGTGCGGCGCCGCCTCCTCGCAGGCCGCCTCCATCGTGGCGTTAAACCCGGACAGCTCCAGCGCCAGACTCTTCTCCGAATCGCTCGCCGCGTCGCGGATGACCGCATCAGTCAAGTTTCCTCCCTGTTCCTCATACTTGTGCAGAATCGACTTGATCCGCACGATCGTATAGAGAATATACGGGCCGGTGTCGCCCTCGAAGGACGTAAATCTATCGATGTCGAAGATATAATCCTTGGCGGCCTGATTGGACAGATCGCCGTATTTGACCGCCGCAAGCCCGACGATCCTGGCCGTCTCCTGTGCCTGAGACTCGTCGATCTCATAGTCTTTTGTCTCGGCGTTCTCCAGGATTTTCCTGAGCATCTCTTTGTTGATCTCGCCAATCAGGTGCTCCAGGCGCATGACGCCGCCCTCCCTGGTCTTGAAGGGCCTGCCGTCCTTGCCGTTCATGGTGCCGTTTCCGATATGCACCAGTTCGGTGTCTTCATTGACCAGTCCGGTCTTTTTCGCGCAGCGGAAAATCTGCTCAAAATACAAATCCTGGCGTTTGTCCGTGACATAGATTATCTTGTCCGGACGGTACTTCGCCATGCGGTCCATGATAGTCGCCAGATCGGTCGTATTGTACAGCGCAGCGCCGTCGGACTTTAAAATCATACAGGGCGGCACTTCCTTCGTGTCCGTCTCCTCCTTCACGTCCACCACCAGAGCGCCGTCGCTCTCGTAGGCGTAACCGCCCTTTTTCAGCATGTCCACCATGCCGGGGATCAGATCCTGCACGTCCGACTCGCCCTTCCAGAGGTCAAAATGCACATCCAGGCTGTCATAATTCTTCTTCAAGTCTTCCACGGACACGCGCATAATATGCCGCCACAGGGCGCGGTGGCCGCGCTCGCCGCTCTGCAGTCTGTGCGTGGCCTCCATCGCTTCCGCCTTGTAAGCCGCGTCCTCTTTGGACCTGGCGCTGGCCGTGGGGTAGATTTCCTCCAGTTCGGCTATGGTAAAGGGCGCTTCTGCCGGATACTCTCCGGTATAATTTTCGTCGAAATAGACCAGATCCGGCTGTCTCTTTTTCAGTTCGGTGATGACGAGGCCCATCTGCAGCCCCCAGTCTCCCATATGGATGTCGCCGATCACGTCATGACCCGCATAGCGGCAGATCCGCTTCACGCTCTCTCCGATGATGGCGGGGCGCAGATGCCCTACATGCAGCGGTTTCGCCACGTTGGCGCCGCCGTAATCGACGATGATCTTCTTCACCCGTTCGGGCGCATCCAGTCCGAATCGGTCGGCTTTTCGCATCTGCCGCAGATAATCGCCGGCAAAAGACTCCCTCACCTTCAGATTCAGGAAGCCCGGCGGCGCGACGGAGACTTGCGCAAACACTTCGCTCTCTGCAAGCTGCGCCGCGGCGTCCTGCGCAATCATAAGAGGAGCCTTATGATATTTCTTCGCGCCGGCCATGGCGCCGTTGCACTGGTACTCGCACAGGTCGGGCCGGTTGGACAGGGTGACTTTGCCCAGATCCCCATCATAACCTGCTGCCGTAAAGGCTTTTCTCATCTCCTCCGAGATCAAATCTATCATTTTCTGCATGGTTTCCTCCTGCTATGCTGTTTCCGCGGGGTTTCCTGCCTGCTCCCGCCTGCCGTTACATCCTCTCTGTTTCCCCGCGCTCCCGTTTCTGCCTCTCCCTCTCCGCCTTGGAGTAGACGCAGCCGCAGTAATCCTGTCGGTAAAGCCCGTATGCTTTCGACAGCTCGACGGAGCGCTTGTAGCCGTTTTTTTTCTTAAAATCCGAAGGCAGCCAGGCCGTGCCGTACTCCGCCGCCAGGCGTTCCCCGATCTCGTTGAGTTTCGCCGCGTTCTTTAAGGGGCTGACCGTCAGCGTGGTGGCAAAATAGTCGAAGCCGCCCGCCGCCGCCCGCGCCGCTGTCTTGCGCAGTCTGAGTTCATAGCAGGCGAAGCACCGCTCGCCGCCCTCGGGGCAGTCTTCCCGGCCTCCGGCAATCTGCGAAAACTGCTCCGGCTCGTAATCGCCCTCGATCATCTCTATGGGATAGCCGCCGTTTCCTGCCGCCCCCGGCTCTTCGTCCGTGGAACCTCCCGCATCGGCCGCCGTAAGCTGCGCATTATAAGCTTCAATCAGTCTCTTTTCCTCCGCCACTCGTTTCCGATACTCCTCATCCGGAGAGATGTTCGGATTGTAATAAAAGACCGTGAGACGGAAATACCCGCGCAGATACTCCATCACGTAACTGCTGCAGGGCGCGCAGCAGCTGTGCAGCAGGAGTGTAGGCACGTCCACGCCTCTCTTCTCTATAATTCTGTCCAGTTCTCTCTGATAATTTCTGAGCGCGTTCATCGATCCCTCCGCGCCGTCAGCTCTGTCCGCCGCGTTTCGCAATCGTGGCAATATCGATCAGGGTCATCTCGCCCCGGGAAACCGCATTCTCCAGACTGGTCACGAGAGCGGCGGCGGTATCCATCGCCGTGATGCAGTTGACGCCCGTCTCGATGGCCGTCCTGCGGATCAGGAAGCCGTCCCGGTTCTTGTCCCGCCCCTGCGTGGGCGTGTCGATGACCAGATCGATCCTGTGCCCCAGAATCAGATCCATCACCGTGGGAGACTCCTGATGAATCTTATTGACTTTTCTCGCCTTGACGCCAGCTTCGTTCAGAGCGGCGGCGGTGCTTCTGGTGGCGTAGATGATATAGCCCAGCTTCTCGAAGCGGCGCGCCACCTCGATGGCCTCGCCTTTGTCCGCATCCTTCACGGTGATGATGATCTGCTTGTGTTTCGGCAGATTGACGCCCGCGCCGAGGAACGCCTTGTACAGCGCCTCGTCGAAGGTCCTGGCGATTCCCAGGCACTCGCCCGTGGACTTCATCTCCGGTCCTAGGCTGATCTCCGCGCCTCTGATTTTTTCAAAGGAAAAGACCGGCATTTTGACGGCAAAGTAGTCCGCCGGCGGCTGCAGGCCCGGCTCATATCCCAGGTCGCGTATCTTCTTTCCGATGATCACCTGGGTCGCCAGATCCACGATGGGAATGCCCGTCACCTTGCTGATGTAGGGCACGGTGCGGGAGGAGCGGGGATTGACTTCGATGACGTACACCTCGTCCCCCATGGCGATGAACTGTATGTTGATCAGGCCGACTACGTGCAGGGCTTTTGCCAGTCTGCCGGAGTAGTCCGCGATCGTCTCTTTCACCCGCTCGCTGACCGTAGGCGCGGGATAGACCGAGATACTGTCGCCGGAGTGTACGCCCGTGCGCTCGATATGCTCCATGATCCCGGGAATGAGGATATCCGTGCCGTCGCACACCGCGTCCACTTCCAGTTCCTTGCCCTGCAGATATTTGTCCACCAGAATCGGGTGGTCCTGCTCATAGCGGTTGATGACCGCCATGAACTCTTCGATTTCCTGATCCGAGATGGCAATCTGCATTCCCTGTCCGCCCAGCACATAGGAAGGGCGCACCAGCACGGGATAACCCAGCCTGTTCGCCACGGCCTTGGCCTCCTCGGCGGTGTAGACCGTGCCGCCCGCCGCTCTCGGAATGTGCGTCTTCTCCAGGATCCGGTCGAAAAGTTCTCTGTCCTCCGCGGCGTCCACGTCCTCCGCCTTCGTGCCGAGGATCGGCACGCCCATCTTCATCAGACTCTCCGTGAGCTTGATGGCGGTCTGGCCGCCGAACTGCACCACCGCGCCGTCCGGCTTCTCCACGCGGACGACATTTTCCACGTCCTCCGGCGTCAGCGGCTCGAAGTACAGCTTGTCCGCAATGTCAAAGTCGGTGCTGACCGTCTCCGGATTGTTGTTGATAATGATCGTCTCGTAGCCTTCCCTGGCAAACGCCCAGGTAGCGTGCACGGAGCAGTAGTCGAACTCGATTCCCTGCCCGATGCGGATTGGGCCGGAACCTAAGACCAGCACCTTCTTCTGCGGATGCGTCCCCGCAACTTCCGTCTCGGAGCCGAACACGGAATAATAGTAGGGCGTGCTCGCCTCGAACTCCGCCGCACAGGTATCCACCATCTTGAACGCCGCCACGATGCCGTTGTCATAGCGCAGCTTCTTAATCTCCTCCTCGCTCTTCCCCGTCAGGCGCGCGATCACGTTGTCAGGGAACTCGATTCGCTTGGCCTCCCGCAGGAGTTCTACGGTGAGCGGGCCGCGCTCCAGAGCGGCTTCCATCTCGGTCAGCGCCGCGATCTTGTCGATGAACCAGCGGTCGATCATGGTGATCTCGTGGATCGTGTCGTAATCGATTCCTTTGCGCAGCGCCTCCGCGATGACATAGATGCGCTGGTCGTCTACGGTCTGCATGCGCTCGATCAGTTCCTCCCCGGAAAGAGCCGAAAAGTCATAGCTTCTCAGGCAGTCCACATGCTGTTCCAGAGAGCGGATCGCCTTCATCAGCGCGCCCTCGAAATTGTCGCAGATGCTCATGACCTCGCCGGTCGCTTTCATCTGGGTGGTCAGCGTCCTCTTCGCCGTGATGAATTTGTCGAAGGGCAGCCTGGGGATCTTCACGACGCAGTAGTCAAGCGTCGGCTCGAAGCTGGCGTAGGTCTTGCCCGTGATCGCGTTCTTGATCTCGTCCAGCGTGTAGCCCAGCGCGATCTTCGCCGCCACCTTGGCGATGGGGTAGCCGGTCGCCTTGCTGGCCAGCGCCGAGGAACGGCTGACACGGGGGTTGACCTCGATGACGCAGTACTCGAAACTGGTCGGGTGCAGGGCGAACTGCACGTTGCAGCCGCCCGTGATGCCGAGTTCGTTGATGATGTTGAGCGCGGAACTGCGCAGCATCTGGTACTCCTTGTCGCTCAAGGTCTGGGAGGGAGCCACCACGATGCTGTCGCCTGTATGCACGCCCACAGGGTCGATATTTTCCATGTTGCAGACGGTGATGCAGTTGCCGGCGCTGTCGCGCATCACCTCGTACTCGATCTCTTTCCAGCCCGCGATACAGCGCTCCACGAGCACCTGTCCCACACGGGAGAGCCGCAGGCCGTTGGCCAGAATTTCTTCCAGCTGCGTCTGGTTATGGGCGATGCCGCCGCCGGAGCCGCCCAGGGTATAGGCTGGGCGCAGCACTACGGGATAGCCGATTTTCGCCGCGAAAGCAACGCCGTCCTCAATGTTCTCCACCACCAGAGAGGGCGCGCAGGGCTCGCCGAGTTTTTCCATCGTCTCCTTAAATTCCAGCCGGTCCTCAGCCTTTCTGATGGTTGCCGCCGTCGTGCCGAGCAGGGTGACGCCGTGCTCCTTTAAGAACCCGGACTCGTCCAGTTCCATGCCGAGGTTGAGCCCGGCCTGGCCGCCCATATTGGGCAGAAGGCTGTCGGGTTTCTCCTTCAGAATGATCTCCTCTATCACTTTCGCGGTCAGCGGTTCGATATAGACCTTGTCCGCGATATCTCCGTCTGTCATGATCGTGGCGGGATTGGAATTGACGAGAATGACCTCCATGCCTTCCTCTTTCAGGGAACGGCACGCCTGGGTCCCCGCGTAGTCGAACTCCGCCGCCTGTCCGATCACGATCGGCCCCGAGCCGATCACGAGTATTCTTTTGACGTTAGGATTCTTAGGCATGATATACCTCCCTCATCATATCGATAAACCGGTCGAACAGATCCCCGGAGTCCTGAGGGCCGGGGCAGGCTTCAGGATGAAACTGCACGGTAAAGATGTTCTTGCCGGTGTAGGAAAGCCCTTCATTGGTGCCGTCGTTGACATTGACGAAGGCCGGCACGGCCACCTCGGGATCCATCCTGTCCGTATCCACCACATAGCCGTGGTTCTGAGAAGAGATGTACACCCGCCCCGTCTTCAGATCCCTGACGGGATGGTTGCCGCCCCGGTGCCCGTACTTCAGTTTGTGCGTGTCCGCGCCCGTGGCGAGCGCCATGAGCTGATGGCCGAGACAGATCGCAAAGATCGGAACGTCCTCATCATACAGCTTCTTCACCTCGGCGATCACCTCCGTGCACTCCTTCGGGTCGCCGGGGCCGTTGCTCAGCATGATGCCGTCTGGCTTATCGTCCAAGATCTCCTGCGCCTTTGTCTGCGCGGGGTAGACCGTCACGTCGCAGCCGCGCGCGGCCAGCGACCGGGCGATATTGTCCTTGGCGCCGAGATCAAGAAGCGCTACTTTAAGCCCCGCCCCGTTCAGCCTGCGGACCATGCTGGGCTTCTTTTCCCGGATTCCCGCGGCATAATCTTCCTTCACGAAACGCGAACTGCCCGAGATCGGGCCGTTGTCCGCAAGTTCTCTCGCCCCGGCCAGCGTATATTTTTCCTTACAGGTGACGCGGTCCACCACTCTGCCTGTCGTGTACGCCCCAAGCTTCGGCAGGATCTCCTCCGTCCGATAGTTTTCATTGGTGGTGATCATACCGTTCATCGTGCCTTTTTCGCGCAGCAGCTTCGTGAGCGCCCTCGTGTCGACGCCCGCGACGCCGGGCACGTCGTTCTCCTCCAGAAATTCCTGTATCGTCATATCGCAGCGGAAATTGCTGGGCATGCGGGAGAGTTCCCTGACGATAAAGCCGTCGGGCCAGGCGCGGCGCGACTCCATATCTTCCCTGCACACGCCGTAGTTGCCGATCAGCGGATAAGTCATGCACACCGCCTGTCCCGCGTAGGACGGGTCGGTCAGCACCTCCAGATAACCCGCCATGGAAGTGTTGAATACAATCTCGCTGATAATCTCCCTGTCGGCGCCGATGTGAGTTCCCTCAAAAACCGTGCCGTCTTCCAAAATTAAGAACGCTTTCATTCTGTCACCTGTTCTTTCCAGTATTCTTTCGCGCAATCGACTTATTATAGCATAAGAGCCGGTTCCGTTCAATTACAAAAATGCCGGCTCGCTGCCGTAAAAAGACCTCCTGCGGGCCGCTCCCGCACGAGGTCTTTCTCGTTTCGCCTTATCTGAAATAGGAGACGCCGGACTCGAAAATCTTCAGATCCTGTTCTCCGTATATATTGACTGCGACGCCGTCGCCCCGCCTCTCGGAGTGCGCCATCTTGCCGAACACCCTGCCGTCCGGCGACGTGATCCCCTCGACGGCTGCGTAGGAACCGTTGATGTTCCACTCCTCGTCCATGGTGATACCGCCCTCCGGGTCGGCGTACTGGGTCGCCACCTGGCCGTTTGCAAAGAGCCTGTCGAGCCATTCCTCAGGCGCGACGAAACGTCCCTCGCCGTGGGAAGCCGGATTCACGTAAGTACCGCCGAGTTTCGCGCCCCTAAGCCACGGGGACTTGTCGGAGACAACCTTGATATAGGCCATTTTGGAGATATGACGGCCTACCGTGTTGAAAGTCAGCGTCGGCGAATCCTCCTTCTGTCCCGTGATCTCGCCGTAGGGCACTAACCCCAGCTTGATCAGCGCCTGAAAACCATTGCAGACGCCTAACGCCAGTCCGTCCCTCTCCTGAAGCAGCTTCATCACCGCCTCCTTGATCTTCTCATTCTGAAAAGCGGTGGCGAAGAACTTGGCCGAACCGTCCGGCTCGTCGCCCGCCGAGAAACCGCCCGGGAACATGATGATCTGCGCCTGTCCGATGGCTTTTTCAAAGACGTCCACGCTCTCCCGGATATCCGCCGCCGTCAGGTTGCGGAACACTTTCGTCACCACGTCCGCGCCCGCTCTCGCAAAGGCCGCAGCGCTGTCGTACTCGCAGTTCGTGCCTGGGAAGACCGGGATGAAGACGGTCGGTTTTGCCACTTTATGCCTGCAAAGATAAACCTCCTTCGCCTTGTAGAGGCCGGTATCCACGCTGCTCTTGTCCTTGCCGGCGGTGTAGGGGAAGACCTTGTCCAGTCTGCCCGTCCAGGCCTCCAGCGCCTCATCCATGCCAATCTTTACATCTTTGTACGAGAAGACGGGGTCTGCCGTCACCGTGCCAATCACCGTATAGGCAAGGCCGCTGTCCTTCAGCGCACCCGCTGCCTCCGGCGGCATTTCCGCCAGAATCTCGCCCAGACCGTTGTCGAAGAGACTCTGGGCCGCAAGGGAAGGTTCCACCGCCACGCCCAGCTTGTTGCCGAAGGCCATCTTGCTGACCGCCGCAGCCACGCCCTTCGCATCCAGCGCATAGGCGGACAGGATTCTTCCCTGCGCCATCAGCGCCATAATACCGTCGTAGGTCTCCATGACACGTTCATAGACCGGCAGATCGTACGCATCCCTCTCGATATGGAATCGAACAAGCCTGCTGCCCGCCTTTTTCAGTTCCGGGCTGACGATATCGCCCTGTTTCGCGACGTCCACCGCGAAGGACACCAGCGTGGGCGGCACGTCGATATCGTTGAAGGTGCCGGACATGGAATCCTTACCGCCGATGGCAGGCAGGCCGTAGCCCATCTGCGCGCTGTAGGCGCCCAGAAGCGCCGCAAAAGGCTGACTCCAGCGGTGCGCATCCTCCGTCATCCGCCGGAAGTACTCCTGGAAAGTAAAGCGGATCTTTCTGTAATCCCCGCCGTTCGCCACAATTCTCGCCATGGACTCCGTCACCGCATAGACCGCGCCGTGATACGGACTCCAGGAGGACAGATACGGGTCAAACCCGTAGCTCATCATCGTCACAGTGTCCGTCTTTCCCTCCAGAACCGGCAGCTTCGCCACCATAACCTGAGTCTCCGCAAGCTGGTATTTCCCGCCGTAAGGCATGTACACGCTGCCGGCGCCGATGGAGGCGTCGAACATCTCCACCAGGCCTTTCTGGGAGCACACGTTCAGATCGCTCAGAAGGGCAAGCCACGCGCCCTTCACGTCTCCCGCCGCAAGCGCCCGCGCCGCGGCCGGCGTCGCGATCTTTCCAAGATAATTATCTTTTTCGTCCGGCATATCCACCGCCACGCCCGTCTCCTGATGGGCGCCGTTGGTGTCGAGAAAGGCCCGTGCAATATTGACGATCTCCTTACCGCGCCACGTAAGCACCAGCCGGGGTTCTTTTGTCACGACCGCAACCTCCACGGCCTCTAGGTTCTCTTCCGCGGCATAGCCCAGAAACTCCTGCACGTCCCGCGGGGAGACCACCACCGCCATCCGCTCCTGGGATTCGGAGATCGCCAGCTCCGTGCCGTCCAGACCGGCATACTTCTTAGGCACTTTGTCGAGGTCTACCGTGAGACCGTCCGCCAGTTCGCCGATGGCCACGGACACGCCGCCCGCGCCGAAATCGTTGCACTTCTTGATGAGACGGCTGACCTCCGGACGCCGGAACAATCTCTGGATTTTGCGTTCCGTGGGCGCGTTGCCCTTCTGTACCTCCGCGCCGCAAGTCTCTATGGAACTCTCCGTGTGCACCTTGGAGGAGCCTGTCGCGCCGCCGCAGCCGTCGCGCCCGGTCCTGCCGCCCAACAGGATGATGATATCTCCCGGATCGGAAGTCTCACGGATCACGTTCTTCCTGGGAGCGGCTCCCATAACCGCGCCGATTTCCATGCGTTTCGCCACATAGTTGGGATGATAGATCTCTTTGACCAGACCGGTCGCCAATCCGATCTGGTTGCCGTAGGAAGAGTAACCGGAGGCCGCGCCGCGCACCAGCTTCTTCTGGGACAGCTTGCCTTTCAGCGTATCCGCCACCGGGACGGTGGGATCCGCCGCGCCCGTGACACGCATCGCCTGATATACATAGCCGCGCCCGGAAAGCGGGTCGCGGATCGCGCCGCCCAGACAGGTGGCCGCGCCGCCGAAAGGTTCGATCTCCGTGGGATGGTTGTGCGTCTCGTTCTTGAAGAAGACAAGCCACTCCTCCGTCTCTTTTCTGTCGCCGTAATCCATCTCAACGGGGACGACTACCGAGCAGGCGTTGATCTCGTCGGACTGCTCCATATCCTCCAGTTTCCCGTCTTTCTTTAACTTGCGCATCGCCATCAGCGCCAGATCCATCAGGCAGACGAACTTGTCCTGCCTGCCCGCGTAGATCTCGTCCCTGACAGCGAGATAATTCTCGTAAGCGTCCCGGATCGGCTTCTGATAAAAACCGTCCGCGAACGTGACGTCCGTAAGCTCCGTGGAGAACGTCGTGTGACGGCAGTGGTCCGACCAGTAGGTGTCGAGCACGCGGATCTCCGTCATCGTCGGATCCCTGTGCTCGTCGTTTCTGTAATATTTCTGAATATGAAGAAAATCCCTGAACGTCATCGCCAGACCGAGCGAGTCATACAGCTGCCGCAGTTCTCCCTCCGGCATGTCCGCAAATCCGCGGAAAACAGCTACATCGACAGGCTCGTCATATTTTGTGACAAGTGTGTCGGGTTTGACCATATCCGTCTCCCTGGAATCCACGGGATTGATGCAGTAGGCCTTGATCTTCGCGAAATCGTCATCAGAGATATCGCCCGTGATCAGATATGTGACAGCCGTTCGGATGATCGGCTCCTCGTCTTCCTTCAGGAATTTCACGCACTGAACCGCGGAGTCCGCCCTCTGGTCAAACTGCCCCGGCAGAAATTCCACGCTGAAAACCCTGCCGTCCGCGGGGATCTCTATCGTCTCCTCGTACAGGATATCGACCGGCGGCTCGCTGAAAACGGTTCTGCAGGCCTTCTCAAAAACCGCCTGCGACAGATCCTCGACATCATAGCGGATGAAGACCCTCACGCCGCTCACCCCGCTCACGCCCAGATAGCTTGCGATCTCCTCCTTCAGCTCCCTCGCCCTGACCGCGAAGGGTTCCTTCTTCTCCACATAAATGCGCTTCACATTTCCCATGCCGTATTCTCCTTCAAGTCCTTGTCCTCTATACTTCGACGAGCAGTCCTTCCATAATATAGGCAAGCTGCCCGTCCACCATCTTCTCCGTGATGCCGAAGGTCTTGGCATTGATTTTCAGGCCCTCCAGCACATACATGATATTCGCCGCGGCTTCCCTGGGATCCTCGCAGTAAAACTCCCCACTGGCTACGCCCGTCTTAATCAGTTTCTCCAGCACCCTGACGCCGGCGTCAAACTGCCTGTGCAGCATATTGTTTTTGTCGGTCGATCCGTTTGCGAAAAAATATTCATAGACCGCAACGGTCAAACTGCCTTTCTGCTGCAGCAGTTCCTTCTTCTGCTCTTTGAGAAAGAGCGTCAGGATGTCCGCCGCCGTATCCTCCTCGGAAATATGCCCCGTGAAGAGATCGTCCGCCTCCTGCGCCTCCATCGACAGGATCTCCTGAAAAATCTGTTCCGTGCTGTCGAAATACAGGTACAGACCGCCCCTGCTGATCCCGCACGCCTCCACGATGTCCTTCATCGTCACGCTCTTAAATCCTTTCTCGGCAAAGACCCGCCTCGCGGTGTCCAAGATATACTGTTTTTTCTGTGCTGATTTTTCACCCATGCCGCCGCTTTCCTTTTCTTATGCTCCTTGATCTCATCGCGCCTGTCCGCCGCCGCGCCTGGCAGGCCCGCGGGCCGCCGCTCTTTCATGCCTCATCCCATAGGCTTGTCCCAGAATTCTATGATTTCCTTCATCCTGCGCACCACGTTCAGAAAGATCCGGTTCGTCACCGCCTCCGTCCACATACGCCCTTTCGTCATGCCGCCCAGGACGTACTTCGACAGGATCCCTTTCAGGACGCTCATCTCCCTGATATCCGCATGGGAGATGGCCTTCAGTTCATCCTGCGGCGTCCTGATCCTGTACTGGGAATAAATATAAGGATAATTCCGGTCGATCAGGCTCGTCTGCTGCGCCTCCCGGATAAAACTCATCAGCGTGCCGTCGTACACCGGAAACGTGATAGAGTGCTCTCTGATGCCGTTGTCCCCGAACATTTCGGACACAGCGCCGCCCGCCGCCGCTTTCTCCTCCAGCCAGGGCAGATAGCGTATCAGCTTCTCCACATCCGGCTTGTATGTGCCTACGACCTGCCGTCTGTATTCAATATCTTCATGCTCCATTGCCGCCGTCACTCCCTCCGGCTTTCCCGCGCCCTGCAAAAGCCTCCCGGATCACGCTCCGGCGCTCCAGCCCGCACAGCTCAATGCCTGCGTCGATTATAGCACACTTTTGTAAAAAGTGCTGTACAAAATAATCGCAGACTTCTTATGCACTTTGCCCGAATTTCCACAGAACCGGCCCGAATCTCCGCCGGCTTAGCTTTCTTTCTTGTTTTTGCCGCCCATTCGTAGTACACTAGAAGAATAGCGACAAGGGGGTTATGCATATGGCTGTAAAAGAGTATCCTGCAGGGAAAATACTGGCGCAGAGCGGTCAGGCGATCAACGCGCTGCATGTAATCGCGGGCGGCACCGTGCGCGCCGCCTACCCGGGCGGCGAATTTTATCTGACAAAAGGGGACGTGATAGGCGCCTGCGAGCTGTTCTACGACTCCTATCTGATCACCTACCAGGCGGACGACGCGGTCTCCATCGCTTCCTACGCCTACTCCGGCGCGCAGCTTCCGAAGATTCTGGGAAACGCCGAGATGGCGGGACGGCTCGTCGCATCCATGTTCCGGCAGCTGCAGGAGATCCTGGATCAGTACGAGCTGGCCACTTTTGACTGCGACAATTTCTACCACTATCTGATGAACAGCTACGATGAATACCTCTCCCTCTGCGGCAAGCGCGGTATCTCCGCCCGGGCGCTCCCCGGTCTGGAATCCCTCACCGCCCTCGTTCTGGAAGAGGATATCGACGCCTGGACGGGCGGTTATTACACGCAGCTGCGCGCGCTCGTCGCATCCAGGCCTATCAGGGAACAGAGCGTCGATTTTCTGCGCGGCCTGCTGATGAAAACCAGCCGGGACGTCCACGAGATCCTGTCCGTGTGCCGCGTCCTGTACGACTATAAATCCGACATCACCAATCTGCTGATGAGCGAGAACCGTCTGGATTTCTTCGATCTCTACGCCAGCCTGCTCTACAAGATCGGTCCCCACGCGGACGAGTCCACCAGCGTGATCGCCTCCATCTCCACGATGATGATCCAGCTGGAAAGCCAGCCCTCCATCGACAAGGAGATGTACCGGGCGCGCGTGGCGGAGTACAGGGAACGTCTCGCCGATCTGGACAAATTCACGGAGGACGCCGCGGCGGACGACGGCACTCCCAAAGACGTCCCGGAGATCCACGACTCCATCAACACGATCCTCTCCTACTCCCAGATCGAGGAGGAGGATGCGAACGAATTCCGCAACGCCGTGAACAGCTACCGCAAGCTGAGCGACAAAAACAATTCGGACGACGCTTCCAGAAAACTGCGTCTGCATATCACCAAACTGTTTTATCAGATTTATGAGAAAGCTTTCCTGCGCAGCCTGAAAGATTTCGACACGCCGAAAGTAGTCAAGATGTTCCTCAATTTCGGCTATGTGGACGAGCAGCTGGCCGGTATGGAAAACGCGGCCTACCTGTACTCGATCGTGGACAGACTGCCTTCCGATCCCGAGAGAGGCGTCTACACGATCTATGAGTGGCTGCGCGCCATCTACGACGGCAAAAAATCGCCGAGCCGCAACGAGTTCGACACCGACTATCAGGCTTATGTGCATGAGCTGAAGATATCCGGCAAGATCAAGGCGTCCGAGGAAGCGACGATGCTCAAGGACACGAAGAGACAGGTGCTCTTCGAGCTGCACAATATGTTCCAGTCGGGCAACAAGATCACCTTCGGGCGCATCAGCAGCTTCTGTCCGCTCTTCTCGGAGCACAACATTCTGAAGGATCTGGAGAAATCTCTTGTCTCCGCCGACCGGATCGCGGAGACGTTCCGCCAGATCCGCGCCATAGATTTCAGCGCGTACTACCGCGATATGATCTACACCAACCCGAAGCTCGGCATCGGCAAAGAAGAGATCAGCGTAGAGATTCTGCCCGATCTGATTCTGATGCCGAACGTAGGCGTCAGGGGCGTCATGTGGCAGGAGATCGAGGGACGCAAGCGCACCACGCCGGCCCGCATGATGATCTCCATCTTCCAGATGGAGGATCTGACCAATATTCTGGTCCGTCTCACAGGCGATTTCCGCTGGGAGATGTGCAAACGCGTGCAGGGCGCAAGATGGAACGATATCTCCGAGCCCTCCCTCACAAGCCGGTACTTCGACTATATCCAGTTCTACAGGAAAAACCGCGATCTGTCCGCCGACGCCAAGGACAAGATCAAACTCAACATGCAGAAAGCCAAGAACAGTTTCAAGGAAATGTTTATCCGGGATTACACGTCGTGGGTGCTCTACGAGGGCGCGGGTTCGCCCCGCCTGAACAAGATCGCCCGCTCGATTCTGTTCGACTTCTGTCCGTTCTCCAGAGAGATCCGCGGCAAGCTGAAAGCCAACCCTCTCTACAAGGAGACGATGGAGCGCTACGACGTCAAACTGGCGCAGCACATCCATCACTACGACAACCTGTTCCAGAAACTCAGCAACATCGGCGCGGAGATCCCACCGGAAATTCAGGCGCAGCGCGACTATCTGAATATGTGACGTTTCCGCTGTACGATTAAACATATACAATTCATTTGAAATCAAAATATTTTTAATTTGCCAATGCATTTTAAGCAAAATAAACGATTTTTAGTATAGTTTCGCTAATATAGTTTTATTCTTATGCAATATAATTGTAGACGGCGTCGAAAAAAGAGACTATAGTAAAGTTAGACTTGATCACGGAAGTCAAGTCGAGTTATAGCAATTCCGGAAGAATTCCCCTTTTACACAAGCGAAAACCTCGAAGGCAGACCTTCGAGGTTTTTGCTTGTCGCATAAGGGGCAGGCGTCGGAAAGAAATTTCTTGAATTTTTAATTAAAATCCAACACAATTTACTTCAGCACCAGCACGGAGTACGCCGGCATCGTGACCGCCGCTCCTTCCACGCTGACCGGTTCCGTCCCGGTAAGAAGCGCGCCGCGTATCTGCGTCGAACCGTCCACCGGATGTCCGTTCAGTTCCACATCTCCCAGATCCAAGCTCTGCGGTTCGGCTCCCGTGGCGAACACGAGCAGCAGTTCCGAGCCGTCATAAGTCTTTTTCAGTACGCACACACTGTCGTCCGAGACGTCCGCAAGGTATTCCGCCGTTCCTCTGGCGATCTCCGGATTCTGGTTTCGGATTTTGACAGCTTTCTTATAATAGTTGTAGATGGAGGACGGTTCCTGCGCCTGCTCCTCCAGGCTGCCATACTTCATCTCAAATTTCTCCATATCCGCCGGGCCGTCGCACATTCCTTCCGCGCTTTCGTCCCGGCTCCAGTACATCGGCGCGCGCTTGTTCTCATCCCTGCCCGAACCCTTCATGCCCAGCTCTTCGCCGTAGTAGACGAACGCCGAACCGCTCATCAGAAGATTCATGGCTCCAGCCATCTTCACACGCCGCTCTCCGGTTTCTCCGGTATAATAGCCCGCGCTCCGGGCCATATCGTGATTCGTGTAAAAGGGCGCGTCGATATAGGCCGCATTGTACTGCCCGAACAGCCCGTCCAGCGACGCGACGGCCTCCCCGTACCGGGACGCCGAAGAACCGTTCATCACCTTGGCGATGACGCCCTCCGCTCCCGCGAAACTGAAATCGAAAAGGCTGTCGATGCCGCTCGCATAAAATTCCGCATAGGCGTTGATATTGAGCCACGCCTCACCCACCAGATAGGCGTCCTCCTTCTGAGACTTGACCGTATCGGTCAGCCATGTCAGAAAGGAGATGCTGTCCGGCGCGCTGTCGCTGTAATACTCCTTCACCGCGTCGAGACGGAAACCGCCCACGCCCATATCGAGCCAGTACTGCGTAATCTTCGCGATCTCCTCTCTGAGCGCCTCGCAGTCCAGATTCAGGTCGGGCATACCCTGCCAGAAGCGCGCCTCGTAGTACCAGTTGCTGCCCTCCACCTGGCAATATCCGTCGCCCGGTTCTTTCGTAAAATTGTAATAGTCCACATAGGGGCATTCCGCCGCGTCCGGTTCTGCCGTTCCCAGTTCGCACAGATATTCACAGGCCTCCCGAAACCAGGGGTGCTCTGAAGAGGTATGATTCAGCACCAGGTCCATAATGACCTTGACGCCCCTCTCATCGCAGGCCGCAAGAAGCTCCCGGAAGTCCTCCGTCGTGCCGTAGACAGGATCGATCTCATAGTAGTCCGTCACGTCGTATTTGTGGTAAGTGGGCGACGGATTGACAGGCATGAGCCAGATCCCATTACAGCCCAGATCTGTGTCCGTCGCGTCATCGCCGTCGTTGATATAATCCAGTCTGGACAGCAGACCCTGCAGATCACCGACGCCGTCCCCGTCGCTGTCACAGAAGGAGTAGACAAACACCTCGTAATAGGTTCGATAGTTGTCATCGATCATCTGCAGAGGAATCGTGTCCGTGACGTCAGCCTGTTTTGCGACATCCGTGTCATATGCGCCCTGTGGCTGCTCTGCAGCAGGCTCTGCGCCTGCCGCCCGTCCTGCCGCAAGATCGCCTTCAGGCGTCGCCTGTCCGTTGCCGGCACTTCCGCAGGCAGTCATGACCAACATGGTCAATGCGAGGCCCGCCACAGTGCGGCGCCTGATTCTGTCATAACGTATCATCTTTGAATCCTCCCGCCGATATAACAAGTGCAGACCCTGTCGCGGGTCTGCACTCATTTTATCTTTTATATTCTTACCGCCACGCCCGGCCGCACGGTCATCATCCTTTGACCGCGCCGCCCGTCACGCCTTCTACATAGTACTTCTGCAGGCAGATGAAGAGGATCGTGATCGGCACCGCCACGAGCATACCGCCCGCGCAGAATCTCGTGAAGTAACCCTGATAATCGTTGGTCCACACCCATCTCTGCATCGCCACCGCCACGTTGTAGCTGTCGGAGTAGCCGAACGCCACATAGGAGGCAAAGATGTAATCGCACCAGGGCGCCATAAAGGCAACCAGCGCCGCGTAGATGATGATTGGCTTCGACATCGGGATAATCATGGTCAGGAACACCCTCGCACGGGAAGCGCCGTCGATTCTGGCCGCCTCGTCCAGCGCCTTCGGGATCGTGTCAAAATACCCTTTCGTGACATAGTAGCCCATACCGGAACTCGCCACCGAGATCAGGATCAATCCCGGAATTGCCCCTTGCTGCGTCAGACCGAACTGCTTTAACAGGAAGTACAGGCAGATCATCGTCAAAAAGCCCGGGAACATACCGAGAATCAGCCAAAAGCGCATCAGGAAAGTGCGCCCTTTGAAACGCATCCGGGACAGCGCGTAGCTGACGCACAGTACGATGATCGTCTGCAGCACTGCCACGAACGCCGCGATAACCAGCGTGTTCAGGTACCAGCGCACGAACTGACTGTCCTGGCTGAACAGAAACTTGTAGGAGTCCAGCGAGAACTGCTTTGGCAGCAGATATTCCACCATACCGCCGCCGCCCTCATTGTAGGAGCGCAGGCTCTGCAGGAACAGGCACACGAAAGGGAACAGCCAGATAATACTGATGATGATAAGCACAATATAGGTGATCGTATTGCCCAGTGTCTTTTTTGTCTTCATACCCATTATTGGAATCCCTCCTCATCTCTTACTGACGGCAGCATGCCGTATACAATGAGTGAAATCACCGCCGTAACCACGAATACCATGATGCCGAGCACCGCCGCCATACGATAGTTCGTGTCGTTGATCGTCATCTTGTACAGCCAGGTGACGAGCAGATCCGTATAACCCGCGTTGTTGGAGAGTTTCATGGACTGCGGCCCGCCCTGCGTCAGCAGGAAGATCACGTTGAAGTTGTTCAGGTTTCCGGTAAACTGGGTCAGCAGGAACGGCCCCGTCACGAACAGCATATAGGGGAGCGTGATGCTCTTAAACATCTGGAAGCCCGTCGCGCCGTCGATCCTCGCGCTCTCATACAGATCCTCCGGTATGTTCATCAGAAGTCCCGTGGTGATCAGCATTGTGTAGGGAATACCGATCCACAGGTTGATCACGATAATCATGATCTTCGCCAGCAGCGGATTGTCCCAGAACGGGATCGCACTGCTGATCAGTCCCCACTTCATCAGGTAGGAGTTCACCAGACCGTCGCCCGCAAACATCTTGTAGACATACAGCAGGGATACGAACTGGGGAACCGCGATCGTCATGACCAGAATGGTTCTCCAGAGTTTCTTGAACTTGATGCCTTTTCTGTTGATCATGATCGCGACACCCATCCCGCAGAAGTAGGTGAGGAAGGTCGCAAAAAACGCCCAGATCAAGGTCCAGCCAAGCACTGTCAGAAACGTGGAACCCAGCCCCGTCGTGCCGAAGGAAAACAGATTCCTGAAGTTTTCCAGCCCGACCCAGGTAAACAGGTTTGTGGGCGGCTGATGGTTCGCGTCATAGTCCGTAAACGCAACCAAAATCATAAAGACGATCGGCAGCACGGTAAACACGAAAATACCGAGAACCGGTATCGCCAGCAATGTCTTGTCAAAATGAGAGTCTAACAGGGAGTAGAGATCGCCTTTCACGGTGCCCAGCTGCTTGCCGGCCGCAAGAAGCTTCTCCTCGTTGCGGTTCTCTCTAAGATTCATCCGCCACACTACCAGAAAAATGAAGATCAGTATGATCGTCAGCAGACTGTAGAGCAGGATGAGAAAACTGTTGTCGTTGTAGCTGAACGTACCGTCGTCGTTCATCACGCGGGCGACGGTGCCGAGCGTGGTGAAGTCTTTCAGGTAGCCCCAGCCAAACCCAATCATATACCAGATAAACAAAACTTCCGCCGCCAGATAGGCGAAGCCTCTCAGGAACTGCTTACGCATGAGCGGGCCGAAACCCATAATCAGGTAAGATACTTTGGTCTTCCAATCCCCCTGCGCAAACGTCAGCCCGATTTCCTTACATTCGTTTCCGACCCCTTTGAAAAACTTTCCGACCGGGCCTTTGCCGGAATTTGCGCTATTTCCCATATTGAAATTCCTCCTGCATTTATCATTCTTGCTTTGCCCCGCGTAAAGGACAATATTCGGCAGAGAGATAATCCCTCTGCCGAGCATTGCTATTGTACGCTATGAGCTTACTGTGCATAGGAGATGCAAGTATCCTGGAAAGTCTGCAGCACATTGGTCAACTCCTCGTCGGAAGAGGACGCGCTGATCGTGCCCGCGATGATATC
Organism: uncultured Lachnospiraceae bacterium; assembly: GCA_947626775.1. Classification (GTDB taxonomy): domain Bacteria; phylum Bacillota; class Clostridia; order Lachnospirales; family Lachnospiraceae; genus UBA3282. The sequence continues at coordinate 1,406 of CANQTL010000043.1, read as the reverse complement.
GTCGCCGAGGGAGGTTGCCAGCGTCCAGTAATCGCCGGGGTAGTTGCCCTGCGGGATCGTGTGCTGCAGCTGCTCTGCCAGCGCAGAGAGCGCCACGTCAGCCTGGATCGCCGAATCCTGCTGTGCCTCGACATTGGACGGGCCCCAGCCGACCGCATTGTAACGTGCGAGCTGCGTGTCCTTGTTCGTCAGGTACTGTGCCAGTGCATGGCAGACCGCCAGCTTGCCGGGCTCCACCTGAGGCTTGATGCCGAGCAGCTTGTAGCCGCCGAAACCGCTGAGCTGGTAGGTGTTACCGTCGGAACCCTCGAAGGAAGGCAGCTTCGCGCAAGCGTAATTGTCGCCGAAAGCGGTCTGCGCGGAATCGGAATCCCAGGTACCGTCAACGATCGCCCCGATGTTCGTGCCGTTGTCTACGGAAGAGCCGTTCTGGAACGCCGGCGAGGACGCCAGCTCGATGATCTCCTTCAGGGCAACCACGCCCGCATCGGACGCATAGTCCACGTTGCACTGCGTGAAGTTACCGGCGTCGTCCGTGTCATAGGTCAGCGTGCAGCCCGTCGCAAAGAAGAATGCGGGCTGGTACCAGCCGGAGTTGATCTCCATGTAAAAGTTCTTGCCCGCCGCCTCGCAGTCCGCAACGATCTGCTCCAGGGAGGTCGGATCCGTCACAACGCTCTTGTCATAGTATAAGAAGTAACCGTTGTCGGAGGTCATCGGGTAAGCGTAAGTCACGTCGCCGACAACCGCCGCGTTCGCGGAACCCTCGTCATTGTTGCTCGTCACAAAGGTCAGATTGTCGTTCACGATCGGGGACAGCGCGCCCGCGGATACAAGACGTGTGATCTGATCCTGCGCGAAACCGAAGATGTCCGCGCCGCCCTCCACGTCCGTGAGCATATTGCTGGCCGCGTCGCCCTCGCCAACCGGCTCAACGGTAACGGTGTAGCCCGCCATGTCGGGGTTTGCCTCGAAGAACTCCTGCGCCTTCTGTGTCGTGAAGTCTACCGTGTTCTCGGCAACCCAGATCGTGATCGTGCCGGAACCGTAATCAACCGGCGCTGCAGCCGTGTCGCCCTCTGCCGTGTCGCCTGGCGCCGCGCTGTCCGCAGCCGGAGCGGAATCCGCAGCCGGAGCCGTATCCGCCGCGCTGTCGCCGGAACCGCCGCCGCAGCCAACAAGACAGCCGGCCGTCATTGCTGCCGCCAGTAATGTTGCCAATACTTTCTTCTTCATAATTTTCCCTCTCTCTTTCTGACCCGCATGCCCGTACAGGCACGAGTCGATGTTCAGGTTTTCGCCTTCTATATAAAACGCGCGCCGCGTTTTATATCAAAATAATACGTAAAACAGGGTTTTTATATTCTATGAATATAGAATATAACGAAAGGACCGGTCCTTTCGTT
>CANQTL010000042.1 GCA_947626775.1 uncultured Lachnospiraceae bacterium | reverse complement strand
TGGTTTCCGGCTTCCTGGACATATGCGCAAGAAACGCCATGCACAGGGTGATGTAAAAATTCAATGCGTTGATGGAAGCAAGCTTCCGTACCCGGAAATCTTCAAAGCGGAACATCTGCTTTTTGCAGCGGAAATACTCCTCGATGCGCCATCTGGAGAAATACAGCTTTGCAACCCGGATGACATCTTCCTGCCCCAGTTCATCGAGCTTTAAGAACATCTTGTTATCATCATATCCTCTGTCCATGACGACTCAAGCTCGTCACCCGCACTTGACATTTTCACTCCAAACCGCTATAGTAGGTATCGGCGGACATCCGCCGCGGCGAAACGCCGCACAACCGAATAACATGCTAGGGGAGCTATCGCTGAGATTGAGCCGCAGGCGGGACGAACCGCCCTCGCTCTAACCCTCATAACTTGAACCGGTCAGCACCGGCGTAAGGAAGCATTAAGGCACACACGGAAGCCGCCAGGCGGCTGTTTCAGGCGTGCGCCGCATTCTCCCCTCCTTGCTATTCCCGAGACAAAGGAGGATTTTTTTATGTTGTATGAAGTGATTGTAAACGAATGGGACGAGACGACCTATGTTCCCACCGCCCTCGGCAACGTGCTGCTTGCCGTGGCGCTCGTCGCGCTGCTTGCCGGAGCGGTACTCTGCGCGCGCAGATACGCCGCCGGACAGAGCGCGCAGACAGGAGCCGATACTAAGGGCAAAAAGACGGGGCTGACTGCAAAACAGCTCTCCTTCTGCGCCATGTCGATCGCGCTGGGCACAGTTCTCTCCAACCTGAAGCTGTTCGAGTTTCCCTTCGGCGGTTCGGTCACACTGTTGTCCATGCTGGTGATCTGTCTGCCGGGCTACTTCTTCGGCCTTGGCGCCGGACTGATGACGGGCGTTGCCTACGGTATCCTGCAGCTTCTCATTGACCCCTATGTACTGTATCCGATGCAGCTTGTCGTGGATTATCTCCTCGCCTTCGGCGCGCTGGGATTGTCCGGGCTTTTCACCAATGCAAAATACGGGCTGATCAAGGGCTATCTCGCAGGCGTGGTCGGTCGGTATGTCTTCGCGGTGATCTCCGGCTGGATCTTCTTCGGCGAATACGCGTGGGAGGGCTGGGCGCCGCTGCCGTACTCTCTCGCATACAACGCCTGCTATATTTTCGCCGAAGCCGCCGTCACAGTTGTGATTCTGGCCATTCCCGCCGTGCGAAACGGACTGGCGCGCGTCAAGTCGATGGCGCTGTCATAACAGCATTGCGCCGTCGGGCGCACCACAAAACGGCGGCATCAGGCGATCTGCCCGACGCCGCCGGAATATGCGCGCAGCCCGCATCTATTTTCTGAATACCACGATCTCGGTCTTCTCCTTATAGCCGATCCTGCTCATCAGGCTCTGCATATTTCGGATCGCTTTCTGATAGACGCCGAAGGCTTCATAGGTATTCTGGAAGTATTGGAGCGCCGCCTGCTTATCGCCTGCGTCCTTAGCCTCCCATGATTTGGTCGCCCATCTGTGTATCTCTTCATGGGCCCGCTTCAGCTCGGCGAACTCGGAACTGCCGGTGATCTTCGGATCGGTCTGCGCCGCCACCCATTTGCCCAGCTTACAGCCCTGAGGATTGTTGAGCTGCGTGATCTTCAGCTGTTCAAAATCCATGGCATTGTTGTAGACACGCCACATCAGGATAAAATGATCGATCTCAAACACGCGCAGCCAATCCTGCTGCGTGATCTCCGAAAAACCGCGGGCCATATCGCTCCTTGCAGTGTCGATGTATCTGCCGATCTGAAAGATATGCGTTCCCTGTTCCATGCAGTCCCTAGACAGCTCCTCATAGCTTTCGGACAGTCCTGATATCTGCCGCGTAAAACTCTGGGTCACATTGGACTGATTGTCGATATCGGAAAAAATCTGATCGATCTTCTCCTTCATAGTCATCATCTGCTCTGTCATGCTGCTGATATCCGTCAGCGACTCTTCCACTCTTTGATTGCCTTCCGCCAGCTTCGCGGTCGTATCGTCCATGGAGGAGGCCAGCACACCGATGTCCTGCTTGAGCTCCGTCACATGCTTGGCGATATCCTCCGCAGACTCAGAGGTATTGTTGGAGAGAAGGCGCACCTGATCCGCTACGATAGCGAAGCCTCTTCCCACCTCGCCGGCCCTGGCAGCCTCTATGGAAGCGTTCAGCGCCAGCAGATTACTCTGTTTGGCCACCTGTTTTACGATATCCACAATCTTGCCGATCTGGTCGATCTTCTCCTGAAAATTCTGAACCTCCTCGTTGATCTTCGAGATGCGCCCTGAGGAATCGTTCACGACCTGGATGCTTTGATTCATATGGTCGGCGCTGCTCTGCATCATATCCAGCATCTGGTGAGTATTGTCGCGAATGTGGCTCATGTTTTCGGAAATATTGCCGATAGACTCCTCCAGATTCCGACCGGCGTTCTCCATGTCAGCGATCGCCTCCGTCTGGGAGTTCACCTGATCGAACGTCTTTTTTACATAGGAGTTGTCACCGATGGATTCCATAGCGTCATTCAGGCGCATGACAAAATTATTGTTGGCCCGTTTGAATGCGCGAACCATCTCATTCAGCTTCAGGCCGCAGGCGGGATCGGAAAACACCGAAACGTCCGTCTCGCTGTAATCTCCTCCTATGACCCGATCCATAGCCTGCATCAGCTTTTCCATGTCGGCATTCAGCGCTGCGTCACCTGTATTGTGCTTTTTAAACATTGTAATCTCCATTCCGGAGCGTTTACGCGACGGGGCGACGCGAATCTCAAATTCGCGTCTGCCATCAGGGGAATTTGTGACGCTCCGGCACAAATTCCCGTGTGAAAAATCAGCACATCAGTGTGATTTTTCACACTATACCTCCGTCATGTATTTATGGCGTACATTCCGTCCCTGCAATACCGACTGTCCGGCATACCTGAACGCAGAATGCCTTCTTCTATTTCGGGCGCACGGTAAGTTTCTTGATAAAGCCGTCCGCGTCCGTCTCGCGCACGGTGGCGATCGCCATGATGTTGTAGCCGCCGAAGTTTGCGATGAACTCCGCCTGCTCGTCGTTCACCACCTGCGCGCCGAGAATCGAGTACTGGCGGAACCCGAATTTATTTCGGAAGAACATATTGATCGCTTCTCTGCCGTAGATGTGATACTCTCTCTGGCTCGAGGAGTTGGAGCAGTAATCGCAGAGAATACCGTCCGTTGTAAAAAGTTCCGCGAGTCCTGCGAAATCTTTATTTTCCATAGCCTCTACATATTTTTCAATAGGTTTCATAATCCGATGTCCTCCCTTCATCAATAAACCTTCTCAGAGTTGAGAAGCGCGTCTGTGCCGCCGTCCACGAACAGCACGTTGCCGTTGATACCGTTTGCCTTGGGCGATACGAGGAAGATCATCGCCTCCGCGATCTCGGAGGGATCCATCAGCGTTTCAAGGCCATACTTGGTGGGGATCGGCAGCGCGTTCAGCGCCATCTTGGCGGAGGTTGACATCGTCGCCGTCATCGCCGTATTGACATTGCCGGGCGCGATCGCGTTGATCCTGACGCCGTTGGCCGCCCAAGAGGCGGAAACCCGTCTTACCCAGCGCGCCAGAGCGTATTTCGTGGAGACATACATGCTGTTGCCGACGCTCAGATTGGTCTTGTCCAGCCCTCTCACCAGTTCCAGCACCCGCGCCTCGTCTCCTATGTTATTGAGCAGATCCGCGATATCCATCCTGCCGGCCCCCTGGGAGATGGTGTTGGAAGCCGTCACCACGCAGCTGCCGTTCTTTTTCTTCAAAAGATCATACGCGCCTCTCGCGACAGCGATGGTTCCAAAATAATTGAGCGAGATGATCAGTTCCAGATTACCGCACGCTCCCGACACGCCCGCGTTGCAGATCATGCCGTCCAGCCCGTCGGGACACAGCTTATGCAGCTCGTCCACCGCGGTCTTCCTGCCCTCCTCCGTAGCCAGGTTGACGCAGATATCGCCGCCCTTTAAGTCGATGTTGACGACTTTGTGCCCGTCCTGTTCCAACAGTTTCTTCGTCTCGGCGCCGATACCGCTCGACGCGCCCGTGATTGCATATACGCCCATTTCTACCTCTTTTCCGCACACCCCCGTGTGCCGTTTGGTTGATTTTACAGATCGGAAAAGATTTCCGGCCTTCTCTTTATCCATTATAATAAAAAAACGTCATAATGCAAAGATCTGTCTGCAAAAAAAGGAAAAATTTTCAGACCTCTCACTCGCGCTTCCACCCGCCAAAAATCCGCTGATAACCGTAGGTGAGATTGCCCTGTGTCTTTGCCGCATCTCTTCTTCCTTCTCTCTCCTCGCGATTGCGGCAGGAGAGGTTCGTGCACCCCGCGCAGATATGACAATAGCTGTCCTTTCTCTCCCTGCGAAGCTCCGTCAGAAACACTGCCGTCTTCTTCGGGGTCAGCATATAGGCCTGATTGTAGGAGACGCCCTGTGGCGCAAGCAGCCGGAAGATTTCCTCCATACGCGCAAACGGTTCCTGCTCTCCCACAAACGCAAAGGCGGAGGGCCACATATCCGTGCGTTCGTGAATACGCTCCGCCGCCTGCTCGTAAGCGTTCCGCAAAAGTTCCATGCCGACGCACTCCGCCATGTAGCTTTCGCTGAGCCGTTCTCTCTGCTGATAACGGTTCTGCAGCTCGTCCGGGCCCGCTCCCAGCGTCACGATAACGGCAAGTTCTTCCCCCTGCTCTCCCTGTTCCGAAATCCGGTCCCAGTACAGCTCCGGCTCCGCCGCCCGCCTCACCAGTTCTCCCACCTGTCCAAGCAGCGGCAGATCCCGCGGCGCGAAGTGATACCGCGCAAGCATTTCCCTGTACTGTCCGTCCCGCATGCCAACCTGTAAACTCTCCCGCATACTCTTCCGTCCTTCTGCTCCAACCCGCAGACGCCTCAGGACCTCTTCCTCTCCACGTCTTCGTTTCCATACAACAAGATCCCCACTTGTAAACAAATGGGGATCCTCAATTCACAACCATCCTGTATGTCCCGGCGTCTACGCCGTCATAAACATCCCGTAAGCGTTCAGCGCCTGCTGCATCCGATAACTGATATTGCCGTCCGCAGCCGCGTCATAATCTGCCGCCGCGCTTTTCTGCGTTCTTTCCGCCGCTTCAGCCGTCTGCGCGGTTTTTGTCTTTGCCGGACGCACGCCGTCCTCTTCCTCCGTCCGAAGTTCGGCCGCCGGCTTCATAATCCTGGCAGCATTGTTCTGCCCCTTCTGCAGCTGCATCGCAAGCATGGACTGAAAATCGATCGTCTCTCCCTTATGCAGCGGGTTTACATTCTCAGCCGCCAGCTCGCTGTAGTCGACCTTCCTGTCGAGCACATCGTCCGAGATCCCGGACAGTCTGTTCAGGCTCGCGCCGCTCACCGTGTTCGTATTATACACATACGGCTGCATACCGTACGCGTCAACCGCTCCGATTCTCATATGCCTTTCCTTCCTCCCGCGGACTTGTGCCCGCCGTTATTCTTATTGTAGTACTTCCCTGTCAAAGATACAAGCCCCAGTTCAAACTTTACCAAAGATTTTCCCGAAAGCCGCGCGGGCGCAGCCGTCCTACCTGTCGATCTCCTCGGCCTCCACGTCCAGCGCTTCCGCCTCTTCTTTCATCATCTTAGCCGTGCGATAGATCCGGGAGACAATCCAGATATCGGAGAGGCCGTCGTAGATCAGGAAAATGCCGATCAGCTTCACCGCCGTGTCCAGCGCCGCGAAAGGCCTGCACACAAGCAGCACGCCCAGCCCCACCGTGAGAAGACCCAGAATCAGCGCCACCCACCACTTGTCATATCTGTCCCGGCACAGCGATACCGCCTGTTGCAGATTATTGACGCCGTGCAGTACGATCACAATGCCGACAATAATCGGAATAATCGCAAGCACCTGACCCGGCTGCAGCAGAATCCAGACGCCGACCACCGCCAGAATGATACCCGTGATCAGATTCATCTGCGCATAGACGCTTCCGTCCCGCTCCATAAAGTACGCCGCCAGCCGGACGCCGCCGCCGATCAGAAGCACGGCGCCGATCGCGGAGCACACGATCTGCATGGACAGTCCCGGCCACGCGAACAGCACCACGCCGAGCGCAATACACAGGAGTGCAGAGATCACAACGTTTGTCTTTAGTCTTTTTAATACTTTCATGAAAATCCTCCTCTCAGCCGCAGGATATCTTCTTCCTGCCGCAGACATGCAACGCCTTATAACAGCCAAACCCGATCAGCGCTCCCAGGCAGTTGAGCAGGATGTCGTCCACATCAAAGGCGCCGAACGCGCTGAAGAGCTGAAAGACCTCGATCCCCAGCACAAACGTAAACGCATTCAGCAAAAGCTCCGGAAGCTGCCCGAACTCCTCCGACAACAGCGGAAGCAGAAACCCGAACGGTACGAACACAAGCAGATTGCCCGCCAGGTTCTCCACGCTGTTCAGTTTGTACGCATAGTCTATATACATTTTGATCGTCCGGAAAGGTACGAAGTTCGCCGTGCCAAGCCCCTCCAGGATGACGTCCCTCCGCCATGAATCTGCGATCGCGCGCAGTTCCTCCATCGGATACTTAAAGATAATAACCTTTATGACCAGCAGAATATAGACCGCAAAAAAGATTTTTAATAAACTCCGGTTTGAAAAACGATTCTGCACCGCGTTTCTCCTTATTGTCTCGATCGGTCAATAACCTTTTGGGAACAGGTTCCCACTCTTTAATATATCCGATCTGCGGTCATAATAGTATCATTCAAACGGATTTTCCGCTTTCTCCGGCTCTGTCAGCCGTCTTATTGTCCGTCTCCCGGTCTTCTCCCGCGTCCGCTGCGCTCTCCTCCGCCTTCCTGTTCTTGATTTTCCTGATGATAAGAGGCTCCTCGATCCTGAGCTGCGACGCCATCTGCGTTTCCCTGTCTTCCTCCTCGGCGGAGGCCATCTCCCGCAGATAACTGCTCTCTACTTCCCGCTCGTACTCCGTGATCACCGCCGTGTCCTCCGGGCGTATCCTGCGGAATTTATTAAAACCCGCCGCAAGGATCTGGAGGCTCTGCTTCGTCGTGTCGAACACGCCCTCCTCATAGAGATTGACCACAATAATGCCGATCGGCACGGCAAAGATCATGCCGGCCACTCCCGCCGCCTTGTACCCTATATAGAGGAGAAACAGCGTGGGGATCGCGTTCAGGCCCATGGAATCCCCCACGATCTTAGGCTGTATCATCTGCCGCACAAGCTGCCCCACGCACCAGATAATGAGCAGCCCCACCGCCATGGAATAATTTCTGCCAAGAATCTCTATGACGGCCCACGGAATCATGATCGTCCCCGTGCCGAACACCGGCAGCAGATCCATAAAGGCGATCCCCAGCGCCACCAGAAGCGCATAGCGCACATGCAGCGTCAGCAGACCGATCACCAGGAGCAGATAAATCCAGCACTCGATTTTGAGCTGCGCCTTGAAGTAACCGCCCACCGCCTTGCGCAGACTCCTGCGTATCATGTCAAAGCGGTAGCGCACACTGTCCGGCACATACCGCTGTGCAAAATCGGACATGTATTTTTTGTCGGCCACAAAGAAATAGGCCGACAGAATACACATAACCACGCCGAGGAAGATGTCGGGGAGCTGTCCGGCCACGCTGCCCACCGCCTCCACGGTCGGCGTGCCCACATCCTTGATGATATCGTTAAAATAACTGCCTGCCTGTATGCTGAGATCGTTCAGCGTACGCTGCATGTCTGCCGGCAGCCTGCTGTATACCCCCTGCAGATTGTCGCCTACCTGGCGGAACTCCGCCTTGACGCTTTCCAGAAGCATCGGCAGCTCATTGACAAACCCGATCCCCTCCCGGATCAGCTTGACCGCCACCGCGTACACGAGCAGGATCACCGCCGCCAGAACCGCCACGATCACGATGACCGCAGCGCCCTTGCGCCGCACTTTTAACTTTTCCTCAAAGAAGCGGACCACCGGCGACGCGATCAGCGAAATGATCCAGCCGATGACGAACGGCATGAAAAAAAAGATACATCTCGGCAGCAGAAAAATACATAAAAGCAATATGACCAATGCAGTCAATAAATTTAAAACAACCTTGAAATATGTTTGGAACGATTGTTTCATAGAATCTGCTACTCCTCCGTCTCCCCCGCCGTAAGACTGTCCAGCAGTTCATAGATCTCGTCCCGCCCCTGCCTGGACAGCGCTGAATATGGTATGACGATCGTGTCATCTTCTACGGCAAGCGTGTCGCGTATCAATTTCATCTGTTTGGGGAGCTGACTTCTTTTGATCTTATCCGACTTGGTCGCAATGAGAATCGGATGATAGCCGCGCGCCACGATCCAGTCGTACATGATCCTGTCGTTTTCGGAAGGAGCATGCCGGATATCCACCAGAAGGAACACGGCGAGCAGCTTTCTGGACTGATACAGATAATCCTCAATCATCTTGCCCCACTGGGCTTTGACCTTCTCGTTGGCAGTGGCATAGCCATATCCAGGCAGGTCCACGAAATACAGCTCGTTGTTGATATTATAGTAATTGATCGTCTGCGTCTTGCCCGGACTGGCGCTGGTACGCGCCAATGCCTTGCGGTTCATAAGCCCGTTGATCAGAGATGATTTGCCCACATTGCTCTTGCCCGCGAACGCCACCTCCGGCAGCTTGTTTTCCGGCAGTCTGCTGGTAATGCCGCACACTGTCTCCAGATTCACGCTTCTGATAACCATACGATACCTCGTTCAGCCGCAATCCACCGATGCGGATACGCGCACAGCAAGCGCAAAACGCCGCCGACGTCCGGCGGCGTTTTTTCGCCTGTCATTGTCAACCGAATTTATGATCCGGATCGGTCAATATTTCTTACGCCCGTCTCTCCGCCTGCACGGCGCTGTCGCGGTACGTGACGCGGGGTTGCTCTCTGCCGTCCACCGCTTCCTTCGTCAGGACGCACGCCGCAATATTGTCGTCGGAGGGAATCTCATACATAATATCCATCATGACGTCTTCCATGATAGACCGAAGCCCTCTCGCGCCGGTCTTGCGCTCAAACGCCAGTCTGGCGATCTCCTCCGCCGCGTCGTCCTCTACGTCCAGTTTGACTTCGTCAAATTCAAAGAGTTTCTTATACTGCTTGATCAGCGCGTTCTTAGGCTCCTTCAGAATGCGGATCAGCGCCTCTTTGTCCAAGCCCTCCAGCGTGACGGTGATCGGCACGCGGCCGATAAACTCCGGGATCAGACCAAATTTCATCAGGTCCTGCGGCGCCACCTCCCTGAGAATCGCGCCGATATCCTTGCCGCTCTTCTCCACGATCTGCGCGTTGAAGCCAATGGAATTGCGATCCAGACGCTCTTCCACGATCTTTTCCAGACCGTCGAAAGCGCCGCCGCAGATAAAGAGAATATTCGATGTGTCAATCTGGATCAGCTCCTGGTGGGGATGCTTCCTGCCACCCTGCGGCGGAACGCTCGCCACCGTGCCCTCAATGATTTTGAGGAGCGCCTGCTGCACACCCTCGCCGGACACATCTCTGGTAATAGATACATTTTCGCTCTTCTTGGTGATCTTGTCGATCTCATCGATATAGATAATGCCATACTGCGCCCTGTCGATGTCGTAGTCCGCCGCCTGGATCAGCTTCAGAAGAATGTTCTCCACATCTTCCCCCACATAACCGGCTTCGGTCAGAGTCGTCGCGTCTGCGATCGCAAAGGGCACGTTGATAATCTTCGCCAATGTCTGTGCAAGATAAGTCTTGCCCGAACCCGTCGGCCCGATCATAATAATATTGCTCTTCTGCAGCTCCACGCCGTCCTCGTCGTCCTGCGGCGCCATCACGCGTTTATAGTGATTGTACACGGAGACAGCCAGCACTTTCTTGGCCTCCTCCTGTCCAATCACATAATCGTCCAGGAATTTTTTGATCTCTACCGGCTTTAAGAGATTGATCTCCATCTCTTCCTCTTCCGGCTCCTCGTCATATTCCTCCTCGATGATATCCGCGCAGATATCCACACACTCGTCACAGATATATACGCCGGACGGACCCGCGATCAGTTTCCTGACCTGATCCTGCGTCTTATTGCAAAAGGAACATCTCACCTTGTCATCCGAACTCTTTCCTGCCATTCTAACGTTCCATGCCTTTCCCTGCTCTATCACATATTCTGTTCTTCATCTTCACTGAACGGCGCTGGCATGATTGGTGATGATGCGGTCGATCAGGCCATAATTCAAAGCCTCCTCGGCGGTCTTCCAGTTGTCTCTCTCGGTATCCGCCATCACCACTTCAAAATCCTGCCCCGTGTTCTGCGCCATGATCCTGGCCATCCTCTCCTTGGTCGCCAGGATGTGTTTTGCGCTGATCTCGATTTCCGTCGCCTGTCCCTGCGCGCCGCCGGAGGGCTGATGAATCATGATCTCCGCATTGGGGAGCGCCATGCGCTTTCCCTTTGCGCCGCCTGCCAGCAGAAAAGCGCCCATGCTCGCCGCCATGCCGATGCAGACGGTAGACACGTCGCACTTGATGAAGTTCATCGTGTCATAGATCGCCATGCCCGCCGTGACGGAACCGCCCGGGCTGTTGATGTACAGATGAATATCCTTCTCCGGATCTTCCGACTCCAGAAACAGCATCTGCGCCACAATCACGCTGGCGGTATCTTCCCGCACCTCTTCGCCCAGAAAAATGATTCTCTCTTTTAACAGTCTTGAATAAATGTCATATGAGCGCTCCCCCTTGGAAGTCTGCTCGATGACATAAGGTATCAATGCCATGTCAATCCCTCCGTTTTCATCTCATTCCTGTTTTACCGCAGCCCGGCCTTTTCCCGGCTCCGCTTATTTCTTGCTCTCCTTCGCGTTCTCGGCCACAAACTCCGCGGCTTTTCTGACCGCGAGATCCTGCAGAATATTCTTCTTCTCACGCTCGCCCATCAGATCCCTGACCTTATCGACCTCCATTTGATAGACCTCCGCCATCGTTTTAAGCTCCTCTTCGTAGTCTTCCTCGGTCGCCTCGATGTTCTCAGCCTTCGCCACAGCCTCCAGCACCAGCCGGGACCGAATGCGCTCCTCGGCCTGCGGCTTCACCTGTTCTACCATCTGCTGATAGCTCGTGCCCGTGAACTGGAAATACTGCTCCATCGACAGCCCCTGCATCGTGATGCGCTGTGCGAACTCGTCTACCATCTGTTTCTGCTGCGTCTCCAGCATTGCCTCGGGAATCTCCATATCAGAATCCTCTACGACCGCTTTGACAGCCGCTTCCTCTCTGGCGTTCTTCGCGTCCTTCGCCTTTTTCTCCGCCAGATTCTTCTTCACATCTTCCCTGTACTCGGCCAGCGTATCAAACTCTGACACCTCGCTGGCGAACTCGTCGTCCAGTTCAGGGAGTTCTTTCTCCTTAATCTCCCTGACAGTACACTTGAATACGGCTTCCCTGCCCCGCAGATTCTCGGCCTGATAGTCCTCGGGGAACGTCACCTTCACCTCGACCTCTTTGCCAATCTCCGCGCCCACAAGCTGTTCCTCAAAGCCGGGGATAAACGCGCCGGAACCGATGGTCAGCGGATAGTTCTCGCCCTTGCCGCCCTCAAATGCGACGCCGTCCACGAAGCCCTCGAAATCCAGCGTCGTGACGTCGCCGTCCTTCACCGGTCTGTCCTCAACCGTGATATTTCTCGCGTTGTTTTCGCGCTCTCTGTTGATCTCGGCGTCCACGTCCTCCTCAGTCACTTCGCTGTCGATTTTATCAATCTTGACGCCCTTGTATTTACCCAGTTTTACTTCCGGTTTCAAAGCCACCGTAGCGGTGAAGATAAAAGGCTTGCCCGCCTCGATCTGCGTCACCTCGATCTGCGGAGAAGAGACGATATCCTCTTCGCACTCGGAAAGAGCCTTGTCATAGGCGGTGGGAATCAGCTCATTGGCGGCGTCCTCATAGAACACCTCCCTGCCGTACATTTTCTCTACAATCTGGCGGGGCACCTTGCCTTTCCTGAAGCCCGGAATGCTAATCTTGTTCTTCTGTTTCTGATAAGCCTTCTCAATCGCTTTCTCCAGTTCTTCCGCGCTCGATTCAATGGTGAGCTTCGCCATGTTCTTCTCTAATTTTTCGACCTGTAAACTCATTCGCTGGGTTCCTCCTTCAACTGTCACTGCATAATTACAGTCATTTAAGCATTATAGCACAAACTCTCAGAAAATGCCAGTGCTACTTTCTCGCCCCGCAATAATTCCACGTCGTCCTCCCTGTGGGTCGCGGCGACCAGCGTTCTCCCCGCCAGATGTTCCGTCAGATAAGCCGCGCTGCGCATACGGTTCTCCTCGTCCAGCCCCGCAAAAGGCTCGTCCAGGACCAGCAGCTCCGACGGCGAGAGCACCGCCCGAAGCAGCGCCACACGTCTGCGCATGCCGCCGCTCAGTTCCCTGACCGGCTTATCCAGACAGTCCGGCGGCAGGATCCGCTCCGCCTCCCGCCTGACGCCGGCAATCGTCTGCGCCCTGTTCCCGCCCAGACCGTTCCGCTTTCTGCCCAGTCCCAGCATGATGTTGCAGACGGCGTCGCACTCCTCGCAGAGCCGGTCCTCCTGAAAAACCATTCCCGCATGCGCCGCCGCGCCTTCCACTGTCCCTGCATCCGCGTTGTCCAATCCGGTCAATATTCTCAGAAACGTGGTTTTACCCGCGCCGGAAGGCGCCATAATCAGATAGCGCCCGCCCCGCTCCATCTCCAGACTGTAATCCTTGAGTACCCGCAGTTCCCCGAAGGCTTTGCTGATGTGCAGGACGCGGATCCGGTCCGGCCCGCCGCATGGCGCGGCCACAATGCCGCTCTGTCCATCCGGAACCGCAGACACAGCCGCCCTCCCGGACGCCTCTCTCTTTTTCCACCTTCCCGCGGGCACGAGCGGATACGGTTTCCACGCCGCAAAAGCCGCCGCCAGCCAAAGCACCGCTTTTTCAAAAAGAAAACTGAGCAGAATGACCGTCAGCGTCCACGCGAACATTCCGGCAGTGTCCAGATAGATCTTGGACATATACAGGCGCTCCCCCAGCGAATAATCCGGCAGGCCGATGACCTCTGCCGCCACACCGGATTTCCAACTCATTCCGAGCGAAATCTTCATACAGCTCTGCAGATACGGCATCATCGCCGGCCTGTACAGATAGAAAAAACGATTCAGCCGTCCCATGCCGAAGACGTTCGCCATCTCCAGGAGTTTTTCGTCCGTACTTTTCAATCCCGCAATCGTATTCACATATACATTGGGAAATACAATCAGAAAGCTGATAAAAAAAGACAGCCGCCCGGAACCGAACCAGATGAGAAGCAAAACCACAAAAGAAGCGACCGGGACAGACTTCAGCGCCGAGATAACAGGGGAAAACAGCTCTTCCAGAAAGGGGAACCGATAGCTGAACGCGCCGAGCAGAAGCCCTGCGAGGAGGGCTAGGAAAAATCCCAGCCCGATCCTCGCGAAGGAACCGAAAACGATCTTCAGAAATCCCGGCTCCGCCATGTTCCGCACGAAAACGCGCAGGACGTCCGCCGGGCCCACCAGCAGAATGGAGTTGTCCGTCCATGCCGCCGCCGCCTGCCAGACGATGAGCCAAAACAGTATGATGACCGCTTTCCTTATTTTTGTCTGCATGTCCACCTCTTTTGAAACAGCGCTTGTTTCCCTTATGCGCCCGAGCTTCGCTCGCGGGCACGCGCTTTCAGCGCTCTATTGTCTGCTTTCGCAGACTGCCCGCTCGCCAAACAGCGCCGGGAAACAAATGCCGCTTCGCGGCGCTTGTTTCCCTTATGCGCTTAGTTTACATAATAAAAATCATCATTGGGAAGCGCGCCGCCCACGGAGGCGGGATCCTGCTCAAACAGTACCTCCAGATAGCCGGACAGCGCCGTCTTCATATCCTCGCCGTCGATGTAGGTGATATTGCACTGGGGCATGGCCTTGACCGCCACCGGCGCCTTCTCGATAATGCCCGCCGCCGCGACCAGCTCCGCGGCCTCTTCCACATGCTCATTGGCGTAATCCGTGCTCGCCGCGTGCTCCTCCAGGAACTTGTCGACCGCCTCCTGATGTTCTGCCAGGAAATCGTTTCTCACCACGGTCACACCCGTCACCAGACTGCTGCCGCCTTCGCCCTGCACCTTCGCCCACTCTTCCATCAGATCCATCACAACGGACAGGCTCTCGTTCTGCGCGCAGGCCGCCGTCACGAAGGGCTGAGGCAGCACACCGATGGCGTCCGGCGTCTGCGCGAGCACCGCCGCCACCTCCGTGGCTTCGGATTTATACTCCAACGTCACATCTCCATCAACACCGTTCTCCCTGAGCAGATACTGCAGCACATAGTCGGGCGTAGTTCCCTTGCCGGTCAGATAGACGGTTCTGCCCTTCAGGTCTTCCATGCTCTGCACCGTGCCGTCACCCGACACCATGTACAGGACGCCGAGGGTATTGATGTCAATCACCGACACACCGCCCTCCGTCTTATTGTACAATACGCCTGCCACGTTCGCCGGCACAAGCACAATATCCAGATCTCCCGAGATCATGGACGGCAGCAGTTCATCCGCCACCGCTGCCATGGTAAATGTATAATTGTTCGCCGCCTCGCCCTTATCGGCCTGATCCATCAGATAGACCAGTCCCATGGAAGTCGGTCCTTTCAGCGAGCCGACGCGGACATCCACCGCCTCGTAAGCCTCCGCATCATCCCCGTCCGTTTCGGGCGCAGCCGCCGTTTCCGTTTCCGCGGGCTCCGCCTGTGCCGACTCTTGCTCCCCGTCGGTCTCCGGCTCTGCTTCCTGCGTTTCCTCCGCGCTTTCCTCCACTGTCGCTGCCGCGCCGCCGTCTTCCCCGTTCGCCGCGCCGCAGCCCGTGAACATCATGGCCGCCAGCGCCAGTCCCATCATTCCCGTTACCGCTTTCTTTCTCATAGGTCTTCTCCTTTTCCTTCCGACCGGCCGTCGCCGGACAGGGAAGCGCTCCCCGGCCCGCCGCGCGCTGCGGCTGCATTCGCCAAATGTAAAATAGAATCTCGCTTGCGAGATTCTCCGCCTGCGGCGGGTCGCGCCAGCGACATCTTCATCTTCGCCGCAGTGCGATCCGCCCGGAGGGCTTTTTGTACAATAGGAAATGTCGAAGGAATTTCCTATTGTATAAAAAAGCGCGTCCGGCAAGGCGCACTTTCCCATCCACATATGTGTCCCTCAGCGGCCTTCCCTCTCAGCAGAATCCCTTCCGGGCTTCTCTTCGAGCGTCAGAATCTGTTTGATGTATCCCGTCAGTCCAAACTTCCGGGTAACCGGCATGACGCCGCGCCTCTTTGGAACGCCGCCCTCATACCATCGTCCAGTATACTATAGATTCCGGCAAAAAACAACCCGCCTGATGCTTCAGACGGGTCATTCTTTTTACCGTTTTCCGGCTTATTTCATCTGCTCTTCCTGGCTCTTGATCATTCTGCGAACCATCTCGCCGCCGATAGAACCGGCCTCCTTGGACGTCAGGTCGCCGTTGTAACCGTCCTTCAGAGTTACGCCAAGTTCGGACGCAACCTCGGTCTTGAAACGATCCATCGCCGCCTTAGCCTCAGGAACCTCAACTCTATTCGTCTTGTTGCTTGCCATTTCTTTCACCTCCGAAATACATTTGACCGGATCCCTCGCCGGGGTTCCGGCGTTGTTATCTATATGATCAAGATAAGCGCTGCCGATTCACGCTTATCTCAGATACTCTCTGTACCGCCAGAACCCGTCCGCCGGCGCCAAGACCCGAAACCGGATCCCGCGATCTGTGAAAGCGCTCGTTTTCATCGCTTATCTTGATGTTAGTATGTTCGGATCGAAAAAAATTATTTTGGAAAGTTTTGTCAGGATTCCGTATAAACCAGTTTTTCCTTCATCTGCCCCGCCGCCTCCGCGCCGGCGAACTGTTCCAGAATTGCCAGCGCAAACGGGATCGCCGTTCCCATGCCGCGGCTCGTGATGACATGTCCGTCCACCACGGCCTTCTCCCAGCGTACGTCCGCGCCTTCCAGATGGCTCTCAAAACCCGGGTTGGAGCAGGCCTTTCTCCCTTTTAAAATGCCTTTGTGACCGAAGATGCTGGGCGCGGCGCAGATCGCCGCGACATATTTTCCCTGCTCATAGAACTCATCCACCCGGTCCATCAGAGGTTGATACGCCTCCAGGTTCTTCGTGCCCGGCATACCGCCCGGCAAAACGAGGATGTCCGTTTCATCGAAAGCCGCCTCGTCAAACAACGCGTCCGTCTTCACCGTAATGCCGTGGGAACCCGTCACCTCGCGCTCTCCCGTGACGGAGATCATATCCGCCGTGATACCGCCCCTGCGCAGGACGTCCACTACCGTCAGCGCCTCGATCTCCTCAAATCCTGTCGCAAAAAAAATCGCCGCTCTGCTCATTTTCATTTTACCTCCAATTCTTTTAACATGACCTCGCGAACGTGGTCATTCGCCTGTCAGAGACATCTTACCATGATTTTGACAATAAAAAAAGAGCGTTCGACGCGAACAGACCAGCTTTACAGAAACGGCAAGTTTCCTTATAATAATGTAAGGCCCTGTCAGGGAGCACCGCAGCGCCGCATTCTGAATGATAACGATATGACACAGGAGCAGCACACCATGGAAATCGAACGCAAATTTACCGTAAAGAAACTGCCTGACAATCTGTCGCAGTATCCCTGCCGCGTCATCGAGCAGGCCTACCTCAACACCGACCCCGTCGTGCGGGTGCGCAGGCAGGACGACGACTACTATATGACCTACAAGGGAAAGGGGCTGCTCGCCAGAGAGGAATACAATCTGCCGTTAAACGAAACGGCCTACTGCCATCTGCGCGAAAAAGCCGACGGAAATATCATTTCCAAAAAACGCTATGTGATACCGATTGAAAATCCGAAGTTCACAGGCGGCGTCAGCCTCTCTGAGGCTGCTGCCGGGACACACAGCAAATCCGCTCCATCTGGCGGGGAATCCATTGACTCATCTGGTCTATGTGTGGAGCTGGACGTCTTCGCGCCGCCTTTCGCGCCGCTCGTCATCGCAGAGGTAGAGTTTCCCTCCGAAACGCTGGCCAATGCCTTCGTCCCGCTCGACTGGTTCGATCAGGACGTGACAAACGATCCCGCCTACCACAATTCCAACATGAGCAGACGCGTTTTCTGAATTCTGCGGACGTCTTTTGCCGTCTGCCGGACGCGTCACTGCCGCAGTCTGCCGTACAGTTTCGTCATCCCACAGATGCGCTCCGCCAGTTCGTCCGTGAACGCGCCCTCGCGCATCCTCCACTTCCAGTTAGTCCCCAGCGTGGACGGAATGTTGATCCGCGCCTCCGGACCCAGCCCCAGATAGTCCTGCATAGGAATGACACAAGTGTCAGATACGCTCGCCATGGCCGCCCGGATAAAGGCCCACTGGACGTCTTTATTGCCGCGGATATTCAGATATCTGCGCGCAAACTTCTTATCCTTACGGTTCAGTTGACTAAACCAGCCAAGCGTCGTGTCATTGTCGTGCGTCCCCGTGTAGACGATGCTGTTCGCCGTATAGTTGTGCGGCAGATAATCGTTCTCCTCCCGGGAGTCAAACGCAAACTGCAGAATCTTCATACCCGGATAGCCGGTCTTCTTCACCAGATTGATGACCGATTTGGTCAAAAATCCGAGATCTTCCGCAATCACGGCCTTTTTGCCGAGATTCGTCTTGATTACCTGAAAGATATCGTAGCCCGGCCCTTTCTCCCAGTGCCCGAACTCCGCCGTCTCGTCCCCATAGGGAATGGAGTAATACTCGTCGAAGCCCCGGAAGTGGTCGATGCGCACCACGTCGTAGAGCTTGTAGCAGTACGCCATCCGCCGCAGCCACCAGGCATAGCCCGTCTTCTTGTGATAGTCCCAGCGGTACAGAGGATTGCCCCACAGCTGTCCCGTCGCGGAGAACGAATCGGGCGGACAGCCCGCCACCGCCACCGGCGCCAGCGTCTCGTCCAGCTGGAACAGCTCCGGGTTAGCCCAGGTGTCCGCGCTGTCGAAGGCTACATAGATCGGGATATCCCCGATAATCTCGATGCCCTTGCCGTTTGCGTACGCCTTCAGCGCAAACCATTGTTTTGCGAACAGATACTGCTGGAATCTGTAAAAATCCACTTCCTCCGCGTACTTCTCACGGTATCGTTTCAGCGCCGCGGGCCTGCGGAGTTTAATGTCCTCGTCCCACTCGCTCCAGCTTACGCCGTCAAAGGAGTTCTTCACCGCCATGTAGAGCGCGTAATCGTCCAGCCAGTCGCTGTTCTCCCGCACGAACGCCTGAAACTCCGCCTCTTTCCCGATGCGGCTGTTGCGAAACGCTTTCTTGAGCGCCTTGAATCTGGAAAGATAGATTTTCTCGTAGTCTATGTACTCGTCGTCGTCCCCGAAATCGCAGCTGTCACAGTCGGCCCTCGTCAGCCAGCCCGCCTCGATCAGCGCCTCCAGGTCGATATAATAGGGATTCCCCGCAAAGGTAGAAAAGGACTGGTAGGGGGAATCTCCGTATCCGGTAGGCCCTAACGGCAATATCTGCCAGTAGGACTGGCCCGCTTTCTCCAAAGAATCGATAAACGCGTACGCCTGCCTGGAAAAAGTCCCGATTCCATACCGGGAAGGAATACTCGACACAGGCATCAAAATTCCGCTCTTTCTCATGCTCTCCTGATCCTTTCATACATAATCGCAATATTCCGGTATATTCCCGCCGTCACCACCGACCCAGCACCGTTATCGGTAACGTTTCCAAAATATTGGATTCAGTATATAGCTTTCTTTACCGTTTGACAATACATCAAGTGCAACTTTACCGTTTTTACCAGAAAGGGCTGTGATGTTTTATGGAAAACATACAAAAGCCGGCAGCCGCTGCACATTAAAAGCATCATAGCGATATTGCGGCGGTCAGCCTACCGCCTTTTGCATAATAAGAAATATCATGTGTAAAAGCCACTTTCTTCAACACCTACATTCTTAAGAAACTGTGTAACTGTCATACATTTCGGATGTTCCATTTCTAAACTTAAAAAGTCTTTATCCCCTGTCAAAATAATATCTACATCATACACAATTGCCGCATTTAAGATCGGTTGGTCTTTTGCGTCGCGTATCAGTTTTTCCGCATGGTCTACTGCCGGAATCAGTTCATAGGACATTTCTGCAAGCAGCACTTCCGCATCTGGCAAAAACTTCGGCGCTTTTCGTTTCAAAATGTTGCGAAACTCCATAATATTGCGGTCACATAAAACAATTTCGTGATTATCTGCAACATACAACAATGCCTGCGCCGGCTTGGAATGAGGAAAAACCAATGCAGAGAACAGAATATTTGTATCAATCAATATGCGCATGCTACTTTTCCTCTCCATAGCGCACTTCGTCCACAAGCACCTGAATATCCTTCTCGCTGGTAACACCCATTGTTTCGGCAGCACCGGTAAAAGCCGACTGCGCTTTGCGGATTGCTTCGGAAGAAGCATTGCTTACAACAATTTCTCCGTCTTGCTTCTGAAAGAACAACATCTTATCTCCGGACTTTAAACCAAGCAGCCGCCGGATTTCTATCGGCACCGTAATCTGACCATTTGCAGAGATTTTCGCTAAATTCATAAAGATCATCCTTTCTATTCTTGAAATCTAAAGAAAACTTGAGATCACTTATAGTGTATCCCATTCGGAAACAAAAGTAAACTTATTTCCAATCGCCATTTGTTATCTTAAATGGACTCGATTTCTCTATGTTTCTCCAATTATCCCATTTTCCAATATTGCTTTGTGCAAATTCAGCATTACATAATAATCCTTTATTTCTATTTCAATTCCGTCCATAAAAAATCATTTTCCTTTGCAGACTTATTCTGGTATTTATAAATCTTTCATTACTCTCAATG
Source organism: uncultured Lachnospiraceae bacterium (assembly GCA_947626775.1). Classification (GTDB taxonomy): domain Bacteria; phylum Bacillota; class Clostridia; order Lachnospirales; family Lachnospiraceae; genus UBA3282. The sequence goes on along the minus strand of CANQTL010000042.1, from coordinate 3,218 downwards.
ATTTGTAAAAAGAAATATCGTTTTCTCCCATAGCATACAGCCACGGGGTATCCTTTCTGTCCATCTTATATATTTGTCCCCTGTTCATGTCAATATATTGATTGAAGATTTCTATGCATGAATCGATTTTTTCAGTTTCGTAAAGATCACCCCACATCGTTAATGAAACGGTAAGGTTATCCATATCACATCTCTCCTTTACTCCGGATATAAAACTTTTATATCGTTTGGGATCGTTTATCGCCTATCGTGGAAGATACTTTGCCGAAAGCATTTGGGATAATTCCTTCACGGAATCAAAGATCAGATGCGGCTGCACGGCCGACGCCAGCGCATCCTCCATAGACGCCTCGCCGCTGAGTACCAGAATACTTTTCAGGCCATTGTTCCTGCCTGCGGCAATATCCGTGTAGAGCCTGTCTCCCACCATGGCGATCTGCTCTCTTGCCGTGTTCACCCGCGTACAGAGATAGTCTATGATGTCCCCGTTGGGCTTGCCGATGATGCGGTCCGGATAGCGGAACGCCGAGGCGTGGATAAAGGCATGAATCGCTCCCGCGTCGGGGATAAATCCCGTCTCCGTCGGGCAGTTGTAATCCGGATGGGTCGCCAAGTAGGGAAGCCCCGCCCTGACATGGTCGCAGACCCGGCACATCTTTTCGTAATCGAGGGAAGTGTCAAAAGCCGTCACCACCACGTCGGGACGCGTTTCTTCCAATACAATGCCGGCCTGCATGAACTCCTCCCGCAGCATGGCATTGCCGAGCAGGAACACCTTCGCGCCCGGGAAGTGCTTCTGCAGGTATGCGATCGTGGCCTGCCCGGAGGTGACGATCTTCTCCTCGCCCACGTCCAGTCCCATGCGGTGCAGCTTCTCCACATAGACGGCGGCATTCTTCGAGGAATTGTTGGTCACGAAGACATAGCTCCTGCCCGTCTCCTCTATTTTATGCAGAAAGTCCACCGCGCCGTCGATCCATCTCTCCCCGAGGTAGACCGTGCCGTCCATATCCAGCGCGAAGCAGCGGATCTCCTGCAATATATCATTTTCGTCGTGATTGACGGGCGGTAAAGTTTTCTGTTTCATCTCTTTCTCTGCGTGTGATACTAGTCCAACTTCCTCAGTATTTCATCCATATTTCGTTTCCCATATATGATTCTGAGAATATAAATCGTTTTTGCCGAAAAGTCCGGCAGATAAAACATAACATAATTTCCAACATATTTCTTTCTTATATTTGTGGCAGGCAGGAAGTCATTCGTCACGACAGAACCGCTCTCCGGGAAAGTTCTTGCTTCTTCTATCACATTTTCCAACTTATCCAGAAAATCGGAGGCCGCTTTCGGATTTGCCAGTTCTACGGCAATATAGGAAACGATATCATCTAAAGTCGGCCTCTGCTTTCTTTGTCAGTTTATATCTGCATTCAGAGGCCATACTTTCTCCTTATATCGCCGACCGATGATTCGCCGTCCAGTACGCGACCTGATTTTACATCATCCAGCCCTTCCAGAATCGCGCTTGCCTCGTACATTTTTTGCATCGTGCGCTCATAATACTCGATATCCATAACAACCAGCCGACCATATCCGTTCTTTGTCACATAGACCGGGCCGTTTTCCTCCGCACAGCGCCGCTCCACTTCGACTGTATTCTTCAAATCCCGCATAGGAATAATCTGCATAATCCTGCACACCTCCTCGTGAATCTATTATACCCAAAATCAAGCCGCAGGGCAACAGAGCAATCATTCTTATTTCAGCGCATCGCTCAGGGTTTTCGGGATTCCTCTCGGCCCTCTCACCGCACGGATCCCATACGTTTCACTCAGCACGGCAAGCGTAAAGCGGTCCGGCTGATAGCGTTTCAGCAGTTTTATCTTCATAAGACTTGTCATATGGACGTCGCCGTTATCAAACGAACAGGGAATATCCGTCTTCGTCACTCTGCATTTGTACAGAATCGCCGATACCGGAGCGGCGACATACAGAAACACAGTATCCCCTGTTTTCATGCCCCTTCCCTGTTTCCAGTTGATCTCGTTCTCCCGCGCAAAAGCCGCCTCCACAGATATTCTGGGGAGGCGCTGTATTTTCCCTGGATATAAGTAAATAACTGCTTCCTGAAAGAGCTCATATGCCGTTCCTTTAACATTCACACACTCCCTGCGCTGTGTTCACAGTATACGGTAACATTCTACCACATTTCATTTTAAATTCAATCTTTTTGCGGAACGCGCAATCCGAAAGTTCCTCCCGAAAGTGTTTACCGCGGCTCCAAAATCGTGTAAAATAAAACTATCTGCAACCGAGAGAAGAAAGTGAGGACCGCCGATATGAAAGAACAACTGTACACCATCCCGCTGAATGACGCCATAAACGCCAACGACGAATGCCCCTTCTGCTATATCGAGCGGAACGTGGAGCAGGATCTGCTGGACTTCGTGCTGGGCTCCGGTTCCTCCTACATGGAGAGCGACGTCCGCGAACAGACCGATCTGGCGGGCTTCTGCAGGGAGCACTTCAAGAAGATGTTCGACTACGGCAACACGCTGGGAAACGCCTGGATTCTGAAAACGCACTACATGCAGATCAACCGCGAGATGCAGGAGCAGTTCAAAAACTTTAAGCCCGGCAGAACCTCCCTGAAAGACAAGTTCCGGAAACAGACCGAACGCCAGAATCCCATCGGCGTCTGGGTGGAGAAAAAGGAACAGTCCTGCTATATCTGCAGGCGCTACGCGGACACCTACGAGCGCTACCTGGACACCTTCTTCGTCATGTACAGGCGCGATCAGGAGTTCCGCGACAAGGTAAAGAACAGCAAAGGCTTCTGCCTGCACCACTTCGGAGACCTGTGCGAAGCCGCCGACAGCCGTCTTGGCGACAAAGAGAAAGCCGAGTTCTACGACGCGGTGTTCCCGCTGATGGAGCGCAACATGGCGCGCCTCTCCGAGGATGTGTCGTGGCTGGTGGAGAAATTCGACTACCGCAACAAAGACGCCGACTGGAAGAACTCGAAGGACGCGATCCAGCGCGGTATGCAGAAATTAAAGGGCGGTTATCCGGCGGACCCGCCCTACAAGATGAACAAATAGACGCACGCCTGCCAAAAAGAGCTGTCCCTCACAGGACAGCTCCCAGACTGTCGACAAAGTGGTTCTGGGATGTGCATCCCAGAACCATTTTTCTGTTATTGATTGAATTGTGAGCAAAAT
>CANQTL010000041.1 GCA_947626775.1 uncultured Lachnospiraceae bacterium | reverse complement strand
CCTGACGCTATTTTATGAGCTAAAGTATTGATTTTTCAAGGTGCAATTCCCATTTTTAATATGGGAAGTTTGAGTATCATATTTATTTTCGAAATTGGTATGCTGTCAGCAGACTTTTCAACATTTTTTTACAATTATGGCAACATACGCAAAAACACCCTCTTCCCGCCCGTGAAAAGGGTGTCCGTATGTCTTCTCTGCAATCACATATTCTGTTCAAATTCCGCCAGATTCTCTGCCTTGGCCGCACTTTTCAGCCAGCGGCTCAATGTAGCGGGATCGTCCTGATTCTGAATCAAGTCCAGTACCCGCTGCGGAATCTGGCCGAAATCCTCGAGGAGTTCTGTGATGGCGCTGGCCATGCCCGCCAGCTTTCCTTCTGTTCTTCCTCTTTCTATTCCCTGCGTTATACCTTGTGCTATTCCTTGCGTTATTCCCTGCTCAATACCTTTCTCCATGCCGTCCCTGCGGCCCATCTCAATCAACCCCTTCGCTATCTCGTTCATATCTACCTTACCGTCCTCTCCGTATTCTTTCACTTTCATCAACTCGTTCATTCCAGTATACTCCACGATCGCTTCATAGGTGTCCGGATCCATCGCCTGATACGCCGGATCATTCGCCACCAGCTGGTACAGTTTCTCCGGCTCCTTGGCGTACCGCAGGCAGTCGAATACCTGTTTTACATCCGTTTTAAATACCTCTGTGTTCTCGAACTTCCGCACTTCGCACAGGTAAATCTTATAATCGTTCACAAGCTGCTGCAGTTCAGGCGGAATACCTTCTAAATCCAAAATCTCCCTCAGCGACGTGGCTCCGTCCCAATCCTCTCCGTAATAGAGCACGATCGTCACGCAGGGATGCAGCCTGCTGTCTTTGGTAAAACCCGACAGGAATTCCTCTTTCGTAACCTTTCCTTTCTTCCCGTTTCGAACTTCCCGTCTGATCTGCGCCGCCTGTTTCTCATACTCCGCCGTGTCGTAGGACATGCACCGCAGCGGCATCAGATAATTCGTATCTTCCTGGTTCTCAATCCCGATCACCATGAAGTTCACGCCGAAAGCCGCCCGCCGCAGCAAGTCGCGGCGCCGGTCTTTTCGGTTGGCGCGCTTCGTTTCCCTTATGTTCCGGTTACGTCCATGGCCTCTGTTTATGTCATCTCTTCTGGTGCTTTCCCCGGTGCTGCCTCCACTGCCATCATTCTGCTCTCTGCCAGTACCATCCCCGCTTACATCATCTCTGGTGTTCTCGCTTCCGCCGCCCACGATCTCATCATACGCCGCAATAGAGAACTGTCCCGCCTGGCTGTCCAGCTCCGTCAGATCCTCCGCCGCAAGCACCTGTCTGCCCGCGCACACCACGCCGTTGACCAGATCCGAGAATCGTTCCGGGTCGTACAGATATCCCTTCTTCTGTAAGTCTTTTCTTCCCATCCATTTCCTCCCTTATTTGATTGTTGTACATATAAGGGATTCTCTCAGAACAGAAATGCAAAGACGTGCGATCAGAACTGCCAGACTTCCCAGATATGTCCGTTTTATTTGCTTTGATAATATCACAACCGCTTTTCGATTGCAATAGATTTTTCAGAAAACTGTGTTCGATATTTCGTTTTTTACAAAAGACAGACCTAGCGGCGGAGACAGGGCGTCATTTTCCTATCTCCAGCCACGGACTGTACGCTTCCTCCGGCGCAGGCGCAGGCACATAACAGGAGCGGTATTCATTTGGCCGCGAAGTATAGACCTCCACCGTAAACCGGTAGCTGCCGGTCCTGCCGTCTCCGGCATTCTGCCAGTCGAACCAGATCCCACTGCCGCCGACGGACAGAATATCCTTTTTGCTCCATGTATTGTTCGTGACAAGCGTTCCCTCCCCGTCATAAAAAGAAACGTTGAAGATATCCTCATCCGCATAGTCGTACAGATTATCCCAGAAAGCAAAGTATTCGTATCCCGTTTCATCAGGCAGCACGTTCCACCGCAATCCCGCGGGCGCCGGAAGCGCCGGCGCGTCCTCCCCCGTATAGTGAAAAGCGTCCGACAGGACATAGGGGCTGTCCGCATAGGTGACGCCGTCTCCCACTGCGGACACAGCGAAATAATAATATCCGTTAGTCGAAAAGGCCGGCACAAGATTCGTCTCGTAATACCCCGTACTCTCATTGACGCCGAAATTCCCGCCCATACCGCACTCATAATATTGCGATGCCAGCGCCGGATCGGGCGGGACGTCCGTATCGCACCGGTAGACTCTGTAGTTGTAGTACACCTGGCCGCCTCTGCCGCTCTCCGGCACGTTGCCGCACAGGGCGATCCCGCTCTCGCCGTCCCAATGCGGATCTTCCGGTGCAGGCAGCGTCTTGAGGGCGTCCTGCAGCGCCGCTTCCCGTTCGATACCGGACGCCGCCAGCACCGCATCTTTCCCGGCAGCGCCCCGGCAGTACACAGCGAGAAGACATGCGCCCAATACCGCCAGGACGGCCGCACCGCACAGAATCTTTCCGCGCAGACCGCTCAACGCCCGCCACACCTGTTTCGCGCTCTGGTAGCGCCTGTCGGGATCCAGATTCATACACTTGCCGATCACCGCCCTGTAGCGCGGTTTATCGGCGTCCCTGCCAAGGAGCTGTCTCAGCACGGCGCCGAGGGCATAGATATCCGTCCTCTGATCCGTCTGCGCGAAGCCGTACTGTTCCGGCGGCGCATAGCCCCTCGTACCGAGCAGGCTTGTGTCCTGCTCCACATCGTCTTTGGGAATGCGCGCCGTCTCAAAATCGATCAGCTTGAGATGTCCGTCTCGTGCCAGAATGATGTTGGAGGGTTTGATATCCCTGTGAATAATCTGATGCTCATGCAGAAACTGCAGCACGCCGCACAGCTCTCTTATAACGGTTCTTCTCTCACGACCGCCAAGTTCTCTGCTCCCCAGCGTATCGCCTTCCACATACTCCTCTATGACCGTCACCCCGTCCGCTTCGCTTACCACCTCTTCGATGACAGGAATACCGGGATGCCGCAATTCTTTCAATACGTCATACGCCGGATGCTTTCCCCTCAGGGTTTTCCGGACATACAGCCGCCCGCTGCCCGTCCCGCGCACCAGACTCACCGTTCCTCTGCCGCTCTCTTTCAGCACCCGCACCTCTTCGTACTCCATAGATCCTCCGCATCTTTTTCTTGCTTTTTGCCTCCGCCACCCTCTATAATATACCATATCAGCAGGAAATCAAGCGCGAGCGAAGCGAGCATTTGATTTCACCTGATATGGTAACGACAGAATCTTTGAGCGCGAAGCGCGGCGGCTGCGCAGCAGGCGGATTCTGGAGTTTATACTGTCATATCAGCAGGAAATCAAGCGCGAGCGGAGCTCACTTGAATCAAGCGCGGGCGGGAGAACCGGAGACATGAACGAAAAATCAACAGAAGAATTAACGCATGAAATCAAAGACGCAACGGATATCGAAGACTATATGCAGCGCAACCGCCGGCAGATGATCACGCAGGATCTGCCGGAATATCTGCACGAGCTGCTGGACGCCAGGAATCTGAAACGGGCGGACATCGTGCGCGACGCTCACATCGACCGGCCCTATCTGTATCAGATCTTTTCCGGCAAAAAGAAACCGTCCCGCGACAAACTGATCGCGATTGCCTTCGGGATGCGGCTCTCCGCCGAAGAAACGCAGAAAATGCTGAGAATATCCGGCGGCAGGGAACTGTATGCCAGGATCGAGCGGGACGCCCTGATCCTGTTTGCCCTGCACCAGAACCGCTCTCTGTTTGAGGCCAACAAACTTCTGTGCGAACACAACTGCCAGCCCATTATCTGAATACATTCCCTTGCAGAAACGGGGCGCCAAACCGCGCCCCGTCTCTATCTGAAACCTTCTCTATGCCGTTATAGCCGGTTATAGCTTACCGCAAGGCAATTCCCCCTATGCCTCGCTTCCGGCTTCCGCCACCTTGTTTGCTCTCGCGGCCACTTCCTTCTCCTGCACATCGCCCGGAGCCTGCTCGTATCTGGCGAACTCATACTTATAGGTGCCGCGCCCTCCGGTCATGGAGCGAAGATCCGTGCAGTAGCCGTTCAGACATGCCACCGGGATGTCCGCCTCGATCACGGTCTTGCCGTCCCCCGCGGGATTCATGCCGAGCACTCGCCCCCTCCTCTTGTTCAGATCGCCCATCACGTCGCCCGTGTAGGAATCCGGCACCGTCACCTGAAGATTCGCAATCGGCTCCAGGAGCACCGGCCCCGCCTCCATAAAGCCCTTCTTAAAGGCCTGGATCGTCGCCATCTTGAACGCCATCTCGGAGGAGTCCACCGGATGATAGGAACCGTCGTAGAGCACCGCTTTCACGCCCACTACGGGATAGGCCGCCATCGGTCCGGCAGCCACGGAGTCCTGCAGACCCTTCTCCACCGCCGGGAAATAATTCTTCGGCACGGCGCCGCCCACTACTTCCTGTTCGAACACATAGGGCGTCTCCAGATCGCCGGAAGGCTCGAAGCGCATCTTGACATGTCCGTACTGCCCGTGCCCGCCCGACTGCTTCTTATATTTGTACTCCACATCGGATTTCTTCCGTATCGTCTCTCTGTAAGCGATCTTCGGATCAGCCAGCTCGATCTCCGCCTTGTACTCGTTGAGCATCCTGCTGGCCACCACATCCAGGTGCAGATCGCCCATCCCGTAGAGAAGCGTCTGCTTATTTTCAGCGTCATTGACAATCCAGAGCGTCTGATCCTCGTGCTTCATCTTCTGCAGCGCCTGCGACACCTTATCCACCTCGCTCTTATTCTTAGCCCGGTATCTCTTGCATGTGTACGGCGTGGAGATCTCCGCCTTGCCGTAGCGGATCACCCTGCTCTTGGTGGACAGCGTATTGCCCGTCCTGGCCGCCGTCAGCTTCGCGATGGCGCCGATATCGCCCGCGTGCAGCTCCTTGACCTCGATAGGCTTATTGCCCTGCAGCACATAGAGTTTGCTGATCTTCTCCTCGACTTCTTTCTCATCGTTGTAGATTGTGTCGTCGCTCTTGAATACGCCGGAACAAACCTTGATCAGCGAGTACTTGCCGATAAAAGGATCCACGATCGTCTTGAAAATGTACGCCGACTTCGGCTTCGAGAAATCGTAGTTCGCCTGGAAAATTTCGTTGCTCTTTAAGTCGATGCCCGCGATCTCTCTGTTCTCCGGACTCGGCATATATTTTACAATATCGTCGAGCAGCGTGTAGACGCCCTGGCAGAGGATGTTCGATCCCATGGAGATCGGCACGATACTGCCGTCCATGACATTGCTGCGCAGCGCCGCCCTGATCTCGGCCTCAGAGAAACTGTCGCCATTAAAATAGCGCTCCATCAGATCCTCGCTGGTCTCGGCCACCGCCTCCATCAGCGTGTCGCGGCACAGCTGCAGATTCGCCTTGCTGTACTCCGGCATCTCGCACTCCACGACTTCCTTACCCTCCCAGCGGTATGCCTGCTCGGTGATGACATTGATATAACCCACAAATTTTTCGTTCTCGCGGATCGGCAGATGAAACGGCGCAATCTTCTTGCCGTACTTCTCCGTCATCGTCTCGACCACCTGTCTGAAGGAGGCGTTGTCGATATCCATATCCGTGACGAACACAAAGCGCGGCAGCTTGTACTTCTCACACAGCTCCCATGCCTTCTCGGTGCCGACTTCCACGCCGGCCTTGCCCGACACCACGATGATCGCCGCATCGGCCGCGCCGACAGCTTCCTCCACCTCGCCGACGAAGTCGAAGAAACCCGGCGTGTCCAATACGTTGATCTTCGCATTGTCCCATTCAATCGGAACAACAGACGTGGCGATGGAAATGTGCCTCTTCTGCTCTTCCTTGCCGAAGTCGCTCACCGTGTTGCCGTCGTCCACCTTCCCCATTCTGGAAGTAATACCGGACAAATATGCCATCGCTTCAACCAGGCTGGTTTTCCCGCAGCCGCCGTGTCCGAGCAGAGCCACATTCCGAATCCTATCAGTTGTGTAAACATCCATTTCACATGGTCCTCCCGTTCTGTTATTCACTCATGATTGGGCAAATTGTGCATTTATGTTATCCCCCAAACACAAATCGTAAGTATATTTTACTAAATTCAAACCACAATTTCAACAACTTTTATGCGAAATGTATAATTTCTTTCCGCTGCCTGTCTATCGGCATACCGCATAATAGATACTTGCCGCTCTTTTTTATAAATGATATAATAACGGATAGCTTCACAGATATCAGATATCCGGTCCGAAGAAAGGCAAAATCCATGAGCACACTTACCTGCGGTTTTATCGGTCTGGGGCTGATCGGCGGCTCCATCGCCAAGGCAGTCCGCCGCGCCGTTCCCGACGCGCATATGATAGCTTACGACGTCAGCGAATCCTCCCTGCGCCTTGCGCTGCAGGAGAAAGTGATCGACGAAATCTGTCCGGCCATCGACGCCTCTTTCGGCGTCTGCGACTATATCTTCCTATGCGCGCCCGTCTCGCACAACGCTGAGAATCTGCTCGTGCTCAGGGAGTATCTGTCGCCGCACACGATCCTGACCGATGTAGGGAGCGTCAAGACGGACATCCACAGGCAGATCGAGTCTCTCGGTCTGGAGCGGCAGTTCATCGGCGGACATCCCATGACGGGTTCGGAGCGCTTCGGCTATCCGAATTCCCAGGCGTCCCTTCTGGAGAACGCCTACTATATTCTGACGCCCACGGACAGCGTACCGGAAGACATGCTGAACCGCTGCCGTGATCTGACGGCGTCCCTCGGCGCGATCCCGCTCATCTTAAACTATGAGGAACACGACTACGTGACCGCGGCCATCTCCCACCTTCCCCACATCATCGCGGCCTCCCTGGTGAATCTGGTCCGGGAGTCCGACTCCCGGGAGGGTGTGATGAAAATGGTGGCGGCCGGCGGCTTCAAGGATATCACCCGGATCGCCTCCTCCTCTCCCGCCATGTGGCAGCAGATCTGCCTCACAAACACGGAGAATATTTCCAAACTGCTGCGCGATTACATCAAATCGCTCACGGACATCCTGGTCTGCCTCGACTACCGGGCGGAGGACGCCCTGTACGACTTTTTCGACAGCGCCAGAAACTACCGGGAATCTTTTATCAGCGCGCCGAACGGACCGCTGAAGGCGGAGTATGTCTTCACGGTGGATATCGCCGACAAGCCGGGCGCCATTTCCGCCATCGCCTCCCTGCTCGCGCTCCACAACGTGAGCATCAAGAACATCGGCATCAATCATAACCGGGAATTTGCCGAGGGCGCTCTGCGCATCGAATTCTACGACAGGCAGGCGCTCGAGACGGCGGTCGGCGTCATGACAGAGCACGGCTACAGTCTCCACACCAAAAAATAAACGAGTCCCATTGAAATCACAAGGAGTTACATCATGAGCCACAACAATACCATCAGACTGGAAAAAGCAGCGCGTCTGCACGGCGAGACGACCGTCCCCGGCGACAAATCCATCTCCCACAGAGCCGTAATGTTCGGCTCCCTCGCGGAAGGCACAACCGAGGTGACAAATTTTCTGCAGGGCGCGGACTGCCTCTCCACAATCGACTGTTTCCGCAGAATGGGAATCGAAATTGAAAACACGCCGGAGCGCATCCTGATCCACGGCAGGGGACTCCACGGGCTTCACGCCCCCTTCTCCGTTCTGGACGCCGGCAACAGCGGCACCACCACAAGACTGCTCTCCGGCGTCCTCGCCGCGCAGCCGTTTGAGACGACGCTGACCGGCGACACCTCCATACAGAAACGGCCCATGCGCCGTATCATCGAACCCCTCTCCATGATGGGGGCCGACATCACCAGCATAAACGGCAACGACTGCGCGCCTCTGCACATCGCCGGAAGCGCCCTGCACGGCATACGCTATCACTCCAAAATAGCCTCCGCCCAGGTCAAATCGGCAATCCTGCTGGCAGGCCTGTACGCGGACGGCGCGACCAGCGTGACGGAACCCGCTCTCAGCCGCAACCACACCGAGATCATGCTGAACCGCTTCGGCGCCCGCGTCACGAGCGAGGGGACTACCGCCTCCGTGGAACCTGAGCCGGCGCTGTACGGCCAGAAAATCGTCGTGCCCGGCGACATCTCTTCCGCGGCTTTCTTTATTGCCGCCGCTCTGATCGTGCCGGGCGCGGAACTCCTGATCCGCAACGTTGGAATCAATCCCACCAGAGACGGGATCCTGAGAGTCGCCCGGGACATGGGCGGCGATATCACCTGTCTGAACGTCAGCCGCGACGGCGAGCCGACCGCGGATCTGCTCGTCAGGCACAGCGCGCTCCACGGCGTCACCATCGGGGGCGATATCATCCCGACGCTGATCGACGAGCTGCCGATTATCAATGTCATGGCGGCGTGCGCCGAAGGCACTACGGTTATCCGGGACGCCGCGGATCTGCGCGCCAAGGAGTCGGACCGCATCGGCGTGATGGCGCAGTATCTGAGCGCTATGGGCTGTGACATCACCCCCACGCAGGACGGCATGATCATAGCCGGCGGCAGTCCGCTGCACGGCGCGGTGATCGATCCGCATATGGATCACCGGATCGCCATGACTTTCGCCATAGCCGCTCTGGTCGCGGACGGCACGACCGAGATCACGGACGGCGGAATCGTCGCCGTCAGCTATCCGAATTTCTACGAGGAACTCGCCAGACTGACGCGCTGAGCGGAAACCATCCCGAAAACAGACGTAAAAACGCCGCGCGGCCCGTTATCGGCTGCGCGGCATCCGTTTCTTCTCCCATGATATCAAACCGATCAGGAGGACAGTTTCACCAACAGACGGTTCAGAAAATAGGAACCGACCATACAGACGATGCCCGCCAGACTGCCGTACCAGTTGAGCTTCACATCGGTCATCTGAAAATGCCTTCCCTCGACATACTGCTTGTAATATTCCGTGTAGTACGCCAGCATATAGCACGCCGCGCCTGACAGCAGGATCCCGGCGATGCGGAAATAATTCCGGAAGATCACCATACTGACAAAGGCCGTGACAAGCCCCACCACAAAAAACAGCGCCAGATGCGCCCCATAGCGTATCATCAGACTCACCGCCTCGACCTTCTCCTCCGTAGGCTTCTCAAAAACCTCGGCTGCGATCCGGTTCGCCAGTCGCATCGTCACGCTCGCAGACTGCGCGCCGTTCTGAAACGAGACGATCATCACAAAATACAAAAGCAGCACAAGCGCCAGAACCGACGCCGCAACCACGACGATCTCCAGCCACAGCTTCGCATACTTTCCATGTCTCATATCAATATGTCTTCCCTACTCGCTCATATTGTCTATCGTATCGTAGGTGGCGATCCTACTGGCGTCCTGCTCGGACATGCCGATAAAAATCGATCCGCAGTCGTAAATGCCGTCTTCCCGCTCCACCACGCGGATGATCTCCAGGAATGCGTGCAGAATCTCCTGCGTCCAGATCGTCAGATAGGACTCGTAGACGGCGCCGACCTCCAGCTTCACCGGGCAGGAAAAACCCACCCCTGTCTTGGAGACGTCCGTCACCTCGATATCGACCTGTCTCGGTTCCCCCGCCTGATCCATTCTCTTAATCACAAGCGTGGACTCCAGTTCAATGCGTCTGTTCCTTCGTCTTTCCTCCATACCCCGATTCCCCCTTTATCCTAAGATTCCTGCGAAAATAACCGCCCTGCCCCGCGCCGCGAAAGCCTGCGGAGTTTTCTTAACCCCTGCTTATTATTGTAACCAATCCGCAGCCGCTTAGCAACCCAAAATTCTATGGGTTGTCTACTATGAGCATCGCATCCCCAAAACTGAAAAATCTGTACCGCTCCCGGATCGCCTCTCGGTAAGCCGCAAGCACATGTTCCCGCCCCGCGAGCGCCGAGACGAGCATCACAAGAGTGGACTCCGGCAGATGGAAGTTCGTGATCAGACCGTCCAGCACTCTGAACCGGTAGCCGGGATAGATAAAGATATCGGTGTCCCCGCAGCACGCCTCCAGCGTGCCGTCCTCCCGCGCCGCGCTCTCCACCGTGCGGCAGCTCGTCGTCCCCACACAGATCACGCGGTTTCCCGAGGCCCTGGCGCGGTTGATCCTGTCCGCCGCCTCTTTCGTCACTTCATAGTGCTCCGAGTGCATGTGGTGTTCCAGAATATTGTCCGCCTTGACCGGCCGGAAAGTCCCCAGCCCGACATGCAGCGTCACATAGGCGATCTCCACGCCTTTCTTCTCAATCTGACTGAGCAGTTCCTCCGTAAAGTGCAGCCCCGCCGTGGGCGCCGCCGCCGAACCGTCATACCTGGCGTACACGGTCTGGTAGCGGTTTCTGTCCTGCAGCTTATGGGTGATGTATGGCGGCAGAGGCATCTCGCCGAGCCGGTCCAGCACCTCCTCGAAGATCCCATCGTAAGAGAACTGTATGAGACGGTTGCCCTCCTCCGCGATCTCCAGCACTTTTGCCCGCAGCACACCGTCCCCGAAAACGATCTTCGCTCCCGGCCGCAATTTTTTCCCGGGCTTTACCAAAGTTTCCCAGACGTCGTTCTCCCTGCGCTTCAAGAGCAGCACCTCCACCGCCGCGCCGGTGTCCTCCTTCACACCCAGAAGTCTTGCGGGAATCACCTTCGTGTTATTTAAGACCAGGCAGTCGCCCGGTCTTAAATAGTCGATCACTTCTCTGAAAATATGATGTTCCATCCGCCCGCTCTTTTTGTCCAGTACGAGAAGCCTGGACGCCGAGCGGTCCTCCAGAGGATCCTGCGCGATCAGTTCCTCCGGAAGCTCAAAGTAAAAATCCGATTTTCTGATCTCTTCCATAGCGTCCCCTAGAGCTCTGCATGCTTCAAAAACGCCACATAGCCGCGTTTCGTCTCATAGACGTCCGCCTTGCTCGTCGCCTCCCAGGGCGCATGCATGTTGAGGACGGCCACACCGCTGTCGATCACGTTCATGCCGTACAGCGCGAGGATGTAGGCGATCGTGCCGCCGCCGCCCAGATCTACCTTGCCCAGCTCCGCCGTCTGGAAGTTCACCTTCTCCTTCTCGAAGATGGCTCTGATATGGCCCAGGTACTCCGCGTTGGCGTCGTTGGAACCGGACTTGCCCCTGGAACCCGTGAATTTGTTGAACACCATACCGCATCCGAGATAAGCCACGTTTTTCTTGTCGAAGCTTGCCGCGTAGGTCGGATCGAACGCGCTGCTCACATCGGAGGAGAGCATACAGGAATGCGCCAGACATCTGCGCACATTCAATTCGCTGTACTCTCCCGCCAGATCCATCACTTCCGCCACTGCGTTCTCGAAAAACTTCGACTGCATTCCCGTCGCGCCCACACTTCCGATCTCCTCCTTGTCGACGAGAATACAGCATGCGGTGCGCTCCACCGCCCCGATCTCCAGCATGGCCTTCAGCGAAGAGAAAGCGCACACTCTGTCGTCCTGGCCATAGGCGAGAATCATACTCCTGTCGAAGCCGGCCTCCCGCGCTCTGCCCGCCGGAACGACCTCCAGCTCCGCGGAGATGAAATCCTCCTCTTCCATATCGTAGGTTTTTTTCAGAATATCGAGGATTCCTTTTTTCACGGCGTCCTTCGCAGCGCCCGTCTCCCCCTCTTCCTCCTGTTTCTTTCCGTTCTTCTTACCGTCGATCACGAGAGGTTTGTTTCCCACGATAATGTCCAGCGCCTCGCCCTCGATCACTTTATTTGCCTTTTTCTCCATCTGCTCCTGCGCAAGATGAATCAGCAGATCCGACACGAAGAAAACCGGATCGTCCTCGTTGTCTCCCACATTGATCTCCAAGGTGGTGCCGTCCTTCTTTACCGCCACCCCATGAATCGCGAGCGGAAGAGTCACCCACTGGTACTTCTTCACGCCGCCGTAATAGTGGGTGTCCAGATAGGCGAAACCGCCGTCTTCGTAGAGCGGATTCTGCTTGATATCCAGACGCGGGGAATCGATGTGCGCCCCCAGGATATTGAGTCCTTCCGTCATCTTCTTTTTGCCGATCTGAAACATGGCGATGGACTTGTTCATCCAGACGCAGTAGACTTTGTCGCCCGTCCTGAGTTTCTTTCCGTCCCTGATCATCTGCTCCAGTTCCCGATAGCCGGCCTTCTCGACAGCGTTCACGATCTGATCGATGCACTCCCGCTCCGTCTTGCCGTTATCGAGGAAGTCCATATACTCTCTCGCGAAATCGTCTACCTCTTTCAGCTGCTTCGCGCTGTAGGTTTCCCATGTGTTCTTGTGTTCCATATTCCCACCTGCTTTCTTAAATCTATATACTATGCCGCATTCTTATCCGGCGACGCAGAATCGCTCTTTCCGTCATGCGTCCGTATCCGTATTCATGCGTCCGTATACATCGAATCATATCAACTCCTGAGCTCAATTCCCATGCCCTCAAGCCCGTTCAGGATCTTGCGCATCGCGCCGGAGATATCGGTCTCCTCCAGTGTCCTGTCCTTGGCCCGGAAGGTGATGGAGTATGCCACCGACTTGAAGCCCTCTTTGATCTGGTCGCCCTCATAGATGTCGAACAGTTGATAGTTCTCCAGAATCTTCCCGCCGCGCTGCTCGATCACCGCCTCGATCTGCCCCGCCATGACGTCTCTGGGCACGACCATGCTGATATCCCTAGACACCGCGGGATATTTCGCGATTCCCTCATACTTTCGGTCGAACGTCGCGAAAGGCATAACTGACGGCATATCCAGAACCGCCACATAAGCCCTCGTCTTCAGATTGTAATTGTCGCACACCTCGGGGTGCACTTCCCCGAGATATCCTAATACGACTCCCTCATATAAGATATTCGCCTGCCTGCCGGGATGCAGGAAATTTTTACCCGCTTTCGGGTCGTAGACCGCTTTCTTTCTCATCCCGATGCTGTCAAAAAATTCTTCCACAACGCCTTTCATCGTGAAGAAGTCGCAGTCTCCATACATGCCGAGAGTGAACTGCATCCTCTCGTCCGGCAGCTCCGTAAGCGGCAGCGATTTCGGGATATAGATGTTGCCCAGCTCATAGAGGCGCACCTCCTTATTTCGCCTGTTGTAGTTGGTGGCCAGGCTCGTCAACATTCCGTTTAAGGGCAGCGTACGCATGATGGAAAAGTCCTCGCCCAGCGGATTGGCGATCGTGATCGCCGCTCTGGCCGGATCGTCCGCGTCGAGCAGCAGCCTGTCAAACACTTTCGGACTCTCAAAGGAATAGCACATGCCCTGGGAAAAACCACAGTACTCCGCAATATCCCTCGCCTTGCGTTCGATCCGCAGTTTGAAGGACAGTCTGCCGACGGCCTCGCCCCTGGGCAGCGTGGTCGGGATTCTGTCGTAGCCGTAGAAGCGCGCCACTTCCTCCGCGATATCGCACTGGCGCAGAAGATCCTGCCGGAAAGTCGGCATGGTCAGCGTATTTTTCGCGGGATCGTATGCAACCTCTATCATTTTAAAAATATCCAGCATTTCCTCTTTTGATACTTCCGTACCCAGCAGCCTGTTGTAGCTGTCCGGCTCAAAAGGAAGGACGACCGGCTCTTTCATGCCGGCGCACGCGTCCACCATACCGCCGACAACCTCGCCGCAGCCCAGCTCCTCGATCAGCTGGCAGGCCCGGTTGATCGCCGCCTCCGCGTTGTGCGGGTCAAGCCCTTTCTCGAATTTGCCGGAGGCGTCCGTGCGCAGCCCGATCCTCCTTGCGGACTTGCGGATGTTGGCGCCGTTAAAGGTCGCCGCCTCGAAGAGCACCGTCTTCACACTGTCGGTAATCATGGAATTCTCACCGCCCATAATGCCCGCGATGCCGACTTCTTTCTCCGCGTCACAGATCATCAGCACGTCGGAATCCAGTTTTCTGTCCTGTCCGTCCAGCGTGCGGAACACGTCGCCGTCCTTGGCTCTGCGCACGATGATTTTGTGTCCGGCGATGGTGTCCAGATCGAAGGCGTGCATGGGCTGTCCGTACTCCTCCATCACATAGTTGGTGATGTCCACCAGATTGTTGATAGGACGGATACCGCTGGCCGCCAGACGCCGCTGCATCCACTCGGGCGACGGCCCGATCTTGATGTTGGTGCAGACTCTTGCGCAGTAGCGGGGACACAGTTCTTCATCCTGCACCTCCACGGAGATATAGTCTTCCACTTTCTCCGCGTTTTCCTTCACCTCCACCCTGGGCGGACAGAAAGGCTTGCGGAAGGTCGCCGCCGCCTCTCTGGCAATGCCGATGACGCTGTAACAGTCCACGCGGTTGGAGGTGATCTCATACTCGAACACCGTGTCGCGCATTCCCAGCGCCTCGACGGCGTCCGATCCGACCTCCACGTCTTTTTGGAAGACATAAATGCCCATCTCCGGCGCCTCCGGGTACATATTTCTGTCGGAACCCAGCTCCTCGATGGAGCACATCATACCGTTGGACTCTACGCCGCGCAGCCTGCCGGCCTTGATCGGGATACCCTCCTCGGGCAGCGGCCCGCCGTCGTGACCGCCCGCGACCCTGCCGCCGTCCAGCACGACAGGTATTTTATCCCCCTCTTTTACATTGGGCGCGCCGGTCACGATCTGAATGACCCCGGAGCCGATGTTGACCTGACAGACAATCAGCTTGTCGGCGTCCGGGTGCTTCTCGATCTTCTCGATCTGTCCGACCACAATCTTCTCCAGATTTCTGTCCAGTCTGCGATACCCCTCCACCTTGGTTCCGGACAGCGTCATCGCGTCCATATATTCCTGATCCGTGCACGCAAGCTCCGGCACGTACGCTTTGATCCATGATAATGCCGTATTCATAACTCTCTCCTTTCCCTCGATCAGAACTGTTTTAAGAAACGGATGTCGTTCTCATACAACAGTCTCATGTCGTCGATCTCGTATTTTAACAGCGCGATGCGCTCCAGTCCCACGCCGAAGGCAAATCCCGTATACTGTTCCGGGTCGATGCCGCTCATCTCCAGCACATGGGGATGCACCATGCCGCAGCCCAGAATTTCGATCCAGCCCTCGCCCTTGCAGAAACGGCAGCCCGCGCCGCCGCACTTGAAACAGGTCACGTCCATCTCCGCGCTCGGCTCCGTGAAGGGGAAGTGATGCGGCCTGAACTTGACCTTCGTGTCCTCTCCGAACAGTTCTTTCGCGAACTGCGCCAGCGTCCCTTTCAGATCCGCAAACGTGATATTCTTATCAATGACGAGCCCTTCGATCTGGTGGAACGAGGGGGAGTGCGTCGCGTCCACCTCGTCGGAGCGGAACACTCTGCCGGGCGCGATCATGCGGATCGGCAGCCTTCCTTTCTCCATCTCGTGCACCTGGGTGGAAGAAGTCTGCGTCCTGAGCAGAATATCCCCTGAGATATAGAAGGTGTCCTGCTCGTCCTTCGCCGGGTGATCCGCCGGAATGTTTAACGCCTCAAAATTGTAATAGTCCCGCTCCACCTCCGGTCCTTCCACAACCTCGTAGCCCATGCCGGTGAAGATCCGCTCCACCTCTTCCAGCGCGATCGTGTTGGGGTGGCGGTGTCCGACCTTGTTCCGCTTCGCCGGAAGCGTCACGTCGATGACCTCCTTCTTCAGCTTCGCCTCCCTGGCGCTCCGCTCCATCTTCTTCACAGACGCCTCCAGCACCCGCTCAATCTCCGAGCGCGTCTCGTTGACCAGCTGTCCGAACTTCGGTCTGTCCTCCGGCGCAACGTCCTTCATGCTTTTCATCACGGCTGTCAGCTCGCCCTTCTTGCCAAGGAAATTCACCCGCACCTCGTTCAGCTTCTCCAGCGCGTCGCTCGCCTCGATCTGTTTCAGGGCCTCCGCCCTGATCTGTTCCAGTTTTTCCTTCATGGCTAACTCCTTTTCCCTATACTTTGTGATGCCTGGCTCATTGCTCGCGTAAAAAATCCCATGTGCCATAAGACACATGGGACGAATGCTCTCCGCGGTACCACCCAGTTTTCCGGCTGACAAGCCGGACTCTCATTGCGGCGTAACGTGCCTGTACGTCTCGGAATACTGCGCCCGCCGCGCCAAATACGTGCGACCGGCTTTTCCTCCAAGCGGCTCCGGCGGGAAATTCGAGACACATTCTGAACCTGAGGGAACTTCCAGCCGACGGTTCCCTCTCTCTGACGGAAAAACATGCTCTACTGACGCCTTCACAGCCTTTTGCGATTTCAAATCTATAGCCATTTTAGTGGCTTTTATGAGACTTGTCAAGCCACCCGAACAGAAATTTGTACACCGGCCCGAAATAGCGGTTGATATGGGCGCCGATCAGCAGGATATACATGAGCAGATAGAACCAGAACATCAGGATCACCACCGTAGTCAGGCCGCCGTAAGCGCCGAAGCCGTTGTAATTGTCCACATAGACGGAGAAAATATAGGAGGCTGCGCCCCACAGAACCGCCGCAAACGCCGCCCCGGGAAGCTGCTTCTTAAAGCGCAGCCTGCCGCTGGGGATGTAGGCGTAGATCATCGCGAAGATGAATGTGAGCACGACCCAGGACAGCAGGAAGCGGAAATGCATGACAAACTGCATCAGAATGTGTAACGGCGGCAGATCCGCCAGCACCAGATCCACGATGACGTTGCCGAACACCATGACGAACAGCGCGAGAATCATCGCCGCCAGCATGATCACCGTGTAGATACAGGCGATGAAGCGGATGACGAAATAGTTGCGCCGCTCCTCGAAATCGTTCACCTCATTCAGCCCGTAAATCAGCGCCAGCATCGCCTTGGACGCCGACCACACCGTAACGATCGCGAATATGGTGATCGTTCCCGCCGAACGGGCGTACACGTCCGACACCACGCTGACCACCAGACCGTTCATCGCGTCCGGCGTAAACCTCGTGATCGCGCTGATCAGATTTGCCTCAGTCAAAGCCGTGTACGGCAGAATCGCGCACAGCGCCATCAGCAGGGGAATCATGGACAGAAAGAGAAAAAACGCCGTGCTCGCCGCAAAGGCCGAAATGTTCTTCTTCGTCATCTGCCAGCTGAAATCCCGAAATATGTAAAAAAGTCTCCGAAGCATTCTCATAAGTTCACCCGGTATCCGTCGATTTGTCTGCCATCAGCGCCGCCCTGCCGGCGACCGTACAGTCTTCAAAGAAAAAGCGCAGTATCTCTTCGCAGGACATTCCCTCTTCGCCGAGCGCCTTCGCCCCGTTCTGGGACATTCCTCTGCCGTGTCCGTAGCCGCCGCCGGTCAACGTATATCCTACCATATTATCGCCCTTCTGACCAGTATCGATCACAAAAAAGCCGCTGGGCACGAGCGCCGTCGGCACAACGCCGCTGTCGTCCTGCCGTATGACCTCGCTGTCGCCGTCGCACAGCACATAGCGGATATTGTACTCCCCGCTCACCCGGTATGTCCCCGCGTCCGTCCCGATCTCAAGCGTCTCGGCGACGCCTCCTTCCCCTCTCTTCGCAACGCTTATACGGTGCAGCGCCGCAAACGGCTCCGGCGGCTCGGACGCATAGTAGCCGCCCGGCTGTCTCGCCTGCACGGACGCCGGATCCGCCAGGTGCCGATCCATAAGGCGCGCGCGCAGCTTCTCCGCGTCCGCCATCTCTACCGCATAGGTCCAGCGGTACCATGCTTCCCCGCTCTCCGGATCGTTTTCGCAGGAAGATGTGATAAAACGCCGGAAGGTATCCTCGTCGCACAGCTCCTCCGGGGTATAATTCCCCGTGCCGCAGGAGGTAGAATAGTAGGCAATTTCCGCAGTCTGATCTCCCCGCAGCAGCACCATCCCGTCCGTCTCCCTGACCGCCTCGGTGGCCGCCGCGTTCTCCCCGATATTGTGGTACACCTGATAGGACGTGGTGTCGTCCACATGCGCCCCCAGCTCCGGTATCCCCGCATGCAGGATGTACAGAAGGGCGTAGGTTCTGGCGCACACAGCCTGCGCCTTGAGCGCCTCCGCCGGATAGGAAGACGGCATCTCGCTTGGCACGACCGCGTACAGATATTCCTCCAGCGGCAGTTCGTTGACCAGCGCCATGCCGTTTTCGTCCCGATAGCACTCGATCGCGCCCCGGTAGGCGTGGTCTTCCCCCTGCAGGCCGTCGGCGTACACGGTGACCCTGTCCGTCAGCGCTGCGCAGCGAAAACTCCTGCGCTCCCCGATCCGCAGATCGTCCGCCGCAAGTCTCACCCGCTCACCGTCCACGATAAGCTCCGCCGCCTCATGATACCTGCCGCCCGTCGCCGTATTCTTCAACAGCACGCGGATCATGTCCGCGTCCTCCCTCCCGGACACAAGGCAGGCGCAGATCTCTCCCCCGTCTATGACATAGTCGGTATCCGCATAGCCGATTCTGAGATCCTCCCTGCGCAGCGTTTCGAGGCTGCCGTACAGCCTGTAGATCTCCATGCCCTCCGCCACCGGATAGACGCCGCAGCCCTCGATCTCCATCTCTTCCCCCGACAGCCGCAGGAGCCTGCCGTGCACTTTCTCGCTCTTAGGCGCAGCCGCAACCGCTCTGCCGTCCCGGAACGTCAGATCCGCCACGCTCTCCGGTGGAACCGTCCCGTCCGCCGGCACAGCGAACGCCGTCCCCCGAAAGAAGCAGGACATACCGCTCTCCGTCTCCCCCGTCACCCACACGCTGCGAAGCTCATACTCCCCAGACAGCTCTTCAACCGCAGCAAGAAGTTCGCCTCCCCGCACATAAACCCGCAGTCTGCGAAGCGTCATAGCCGCCAGAGGCGCCGTGCGGCAGCCTGCCGCCGCCGTGAACGTACCGTTCTCCGTATAAAACTCCCCGCTCTCCTCATCGGCGTCCAGCAGGAAAATCTCCGTCTCCCACACGGACTGCTCCGGATCCAGCCAGGCGAGCATGAGCCGGTAAGCCTCGTACCAGTCCTCCTTTCGCACAGCGCTCTCCCGCCCGTAGCGGTCCGCATAGTCCGGCAGCTCCCCGCCGTCTCTCCCGACCGCCTCGCACAGTTTTCTGTACTGTTCATATGTAAGAGGCGTCTCTTTCTCCGCCTGCCGCACGGTTTCCGGCACAGGCGCTCCTATGGCGTCCATGAGGACCGTCACGTCGCCGCAGGCGATTTTTTCCCCCTCGTCCGGCTGCCGCCGTCTTCCGCGCCCGCCCGCCCACACGCACAGGAGGAACAGCAGACCGCCCAGAATCAGCGCCAGTTTTGCAAGCAGTCTCGCGTCGCATTTCATAGATTGCTATCCTTTTGACCCGCATTTATGACGGCAAAAGCAGCCGCTTGAAACGACTGCTTTTTGTCTTTCGTATACGCCCGAAATGCCGCATCCTGTCTTTTGACTCCTAGCTAAGCTAGGTGGGTCACCGCAATCATACTTCTGCCTTCCCCTGCGCAAGGCCAAAGCCAGAGGCCTGACATCCGCATGACAATATAGGAATCCCGTTTAAAGTATCTGTAGGTTCAAAATGACAGGACGTTATCGCACATTTCAGGTTATTTTTATTATATCCGAGACGCCGGCATATTACAACTGTATTTTGTAAATTATGCCCCTCCGCTTTCCTGTGCGCACTTCGGCCGATATTATCTTGTCTTTTTCTTCTCCTTCTCCCGGTACATACGCGCATCCGCCTCGCCGGTCAGACGGTCGAAGTTCTCCTTGCCCTTATCGGTATGCGCCGCGCCCACGCTGGCGGTAATTTCGCGCAGACGGCTGTCTTTCGCGAACGCTGCGTCGAGTTTCGCGCCGATCATGCCGCGCGTCTGCTCGATCTCCTCCGCCGAGCGCTCGCCCAGCAGAACGACCTCGAATTCGTCCCCGCCGATCCGGCATACAAGGCCGTCCGGCATACACTCCTGCAGCGTCTGTGCCGCAAGGACAAGCGCCTTGTCGCCCTCCGCGTGGCCGTAGATATCGTTGATGCTCTTAAAATTATCCAGATCGATGCCGAACACCGTAATATGGTCCTGTCCTTCTTCCAGCCCGTCAATGTACTCGTAGATGTACCTTCTGTTGCAAAGGCCCGTCAGCGCGTCCGTGTTGGCGTTCTTAATGAGCATCTGCTCGTACATCTGCAGTTCCGTCACATCCAGGGCGACGCCCACCGTGCCCATAATGCTGCCGTCCAGATCGAACAACGGCGATTTATAAGTCTTGAGCTTGCGCATCTCATTGCCGATCTTGATGGTCTCGTCGAAGACGCACGTCTTCTTCTTGTCCATGACCTCGAACTCCGACTCCATGCAGATGTACTCGCCCTTCGCGTAATCGTCCGGCTTGATATTCCAGATATAGTAGTGCCCGCGCCCCTCGATCTGCTCCATGGTCTTGCCGACTGTCCTGCAGAAGAAATCGTTGACTTTCATGTGCGCGCCCGCCTTATCCTTGTACCAGACCATATGCTCCACACTGTTGATCGTCGTGTCCAGATAGTTCTTCGTCTGCCAGTAATCCTTGCTCTCCTTGCAGATCTGCTGCCATCTTGCAAAGCGGAACCGCAGTTCCGCCTCCCCGATCGGCGCCGTCCAGATATCCGTCACCTTCTGAAGCTCCTCCGCCTGCTCCATAACCTTCTCCGTCTGATTCTTGCTCAGGATCAGAATGAGCTGCGCTCCCTCCTTCATATGGTAAGTCAGGCCGCGCAGCGCCGTCTGCGCATTCAGTCCCGTCAGATCCGCAATGATCAGATCCGCCTTCGGCGTGAGCAGTTCCCGCGGCTCCGCGCTGCTGATAAACTCATGCTTGAAATGTTTCAGCGGCGCGATCTCCTTCAGCGCGTCAAGCGCCTCTTTCCTGTCCCCGACAAAATAAATGCATAAATTACAGTGATACATGCTTTTTCCTCCGTATTCCCAACCCTTACACGCCCGGGTCCCTTTCCCTTTGCACTACCTATATTATATCCGCGGGACGGGCCGGAATGCAATTCAAGTTTTTTGAATTCCGTCTTGGATTCCTGTTGATTTTCTTCATTTATCATGTATAATAAAAACATATGGGCTGTCGGATGCTGCGCGCTATCCGCTTCCCCCAAAACTATAAAGAAGAGAGGTAGAATAAGATGGCACAAATCGATTTGAGCAAGTACGGCATCACCGGAACCACCGAGATCGTGCACAATCCTTCTTACGACATGCTGTATGAAGAAGAGATCAAGCCCGATCTGGAAGGCTACGAAAAAGGACAGGTCAGCGAACTCGGCGCAGTCAACGTTATGACAGGTATCTATACGGGTCGTTCCCCTAAAGATAAGTATATCGTAATGGATGCGAACTCCAGGGATACCGTTTGGTGGACCACCGACGAGTACAAGAACGACAACCATCCCATGGCCGAGGACGTCTGGGCCACCGTCAAGGCTCTGGCACAGAAGGAACTCTGCAACAAGAGGCTGTTCGTGGTAGACGCGTTCTGCGGCGCCAACAAAGACACCCGCATGGCGGTTCGTTTCATCGTAGAGGTCGCATGGCAGGCGCACTTCATCAAAAACATGTTCATCCAGCCTTCCGAGGAAGAACTTGCAGGCTTCGAGCCCGACTTCGTAGTCTACAACGCATCCAAGGCGAAGGTTGAGAACTACAAGGAACTCGGCTTAAACTCCGAGACCTGCGTGGCATTCAACATTTCCAGCCGCGAACAGGTTATCATCAACACATGGTACGGCGGCGAGATGAAGAAAGGTATGTTCTCCATGATGAACTACTACCTTCCTCTCAAGGGCATCGCTTCCATGCACTGCTCCGCCAACACGGATATGGACGGCAAGAACACGGCGATCTTCTTCGGCCTGTCCGGCACGGGTAAGACGACCCTGTCCACGGATCCCAAACGTCTGCTGATCGGCGACGACGAGCACGGCTGGGACGACAACGGCGTCTTCAACTTCGAGGGCGGCTGCTACGCGAAGGTCATCAACCTGGATAAGGATTCCGAGCCCGACATCTACAATGCAATCAAGCGTGACGCCCTGTTGGAGAACGTAACGCTCGACGCAAACGGCAAGATCGACTTCGACGACAAGAGCGTAACCGAGAATACGCGCGTATCTTATCCGATCAACCACATTCAGAATATCGTGCGCCCCGTCTCCTCCGCTCCGGCAGCGAAGAACGTCATCTTCCTGTCCGCGGACGCTTTCGGCGTACTGCCTCCGGTATCCGTACTGACGCCTGAACAGACGCAGTACTACTTCCTGTCCGGCTTCACGGCTAAGCTGGCAGGCACGGAGCGCGGCATCACGGAGCCTACGCCTACTTTCTCCGCATGCTTCGGCCAGGCGTTCCTGGAGCTGCATCCTACCAAGTATGCAGAGGAGCTTGTCAAGAAGATGAAAGTCAGCGGCGCGAAGGCTTATCTGGTAAACACCGGCTGGAACGGCACGGGCAAGCGTATCTCCATCAAGGATACCCGCGGCATCATCGACGCGATCTTAAACGGCGACATCGAGAAGGCTTCCACCAAGAAGATCCCTTACTTCAACTTTGAGGTCCCCACGGAGCTTCCGGGCGTGGACACCAACATCCTCGATCCCCGCAACACATATGCCGACGCTTCCGAGTGGGAGACAAAGGCAAAAGACCTCGCACAGAGATTCGTCAAGAACTTCTCCAAGTACGAGGGCAACAGCGCCGGCAAGGCTCTGGTTTCCGCAGGTCCTCAGTTATAAGGAGCGGCTACATTGCATGGATCACATGATCATAACACAGACTAAGCGAGCGGGTGCGGCAAATGCCGCATCCGCTCTTCTTATCGTGACTATATAACACATCCATGAGAAATCAATTTCTGTTGCTTATCAGTGAGACTGCTATAATTTAAAACTTCCAAATCAGATTTAAGATAATTGCATATATAACTGCGAATAACGCTTCTTTTAGCTATTTTTTCAAATCTGAATTTTGAATTATCAAACGAATATCCATCAAAAAAACCCCTTATAAATCGTTCTTCATTATTGCCACTATGCAATAATTCGTCAATAATAAACAAGCCCGAATATTCCATCATTTTTAGCTGTTCCTGAAGCTCTTTAACAAAATCAAAAGGAGAATCACTGGTTTTCATGACAACTAAAATTTTAATATCTTGATCATCAAGATTTACAATATCAAAATATTCCATTATACATTCTCCCTTCTTCATTCTTTATTTTAGAATACTCATTCATAATATTCATCAATAAGCGCTAATGTCCTTTTAATTAAGTCATGCGCTCTCCCAACATTCAGCAAATCAGTCGTATCCAAGGGTGCCGTTGGATCATCCCAATGAGATAATTTATTTCGATTACTCAAACTTCGCACTTGAATAAGTGCTTATGTACCTTGAAAATTCAATAATAACTGGCATAAAAATAGCATGAA
>CANQTL010000040.1 GCA_947626775.1 uncultured Lachnospiraceae bacterium | reverse complement strand
CCCTCGTGCCAGCCAATTTGTGCTTGACCAAGTGCGTCATAATATAAGTCTTTATTCTTTGCGATCTTTGCTTCGAGCGAAATATATTTTCCGACATAGAAGCCGCTTCTGTATAAAAGCAGAGTTGTCAGCAGCCGGCTCATTCTGCCGTTCCCGTCGTTGAAAGGGTGAATGCAAAGAAAGTCGTGAATAAAAACAGGAATCACGATAAGCGGTTCTATTTCCATATTTCCGGTAACCCGGTTGTATTCCGCGCAGATTCTATCCAGCGCCTCCGGCGTCTCATATGGCGGCAGCGGCGTAAACAGAATTTCCACATGTCCGTCCGAATGAGTTGCGCTGATATAATTTTGCACGTTTTTCGTTTTGCCGGCCATCGGGTTGTTTATGTGGCTGTACAGGATCTTATGAAGTTGAAGAATATAATTCTGCGTGATTGGAATGACGTCAAAATTTTCATGGATCAGCCCCAGCACATCGCGGTATCCGGCGATTTCCTGTTCGTCACGATTTTTTGGCGTCGTTTTTTCTTCGACCAACTGTCGTATGCGCGTATTGGTCGTAACAATTCCTTCAATGGCGTTAGAGGCTTCTGTACTTTGTATTTTTGCAATCTCGACCAGCTTTTCCAGTTTTTCTGGGCGCTGCTTCAGATATAGTTCCTGTTTTCCGGCTTCCTTATAGATTGCGGCAATCAGACCGAGGATTTCCGAATCCCACTTTTGGTTTTTGATTGCCGAGTAGTTAAAAGCTCGCATTTGTTTCACCTCCGCGCATTTCCCTTAAATTATACCATGTATTAAGGGAAAAACCAATCCCTTACAGGGAAATTCCCTTAATATTATCGCGTATTTAAGGGAAAATATTCTCTCGGTTAGATAAACAAAATGCCTTGAGCAGGCGCAGGCTTGTAAAAAATAGTTCCTTGTGATGTATCAGCCGCTGTGTTAAGATTAAGGAAGCTGGGAAGCAAATTCCGGTTTCCTTAATTTACGTTCAGAAGGAGCGCGGAGCCGGGACAAGGAGGCATATCACTGAGATGGCAGACACAAAAATTATCGCCCTTGCCGGCAAGGGCGGCGTCGGCAAAACGTCGATTGCGGCGGTTATGGTCAAGGTGCTGGCCGAAAGATATCCGGACAAGCGGATCCTTGCCATTGACGCGGATCCCGCAGTCGGGCTTTCCACGGCGCTGGGGATTGAGGTTTCCATGACGATCGACGATATCCGAAAGAAAGTGGTCGCCACCGTGGAGGACGGGGATACGAAGAGCGCAGTGGAGCTGTTGGGCGAGGCGAAGTACCATATTTTTGACGCGATGACGGAGACGGACGGCTTCTCCTTTATCGCGGTGGGCAGGCCGGAGAGCGCGGGCTGTTACTGTAAGATCAACTCTTACCTGAAAGAGGTGATCGCGCTGGTGGCGGACAATTTTGACTATATCGTGATCGACGGCGAGGCGGGGATCGAGCAGATCAACCGCCGCGTCATGGAGAAGGTGACGCATCTGGTGCTGGTGACGGACGCGAGCCGCAAGGGCACACAGGTGGCGCAGACGATCAGGAAGGTGGCGGACGATCTCGTGATGTACGAGCGGGTCGGCGTGATCCTGAACCGCATCCCGGAGGGTCCTGTCAGAGCGTGCATGGATCTGGGCGGGCTGGAGGTGTTATCCTGCATCGGGGCGGACGCGCAGCTGGCCGCGTACGACATTGCCGGAAGAAATGTGTTCCGGCTGCCGGAGAATGCGGAGATCGTGCGGGGCGTCGCGGAGGCGTTAGACAGGCTGGAGGGAGAGACGGCTTGAAAGACCTGGTACATATCTATGAATTGGAGCGGCTGCTGCAGGACACCTGTAACGATGCGGTGCGCCGGGCGAAGGAAGAGGGGCGGTACGCTATTGGGAGTGTGTGCGGCATGATACCGGAACCGCTTCTGAACCTGGACAACTGTTTTTCGGTCAGGCTCAGGGCGCCTAAGACGGGGTCGATGGAGATGGGGACCTATTACATGACCAGTATCATGTGCGAGTGCGCGCGGGCGCTTTTGGAGCGCGCCATCGAGGGCGGATACGGTTTTCTGGACTGCATCATCGCGCCGGACGCCTGCGCGCAGATGAATCGCTGCGTGGAAAATATCGACAAGCTGCGGCTGATAGAGAAAGACGGGTTTTTCGTGACGTACTCCGACGTCCCCATGAAGTCGGACGAGACGGCGCTGCGTCACTATGTGCGGCAGATGCGGCAGTACGTATTGGAGCCGCTGCACGACAGACTGGGGATCGACGTCTCCGACGCCGCGCTTCGCCGGGCTCTGGAGCGGCAGAACAGGGTCAACAGACTGGTTATGCAGATCGGGGAGTACCGCAGGGAGAACAGGCCGCGTATCACCGGCTATGAGTTCGCGGTGCTCTGTCTGGCCACTTTCGTCTGCCCTAAGGATTATATCGTTCCGCTTCTGGAGGACGTGCTCGAACAGCTGAGAACGAGGGAGCCGGACGCCGGGAATCCGTACCGCGCCAGGGTGGTTATGGTGGGTTCCGAGATCGACGATCCGGAACTGATACGGCTGACGGAGGAGGCGGGCGCGCTGGTCGTGGCGGACAGTTATTGTCTGGGCTCCTTCCCGGAGCGCATGGAGATTCAGCCAAACGAGGGGGAGGATGTGTTGACGCAGATCTGCCGCCATTACATGGAGCGGGGGCAGTGCCCGCGGTTTATGAACACCGCCAAGATTGAGGAGCGGCATGAGTTTGTGGACGCGCTGGCGAGAGAGTACAGGGCGGACGGCGTCATCTACCAGCAGATCAAATTCTGTGATTACTGGGGATACGAGAGGGCCTATGCCGCCAAAGTGATGAGGGAGCAGTACGGCTATCCGGTGCTCTCGGTGGACAGGCCCTACGTCGTCGGCAGTTCAGGACAGCTGCGGACCCGCGTGCAGGCTTTCGTGGAAAGTATCGAGATCAAGAAGCTGTCTTCGTGATGTATGGATACGGATTTCATCATACCATAAGCAGACCCTTTGGAGCCGTCGGTACTTAACGAGGTCCTTGCGGGCTTAGTACCGTTACGGCGGAAACGGAGCGCAAGCGCGTCTGCGTTGGTATTATGAAATTCTCATAACCACGAGAAAGGATCACATAATGGGCAAAGCCATGGGGAGCGAACCTCTCGGAAAACTGTATAACGGCAAAAAGGCGAAGAGGCGCAGGGAGTGGCGGGGGTTTAAGGACACCTGGTACGACTATGTCCACTGGCTCGGCATCTGGGGCACGCTGATCAAATTTATGCTGCATCCGGCCAATCTGAAAGCCTTTTTCCGCTATCGGTGGATGGTGAACTATCTGGCGGTGCCGGATTTTTTCGACCGCCACACGGAGGGAATGCGGGGCACGCAGCTGCGCGTGGCGAGGGTCGCGCTGGAGCTGGTGGTGCGGGATATGTGCAAGAGCATGAGCGTGATGTTCCGGGCGGATCCCGCCTGCGGCAACGACAGGGCGCTGAATGAGAAGCTGGTGGTATTCGACGAGAACATGATGAGCCAGATCATGAACGGTTTCCCGAATCTGAAATGGGTGTCCGTGGAGGTGCCGGCGGTCTATACCTGTGCCATGATGGCGCAGGACGGCGTGCTGTACTATCTCGACGCGGCGCAGGAGTATGGGATCCCGAACGATGTGTGCCCCATGCCGGCGGCGGAGCTGGGCGTCGCGCTGGAGGGGGACTATCCGAAGATCGGCAGGTGCGCCGTGCAGTGCAATACCACCTGTGACGGCAGTCTGATGGGAAACGGGATCATGGCTTCCCGCATGGACATTCCGACTTTTCAGCTTGCGGTGCCGATCCGGCACGGGGAGGAGAGCGTCCAGCAGTACGCGGCGGAGGAGATTCTGAATGCCATCGACTTTATAGAGCGCCAGACCGGCGAGACTTTCGACTGGGATGCCTTTTTTGCGACGATGAAGCGCTTCAATCAGGAGACGGAACAGCTCCTGGAGTGGTACGATATCTCGCGGACGCCCTACCCGCAGATCACGGGCAACAGCCTGTCGCTGTACCGTTACGCGGTCTATATGGCGGCGGGCGGCAGGGTGCAGGACTTCCTCGACACGGACCACAGGCTGACGAAGCTGGCCATGAGGGGTTACGCGCGCGGGGAGCTGACGGCGAAAGAGGTGCGCCACCGCGCCATCACCTGGGGCGTGCAGTCGGCTTACTATACGGCCTTCGGCATCTGGCTGCAGAACTGTTGGGGGATCGTGACGCTGGTGGATATGCTGACGCTGTGTTCCACCAGGATGATCGACACGCAGGACAAGGACAAGGCGGTCTACGATCTGGCCTATCTGTATGAAAAGATGATTATGCGCAGCCGTTCTAACGGCGGCTACGAGGTGGGCGTCGCGGATCTGTGGCGTTTCTGCGAGAGCTTTCAGGTGGATATGGTCATCATGTACGCGCATATGGGATGCAAATCCATGTCGGGCTATCACGGTCTGTTCGAGGAGGAGGCCAGGGCCCGCGGCATCCATCTGGTGTGGGCGACGCACGGTCTGATGGACGCAAGAGGCGTCTCGCGCAAGGATATGCGGACGGAGGTAAACCGCTATATGCGCACGGTTCTGCGGGAGGAGCCGCTGGATCCGAGCCTGGAGGAGATCGACGACGAGATGGCGTGGTAGAAGAGCGGATGACGGAGGAAGACTATGAAATATTTCGGCGGCTGTGATGCCGGAAGTACCTATACCAAGTGTGTGATTCTGGACGAGACGGGCCGGATCGCGGCTCATGTGACGAACAGGAGCAGGATCAACCCCGTGCTCAGCGCGCAGGCTGCGCTGGACGAGGCTGTGGCACAGATTCCCGGCCTGAGGGAGGCGCGGGAGCTGGCCTACCTCGTGGGAACGGGTTATGGGCGCAACAAGGTGCCCTTTGCGGACGAGAATATCTCGGAGATCAGCTGTCACGCGATGGGCGTGCATGTGGTAAACCCGGAGGTAAAGGCGGTCATCGACATCGGCGGGCAGGACGTAAAGGGAATCGCGGTGGACACG
This sequence comes from uncultured Lachnospiraceae bacterium, assembly GCA_947626775.1. Lineage (GTDB taxonomy): Bacteria > Bacillota > Clostridia > Lachnospirales > Lachnospiraceae > UBA3282. The sequence continues at coordinate 18,910 of CANQTL010000040.1, read as the reverse complement.
GACGGCACGGTCCTGGACTTTGCGATGAACGACAAGTGCGCCGCCGGGACGGGGCGTTTCTTCGAGACGATGGCGAACGCCTTCGAGATGCCGCTGGACGAGTTCTCCAGGCTGTCGCTTCGCGCGAAGAACGTGATTCCCATTACGGCGCAGTGCACCGTCTTCGCGGAGAGCGAGGTGATCTCTCTCGTCGGGGAGGGCAAGCCGATGGAGGAGATCGCGGCGGGAATCGAAATGTCGGTGGCGAAGCGCTGCTTCGTCATGGCGAAGAAGGCCGGCGCGACGGACAGCGTGGCGCTGACGGGCGGCTGCGCCAAGAACGAGGGTCTGAAGGAGGCCATCGAGAAGGTGCTGAAGCTGAAGGTGATCGAACTCGCCGTGGATCCTCAGCTGATGGGCGCGCTGGGAGCCGCGGAGTACGCGAGGCAGAAGGGGAGGAAGGGATGATGCTCAGGGTGCTGTTGATCGTTATTGCGGCGCTGGGGGCGCTGTTTGTGCTGAGCCTCGTCGTGTATTTCCTGAATCTGGACATGAAGCTGGCGGCGGCGATGATTCCCGTGATGAATAAGATATATGACAGAGGCAGGGCAAAGCGCGGGAAAAAGGCGGCGGAGAAGAAAGATGGATCTGTATGATGCGCTGATCGCGCGCTGCGAAGCCATGCTGGAGCCCTTCTCGTGCAGGCGGATCGCGGCCGATGGGGACGGAGAAGCGCTCTGGCCGCAGGCGGACGAGCGCGCCATTCTGTTCAGAAAAGACACGGCATATGAGCTGGGCGGCGGCGGACTGCCCGCTTACAGCGGCGCCGCCTTTACCTCGGAGAGCGGCGTGCGGGACGAGATCGTGGTGTGCGGGCCGGATCTGGGAGAGATCGACAGGGACAGCCCCTATGCGCGCCTGACGGTGCTGCGGGTGGACGAGGGCGCGTGGCGGGACAGGGAAGAGGCATACCGGGCGCTGCGCCGGCTGGACTATACCCGCTACCGGGTGCGGCCTGAGGGTTTCATGATGCGGATTTCGGCGGCGGCCCACAGGGAGCCGGTGCGCGTGGGCGCGGCGGCGCTGCGGGCGGGTCTTGATTTCGAGCGGGTCGGACGGACGTTTCTGCGCGCCTACCGCGGACACCCGGAAGTGCTGGGAGCGCGGGTGTATTTTGTCACGGAGCCGGATTTCCCCTACGAGGCGTTCGGGGAGGCGGCGCGCAGGATGGACGCCGTCACGGAGTCGCTGGACGAGATCTTTCACGGGCTGGTCATGGACTGTGCGGCCTGCCGGCTGAAGCCGGTGTGCGACGAGGTGGAGGGACTCAGGAAGCTGCACTTCGCCGCGGGCGGAAACGGCGGCCTGGGCGCGGCGGCGGGCCGGACGGAACAGTATAAATTATAGTATAACAATAGAAAGAAGGTCGGATACGAGTATGAAAGAAATTCAGATCAACGAGATTGAAAACATCAGAATCGGCAACGCCCAGAATCTTGAGGCGGGAACGGGCTGTACGGTCATTATCTGCGAGCGGGGCGCCGTCACCGGACTGGACGTGAGGGGAGGCGGGCCGGCTTCCCGGGAGTCGGAGATCACCAAGCCGCTGGCGGCGGCGCAGTTTGTCAACGCGGTTCTTCTGAGCGGCGGCAGCGCTTTCGGTCTGGACGCGGCAGGGGGAGTCATGCGGTATCTGGAGAAAAAGGACGTCGGCTTCGACGTGGGCGTGACCAAGGTGCCGCTGGTGTGTGAGTCCTGCCTGTTCGATCTCACTGTGGGAGACAAGGATGTGCGCCCGGACGCGGCCATGGGCGAGCAGGCGTGCAGGAACGCGGAGACAAACTGCCCGGAACAGGGCTGCGTGGGGGCCGGAACGGGCGCCAGCGTCGGCAAATTCCTGGGAATGGACCGGGCTATGAAGAGCGGGCTGGGATTCTATGCGGTACAGGCCGGGGAACTGAAGGTGGGCGCCGTCGTGGCGGTGAACGCGTGCGGGGACATCTTCGACTATGATACCCGCAGGATCATCGCGGGGATGATGAACGAGAGCGGGACGGGCTTTGCGGATTCGGAGGCAACTCTCTGCCGGATGGCGGAGCAGCAGACGCAGATGCAGATGACCTCCCGCCTGATGCAGAACACGACGATCGGGGCCGTGATCACCAACGCCAGGTTTGACAAGGCGCAGATGAATAAGATCGCGTCCATGGCCCACAACGGATATGCGAGAACCATCGGTCCGGTGCACACCACGATGGACGGAGACAGTATCTATGCGATGTCCGTGGGCGATGTGGAGGCGGATATGGATTTGGTGGGAACGCTGGCGGCCAGCGTGATGGGGCGCGCGGTGAACCGGGCGGCGCAGAACGCTTCGGACGGATACGGGCTGATCAGCGGCTCCACCTTCCGCCGCCGGACGGGGAGCTGAACGCGCGGCGGGCCTTATGCCCCTGCATGACACAGACAGGAAAGAAATCGGAAAACGAAGGAGAAAAATGGAATGATGGATACGGACGGGAACCGGCTGCGTCAAAGAATGCGCGCCGTGAAAAAGATGTTTGAAAGTTCCGCGTTTCTGAAAGCAGAATTGGCGGTCTTGTTCCTCATATGCTTCATCTATGCGCTGTCGGCGGGGCGTTACGTCAATTTTTATCCGTTTAACGGGACGTTTCAGAATTTTAATCCGGTAAGGCGTTTCCTGGACGGACAGATACCGTATCGCGATTTCAGCGATTATCTGGGGCTTGGACATTTATACGTGGGTACTGTCACGACGCTGCTCTTTGGAGGAAATTATCGGGGCAGCCTGATCGCTTTTATGTTTTTGACATTAGTGGGGGGGGCGTTATTGTCCCTCATGATTGGCAAGGCTGTCTTTCAAGAGTTTCGGTCGGCGGTCTGCGTGACGAATCTTGTTCTCTTGACAGTCCTGATACGGCCTCAATTTTTGAAATACGGGATAGGAATGCCGGACGAGATTACAAACGCGCTGAGCAGTATGCTCTCGGTAGGGCCTTCCGTGCGGTTCGTCAGAGGGCTGATACTGCCGTTTCTGGTTTTTGCCCTGTTTTTATCGAAGAAGGCATGGGGAAAGATCTCGGGAAGAATCGGGGACAGATACAGAAGCTGGATTCCTGCCGCGGGAGTCGGTGTGATTGCGGGATTTGCCTTTGTGTGGAGCAATGATTACGGAATCAGCTGCTGGGTCTGCCTGGCGATTATGACTTTCTGGACGGTGTATTCGCGCAGCAGAAAACCGGGCAGGGCCATGGCGGCTCTGGGGCTGGAACTTATCTGTTCCGTGTTGGGAATACTTGTGGCCGCCGAAGTGTTTACGGCAGGGCACTTGCCGGAATGGCTGCATGAAATTCTGGGAACGGGAAATTATCAGGCATGGTATTATCTGTGCGATAAGAGTTTTTACCTGTTTGACATAGACACTTCTTATCCCACGCTGCTGCAGGCGCTGTTTGCCTGTTACTATCTCATTATGCTGTTCAGAAACAGAGCCGACGAAGAATCTCTGCGCCGGTATGGGATCCTGGGCTTTGCCAATATGACATGTTTCTGCGAAGTCAACGAATATAAGCTGTTATCCGGCGGCAACAACAGAGAGGTGGCCTATACGGTACTCTTCCTGACGGCGGCCTTTGAAATCCTGCGTCTGTTCTGGAACAATCTGCGGATACGCCGCGCGGCGCAGATCGCTTCGCTCATGCTCGGAACCGTATGGATCCTATCTGCGGTTAAGGAAGAGCTGCTGTCTTATCTTGTCCCGAGTCAGACGGAAAATTATGTGGAAGCTCTGGGCGGAAATATGACGGAGCTGTATGATGATCTGATGATGGCCAGGAACTTTTTGGACGGCGAGGAATTCTGGTCTACCTATGCCTCCGCGCAGGAGGTGGTTGAAGGAAGATTTCAGCCGTCGGGAACCGATTACATTATCCATGCCCTGGGGGATCAGGCCAGAGAAGAGTATCTGTCCGCTTTTCAGAACGGAACTTTCAGGTATGCGGCGACGCTCCGCAAGAGTTACGACGACTGGGAATATTGGATAGAAAGGGCAAACTGGTATTTTTACAGAGAACTTTATCAAAACTGGCACCCGGTTTTTCAGAACAGTTATGAAGTATACTGGGAACGGAACACGGCGGACGACAGGTATACGCTGACGGACAATTACGACGTAAAGATTGAAAAAGTGGACGACAGTACAATCAAACTCATTGTCCAGACGGACCCTTCCGTCAACGGCATCGCCGACGTCTATGTAGAGTATGCGGTAAAGGAAATCCCGGAAAGCAGGCTGGGGAAACTGATGTTCCAGAAGATGTTATTGGTGCAGAATACGGGCGAGACATATGCGAAAGATACGTTTTATGAAGAGAATTATCTGCGGGAAGAGAGCGGAGAATACATTCCGATGCCGATTACGGACGGATACGGGGAACTGACGCTGACTTCCCAGCCGCGGCAGCGCACCACGCTCGATCTGTACACCGCCGACTGCAGCGCGATATACACGGCCATAAGCGAGGAACTTTTGAAAGACGGGAGCCAATAAAAAAGAAAAAGTCAAATCATCTCTAAAGTCTTGCGGGAAATGTCCGATACAAATAGTGTAAAGATTTATTCCGGAAAGGAGTGTCATTATGCGTATAGAGGCTTACACGCAGGTCCAGCAGATATACAATGCGAAGAAACCCGCGAAAACGCAGGAAAAAGCAAAGACCTCTTCCTCTGATCGGATACAGATTTCCAGCATCGGCAAGGATATCCAGACCGCCAAGAACGCGGTGGCCGCGGCCGGCGATATCAGGGAAGATCTGACGGCTCCCATCAAGGCGGGCATCGCGAACGGCACCTATCAGGTGAGCGGCGAGAGCTTCGCGGAGAAGCTGATGAGGAAGTACGAGGAGATCGAGAGTCTGTAGGCGCAGTGAAGGAGAGATTTTGCCGTGGCGAGTTTAATGGAAGTTCTGATCGACGTTTTGGAACAGGAGAGCCGGGAATACGAGGAGCTTCTTGCCCTGTCCATGCGCAAGACTCCCGTCATTGTGTCTGAGAACCTGGATGAATTATCAAAAATCACGGATGATGAGCAAATCATAGTAAGCAGGATCAACCATCTGGACGCCCAGAGAATGGAAGCTGTCAATGATATTGCGAATGTGCTTAACAAGGATGTTGCCAATTTAAAAATCGTAGATTTGATCAAAATGCTGGCGTCAAGGCCCGAGGAGCAGGAGAAGCTGGCGACCGCGTTCGACAGGCTGCGGGAGAACGTGCGCAACGTGAAGCGCGTCAACGAGCAGAACCGCGAGCTGATCGAGCAGGCGCTCGAGCTGGTACAGTTCAATATGAACGTCCTGCAGTCGATGAACAAGGCGCCCGAGACGGCGAACTACAACAAGGGCGCATACAGTACGGGCGATATGATCGGTACGAGCAGCAAGGCATTCGACGCCAAACAGTAATTGTTGAGGACGGTAGAACTATGTCATTGATGGGGAGTTTTTGGGTAGGCGTATCAGGCTTACAGACTTCAAATAACGCGCTGAACACGACGGCGCACAACATGTCTAATCTGGATACCGTAGGCTATACCAGACAACAGGTCTCCCAGGGGACGAGGACGTACACGACTCTCGCCAAGGGCAGACCGAACTGGCAGCAGATCGGCCTCGGCGTCAATTATACCCTCACAAGACAAGAGAGAGATTTATTCCTGGATAAGAGATATCGCCGCGAGTCGGGGCGCAATGCTTTTTATGACGTTTCCGCCGGGGCTTTGGAAGAGATAGAGTATATTCTGGGAGAAGGACCGGGCGGTGATCCGACTGTAGGGCACGAGTTTTCCACGGCGATCGACGAACTCTGGAAAGCGGTGCAGGAGCTGAGCAAGGATCCCACCAGCGCGGTGAACCAGAATCTGTTCGTGACGAGATCCTATGAGTTTCTGAGCAAGGCGTCCGCGGTCTACACGAGCCTGGGACAGTATCAGGACAACCTGAACCAGGAGATCATAGGCGATGTGAACAAGATCAACAGCTATGCGAGTCAGATCGAGCAGCTGAACCGTCAGATTGTGGCGATTGAGTCCGGCAAAGAGCACGCCAACGATCTGCGCGACAGGCGCAATTACCTTCTGGACGAACTGGCGAAGCTGGGGAACATCTCGTTCAGCGAGGACATCACGGGATATATGAGCGTCAGGCTGGAGGATGTGGATCTGGTCAAGGGCGGCCTGGTCAACGCCATCGATCTGTACACGGATCCGACGACCGGCTTCTACACGCCCTACTGGAGGATGCTCGCCAAGGCTTCCTACGACGAGGACGGCAATCGGGTGGTCACGGCGGAGGGCGTCAAGGGCGCGGAGGTCTTCGATCTGACCAGAACCGTATCCTCCGATCTGAATACCGATATCGGTTCCCTGAAAAGCATGCTGCTCGCGAGAGGCGACCACAGGGCGACTTACAGCGAGCTGAAAGATATCAACACGGACGGACAGTATGAGGCGGGCTGGTATAACCGCCATATCTCGCAGTCGGTCATCATGAACGTGGAGGCGGAGTTCGACCAGCTGGTCAACGCCGTTGTGACCAAGATCAACGATACGCTCGCATGGGAGGCGGAGCGCGTCGATCCGGGCAACCAGGACGAATCGTTCTATCTGCGGGATGAAAACGGGGAGCCCTACCAGCTCTTCGAGAAGCGCAACGAGTACGACGACTGGACGGTCTCCAATCTGAGGATCAACGAGAAACTTCGGCAGAACCCGGCGCTCTTAAAATTCCGCATCACCGACCACTCCGAGGACAACCCGGCTATGGAACGGCTCAAGGCGGCTTTCGAGGAGCGGATCTACACGCTGAATCCCAATGTGCAGACGCCGCTCAGCTTCAACGATTACTATACAAACCTCGTCGGCCAGGTGGCGAACAGCGGATCGGTCATGCGGGGCGTGCAGGAGACGCAGACGGTCGCAACCGACGCGCTGATGAACGCGAGGGAACAGGTCGTGGGCGTATCCTCCGACGAGGAGCTTAGCAACATGATCAAATTCCAGAACGCATACAACGCTTCGAGCCGCTACATCAACGTGGTGGACGAGATGCTGGAACATATACTGAACACGCTCGGCGGCTGAGGACGCCGGGACAGGTGAAGGAGTGATACGATATGCCATCTACATTTTTTGGACTGGAGATTGCGGCGTCGGGGCTGCGGGCGGCCAACGCGGCGCTCAACACGACGGCAAACAATATCAGCAATACGAACACCACGGGCTACAGCCGCCAGGAGGTAAAGCAGGAGGCGATGAATCCGCTCCGTGTGTTCTCCACGTACGGCTGTGCGGGCGCGGGCGTCAACACGCTGGCGATCGAGCGGATCAGAGAGGGCTTCTACGACAATAAGTTCCGGCAGAACGAGACGAAGCTGGGCGAGTACGACACGAAGGCGTACTACTGCAAGATGATAGAGCAGTATCTTGAGGACGACGGCAAGACGGGCTTCACCTCGGTCTTCGACCAGCTGGCGATCGCGCTGCAGAGTCTGGCGAACGATCCCGACAACGACTCGGTGAAGATGTCTTTCCGCTCCACGGCCAAGAGTCTGACGGACTACTTCAATACCATGTACGGCGATCTGCAGAATCTGCAGGAGGACGTCAACGACGAGATCAAGATCCGCGTGGACCACATCAATTCCATCGCGCAGGATATCGCGACGGTCAACAAGCAGATCAACGTGATCGAGATGAGCGGTTCCAAGGCGAACGAGCTCCGCGACAAGAGGGATAACCTCGTCGACGAACTCTCGGCCATCGTGGATGTGAGGACGGAGGAAGTTCCGATCTACGATCAGAACGGCAACGATACGGGAGCGACCAGATACATCGTCCGGATCGCAGGCGGTCAGACGCTGGTCGATATGAACGATTACAACCAGCTCATGTGCGTGGCGCGCAAGAGCGATGAGAAGGTCAACCAGACCGATGTGGACGGCCTCTACGATATCTACTGGACCGACGGCAGGAATTTCGGCATGTACAACGAGTCCATGAACGGCGAGCTGACCGGTCTGATCCAGATGCGCGACGGCAACAACGGCGAGTATTTCCACGGCAAGGCGACCTACATTAACTACGCGGGCAAGACCAGCAGGGTCACGATCGCGGTAGAGGATTCGTACTTAAAGAGCATGACGCAGTGCAAGCTGTCCGACACGGGCGGCGTCATCAATATCGGCGATCAGCTCTACTACTATTCGGACTGGTCCTACGACGAGGAGAACGGCACTTACACCTTTACGATCGACAATGAGAAGAGCGACGAACCGCTTACGGTCGTGAAGCTGAACCGGGAGGCGTCGATCAGTCAGGGCGTGGAGTATCAGGGCGTGCCCTACTATATGGCCCAGATGAACGAGTGGATCCGCGAGTTCGCCCAGAGAGTCAACGATATCTTTACAGAGGGTCTTACGGGCGCGGGCGAGGACGCGGGCATCCTCTATACGGGGGCCTATCCGAACGGCACGGGAGAGTACACGGAGAATGAGTTGAACGACTCCCGCGGCAACGGCAAGGGATATTACTACCTGACGGCGGGCAACGTGACGGTCACGGACGAGCTGATGCACGACGCGAGCCTGCTCGGCACGAGAGAGAACGTGGACGACGAGGACACCCCGGGAACGGAAGAAGACGGCGTGGAGCAGAACAATCAGGTGCGCAAGGTTATCTCGATGATCAACGACGTGCGGCAGTTCAGCTTCCGCGGCAGAACGGCCGGCGGCTTCCTGGAGTGCGTGCTCTCCGACGCGATGCTGAACGCGAGCAACGCGGACACCTTCTACTCCACCTACCTGAGTCTGGAGACGAACATCGACAATCAGAGAACTTCGATCTCCGGCGTGGACGAGGACGAGGAGGCGCTGAGCCTGATCAAATATGAAAATTCCTACACACTGGCGTCGAAGATGATCTCCGTGCTGACGGAGGTGTACGACAGGCTGATCCTGCAGACGGGCGTATAGGCGGCCCGGCGGTGTTAAGATGAGAGAGAAGAGAGGGAAACTGCCATGAGAATGACAAATAAGATCATGCGGAACAATTCGCTGTACAATCTGAACGTGAATAAGATTCTGGAGGATAAGCTGACCAACCAGATGACGAACCAGAGCAAGATCGCCAGGCCTTCCGACGACCCGGTGGTGGCGATCCGGGCGCTCCGTCTGCGCAGCAACGTGACCTACGTGACGCAGTATTATGAGAAAAACGCGGAGGATGCGGATCACTGGCTCTCCGTCACGGCGGACGCGATCACGACCATCGACGAGATCCTGACGGATCTGTACGACAAGGCGGCCAGCGCGGCCAACAAGGATCTGACGGCGGACGATCTGGACATCATTCTCACGCAGATGAAGTCCCTGACGAAGGAGTTCTACGCCAGCGGCAACGTGGACTATGCGGGCCGCTACATCTTCTCGGGCTTCAGGACGGACACCGCGATCACCTTCTCCGACGAGGATATCGCGGAGATGAAGAAACACCCAGTATCTTACGAGATCAAGGAGAATTTCGGCTTCGAGGATATCGACTCCTTCCATTATACGGATTTCAGCGAGCTGGACAACACGGCGGATTACGACGCCGAGGGCATGAAGAACGACGGCAGCGGCACGAGCTACGAGCAGGGCGTCAGCGACACGAAGATGTATCGCGTGCGCCTGTCCTACGACAACGTGGTCGGGAAGGACGCGGCGGGCAACAGCGTGACTCCCACATGCGTGGGGGCGGACGGCGCGCCTCTCGCCTTCCGGGACGAGGCCGGCAATACGCTCACAATGGAGACGGCGGACGATTCCGAGGCGGCTTACCGAGCGGTTGCGCAGGATCCCACCAAGGTCGTGTACGTTCCCTCCACGGGCGAGATCGTGTTCGGCGAGGAAGTGTACAACGCCACCTTTAAGGAGGGCGATACTTTCAGCGTGACCTACGACAAGTCCGAGTGGGAGGAAGGCGACATCAACCCCGTACACTACTTCGAATGCACCGAGACGAAGGACGTCGGCGGAGGGAAGACGAAGCAGATCGTCTATAACAGGGGCGACGTGATGACGATGCCGCAGGATATCTACTATGACGTCGGCTTCAACCAGAAAATCCAGGTCAACACGGTTGCGCCGGAGATCTTCAGCCACGACGTACAGCGCGATATGGACGACTTCCAGCGCTGTCTGGATCAGCTGCGCGGCATTGAGACGAAGCTGGGTGATATCGAGAAGAAGATGGCGGAATACCCCGAGGACAGCGCGGAGTACAGGAAGCTCACGAAGCAGAAAGAGGCTGCCGAGAAGGCGCAGACCTATATCCGCGAGAACATCCACGACCAGTTCCAGAACCAGATCACCAAGTATCAGGATTATCTGGACGCCAACAACGTGGCGGGCACGAACAATTCCACCAGGGGCAGCAGGCTGACTCTGATCAACAATCGCCTGATGAACCAGCAGGCGACGTTCAAGGATCTGCAGACGGACAACGAGAGCATCGACGTCACCCAGGTGGCGGTGGAGCTGTCCAGTTCCGAGCTGATCTACGAGGCGGCGCTCATGGCGACCAGCAAGATCATGCAGACCAATCTGATGAACTATATTTAAGCCCCGCGCCGCCGGGCGGACGCGCGGCTGACTGGGGAGAAAGGCGGTTACGAGATATGCAGATTCTGACAAAAGTATTCGGTGAAATTGTCATCGACGACGACAAGATCATACATTTTCCCAAGGGGATCATCGGCTTTCCGGAGCTGAAGGAGTTTACCCTTGTCCACGACGAGGAGAAGGGAACCGAGTCGATCCACTGGCTGCAGTCCATACAGGAGCCGGCGTTCGCAATGCCGGTTATGGACCCGCTGATCGTCTGCCCGGACTATAACCCGGAGGCGGACGACGAGCTGTTGGACGCGATCGGCGAGATCGTGCCGGAAGAGCTGCTCGTTCTGGTGACCGTGACGGTGCCGAAGGATCTGACGCAGATGACGGTTAATCTGAAAGGCCCCATCGTGATCAACGCGGCCGAGAAGAAGGCGATCCAGATCATCGTGGAGGGAGACGAGTATAAGGTCAAGTACCCGATCTACGATATTTTAAAGAAGAAAGCAGGTGAGTAGATGTTAGCTTTATCCAGAAAGAAGAATGAAGCGCTCGTGATCAACAACAACATTGAGATCACGGTGCTGGAGATCAAGGGCGAACAGGTAAAGCTGGGCATCAGCGCACCGCGCGAAGTACCTGTCTATCGTAAGGAAGTATATGTGCAGATTCAGGATTCCAACAAGGAAGCGGTCAACGTGGACGGCATGGAAGCGTTGAAAGGGCTGCTGGGTTAGGGCGGATCCCGAAACCGGGAGAATACGGGCGGAACACGGCATGACAGGTGTTCCACCCGATCTGCGTGCACGGGACGTCTAGGGGGCGGCGTCCGTTTGGCTCAGAATTCGGATCATCTCCGCGATCCGCGCCTCGTAGGTGTGGCGTTTTACGGTCTTTTCATACCCGTTTACGGCAATCTCGATCCGCTCCTCCTCGTGGGACAGATAGTACCGCACCTTTTCCTCCAGCTCCTCCATGGAACTGTAGGTTTCCAGGTCGTGGCCGATCTCGAAGTAGTCCGGGAGTTCCGCCTGATAGTTGGTGAGCAGGAAGCCGCCGCAGCCGAGCACGTCCCAGACGCGGAGAGACAGCCCCGTCTCGATGGGGCGCATGGTCATATTCAGATTGATCCGGCTCGCGTGGAAGACCTTCGGCATCTCGGTCAGCGTCCGCACGCTGCCGCGGCAGTCCACGTTCCTAAGGCGCGAGACGTCGCTGCGGGTGTAGAGCGCCACCCGGAAACGCTCTGCCAGACGGTTCAGCGTCCTCTCGCGCTCAATGGCCGCCAGTTTCATGCCGATATATTGATGGGCGGTCAGGTAGCGGCGTACGTCCCCGCAGGTGTCCTCCCCCTCGTAGAAATCCGGGTCGGCGTCCGCGATCTCGTCGATCACGCGCTGCGGCAGACTGTCCGCGATGAAGTTGCAGCCGTACACGCGGAGCTGCGCCTCGATCAGGCCGTCCACGAAACCCTGGGTGAACGCGGAGAGGCCCCTGCCGCTTCCCGCGGCGTCAGCGCCGCCCGCGGACTGCCTGGGGAGCGCGTCGTAGCGGCATTTCTCAGTGTAGAGCGATCCGACGAAGCTCACGTCGGCGCCGTACTTCTTAAAGTCCTCCTCGGTCATGTGCAGGACGACGTCTTCCCAGCGCTTCGCGTTCGTGGCGAGGGGAAGATAGAAGATGCAGTCCGGGTTGACGGGGCGGAAGTATTCGTACTGGGCCCGGTCGAACAGAAAGACCCGGTTCCATGCGCCCTTCAGGGCGTTGGAGAAGAGCTCCGGCACCGGGGAATCCACGCTCCAGCACACGTAGGGCACGCGGAACCGATTGCAGACATAGGAGATCGCCGGAAAGAAGTTGACGCTGAACACGAAGGCGAAAGTGTGGGAAGTCAGCCAGCCGGCGAGCTTCTCGGCGCACTGTCTCGGCGTGATATGCTTGTCGGTCATCTCGGCCTCCTCCGTGAGGACCGTGACGCCGAAACCGCGAAACACCTCCAGGACGTCGGGTTCGCATATGCTGTTGTAGCGATAGAATAGTATTTCCATGCTGTTAAGTATAACGGAAAGTCCGCGGGAAGTAAAGCGGAACGCGGGCGGAAAGGCGGAGAGAAACCTGTGAAGATCCTGTTCACGACAAGCGAAAAACAACAGATGCCGAGTATCATCCTGGCGTTGGCGCGCATGGGATACGACGTCGCGATGTATGAGAAACCCATGGAGACGCTGATGGGCAGCGAGGAGGAGAGGGAGCTGGAACGGTTTCTGAAGAACGGCGGATACAGCCTCGTGATCTCGAACGTCTTTACGCGCGAGGCGGCCCGCGCCACGAACCGCTTGGGGATTCAATATGCGGTCTGGTGCACCGATTCGCCCTGCTTCCAGGCGTGGGCGCCGGAAGCCGGATACGATAACTGCTATCTGTTTTATTTTGACTATAGAGAGTGCGAGCTGAAGCGCAGGCTGGGCGAGAACGCCTACCATCAGCCTCTGGCGGCCGACGTCGCGCGAAGCGGAAGTCTGACTCCCGAGGCGGACGAGAGCGGGCGGTACGGATGCGACATGTCCTTTGTGGGAGGCATGTATACGGGCAACATGTACGACCGCGCGGCCGCAAGCCTGTCGCCGCAGCTGCAGGAAACGCTCATGGATGCGATCGAGCGCAGCGCTTTCGTGTGGGACGGACAGGACAGACCGACGCTGCCGGACGGGGTTATGGAACTGGTGCGCCAGGAGAATCCGGTGCTCTGCAGCCCGCCCTGCGATATGCCGGCGGAATATTTCTTCCGCACATGGTTCCTGTGCCGGAAACTGACCAATGTGGAGCGGGTGCTTATGATGGATCTGCTGGCGCGGCAGTTCGGCGTCCGGCTGTATACGTGGGATTCGGAACGGGTTCCGGAGAGCGTCAGCCGTTTCCCCGCGGTGTCTCCGGCGGACGGGGCGCTTCGGGTATTCCGGCACAGCAGGATCAACCTGAACATTACGCTGCGCAGTATTGCGAGCGGCGTGCCCGCCCGGATCTTCGATGTGATGAGCGCCGGAGGCTTCGTGCTGTCCAACTGGCAGGAGGAGATACCGGAACTCTTCGAGGAAGGCAGGGAGATCGTGACCTACCGGACGCCGGAAGAGCTGGTCGACAAGGCTTCCTATTATCTGAAACACGAGGAGGAGCGGCGCGCGATCGCCGCCAACGGGTACCGCAAGGTCAGGGAGCGCTATACATGGGAGCATCAGCTTGAGAAAATTCTTGCTATTTTGCGCCCGGCTCTCTAAATATATTAAAAAATTTTCCGATATATATATCAAAGATTACGCGGAGACTCTTGATCGCTGTGCGGATTTTTCGTGCCGCTGGCAGGAACGGAAGCGGGCGGATGAGAGAGGGGCGTTATCGAGAGACGATTCTACCAAACTATTAAACAATCACACGGAGGTGAGTGGCGATGGCAATCGAACCATTAAACAGCGCCATGACTTATCAGGCGCAGGCGGTTGTGAAACCGCAGACAGTAGCACCAGTGAACACGGAAGTTCCTGAAGATGGACAGACAGTGAATGTTGACGAGACGACCGCGGCGGTCGCGCAGACGCAGGCTCAGGAAGAAAAGAGCGGCAGCGAGGGCAGCAGCAGCGGCGGCGGACAGCAGCAGGCGGCGGTGAACGCCCAGGCGACTCCCGACCAGCTCAAGAAGATGATCGCGGAGATGAACAAGAAGATCAACAACACGAACGAAGAAGCTGTGTTCGGCGTTCACGAAGAGACGAACAGAATTATGATCAAGATATTGGATAAGGACACGAAGGAAGTCATCAAGGAGTTTCCGCCCGAGAAGACCCTCGATATGATCGCGCGGATCTGGGAGATGGCCGGTATCCTTGTCGATGAAAAACGCTAGCAGGAATAGCAGGAGGGTAAAGATATGCCGATCAGAATTACAGGTATGTATTCAGGGCTGGACACGGAGGCCATCATCAGCGAGCTCGTCTCCGCGCAGAGCGTCAAGAAGAGCAAGTACGTCAAGGAGCAGACGAAGCTGAGCTGGAAGATGGACGCGTGGAAAGCGCTGAACACCAAGATTTATAATTTCTATACCAATACGCTGGACAACATGCGTTTCCAGTCCGCCTACATGAAGAAGGCCACGAAAGTGTCCAACACGAACGCGCTCAGCGTGATCGCGGGCAACAACGCGCCCGACGGCGTGCAGAGCGTGAGCGTGGATCAGCTCGCCAAGACCGGCAAGCTGACCGGACGCGATCTCAGCCTGGACGGGAAGAACGTCACGGCCGACACGAAGCTCAGCGAGCTGGGCGTCAGCGCGGACGCGAGCTTCAAGATCAATGTGGGCGGCAAGACGACCACGATCAAGCTGAACGGCGACATGAAGATCAGCGACGTAGTGCAGAAGCTGAAGGACGCGGGCATCTCCGCGAGCTTCGACGAGACGAACCACAGATTCTTCCTGAGCTCTACGGAGACCGGGGCGAAGGGGGATTTCACCATCACGGCGGACAACGAGCAGGGGCTTGCGGCGCTCAAGGCGCTGGGGCTGGCTTCCAAGGACGACGCGACCAAGGCGGAGTACGAGAAGTGGGCTTCCTACCTAGATCCCCAGAACGCGGACGCCTACGACAAGGTGATCGCGGAGGAGATGGCGAAGCGCGCGGCGGCGCTCAAGGCGCAGAACGACAGCCTGACGGCGCAGAACGAATCCCTGCAGAAAGAGATCGACGAACTGAAGGGCAGCGAGAGCTACAAGCAGGCGGAGCAGAAGGGCGAGACGGCGCTGCACGACGAGCTGTACGGCGCAGACGACGCCGGCGGCCTGAAGAAGGATCTGGACGACGCCAAGACCGAGCTGGAAGAGCTGAAGCAGAAGCTGGCGGACGGGGATCCCAGCGTGTCGCAGGACGACGTGGACGCGGCGCAGAAGACGGTGGACGAGAAGCAGTCGAGCTTCAACGATCTGGAGCTGCAGTACAACACCCTCAGCGAAGTCAAGGGCAAGCAGGCGCAGTTTGACGCGAACCAGAAGACAATCGACGATAACAATACGCTCTATACGACGGGAGCCGATGCGAGCGGCAATGCGACGATAGAGGGCACCGCGACCCTGAAGCAGCAGGTCAAGGCCGATTTCGACGCGAAGGCGGCATATGCCAAGACGGCTCTGCAGGAGCTTGCCGCAGGGGGCGACGACGGGTACGGCGCGGTCAAGGTGAACGGACAGGACGCGAAGATCACGCTGGACGGCGCGGAATTTACGTCATCCACCAATGATTTCAACATTAACGGCATGAACATCACGGTCTATGAGACGACCGACACGCCGGCGACCATCACGACGTCCGCGGACGTGGACGGCATCTACGACATGGTCAAGAACTTCTTCAAGGAGTACAACAGCCTGATGAACGAGATGAGCGCGCTCTACAACGCGGATTCGTCCAAGGGCTACGAGCCGCTGACCTCGGAGGAGAAGGCGGAGATGGCCGACTCCGAGATCGAGGAGTGGGAGAAGAAGATCAAGGACTCTCTGCTGCGCAGGGATTCCACGCTGGGCGACCTGACCGACTCGATCAAGACGGTTATGATGCAGGGCGCGACGGTGAACGGCAAGACGATGTATCTGTCCGATTTCGGCATCAACACGCTGGGCTATTTCAACGCGGCGGAGAACGAGAAGAACGCCTATCACATCAACGGCGACGCCGACGACGCCAGCGTGAAGGGCGAGGCGGATACGCTCAAGATGATGCTGGCGACCGACCCGGAGACGGTGGGCAATTTCTTCTCCGGTCTGGCGAACAACCTCTACAACAAGCTGACGGATAAGATGAGCGCGATCAAGAACACGAGAAGCGTGTTCACCGTATACAACGACAAGACGATGAAGGCCGAGTACGACGATTACAAGGACAAGATCGCCAAGGAGGAAGATAAGCTGAACGCGCTGATGGATAAGTGGTACACCAAGTTCTCCCAGATGGAGACGGCTATGGCGAAGCTGCAGTCCAAGAGCGGTTCGATCTCCAGCATGTTCGGAGGGTCATGATAAGACGGCGGGCATATAAGTAAGATCAGGGAGGAGCAAGCTTATGCCGGTACAGAATCCTTATGCGGAGTATCAGAGGAACAAGATCCTGACGGCTTCCCCCGCGGAGCTGACGCTGATGCTCTACGAGGGAGCGATCAAGTTCTGCAATATCGCGATCATGGCGATCGACCAGAACGATATACAGAAAGCGCACACGAATATTATGAAGACGCAGCGCATTATCGAGGAGTTCCGCAATACGCTGGACCGGAAATACCCGGTGGCGGAGGAATTCGACAAGATCTATGTCTATGTGCTCAGACGGCTGTTTGACGCCAACATCAAGAAGGACCGGGAGATCCTGGAAGAGGTGAACGGGCATCTGCGCAGTCTGCGGGACACGTGGAAAGAAGTGATGAAGCGATGCAATATGGCGTAGAGAGGTATGAGTATGGAGCAGAGCAGCGCACAGATCCTGCTGCAGAGTCTTGAGAAGAAGAACGCGCTTCTGGACCGCATGATCGCGCAGAACGCCGTGCAGGAGGAGATCCTGAAGCGGGAGGAGTTCGACATGGACGCCTTCGATCAGGCGATCGACGTACAGAGCGGCTATGTGGAGCAGCTGGAGCAGCTGGACAACGGCTTCGAGACGGTGTACGACAGGGTGCGCGGGGAGCTGATCGGCAATAAGGAGCTCTACCGCAGCGAGATCACGCGCATGAAAGAACAGATCCAGCAGATCACCGACAAGATCGTGACGATCAACGCGGGCAATATGCGCAACAGGATGCTGGCGGAGAACCAGTTCAAGAAGAAACGTGTCGAGATCGGCACGGGCGCGTCCAAGAGCAAGGTGGCGAGAAATTACTATAAGAATATGAACAACTTAAACTTCGTGTCGCCGCAGTTCTACGACAACAAGAAATAGCGCCAAAACACCGTACTTACGGGCTTCGCAAAAAAAATAAAAAAATTTGCAAAAAGCCCTAAAGTAAATCGGGAAACACCCGATATATATTACAAGTAAAGTAAAACAAATTTACTTGCGGAACCGTAACGGAACCGAAGGCAGCGTACGAGCCGGAGGGGCCGTTACAAACAAAAACTAGCAGCATGGAAGCTGCATTAAATTCAAGGAGGAATAAATTATGGTAGTACAACACAACATCACAGCAATGAACTCTAACAGAATGCTTGGTCTTACGACCAGCTCCCAGGCGAAGTCAACTGAGAAGCTGTCTTCCGGTTACAAGATCAACCGCGCGGCTGACGATGCTGCAGGTCTTGCGATTTCCGAGAAGATGAGAAGGCAGATCAGAGGTCTGACACAGGCTTCCGCAAACGCACAGGACGGTATCTCCGCAGTACAGACGGCTGAAGGCGCTCTGAACGAAGTACACGATATGTTACAGCGTATCAACGAGCTGGCTGTCAAGGGTGAGACCGGCACGCTGACCTCTACGGATCGTTCCTACATCCAGATGGAAGTACAGCAGCTGATGAGCGAGATCGACCGTGTACAGAGCACGACGACCTTCAACGAGCAGAACCTGTTGACGGGTGAGTTCCAGGGCAAGGGCCTTCAGGTAGGCGCAGAGTCCGGCCAGCACATCGACATCTCCATCAGAGATATGTCTGTAGCAGGACTGTTCAGCGCAGCGGCAACGAACTATGCGGCGAAGTCTTATGGCGGCGGCGGCAATACCGATAAGATCGGTACTCTTGGCAAGGGCGCGGCGAATGCAGTTTACTCCATGTTCTACACGAACTTCAACAAGGATGCTTTCAGCACCTTCGCTACCGAGAAAGATTTCGCAAGCCTGAACGCAATGGTTAAATACGCGCTGCTGGAGGTTTCCAAGCAGAGGAATGACCTCGGTGCCGTTCAGAACAGACTGGAGCACACGATCAACAACCTGGACAACATTGTTGAGAACACGACGAGCGCAGAGGCACAGATCCGTGATACCGATATCGCTACAGAGATGGTTAAGTACGCTAACAACAACATCCTGCAGCAGGCTGGTACCTCGATGCTGTCCCAGGCTAACCAGAACAACCAGTTGGCACTGTCCTTACTTGGCTAATCGGTTAGTTGAAAGCGAACGAAAGACTACCAAAAACGCCACCCGGTTTCGGGTGGCGTTTCAGACTGTCGACAAAGTCCCGCACATCTGTGCGGGATTTTTCTGTGTGAAATGCCAAGAAGTATACTGCTTATGC
>CANQTL010000039.1 GCA_947626775.1 uncultured Lachnospiraceae bacterium | reverse complement strand
ACGTTCTGAATTATTCTTCTCTTTTTCCTTAAAGAATCTTCAGGGTTGCATTACTGTTTATTTGTCAAAGTGCGAAGTAGGAATTAACTTCTAATCGCTGGCTTTTTACTCAGCAACGTATCTGAGTATAGCATTCCAAAATATGAATGTCAACAGATTTATCGATATTTTTTTTAAGATTTTTTTGCATCCCTTTTATAATAGGAACAGTCGTTTCCGACATGTCTGGAACCGCTGCCCGCGCGGTTTCCGGCGCAGCGTCCGAATATCCGCAGCCGCAAAAACAGAGGCCGCCGGATCTTATGGCTGCCCCTGTCATCTCATGGTCTTTCTTTTCATACGTTCACTGCAATTTCATCACGGCGTTTCCCTCGCCGCCGCGCAGCGTAAAGTCGATCGTCTCGACCGACGTCCCCTGCGGCACTTCCACGATGCTGACGAGTTCTACGCTCCCGCCTGCGGGAACCGGGCCTCTGTACGTCTCCATGTCGTCGAGCAGCATCGTCGTCAGCGCGCTCTCGCCGCGCCCGCCGTTCACCGAAACACGGAACTTCGCCCCATATCCCAGCATATCCAGCGTCTGATCCGCCGGGGAGGTATTCGTCGCCGTAAAGTGCAGCACGAGAAGCTGCGTGCCCGGCGTCGCGTCCATCGAAAAGAACATCGCTTCGCCTTCCGCCCCGTCAAAATCCCCGTCAGGGTAACTCTGCGTCAGATCATAACCCGTATACTGAAATGTAAAATCGGGAATGCCGTAGTATCCTTCTATCGTCGCGGACGCAGTCTCGGCCTCCTCGATCTCCTCGGGTTCCGCCTCCGTCCCGGCAGCCGGTTCCGTGCTCTCCGCCGTATCCGTCTGTTCCTCCTCAGGCGTTTCCTCCGCTTCTTCCGTCGTCTCCTCCGTCGTCTCGTAAGCGGACGTGTCCACCAGACGACCGCTGTGATGCTTATCGTATTTCAGGAGAACGCCTACCGCATACTCCGATATGATATCCGTCTCTTCCTGTGTCAGATCCGGCATCGCAGAACCGCAGCCTGCAAGCAGAGCCGCCGCCAGAATGCCGCACAGGAACACACTTGCCCTTTTCACTTTTCTTTCCCCCGTAAATGCCGCCGTCGCGGCGCCTGTCTCTTACACGCCTGCTTTCCGTTTCTCTTACGCGCCTATTCTATCACAGATTGCGCACAGTGTCCAGTGTGAACCAGAACTCCACGCCGTTGTCATAGTTGACCACGCCGTATTCCTGGTGCATGGATTCCATAATTGCCTTGACGATCGACAGGCCGATGCCGCTGCCGCCGTACTCTCTCGTGCGCGCCTTGTCAACCTTGTAGAATTTTTCCCAGATATGCGCCACGCTCTCTTCCGGAATCGGCCTGCCTGTGTTGAATACGGAGACGCGCGTGCGCTCTTCGCCCTTTTCGATTCTGATGTCTATGACCTTCTCCCCCTCCACATGATTCATGGCGTTGGTAAAATAATTCATAAACACTTCCTCAATGCCGAACTCGTCGCCCCACACATAAATCTCGCCGTACTCTTCCATGCGCACCGAGACGCCCTTTTGTCTGACAAGGATTTCCGAAGACGCGATATAGTTTCGTATGAGCGCCGCGATGTCGAAGCGCTCCATGTTCACCGTCTGATTGCCGAATTCCAGCTGATTCAGCGTGAGCAGCCGCTTGACCATCGTATTCATCTTGGACGCCTCGTCCACAATGACGTCGCAGTAGAATTCCCTGCTCTCCGCATCGTCGCTGACGCCCTCCTTCAGCCCCTCCGCGTAGCCCTGGATCAGCGCGATCGGCGTCTTCAGCTCATGGGAAACATTGGACAGAAACTCTTTGCGCATCTCGTCGATCTGCTCTTTTTTCTCGATGTCCTTCATCAGCTCGTTATTGGCTGTCTTCAGCTCGGAGATCGTCGCCTCCAGCGTCTCGGACAGCTCGTTGATATTTCCGCCGAGCACGGCGATTTCCGTCTTGTCGTTTCCCGTATACTTGGCATTGAAGTCCAGGTGCTTCATGCGCTCGGAAATGGCGGTCAGCTCCAGGATCGGTTTCGTGATCCGATTGGACAGCCATACCACCAGAAAGGCGCTCACGATGATCGCCAGCACGCCCACATAGGTGAGAAAGCGGTTCGAGATGGCCACGCTCTCGCGTATCCCCTCCAGCGCGCTTCTGATCATAAAAAGATAACCTGTGTCCAGAACGCCCCACATCTCGATGTACTCCGTCTGCGTGCGTCTGTCCGTGACGATCTGCATCTTGTAAGCGTCCGTCTCGCGCAGGACGTCCTCAGGCCCGACCCCCATGATGATGTTATCGAGCAGCCTTCTGAGCACATAATTCGGATCGTTCATCGTCGTCTTGACCGTCTCGGAATCGCTGTCGGCCACCAGAACGTTGATATTATATTTTCCGCATATTTTCTGCAGTTCTATGTCATAAGTATCGGAATTGATATCGCCCGCGTTGGACGCCTCGTTGATGCTGACGTACGCCCCGATCAGCGCGTTGACCTTCTTGTCGATATAGTACCTCTCCAGCAGCGTACTGTTCAGTACAAGGCACAGGAGAATCGTGCCCGCCACGAGCGATATGAGAATCACCGCAAAATGTCTCTTCAACGAATACTTCATAACACGCCCTTATTCTTTGCGCCGGCGCCTGGCCTCTCTTCTCTGTCTGCGCGCCTCCCGTTTCGCCTGTCTGGCGCCCTTGACGGTCCGCTTGTCAATGATCAGATAGAAGGTCGGCAGAAGCAAAAGGATCAGGATGGTGGACGCCACCAGACCGCCGATGATGATAAGCGCCATACCCTGCATCATGGCGGAACCGTCCCCAAGGCCCAGGGACATCGGCAGCATGGACAGAATCGTCGTCAGCGTCGTCATCAGGATCGGGCGCAGACGCATCTGTCCGCTCTGCACCAGCGCGTCCTCCAGCGGAATCTCCTCCCGCAGCCTGTTGACGGTATCCACATAGAGAATACCGTTATTTACCACAATACCAACCAACATCAGCACGCCCATCAGGGAGACCATGCTCAGCGTAGAGCCGGTAATAAACAGCAGGCCGAAAGACCCGATCAGCGCGAAAGGAATACTCATCATGACCATCGCGGAAAACCGCGGGGACTCAAACTGCATCGCCATGACCAGAAAGATCAGGAAAACCGCCGTAAAGATCGCCGTGACGATCGCCGTAAACTCGTCGTAGATCATATCCTCCAGCTCGCTGGATTCCCGCTCCACGCCTCTGGGAAGCACCATCTGATCCAGCGCCGCATTGGCCGCATCCTGCGCCGTATACTGCGCTTCCTCCGTCGTGCTGGCCCTGACGGCAAGCTCATAGGCGCCGTCTATTCTCGTCAGCGCGGTCGGAGCATCCTTGTACTCCACCTCCGCCAGCTCGGACAGGGGAATCTGCGTGCCGTAGGCCGTGTTCAGATTCAGGTTCAGCAGGGCGTTCATATCGTCATATTCTCCCTCCGGATACTCCAGACGGATCTTGTATTCCTCTCCGTTTTTCGCCAGCGTCGCGGCATCCACGCCGCTCAGGGCGTTGCGCATCTCGCCCGCCACCTGTACGGGCGTCAGGCCGACCGCCATGCTTTTCAGCGGATCGACCACGACCTCGACCTGGGTGGACACATCCGCCATATTGCTGGAAGTCTGGAGCACGCCGGGAATCTCTTTCATCATCTGCTGCACCTGTTTGCCCACTTCCTTCAACTCGTCCAGATCGCGCCCCACCAGATCGATCTCGATGCTGCCGCCGGACAGGGAAGAAATGCTCGCGCCGCTGGCCGCGATGCTGATGTCCATATCCGTCACATCTTTCAGCTGCTTCGTATAGTACTCGACCGCCTCGCTGGTGGACATCGTCGCATCGTCCGCCAGATAGGCCGACAGGGACGCGGAAGTTCCCGACACCTGATATGTGTAGTGATCTATGTTGGCGTCGTTCTCCGCCATCTCCTCCAGAAACGCGGTTTTTTCCTCCATGACGGACAGCTTCGTGCCCGCCCGGAAAGTCGCCGTGATGGTGAAGGTTCCCTCGTCCGAAGCCGGCATAAGTTCCGTGTGGAGCTGACTCACGAGCGCGAACGCCCCGATCAGAAGCGCTACAGAGATACCGAGCACCAGCTTCTTCCTGTACAGGATCCTGCGCAGGATCTTTTCATAGCCGTGGTTCACCTTGTCCAGAAATCTGTTGATAAAGAGATCCTTCTTCTCCTGCGGCTTGAATTTCGCAAACAGGATCGGGATGATCGTCATCGCCGCGATCAGCGAAGTCAGCATCGCTATGATGATCGTCATGCCCAGCTCCGAAAAGAGCTGTCCCGACAGGCCGTGCATGGTCGCCAGAGGCAGATATACCACCACGGTCGTGACCGTGGAGGCGATGATAGACGCCGTCACGAAGTTGGTTCCGTTCAGCGCGGCCTCATGATAATCCTCCGTCCTGTCCCGAAATCTGAAACAGCTCTCCAGCACGACGATGGAGCTGTCCACCATCATGCCGATGGCGATGACCAGCGCGCCCATCGTGACCACATTGAACGTAAAGCCCAGCATATTCATGCCGATCATGGTCGCAAACAGCGAAATCGGCATGGAGCTTCCCACGATCAGGCTCGCCCGCAGATCGCCGAAAAAGAGAAACAGAACGAGCATGGAGAGAACCACGCCCAGCACCAGCGTCTCCGCCACCGACGACAGCGAGGAAATGATGGCGTCGCTGGCGTTGTAGGTTATATCGATGGAGACGGAGTCGTTGCCCTGCTGCAGCTTCTCAAGCGCCCGCTCCACGTCGCGCGTCATATCCACCGTACCGGAGGTCTTCTTCTTGGTGACCGCGATACTGATATCATCCTGCCCGTTGTTGCGGCTTATGGTGTCCGCTTCCATCTGGCTCTGACTGACCTGGGCGATCTCCGAGAGCGGGATCACCTGTCCGCGCGCCGTGGTGATCGGCACATTCTGGATCTGCACCACGCCGGAGATGTCCGTCGAGCTGGAGATCGCAATATCCTGGGATCCCTGGCTGACCTCTCCCGCCGGCACGGTGAAGTCCATCGCCCCGATGGTCTGCGCGATGGTGTTCATCGTCACGCCGTACTGACGCATGGCCTGAGAGTCCAGCAGCACCCGGATATAGTTTTCCCGTCCGCCGTACACGTCGATCTTCGCCACGCTGGAGATCGTATCCAGCTCCGGCACTAGCGTATCGTTGACATAGCTCAGGACGTCGCTGTCTCCCACCGCCGTCACAGAGATGTCCATCGTCTCCATCTGATCCATCGACAGCGCCATGATGACCGGATCCTGCACCCCGCTCGGCATATCGGTCCGCGCCCCGTCCACCGCGGCGCGAAGGTCCAGATAGGCCTCGTCAAGATCCGTTCCATACTCGTACTGGAACATGACCAGAGACGAATTCTCCGACGATTCCGATATGCAGGAAAGCACGCCGTCCTGCTCCTCTCCGGCCGTCTCGATCGGTTTGGTGACAAGTTCCTCCACACTCTTGGAATCCGCGCCGGGATACACGGTGAGAGCCGCAAGCATCGGCATCTCCAGATCCGGCGTAAGCTCCAGCTGGAAACCCACAATGGAAGTCAGACCGAACACCACAAGCGCCAGTACCACGAGCGCCGTCGATATCGGCCGGCGCATAGCCAGTTTTGTCAAACCCATATCCGCGCCCTCCTACTCTTCGCCGTCCGTGGCGTCATCCTGCGCCGTCTGGATCGAAATTGCCGCGCCCTCGCGCAGATTCGCGGACCAGCTCGTGATCAGCTGATCCTCCGTCGTCAGCCCGGACAGCACCGTGATCGTCTGCTCGTCGAAAATACCCGTCTCGACGTCTCTGCGCTTCGCGGTGTCGTCTTCCGCCACATAGACATAAGCCTGTTCTTCATCATAATAGACCGCGTCATAGGGAATCAGGATCGCGTTGTCCTGACTGTATGTATCCACCGTAACCTTGACGCTGCAGCCCGTCAGCAGGCTCTCGTCCGCGCCGCTGACCGCCGCCTTGATCATAAAGAGTCCCGTCGTCTGATCGATCATACTGCCGATCTCCGTGATCGCCGCGCTGTACAGCTTGCCGTTTCTGTCCACGCTGATCTTCTGTCCGACCGCGAGCGTGTTGCGCACTCCCTCGCTGACATAGAAAGTGACCGTCATCGCGCCCTTGTTGGAAATCACATAGGCGGGCGTCCCGGGCGAGGCGAGATCGTGCACATTCACATTCACCGCCTCGATCACGCCGTCAATGGGCGCCGTCAGCGTGTACATATCCAGCTGGTATTCCGCGCTGTCCACCGCGACCTGTGCGCCCTCCATGCCGACCTTGGCGGAGTTCACGGTCGCCTCCGCGGAATCGATGCCGAGCGCCGCCGCCGCCTTGTTAGCGTCGACCACTTTCTGGGTGTCCTCGTACACCTGTTCCCCGGTGATGTTCATGACGGCCTCCGCCTGCTCCAGCTGCTTATAAGCGTCCGCCAGAGAATCGTCCAGCTGCTCCTGCCCGTCGTCGATGGATTCAATGCCGGCCTTGGCCTGCTCATAGGCCGCGGACGCCTGCCCCGCAGCCGTGGCCGCCTGCTCAAAAGCGGCCTGCGCCTCCGCAAGGGCGCTCTTGGCCTGTTTCAGATCGTACTCATACTCCGTCTGCTTATTATAGTACGGGCCATTAGTCCCCGTAAGCTTTTCCTGCTCCTCAGCAGTCGTCGGTTCCAGATATGTCACCCGCGCCCGCGCCGCGATATACGCCGCCTGCGCCTGTTCCAGCGCCTCCCTGGCCTCGTCCCTGTCGCCCCTGAGCTCATCGCGGTCGTCCTTGGCGTCCTGCCGCTGTTCCGCCAGATCGTCCTTCTGCTTGTAGATATCGTCTATCGCGCGCTCTACATTTTCTTTCTGGATCTGCAGCTGGTACATCTGCAGATTCTTCTGTCCGCCCATCTGCGCGTCCAGCTGGGCCGCCGTGCTGTTGTACTGGGCCTGGGCCATCTCATAGCCGACCTCCGCGGAGTTGACTCCCGCGGCCGCGCTGTCATACTGCGCCTGCGCGCTGGCGAGCTGCAGCCTGGCCGCCTCGTCGTCGAGCCGGCACAGCACGTCCCCGGCCTTCACCGCATCCCCGACGGAGACGTTCGTTTCCGTCACCTCCGCAGAGACCATCGGGATCACATACACGGATTCCTCCGGGCTGATCGTACCTATGAATTCGTTGCTGAGAGTCAGGGAACCGCTTTCGGGCAGCTGCACCTGAACCGGAATCACCTCGCCTGTCGCCTCTTCCTCCGCTTCTCCCTCCGTCTGTCCGCAGCCGGCCAGCAGGGTGCATACGCACGCGGCCGCCGTCAAAAGAGAGATCCCTTTCTTCCACGGTTTCTTGTTTTGTCCTCTCATCTTATCTTCCTCCTCACGGCGCCATGCCGGATTTCTACCATTATTTTTTCAAAAATCAGCGTTCTTTTTCTGCCGCCATTTATTATATTGATCCTGAACGCATTGTCAAGAGCCCTGTCGCAAAGAACCGTTATACGTCGCAAACGGCAGGACATTCCCGCCGCAATCCGCCTCAGGTCCCCTCTTCAAATTTATAGCCGAGTCCCCAGATCGTCTTGATCATATCCCCGGCCCGGCCGAGTTTGCTGCGCAGCTTCTTGACATGCGTATCGATCGTCCTGGCGTCGCCGAAATAGTCGTAGTTCCACACGCTGTTCAGGATCTTCTCGCGGGACAGGGCGATCCCCTTGTTCTCCACAAAATAAGTCAAAAGCTCAAACTCCTTGTAACTGAGTTCAACCGGCTCTTCGTCCACCGACACGCTGTGCGCCGTCTTGTCGATCGTGATGCCGCCCGCCCGGATCACTTCTCCGGCGCTGCTCTGGCTCGTCCTGCGCAGAATCGCCTCCACTCTGGCCACCAGAATCTTCGGGCTGAAAGGCTTGGAGATATACTCGTCCACGCCGAGTTCAAAGCCCTGCAGTTCGTCCCGCTCGTCCGACTTTGCGGTCAGCATGATGATCGGAACTTTAGAGTATTCCCGTATCTCCCTGCACACCTGCCAGCCGTCCATCCTGGGCATCATCACGTCCAGTATGATCAGCGCAATGTCATTCTGCGCAAAAAAGAGATCCACAGCCTCCGCGCCGTCCGCAGCCTCCACGACGTCATATCCGCTTTTCGTCAGAAAATCCTTTACCAGCTTGCGCATCCGGCTCTCATCGTCCACCACCATAATCTTACGTTTCTCCATAAACACACCTTCCCCTGTACGCCGGCTTTTTGCCGCGCCGCTCGCTGAACGCATCCAGTATACAATATAAATATGTACAAATTGTGTCCTGTATGAAAGAACCCGTATTCTCCCGCGCACGCCAAAACGGACACCGGCGAAAAGAAACGCCTGTGTCCGCTTTCTGTCCAAACTCTATTCCGGTGTAATGTTGAGCGCCCGCTCCGCCTCGCGGACCGCCTGTTCCCTCTCGTGAAGCTCCTGCTCCCACTCGGAGTACTCGTTCACCACCGCCGTCCTGTAATTCACGATCGTCGGCACCTCGCTCTGCAGCGAGACGAGCACCAGCGCCGCCAGCGCGACGGCCAGCAGGATGTTGACAATCACGGATGAGAGGAATCGTCCCTTGTACTCGTCCCTGGGCAGCCGCGTCTCCAGACTCTTTCGTATGGAGCTGTTGTTCGCGGTCTTATTGCTGAACGTGGCGTACAGCGGGATCGGCCTGATCTTCTCCTGGGGAATGCCGCACTTTGCAAGCTGCGTCTGCATCCTGTGCAGATAAGCCATGCCGATGGGCGTCAGGAACACCTTGTTGTCGATCGCCTTGTTGTAGACAAGCAGCACGTTCTGCGGATTGTGGTAATCCAGGTGCTGTTCCACGCTCACCACTTTCTTCTGTTCCATCCTGGCAGTCTCGGCGTCCGCCACCGTGCCGAACCGGTAGCCGCCTACGACCAGTTCCTCTTCGTTTTTGTCCATGTGACACTCCCCGTTCTTCCATGGCCGTCCCGGCCGCATCAATCATCGGAAACCAAGGTAATCATACCATGAATGGCGGGGAAAATAAAGGTGGATTTTCATGCAGAGCGTTATCCCGTTACGTGAACGTGCATATTTTGTCAAATTATGGTAGAATATCTTCGCTACTGCCCCTAGACAGGTAGAGAAAGGGGGGGAGTTATCTTGAATGTAATTTCGTCTTTCTTAATCTCCGTTATGGCAAGTGTAGTCGCCTACTACATATGCAAATGGTTGAACGGAGAGTGATCGGTAGCCAGCCTTGGGAATAAGCCACCTACCCGAAACGGCATAGAAAAACCCCAGAGAGCGAACCTCTAGGGTTTTTCGCTGTGTTACCTTGGATATTTCGTCTTTCTGTTCCGCCTGCTGAAATTATAGCATATGCGCTTTTTATCTGCAAGGAAATTTAATCAGATTACGTCAAATTGCCTGAAGTATTTACATTGAGCATATTGTCCGCACTCTGTTTCTGTTGCTGTAGTGGACCAGACGGGAGTCGAACCCGTGTCCAAAAGCCCATTCCCTGTCCTTCTACTATCATATTCTGTCATTGCGGATTGCTCCACATTCCCTCACACGTCAGGAGGCAGACACCCCGGTGTGCTCAGTAGCCTCTGATACGCCCGCGGGTAAGAGGCGTCCCCGCGTCGTTTCCTGCATGATCGATGCCCGATTCTTAATGTGCAGGTGCACTAAGGCGGACAGCTGCCCTTAGGCAGCGTATGCTAAATTATCTTCAGCGTTTGTGTTTAATTTTGCGATTTGACGCATCGCCTGCGGATAGCTTCTCCAGCTGCAAGACCCCTGTCGAAACCTTGACTGGCCCATATTCTTATTGATAGTATAACACAGCGCGCCGTTTTGGTCACTGTTTTTGTATAAAGAATTTCTTAAAAATTGGGATCCCTCCCTCCTCCGAAAGTTCTCACCCCGAACGCCGCCTACAGATTCCTGATCTTGAATTCCCGCTCGTGCTCCCTGCGCAGATCCTTCTTTGCGATGTCCTGCCTCTTGTCGTAGAGCTTCTTGCCCTTGGCGAGGCCGATTTCGATCTTGGCCCGACCGTCCTTGAAGTAGACCTGGAGAGGGACGATGGTATAGCCCTGCTCGGCCATCCTGCCGGCGAGCTTATTGATCTCGTACTTGTGGAGCAGGAGTTTGCGCACGCGCAGCGGATCCTTATTGAAAATATTACCCTTCTCATAGGGGCTGATATTCATGCCGTAGACATAGGCCTCCCCGTTCTCGATCCGCACGAACGCCTCCTTGACGCTGCACTTGCCCATGCGCAGGGATTTCACCTCCGTGCCGTGCAGTTCCAGTCCCGCTTCGTACTTGTCTTCTATGAAAAAATCATGATAGGCCTTCTTGTTGTTGGCCACCAGCTTCATAGCCTCTTTCGCCATTTTCTCACCTTCTTTCACAGTTCCCGGCGCTATGCCTGCCTTCTGCGACATCTACATTTCTTCTTCCTCAAACAGCGTGAAATCGACCGTCCGCAGAGCCCTGTCCACATCCCTGACCTGTACGGCAACGCGCTCGCCGAGCCGAAAGCGCCGGCCCGTGTCCCGTCCCACCATCTCGTAGGCTTCCTCATCATAGTAGTAGTAATCTCCCGGCAGGACCGCTACGTGGATCAGACCCTCCACCGTGTTCGGCAGTTCTACATAAACGCCCCACTGGGTAATTCCCGAGATCACGCCCTCATAGACTTCCCCGATATGTTCCTCCATATACTGTGCCTTCTTCAGCTTCACGGTCTCCCGCTCCGCCTCCTGTGCGCGCCGCTCTGTCCGGGAAGCCTGCGCCGCCACTTCAGGCAGCTTCTGCGCGTAATGTTCGATGCGCTCCTCCCGCAGCCTGCCGCGCAGCTGCTCTTTGATGATGCGGTGGATCTGCAGATCCGGGTAGCGTCTGATAGGCGAGGTAAAGTGGCAGTAATACCGGCACGCCAGTCCGAAATGTCCCGTGCAGTCCACCGTATATTTCGCCTGTTTCATGCTGCGCAGCGCCAGACGGCTAATCAGCGTCTCCTCGTCTGTACCCGCGATCCTGTCCAGAAGTTTCTGCAGCTCTTTCGGGTGGACTTCCTCGCCCGTCAGCCTGATGTGGTAGCCGAAATTGCGGATGAAGGCCGACAGCCGCATGATCCTGTCGGGATCGGGTTTCTCGTGGGTGCGGTAGACGAAGGGCAGTTCCAGCCAGAAGAAATGCTGCGCCACTGTCTCGTTGGCGATCAGCATGAAATCTTCGATGAGTTTCGTCGCCACGCTGCGCTCATATGGCCGGATCTCCAGGGGCCTGCCGTCCTCGTCCATCAGAATCCTGCTCTCCGCGAAATCGAAATCGATCGAGCCGCGCCTGTGGCGCCTTTCGCGCAGGATGGTCGCCAGTTCCTCCATTTTCTCGAACATCGGCACGAGCGCTTCGTACTCCTGCCGTTCCGTCTCGTCATGCTCTTCCAGAATTTTTCTGACGGCAGTATAAGTCATTCTCCTGTCCACTCGTACGACCGTCTCCGCGATCTGATAGTCCGTCACCTCGCCCCGTCCGTCTATCGTCATCAGACAGCTCAAAGCCAGACGGTCCACGCCCTGATTCAGGGAGCAGATCCCGTTCGACAGTCTGTGGGGCAGCATGGGAATCACACGGTCCGCCAGATATACGCTGGTGCCGCGCGCAAGCGCCTCTCTGTCGAGCGCCGAGTTTTCCTGCACATAATTGCTCACATCCGCGATGTGCACGCCCAGATGATACAGTCCTTCCCCGTCGAGATACAGACTCACCGCGTCGTCCAGATCCTTCGCGTCCTCGCCGTCTATCGTCACCATCTGCAAATTTCGCAGATCCATGCGTCCCGCCATGTCCGCTTCTAAGATCTCCTCCGGCACGCGCTCCGCCTGGTTCAGCACTTTCTCGCCGAACTCCTCCGGCAGGCCGTAAGCCCTGACGATAGAGAGAATATCCACGCCCGGATCATTCTCATGTCCCAGGATCTCCACAACCCGGCCCTCCGGCTTGTGGCCGCCGTCCCCGTAAGCCGTCAGTTCCACTACTACCTTATGCCCCGTGACCGCGCCCTTAGAACGCTCCTTCGGCACGAAGATATCCGTGCCAACCCTGTGGTCGTCCGGTATGACGAAACCAAAGCCGCCCGCGTGGTCGTAGGTGCCGACAAGCCGTTTCATGCCGTGTTCCAGGACGCAGACGACCTCCGCCTCCTGCCGCTTCGCCCGCCGCCCTGGCAGGAGCGCCACCTGTACCCTGTCCTGATGGAACGCGCCGCCCGTCCTGTCTTCCGGAATATACAGATCTTCCTCTCTGCCCTCGATCTCCACGAAGCCGAACCCTTTGGCATTGGCGACAAAGGTACCGACAAGCCGGTCTTCTCCCGGTTTCACATAGCGTCCCTGTGCGTTGAGCCGGATCTTTCCCTCTGCGAGCAGCGTCCGCAAAAGTTCCCGCAGACCGTCCCGTTCTTCCTTAGATACCTGCATAAACGCCGCCAGCTCCTTCTCCTTCATCGGCGCATAGGAGTCGTCCGCGACCAGCTCGCATATTAAATTTTTCCTTCTCTCCCACTGTTTCGCATCCATAACCGCCACCGCAGCCGGCCTCCCGTCCCTCAATGAACGCTGCGTCAAAAAAGCAAGCCAAACGGCTTGCTTCGTGATCTGCCCGCTATCCACCGACCGGATATCGCTGCATCAGAAGATATTCAGATTCAGGACAATCGCCAGCAGCAGAAATACAACCGCCAGACCCGTCGTAATCTTCACCAGCTTGCCCTCCATGGAACGCCCTTTGTTCTTGCCCCAATATGTCTCAGCCGCGCCGCTCACTGCGCCGAGCCCGGCTGTCTTTCCCTCCTGCATCAATACCAGTATCACAAGCGCGATACACACCAATATGAAGATAACCGTCAAAGTAATTCTCAGTGCTCCCATACACACACCTCCTGTATCAAGCAGATTTTATCTTATCACAGAAAACCCGCTTGCGCAATAAAAATTTTTACGTCTTCTCACAGCGCAAACACCGCGAAGGCGTCCTCAGCCGCATGCGCCTCTCTGTGATACCTGATCAGATAGGCTTTCATCTCCGCATGCCGGTCTCCCATATCCTCCAGCATCGGCTGAAAATTATCGGCGTTCACGCCTCCAAGCCCCGTCAGAAAACGATAGTATTCCAGCTCGTCCCCATGCTCTTCCAGAATAACCTTCCACGTCTCCTCCGTCCCGCAGCCTTTGATGTGCGAAAGCAGATACTCCCGCAGCCGCCCGCGCACGTCTTCCTCCAGCCTGTAATCATGCATCAGGCGCAGCATCGCCAGCCTGACCTTCTCTCTTCTCCGCTGCTCCCTGTAGTAGTCGATATTGTTCTCCCTGCTGCCGTAGTCCTCCTCGCCGCACAGCAGCATCTTCGAAAACCCTTCCTCGTCCGCCCGCTCCATCACGTCCATCATGCGGCTGTCCCACCGCGCGAACCACTCGTCCGACCCGGCGTTCTCGAGATCAAACAGGTAGAACGCATCCAGCCGTCCCGTGACAGCCGCCAGCAGCCAGGCAACGTCGTCAGGCCTCCGCTCCTGTCCGCCAGCATTCCTGTCCGCGATCTGCGCAAGCGCAAAACAGTCCCTGAAAATCCCCTGCCCGATCTCCATGCGGCGGTAGGGCAGACTGAGCTTATGCAGTTTGGAACAGCAGGCGAACGCCCAGTCGTCGATCCGTACGACGGACGCAGGCAGCGCGATCTGTCTGAGCGTCTTGCTGCTCAGGAAGGCCTTCCTGCCGATCCCTGTCACCGCGCAGCCCTCGATCCGGTCCGGAACCGTAAGCTCCGTGTCCGCGCCGCGGTATGCGACAATCTGCGCCGTCTCCCCCGACACGACATACTGCAGCGCGCCGTGTCCGGTATCCAAATCTCTCATCTGCATCTCTATATCTCCAGCTCTTCGATCCGGGTGAGAAGAATATCGCTCCGCTCCGTCAGCATCAGCTCCTCATTGTGCCGCGCATAGTCCTCGCAGCCGTACATGCCGATAAATTTCGCGCAGTCCGGCTGCACGGTGCATTCGGTCACGAGAATCAGCATTTCGCTACCGGAGCCAAAGACGTCCTCCACAAATCGGAACAGCCAGTGCAGTCTGTCCTGCACCGCGCCGGTATCCTGCTTGTAACCCGCCACATTCGCGTCGAACTTATCCTTGACAGCTGCAAACGCCGCTTCGGCGTCCGTCCTGTCGCCCAGCCTGATCAGCCGCTCACAGTCCGTCAGATATCTGACAATATAACGGCCTTTCCGCCTCTCCCGATCCGACAGAGCGCCCGCCTTCTGCAGCGCATCCATAGCGCTCTGTCTCGCCTGCGCCTGCTTTCCGGCAAGCTCCTCCAGCTCGTCTGCGCCCGCGCCTGCCTCCGCCTTCGCTTTCAGCGCCCGCAAAGGCTTCATCAGTTCGCCGAGCACTTCGGAGCCGAGAATATTCTGTCGAATTTCCTGCTGGATCTTGTCTATGAGCATCCCCATCAGAGACAGCCGTTCGTCGAAGTCCGCCTTCCGCGCCTTGTCTTTCGTCTGCTCACTGACAATCCCTTCGAGGATCTCCTCCGCCTTATAGTCATCCTGATACTTCCGGTACAAGTCATAGTAGGCCGTGAACTCCCTGACGACTCTCTCATTGCGCAGATACTGTCCCACGAGGGCGTCCTCCACCGCAAGCCCCTCCTCCTCATAGAGGCAGAGCATTCCGGACAGATCCTCCCAGCCGCGGGCCGTGATATAACTCCTGCCGCGCACCGTCGTCTCCACTTGATAGAAATCGTCCTGCTTCATATCCAGATAATTCAGGATCGCCGTGTGCACGCCCCTCTCTCTGGCATACTCTCTCCAGACCCCGTAGTCGGCCTCCACCTCCAATATTTTCAAACGATCCAGCGTGACTACGTCAAACTCGCGGACGGACTTGTTGTACTCCGGCGGATTCCCCGCCGTCACGATCACCCAGCCCTCCGGGACGCGGTGCCTGCCGAACACCTTGTACTGCAGAAACTGGAGCATGGAGGGCGCCAGCGTCTCCGACACACAGTTGATCTCGTCGAGGAACAGAATCCCCTCCCTGATGCCGCTTTCCGCCATCACATCATGGATCGAGGCGATGATCTCGCTCATCGTGTACTCCGTCACGTCGCAGGGAACGCCCCCGTACTCCCTGTGCGTGATAAAAGGAAGTCCCAGCGCGGACTGTCTCGTGTGGTGGGTCATGGAGTAAGACACCAGCGCGATGCCCAGCTCCTGTGCAATCTGCTCCATCACCGCCGTCTTGCCGATACCCGGCGCGCCCAGCAGGAAGATGGGTCTCTGCCTGACGACCGGGATACGGTATTCCCCGTCCTCGTCCTTTTTCAGATAGAGCCTTACCGAATCCCTGATATATTTTTTCGCTTCCCTGATATTCATGTTTCCCGTCTCACCGCGGCTGTGCGGCAGTCGCCGCCTCCGCGTCCTCCTCCAGTTCTTCTTCGTCCAGCACGATCCGGATCGCCCAGGGCGGCACCTTCGGCGCATTCTCATCCTCGTGCAGGAACACAAACGCCACGTCGTAATCCGGCATACTGGCCGGGTAGACCCCGTAACCGTCCGTAAAATAGAGCAGGCCCTTCAGTTCGTCGAACTCCCCGGCTTCCCTCAGCGTCTCCACATACTCAAACACCGGCCTGAAATCCGTGGAGCCGAACCCCGTGAGCTTCCCCTGTTCCATAAAGGCGTCAAACTCTCTTCTCTCCGTAATTTTTATATCCTGCCTGACCTCGCTGTCGCACTGAATGATATGCACGTTGATCCTGTGAAAAAAGTTCTCGCTCTCCTGCATGATGTTGTAAGTCTTCTGCAGAAAAGCCTGCACAATCCTGCCCCGGCAGGAAGCCGAGGTGTCCAGCGCGATGACGAAATCTTTGATCTTATTGCTGTCCTTATATTCCAGAGGCTCCACCAGCGGCATGTTGCCATAGGTGTCGAGCCCGTAAGTATAGTAGATATAGTCGAACTCGTCGTCGTTGATCTGCATGGACTCCCCTGATACCATAAATCTGCGCAGGAAATCCGTATAGTCATACCGCTCCCTCGTCGCCTCCCGCAGATTCTGTTCCATGCTCTCCGCGTTGTTCTTATCCCTGCTGAAACTCTTCAGATCCGCCTTGATGCGCTCGCTGATCCTGCGCCACTCCGCCTGAGACAGCTCCAGTTCTTCTTTTCTGTCCCAGTAGATGTGCTCGTCGTAGTGGCACAGCTTATGCCACTCCTCCTTCGCTCTCTCGGAAGGCTCCTCAATTCGGAAATGCCGGTAAAGTTTCTCCGCCGTCAGGCCGCCCGCCTGTCTGCCGAGCACCTCCAGCCTATCCCGCAGCATATCGTCCGACGACAGCCTTGTAAGATGCAGATCCATGTCCGCTATCGTGCTCTCCACCGCGATGTCCGTCGCCATGTCCCAGTACGCCGGTTCCAGCTTATCCGCCCCAAAACCGTGATAGAAGATGCAGTGCAGCAGAGTGTGCAGATAGAGCCTTGCCGCGTAATGCGGCTCATTTTTATACTGTCTCAAAAGCAGCGCCGGATCATAGTACAGGGTTTCGCCGTCATACAGATGCGCCCCCGTCCGCTCCCTGCACTCTGTCTTCAGTCTGGACAGCGCTGTGTCCAGGAACCGCATGTTGATGATAAGCCCGTCATGGGCGAGCCCCATAATCTGTGCCGCCAGCTCCCGGATCTGTGTCTGCCTGTCTGTCCTGTCAGTCGTCATATTATCTTCCTAATATATACAAAGCAAGGCGGTCATAGCCGCCTTCCCGTGATCGGTTCCGCTTTCTTCTATTCTGCCCGCCGCCTGACGTCACTGCACAAAGGGGTTGTACTGTTTCTCATGCCCGATGGTAGTGCTGTCGCCGTGGCCGGGATAGACTTTCGTGTCGTCCGGCAGCAGAAACAGTTTGTCTTTGATGGAGCGCACCAGATCCCCCATGCTGCCCGTAGCCAGATCCGTCCGCCCGACAGACTCCGCGAAGAGCGTGTCGCCCGCAATCAGGAAGCCGGCCTCCTCGAAATAGTAACAGCAGCTCCCCACCGTGTGGCCCGGCGTGGCGATCAGACGGCACGTCATGCCCGCTATGGAGATCTCCTCGCCGTCTTTCAGGTAGCGGTCCGGGATCACCGTGCAGGGTCTCCCCGTCTGTGCGGACACGTTGGTGTCCGCGTCCTCGCACAAAGGCTTCTCCGCCTCACAGGCATAGAGCGGCGCTCCTGACAGCTTCCGCAGCCTGTCGCAGCCCCAGATGTGATCAAAGTGCGCGTGCGTGAGCAGAATCCCCCTGACGCTGAATCCCTTCTCCCGCAGCGTCTCATAGAGATAGTCGCCCCTGTCCGCCGGATCGAAAAAGATGACGTCCTTCTCCCCTTCGCGGTACACAAAATAGCAGTTTGTCTGTACACTGCCGATTACCAATCTTCCAATCTTCAAATCCGCCATACTCTTTTCCCGCCTTTTGCCGTCTGCGTCAGCCCGTCGTTCTCTCGATGTCAATGACGCTCTCGATAGTATTGATCTTATCGACGATCCGCTGCAGTTCCTCCCTGCCGCCGATCTCGAAGCTCACCATAATCGTCGCCGTACCCTGCTTGCTGACTCTCGTATTCAGCGACAGGATATCGATATCTTTCTCCGTCAGCGCCCTGGAGATATCCGCCAGCAGGCCGTTCCGGTTGTTTGCGAAGATACTGATCTCCACCTGATACTTGCCCGACGTCTGCTCCGCCTGCTGCCACTCCGCATCGATCAGGCGGTTGCGGTCGATCTCCGGCAGATTCATGATATTCAGACAGTCCGTCCTGTGGATGGAAATGCCTCTGCCCCTCGTGACAAAACCGACGATCTCATCACCCGGCACGGGACTGCAGCACTTGGAGAAACGCACCGCCACGTCGTGTATCCCCTTGACGATGATACCGCTCGTGCTGTTCGCCGTCTTATTTCTGCCCGCCTGAGCGCTCTCTTCCACCGCCGACATGACCTCCGCGTCAGTCATTTCCTTACGGTGGTCGCCGTCATACATCTCCTGCATGCGGTTGATGATCTGTCCTTCTTTAAGCCCGCCGTGCCCGACAGCCGCCAGCACGGAATCCCAGTCCTGGAAGCCGTATTTCTTCATGACGGCCTCCTCGTACTTAGGGATAAAAATATCCGGCGGATTGATGCTCTTCGCCTTGCAGTAATCCGCGATCAGTTCCTTGCCCTTGGCGATATTGTCTTCTTTCAGCTCCTGTTTGAACCACTGGTTGATCTTGTTCCTCGCCTGCGTGCTCTTGGCGACATTCAGCCAGTCGCGGCTCGGCCCCTTGGAGTTCTGGGACGTCATGATCTCCACGCGGTCGCCGTTCTTCAACTCGTAGTCAATCGTCACCAGTTTCCCGTTGACTCTGGCGCCGATCATCCGGTTGCCCACCGCCGTGTGGATACTGTAGGCAAAATCGATCGTCGTGGAGCCCGCCGGCAGATTCTTCACCTCGCCCGTGGGTGTGAAGCAGTACACATGGTCGGAGAACAGATTCAAGTCGCTCTTTAAAAGGTTCATGAACTCCCTGTTATCCTCCGCCGTCTGCTGCCATTCCAGAATCTGACGCAGCCAGGTCAGCTTTTCCTCTTCCTGGCCCTCCACCTTCTTGCCGTCGGAAGCTTCCTTGTATTTCCAGTGCGCGGCGATACCGTACTCCGCCGCCTTGTGCATTTCGTAGGTCCGTATCTGAATCTCAAAAGGCTGTCCGCTCGTGCCGATCAGCGTCGTGTGCAGAGACTGGTACATATTCGCCTTCGGCATGGCGATATAATCCTTGAACCGCCCTGGGATCGGCTTATACATCTCATGAATCACGCCTAACGCCGCGTAGCAGTCCTGCACCGTATCCACGATGATGCGCACCGCGAACAGATCATAGATCTGGTCTATGGTCTTGTTCTGGTTCTTCATCTTCTTGTAGATGCTGAAAAAGTGTTTGATGCGCCCGTCGATCTCCGCCTTGATGCCCGCGCGCTCAATGTGCTCGCTGACCTCGTCCACGATCGTCTGGATATACTGTTCCCGCACGCTCTTGCGAATCGCAATCTTGTCCACCAGATCGTAGTATGCCTCGGGCTCCAGATATTTGAGCGAGAGATCATCCAGCTCCACCTTGATCTTGGAGATGCCGAGCCTGAGCGCAATCGGCGAATAGATGTCCAGCGTCTCCCGGGCGATATCCTGCTGCCTGTCCGGGCGCATGTGCTGCAGCGTCCGCATATTGTGCAGACGGTCCGCCAGCTTGATCAGAATCACGCGGATGTCCTTCGCCATGGCAAGGAACATCTTGCGCAGATTCTCCGCCTGCCGCTCCAGCTTCTCCGCGTCCTTGTCGCCGTGGTTTGCGCCGTGGAAATTCAGCTTCTCCAGTTTAGTGACGCCGTCCACCAGAAGCGCCACGTCCGACCCGAACATCTCCTCGATCTGCTCATCGGTCATGATCGTATCCTCGACCACATCGTGAAGAAGCCCCGCGACGATCGTCTCCTTATCCATCTCCAGATCCGCCAGGATGATCGCCACGCACAGAGGATGGATGATATAGGGTTCTCCCGACTTGCGCACCTGATCCCTGTGCGCCTCATAAGCGGTCCGGTAGGCTTTTTCGATCAGAGAGATATCGTCGGACGGATGATATCTGCGCACACGGGTAATAAGCTCCTCGTACAGTGTCTCGGGAGACTGGAATTCCTCTATCGCTTCAATTCTTCCGTCGTCGATTACGACTTCTCTCTTTTCTTCTGTCGCCATAGCTGTCACCGATTGTCTAAATAACGATACGCATTTTATATTATACGTCCATTGCCGCAATTCTTCAAGTTTAACCGCAAATATCCGGAAAAAAACTGAAAAAATTAATGCAAAGCGAAGACAATTATCTCTTTGAAAAGGAGATACACAGCATACGCATCGATTATCTGGATGATATAGACGCCGGACGGTTTTCAGTTATGAATTTGGTAGAGTCATTTGAAAAGATACTGAAAAAATCCGGCCAACTCCAGGATTATTATTTTTCAAAGCCGATCAGTACTCTGCGCAATACAATCCAGGAGATTGTCAGAAACGGCGCATTGGATGTCTTCGAAGACGACTTGGGCAGCACAGAGGATGAAGACAGCACAAGTGTTGAAGACAATACAAGTATTGAGGACAATACAAGCGTTGACGACAGCACAAGTATTGAGGACAACGCAGAGGATGAAAACAACATAGAGGTTGAGGACAACACAGGTGATGTGACTTCTCCCCGGACACGGAAAAAATATACATACTCGCTTTATGGTCAGGAATACACCGATAACTTGACTGACATGATGCTTAACGTGTTTGTAAAAGTATTACTGAAGCATCCGGACATAGTGGATGGTTTGGAAAATCAGAAGGGGATGTATTTTGTCTCAAAAACAAACTATGAGGATCCCGTCAACAGGACAGACGAGATGCCGTCCTATTTTAAATCTTGCCGATATTTTGAAATTGGTACCGGCATTTGTATCGGGACAGCGGGTATTGATAAAATACGGAGCATTGCCGCGCTGATCGATCTATGCGGGGAAGACAGAGATATTTTCCAGTCCAAAGATGTAGAACTCCCCTCTCCGGGCAAAGCCGAAGGCAAGCGCAAAAAGAAAGATTTTTTTACGTATTAACACCGCAGATGATGTCTCGACGCAAGTAAGCACACTTTTACACAACCGTTATAAACGTGTCAAACAGCGTACGGCATAAACGGCTCACCTGCCATTCAGCCGGGATCCGGAAGCCCGTATCATTTGTATTGACACTGTATATCATATTGTAGTATGGTAAAGAAAAGCGAGGTGCGTCATATGGCTACAGTTCCCACACAGATAAGAATAGATGAGACAACAAAAAAGCAGGCGGTAGAACTTCTGGAAGGGCTGGGAATCAATCTCTCAGATGCAGTCAACATGTTCCTGAAACAAATTGTGTTACGAGGCGGTATTCCCTTCGATGTGAGATACCCGGAATTTAAGCCGGAAGTCATCGCGGCGATGGATGAGGCAAAACAGATCAGTCGTGACCCCAATACCAGACATTATAGCAGTTTCAGGGAAGCATTAGAGGATTTGAACGATGAAATATAGCTTAGTGCTGTCCGGAAGATTTAAGCGCAGTTTAAAACTTGCTCAAAAAAGAGGCCTGGATATCGGTTTGCTGGATTCGGTCGTAGAAAATTTGCTGCGTGGTATACCATTGGAACCCAAATATAAAGATCACCCGCTAAGCGGGAACTATAAAGGCTTCAGAGAGTGCCACATTCAGCCGGATTGGCTGCTCATCTATCTGATTGAAGACGATATCCTGACATTAACGTTGATTGACACAGGAACACACGCAGATTTGTTCAAAGCTTGATTTCATCATTTCTTTACATTTATAGTAAATGGGTTATTTTTCATATTTGTTTGGGTCAATAAAAAGGGAGCTGCCGCTCCATAGATGATTCATCTATTTTGCAACAGCCCCTTTCTTTTCATCAGTTCATTCTCGTTCTCCGGCGTGATGAAATTACCAGTTCCAGCCGGCGCCGTTCTCGTCCCACGTCATTTCCGTGCCGCCGATCGTCACTTTCGTGCCCGTGTTAAAAGCAGCCGGATGGATCCTTGCATTCGCGTTTGGAATGGTAACATCAGTCAGGTTTTCACAATATTTGAAAGCCTCATAACCAATTTCCGTTACGCTCTCGGGAATGTCAATACTGTTTAATTCAAAACAGCCCCAGAAAGCAGATGCTTCAATCGTTGTGACACTGTCAGGAATGGTAATATCGGTTATGTCACAATAAGCGAAAGCATACTGACCAAGGGTAGTTACACTGTTCGGAATAGTGATGTCGGTAATCCCTGTTCCGTCAAACCCGCTGAGATAGGTTACACTGTCAGGAATGCTGACACTGGTGATGCCTGTACTGCTGAAAGCGCTCAAGCCAATCGTGGTGACACTGTCAGGAATAGTGATACTGGTTATGCCCGTACCACTGAAAGCACCCTCGTTAATGGTGGTTACACTGTCAGGAATGGTAATATCGGTAATCCCTGTATTATAGAAAGCATCAAAACCGATTTCTGTGACGCTGTCAGGAATGGTGATGTCGGTAATCCCTGTTCCGTCAAACCCGCTGAGATAGGTTACACTGTCAGGAATGCTGACACTGGTGATACCCGTTCCGGCAAAAGCATAAGCACCGATCGTCGTCACACCGTCAGGAATATAGATATCGGTAAGACCCGTA
Source organism: uncultured Lachnospiraceae bacterium (assembly GCA_947626775.1). Lineage (GTDB taxonomy): Bacteria > Bacillota > Clostridia > Lachnospirales > Lachnospiraceae > UBA3282. Next base: position 3,134 of record CANQTL010000039.1, on the reverse strand, counting down.
TCTCCAAAAGCCCACTCGCCAATGGTGGTTACGCTGTCCGGGATAATGATATCAGTCAGCTTTTCACATTCACAAAAAGCGTCATCGCCAATGGTAACGAGAGTATCCGGCAGCACTGCTCTGCTTAACTGGGAGTAGTGTGTTACATTATAATCCTCGTCCCACTCAACCGGATCCTGGAAAGCTCCCTCACAGATACCGGTACAGCCCTCCTCGACAACTACGGAGTAGATATCATCGATATGGCTCTCCGCCCACGGACATTCCGACATCTCGCCTGTGCCCCGGATCACCAGAATATTGTTGGCGAAATACCATCTGAGATCATCTCCGCAGGTTCCCTGGTCCTCCGCGTTGGCCTCGTCTATGCCTGCCGCTTCCTCAATCAGCTGCTCATCCTCACTGCTGAGCGTCGGCCGGTTTTCATCCTCCTGTGCCTCTTCCTCCTCCGGCAGTTGAGGTTCCTCGGTTTCGCTTTCCGCTTCCGCGGCCTGCTCTTCCGTCTCCTGCCCTTCTTCCGTTTCGGCTTCCGCCGCCTGCTGCGTTTCCCCGGTCTGTGCTTCATTGCCGCTGTCCGCCGCGCTGCCGCAGGCTGACAAGCCAAGTAGTACAGCCGCTGCCATCATCATTGCTGTAAGTTTCTTTTTCATGCTCTTCTCCCCTTCCGTATTTTTCTGGTTTTTCTTGATTGCTGTATGCCTTCTGTCTCAGAAATTATGATATCTGATAGAACAGAACCTTATCCCCCGACGAAACCCGAAAGAGTTCTCCTGCGGTCACAACGGAATAACCCTGTCCCAGATCCTGCAGCCTGTTCATTTCCTCGTCGATCAGCCAGACTTCTCCGTCTTCTATGATCAGCGCATATCCGTCTGAAAAAGCGCTCGCGTCCTCGAACAGCCCCACTTCGTTCCCGTCGTGATCGATATAACCGTACTGATCCTCAGACTGTACGAGCCAGTATTTCTCGTCCGCCATGCTGATATAGTCGTAGACTGCCGTGACGATCTGCTCCGCATTCACGCCTTCTTTCTCGGTGTTTTTCGAGAAATCCACCAGCACATTCTGATCCTGAATCATGAACACCATGTGCGGCCCGTAATTCCAGAGATACCCGCCGTCCACATAATAGCCGCGGTACATGCTGCCCTCGTCATAGACACTTTCGTCATAGGTGACGCCGCCGTTTCCGTCCGCAGAGAAGTGGAAATAATCCAGCTGTGCCGTGCGTTCTCCTGTCTCGTCGTAGACGTTAAGATAGCCCGGCTCATCGAAAGAACTGCCCGTGACATAGTAGCCGTGATTGATGGTCGAGATCGGCGCCCTGCCTTCGTAGAAGCTGATACCTCTGCCGTCTGCTATCATCCCATTGTCCGCATGCTGCGCCGCTTCATCTATCATCGCATTGACCTTGTCCCACCAGTCATAGTAGGCGGGATCGTCCTGCCAGGACACTTCTCCCTGACTGTCCACGCTGCCGATCCGCGATGGGATGTCTCCCTCTTTCGGACCCTTGTCGGCTGGCGTCATCCCCGAGGAAGTGCCCGAATGAATGGAGTCATACACATAGGAAATGCCGTCGTAATATGTATTGATATCCGCTACGCCCCACGCTTCTTCCAGCGAAAATGTCAGGCTGCCGTCCAGACGATGGTATTCCACCGTATCGCTGTCATCCCCGCGGTGCATGGTGATGTACATACCGCCGGACGCCTTCACTTCATCGGGTCCCTGGTAGAGGATGTTTCCTTCCTTGTCCAGGAGCACATACTCCCTGCCTCCGCCGAATTCGGCAAATTCATCCGTCTCCCCGGAAGCGCTGTTTTGATAGAGCACCGTGTTCCCCAGCTTGTCCGGCGCAGCATAGAAACCGTCGTACTCGCAGGGCACGACCAGATTCCCCTCATAGTCCGAGATCCCCCACAGACCGTCCTGCATCACCGGCATCACGCCGCCGTACGCGCTGCCGTAGCTTTCGTATTCCATTTCTGACAGAGCTGTCAGTTCCCGGAGCTGTCCCTGCCCGCCGGTTGTCTCCTGTTCCCCGGACGCTTCCTGTGCGGCCGTCTCGTCCGTCTCTGACGCTGTCACATTCTGCGGATTTTCTTCCTCCGCTGGCTGTTCTTCCGCCGTCTCGCTCTCCTGCGTCACGGCAGCCTCCTCCCCGCCTGTCCCGGCGTCCTTAGGCCGCGTGAGGAAAACGATACCCGCGACTCCGGCGACGACCGCGACTGCCGCCACAGACAGCGGCACCGCTTTCGGCAGGCCTGCGATCTTTTCCATACCTGCAGCGCTATCAGTCCCGTCTGCAGTTCCGGCGCCGTCCGCGGCGTCTTCCGCCTTATCTGCGGTATTTCCGGCTCTGTCCGAGGTCTTTACACCCGCTTCTTCGGCGATCCTGTCTGACATGGCAGGAACCTCGCAGGCTTCCGCTTCCGCGCCCAGAAGCAGCAGCAGGAAAGGCGCCAGAGAATAAAGTCTCGTCCCTTTCTTCTCATCCAGTTCCACCACCGCGTCCCGGATTCTGGCCTTCGCTCTGTTGATATGGGATTTAACCGTATTAACGGGGATTCCCAGTTCTCTGGCGATCTCCTCCTGCGGGATCTGGTTGTAGAAAAAGGCGATCACGCACAGCCGCTGCATATCCGTCAGATCGTCCACGATCTCACGCATCAGTCTCTGTTTTTCCTGTCTCTGTGCGAAACTCTCCGGAATGTAGTCTTCATCGTCCGCGATATTATCGAAGAAATCCGTCTGGTCCACGCCGTCCGGCGCTAGGATCTCACGGTTCCTCTGCTTCAGCAGGGCGAAACATTTCCGGTTCGCGATCATGGCTGCCCACGCCAGGAAGCTTTCCGGGTCCCGCAGCTGTCCCATTTTCCTGCAGATCTCAATATAAGTCTCCTGCAGAATATCCTGCGCCGCGTCCTCGTCCTTAACCACGTGGATTACGCAGGTATGCAGATAGGCATAAGATAACTTATAGATTGTCTCAAACGCGTTTCCGTCTCCCTCGAGATACTTTTGTATACTCTCTTTGATGCCATCCATCGTTTTCATCTTTATATCCATTCCTTTCGCTTCGCTCAGGCACAAAACGCTATGAAAATGGTTTCTCTGAGCCTATTTTTTTC
>CANQTL010000038.1 GCA_947626775.1 uncultured Lachnospiraceae bacterium | reverse complement strand
ATGCTTTTTGCCTTTTGTTCACCTGTAGTAGTTTTTCCACACCACTTAGGACCTATGATCAGAGTAGCCCCAAAAGCCGCCATACGCAAATCAAGTTCTTCATCTACCACTCTTGGTAAATATTCTCCCATAATACATGTTCCCAACATAATCACTTATTTTTATCCAATTATAGTATTTAAAACAGACCTCGTCAACATTTATTTTGTGTTTTTGACGTATGTTGTTTTGCACTTTTGATATGTATTATTTTATTTTTTTGCTATTCTGATTATTTCCGAAAAAATCGCAGCGTAGAACATATCACACTTTCTGAAATATTGATAAAAATTATTGTCCCGAATTCTATATAAAATCCGGGACAATTCACATACCTTTCTTTTTTAGTTAATTACATGCCTTTGATATTACCATTCATCCAAATCATCTGATTCACCAAGCAATACACTTATGACCGCCCCAATATCCGTATTGATTACAATACTTCTGCCTGCGGTCTCTTCCGGGCATATCACTTCTCTATAATTTATACAGGCGTATGTGGCCCCTAGATTGGCCGCGGTCATACGCCAGAATGGATATTTGATAATGGCTGGCGTATTGTAGCCGACGCCCAGCTCTAGGAACAAAATCTTTTGCTGTCCCCGTGTCCGCAGGAAATCCTCGTAACGTTCTGCCGCCCGGTGCCAGCCCGCATCTTCCACAAACTTGTCGTCAGCGCGGAGATTCATCGTCATTGGCCTGCCGCAATGCGGGCAGACAGGAAGAAGTTCAGAAGGAATCCGCATATTCTTCTGCTGCTCTTTCATCTGCCGAATCATGTTCTCATTATCAAAGGTTTCCTGACAGCACGGCTCTGAGCATTGGAACAGGCCGTAATCGCCCTGTGTATAGAATAGCCGATTTTTATCTACGCCTGCTTTCTGAAAACAATGATCCACATTCGTGGTGATCACAAAATAATCTTTGTCATGAATCAACGACAGCAGATCGCTGTAGACCGATTTAGGCGCATCCATATAACGGTTGATGAAGATATACCGGCTCCAATACGCCCAAAATTCTTCCAACGCGGGAAACGGATAAAAGCCGCCGGAATACATATCGTGAAAGCCGTATTTATCGGCGAAGTCGGAGAAATACCGCTGAAACCGTTCTCCGGTATAGGTAAATCCAGCCGCGGCAGACAAGCCTGCTCCCGCTCCCACCACAACGGCGTCCGCGCTGCCCAGCACCTCTCGAAGCCGTCTTATATTATCTGAGTAATTCCCTGTAGGTTTTGTAACCGTCATCCTTGTAAACAATTACAAACCACCTCCAATCTTGTTTCTATATGTTTTTCTCGGCTTCGGCTGCGGATATTCACCGTCACAATATCCCAATATTACAAAGCAGCGGGCAATATAGTTATCAGGGATATTCCACTCCCGGAGAAATGCCGCGCCGGTTTCATTGCCAAAGGTTTCCTCACCCCTTGCGATGATGCAGGAGGAAATACCAAGCTCCGCCGCCATCAGCACCATGTTTTCGGCACAGCAGAAAGCGTCCGGGATACTGTAAAGAAAAATTTTCATGGCAAAAACGACACAGACCGCGGGAGCGCCATAGAAGTCGTTTTTCATGGTCGGATCGTCGATGATGCTGGGCTGGTCGGCGGAGACATAACTGCCGGAGAGCTTGGAGCGGTCGAACCGGGCGACGTTCAGCCTGTCGATTTTCTCCGTAAAAGACGCATTTCGGACACCGACAACGATGCTGCGCTGGCCGCCTCCGGCGTTTGGCGCATAGGTTCCCGCCTCGATGATCGTTTCCATATCTTCACGGGAAATCTGCCTTTCCTGAGTAGATTTGTTCCTTACCGGAGATAAAGATTTCTTGGAATCGTCTATAACCGATCCACGTATCATTAGCGTTTCTGATTTTCTTAATATAAAGTAATTATTCATCCAATATCGGCAAATGATTCAGACAAGGCGGCAGATGCATCATATGATGCCTGGTCATAGGCGTCAAAATCATACCGCCTCTCGTAAGTCTTCCCCAAAATACCAGGAGCCACACAGAACGGAAATCTGTAGTCACACCGCCCTCTTCCAGGATCCGCATCACCCATTCCTCCGGCACCATGGACTGTATCTCTTCCAGTGTCAGGGATTCTAATATGCTTCGCGTATTTTTCCCTACTGCCATCATATAATCGCGGAGCGCGAAGACATTCAGTTTTTTGCCAAACTCCGCCGCCTCTTCAAAGGTAAGTGCGTTTCCGGTATCCGTAATCGGGGAGCCGATTTTCTTCTGCCAATCTGTGTTAAAGATTTGATTTTGATTTGCCATCAGAATATTGCTCACCAAATCTTCAATGCGGTATGTGTGCCAGAGCTGCCAGCACAGGGGAACCCTGTTCGTCCCCGCATAGTGCAAGTCCACGTCATGATCCTCTCTCGGCACCACCGCATTCTGATTTCCCGCCAGCATATACTCCAAGACATAATCCGCGATCGTTTTTTCCGCTCTTCCAGATATTTCCGCCGGATGCACCATAGCATGCACTTCCAGGGACAATTCTTTCATTTCCGTCTCGTTTGTTCCGGTTAAAGCTTTTTTCAGGTCAGCGTACTTTTCTCTAAACTGCGCATACAATTCTTCTTTTTTCATAAAATGCAATTCCTTTCTTGTGTCGGCGTTTTGTTTCGAAATAACTGTTTTTCAATTTTCTCTGGAGAAATCTCTTATCCTGGCATAAAAAGTTTGTCGTTAAAAGTTTTATTCATAACTATAAACGCTTATTTCCTGCGCGCCATTTATGCTTATGACCGGTTTCCCGGAGCCTGATTCAAGCCCATTCTCTTTCAGTACATTATCTGTATCATTGATTGTACCGCCCTCAATTAAGTTTAAGTCCATCTTTACATTGTCGGGAAATTTGTCAAAATAAACGGAAACGCTTCTGAAGGTATCTGATTCTGAACCGTCCACCGTAATATTATGATTCAAATAATCGGCCTCCAAATTAAGATTCACATGGGAATCGTCCGCATAAATCAACACATCTGAATCGATCGCATCTAAAGAAACCTGTCTGAAATTGCCAGCTATTTCAATTTTATCAAATTCTTTTTGCGGTATGCCAATCATAGGGGAACCGAGAACGTCATTGTCATTTTCAGGGTTCCCCATCACGAGTTCAATGTCGAGCGTCGCGCCATCTCTGTCGCAGCGGACGGTATAGGTATGAGCCGGATTCAAGTCTCCGTTATAAAATTCCAGGTTTTCGCTTTTACTGCGCCGGATCACAACAGACAAGGCGCTGCCGCTTATATGAATCTGCCTGAGATCGTCAACCGCGACGTCCTCATACATTTTTTCCGGTCTGTCCGAGGCTGATGCGCCAGAAGTATTCATACTGTCTGCTGCACAAGCCATCAACCCGGCCATGCTCATAAGAATGGCAAGCAGGATGATTGCTTTTTTCATAAAATTGTTTCCTCCAAACGCGTGATTCTGAATACCGATTTACTATCACCCTATCTGTTCGATATAGCACTCATCCTGGCAGCTTCGCCCCTGATTTTTTAAAAGGAGCGGAAATTCACTGTAAAACTTCATGCCGTTGTTTTTCAATATCTGGCCGATATTCTGGCGCTCCGGCGGCGTTACACGCTCCTGCACCCAGCGCAGGCTCCATCGGCTGTCGATCTCTCTTTTGCCTTTCTGGATAAAATCAGAAAGAATCATTGGCGCCTCCGCGCTCTTCACATCGGGCGGAATCTCAATTCGGTATGTTTCTTCAGTCTCATCGTAGTACAGATACCCGACGGTTTTATCCTGATAAGCTCTATTCCTGATTGCAAATTTGTACATATCTCTCCCATCGTCCCCAAATCATTTCCCATATTTTTTGCAGATGCTCTTTCTGCAGAACCATGTCTAAATCCCCAAGCAGTTTTTCTCTGTCGGATTCCTGCAAAGTACCGTCAAATATCTTTTGCTCTCTCGGAAGAAAACGCAAATTATACGCCAGAGATTTTGAACCGATGAAACTCTGAACCGGCCTGTCCGCAAATATATCAAACTTTTGGATCTCCGTTATATCAGAATAGCAGGAAAAGAGCAGAGAGACTCCGTGATCGAAAAGAGGCGCAGGCCTCGCGGTATTATTCTCATCTACAAGAATCTCAATGTTTGCGCCGTGCCGGTCCCGATTACAAATCAGGTAGTCCACAGCCATCATCCTGTCAAAATAGTCTCTCCAACCCATACGACGCGCAAAATCAAGAGGTTTTTCATCCTTTTCTCTGTTTAATTCATAATAGACGTCAAGCGGTTGTTTGCGTTCTTTTTTTTTCCGAAAATTGACGGATCTGTTCACGTATGTCTCTATTTCCTGCCCGTCAACAGCGATCGTTGCGTGAATCAGGCGGTACTGCAAATGCTCCACTTTCAGAATATCCAGCAATCTGGAGACAATGAGTTCATTCACGCACTCATGCCCGAAAACGCCTCTGTAACTATCATAATTTGACAGTTTATAATAGTATCGCTCGCTGCCCTTCTCGTCGTAAGCTTTCAGGAAACATCCAGGAGTTCCCGGGGACATTTTGGTATCGGTCCAGTCCAGATATCTCAGATCCTGAAGTTCCTTTACGAAATCCATTCTGCCGCGCCTCCTCTCTGCTGCAATATATTTGAATGTCTCCTCAGTTTTGGAGATTCTGATCAAGCCAGCCGCAGATGCTTCTTTTTGAGTATATCAAAAACGATACTTACTTTCAATTACATAAACATTTTCGCCGGATGACTGGTTTTAAATACAGAAAAGCGTCCATTGATTTCAGGTCAGATTCAGCGCACAAGCCCTCCATCGCTGTTATAGGTGACAGAATCCGCCAGTCTGTCGTTTATCTTGTCATATACGGTGATGGACACATCGCTGAAATGATTGTTCTGCTGGGTGTTGTTCACAAGAAGCTGCATTTCGCCGCCATAGGTCCTGACAATCGCAATATCCAGAGAATCCGTCTCCCTGCACCACAAATATTCCGGTTCATCCGGCGTGCGGTACAGAAGATTTCCGCCGTCTATCACATAAGTGCCGTTATTTTCAAAGTCTTCCGGTACGTTTTCCGACAATGTCCGCAGGGCCGCCGTATAAGGGTTCTGTCTGTAATGATTGTCCAGGGAGACAAACACGATATAATTCTCTTGTGCAGCCCGCAGCGCCTCCATATAGTCTTCTGCGCCGTCAATTTCGGTCAGGGCAAGATCCTTCTGATATGCCGCCCAGCAGTCGCTGTAGTTCTGCCATGACTGACAGCGCTTCTCGCCGCGGTGATCTTCCAGCGCAAAACCGTCCTGCAGGATCTCTCCGATATATTCCGTGAATTTGCATGCGCCGCTGTAATTCAGATGGGACGCTTCCGCATAATCTGTTTTGGCGTCGAAACCCATCTTGTCCAGATGTTGGTTTCCGTTGATAAAGGATACCCCGTTCTCTTCGGCAAACGCTTCGATCCACCGATAAACCGCCTCGTCTTCCGCCTGCCAGCTTTCATAGGGCACGACGGTAAAAAGCAGCTGGATGTGGTTTTCTTTTGCCAGCGCTACCATTTTATTCAGGTATTCCCGGTTTTTCCAAAACGGCTCTCTGGGCTGCACAGGTTCCGCCACTGCAGGAAGCGCCCCGTACTCTGTCACGCCGAAGACCGGTTGAAAGCCCTTATACCATTTGCCGCCGATATCGCCTGCGCCGTCGATATAATTCGCCTTCTCCAGGCTCTCATAATGGTCATGCCGCAGCGGGTAGGACAGAATATACGAGAGAAATTGGTCGTGGGGCACACTGCTCCAGATATTCCGTATTTTGTTCACGGAAAAGCGCATACTGTCCGCATTTTTAATGACGTTGGTAGGCGTATAATACTCCTCTTCGATCAGCGCGCCGTACAGATCGACGACCATCACGCGGGGCGTCTGATATTTCAGAGTTTCCTGCATATTGTAATACGAATTCCACAAGGTCTGCATGGTTCCTGCCATATTGTACGCGCTGATCCCGTAATGATCCCACAAATCGATCACGTTGATTCCCGCATAGACATGACTGCTTCCGTAGAAAACCACATCCGCCGTATCCCGTTCCAGCCTGTAAAAGCCCTGAAATGCCAGATTCCCGTCATAGTTTGGCTCCAATACGCTGCCAAGCCGTCCGAACAGCAGGACAGCCGCCAGCAGGACAAGCAGATACCGAATGCCTTTTCTCATGTTTCTGTCCTCTTTTCTCAGAAATTGTAATAGATAAAGTCTGCGGCGGCTATCTGCGGGCCGTATACGCCGAACAGATACCATACGGCCATCGCGAAAAGAACGACGGCGGCCTGAAACAGCCAGCTTTGTCTGACAAAAACGCCGTGCAGATCCCGCTTTTGTCCAAGATGTGACAAAAGTCCTACGATCGCTGTGCCTGTAATGAGAATCAGGAAATCCCACAGATCCAGTCCGGCTTCATACAGGGAACCGTCCGACAGAATCCAGGGGTTCCATCCCGACACCATGCGCCGCAGCATGATCAAGGCTTCCTGTATGCCGTTGGCTCTGAAAAACAGCCAGCCGAGTTCGACCAGTGCGATCGTTGTCAAGCGCTTCCTGAGAACGGCGCCGACGCTCTCTTCATCCAATCCTAAAAAACTGCACACGCGCCGTCTGACGCTGCAAGTCAGATCTCCCGCGATCTGGTATAAGCCGTTCAATCCACCCCATACCAGATAGGTAAATCCTGCGCCGTGCCATGCGCCGCAGAAGAGAAAGACGATCATGATGTTCAGATATTTCCTGCACTTCCCTCTGCGGTTGCCGCCGAGCGGAATATACAGGTAGTCCCGGAACCAGGAGGTCAGGGACATATGCCATCTTCGCCAGAAGTCGGCAACGCTCCCGGCGCTGTAGGGAGCGTTGAAATTTTCGCGCATGCGGACGCCGAAAAGTTCAGACACGCCGATGACAATATCCATGCAGCCGCTGAAGTCCATATAGAGTTGTATGGAAAAAAGCACGACCGCAAACAAGACGAACAGACCGCGGTACATATAATAGCGGTCGAACACTTCATTGACGAATACCGCCGCTCTGTCCGCGAGCACCATTTTTTTGAGCTGGCCGTACAGAATACGCAAAAGCGCGCTGTAGAAGGCGTCTTTCTGAAAAGTATGCGCGCTGAAAAACTGCTGTTTCATCTGCGGATAGCGGTTGATCGGGCCGGACACGATGCAGGGAAAATAAATCGCATAGAGCAGATACTGCCAGAAATTTTCTTCCGCGGGGATGTCGCCCCGGTAAACGTCAATCAGATAAGCGGCATTCTGGAAAGTAAAGAAAGAGATCCCCAGCGGCAGAAATATCCGCCAGGCGAAATTGGTATGAAAGATTCTGTTTATGAGCGCCGTCTCCATGCCGGCCCATTTCAGCGCGAAGAGCGTTCCCAGATTCACCAGGAGCAGGATAAGCAGAAGACCGGAAGCGGACTTTCGCTTTATCCCCCCCCCCTACAGGCCAGAAGTCTCGCACCGCCCCATGTGACGAGGGCGGAGGCCAGCGGGCAGAGAAGGTAAAGCGGTCCGAAGCTGCAGTAGAAAACCAGACTGGCCGCCAAAAGTAGCCGCCACTGTCCGGATTTCGGTATCCTGTAATAGATTCCGACAACCAATGCCGTAAATAACACAAACGCATAGGAAAGATACGACATTTTCTATCTCCTCCTTAGTGCAAAATCCCCGCCTCCTCCAAGAACCGGTCGGCAATCTTTTTCAGGCTGTACTTTTCCCTGATCCTGGCGCCGTTTGCGGAGAGACTGCGCGATAAGTCCGGATGCTCCGCGATCCTGAACATGGCCGCCGTCAGCGCCTGCGCATCCCCCACGGGGGTCAAAAGGCCGCTCACGCCGTCTTCGATATAGGCGCGCGAACCGCCCACGGGACAGTCCGTAGAGATGACGGGCACCCCCATAGAGAGCGCCTCGATCATGGAATTGGAGATTCCCTCATAATCCGACGACAGCACGAACATGGCGCTGTCCCGCATCTCCTCCTGCACGTTGTCCGAGAAGCCTCTCAGGAAGACGGCGCCGTCGATTCCAAGCGCCTCCGCCTGTCTTTTCAGGTCGTCCTTCAGCTCCCCGACCCCGAAAATATGCAGTTCATAGTCGGCGTGTACTTTATGGAAAGCCGCGAACGCGTCCAGCAATAACTTATGATTCTTCTGCGGCTGTAATCTGCCGACCGAGACAATGCGCTTTCTGCGCTCTCCCGCATAAGGCTCCGGCACATGATCTGCCACGGGATTGGGAATCACGACGGACTTTTTGCGGATACGTTCCGGAAAACATTTTTTCATATCTTCCGTCTGCAGGACGATCCTGTCCGCTCTGCCGTAGGACCAGTCCCGCAGTCTCTTACCCGACATGCGGGAGGGATCGTTCCGCTCCGACACGAGAAAACCGTGAGGGATTCCTGCCGCCGCAAGCACGGAGAAAATGCTGCCCCTGACGCTGAACGCAAAAATATGGCAGCCTGCGTTCGCCCGATAGAAGCGCCTCATTTTGACAAGCCGACGCAGCTGAATCAACGGATTGCCGCCGGAAGCCTGTCCCGCGATAAAGACCTCGACCCGCTCATCCAGCGGATACGCGGTCCGGCTGCCTGCAAACAGCAGGATGGCGACAGGATATCCTCTCCCCGCATATTCATTGGCAAGCATCGCTACGACGCGCTCTGTGCCGCCGCCTGGCATGTCCGGCAGGACGAAAATAATTTTTTGCCGCTGCTTTTCCATCGTTATCGCCTCCCTGTTCTATCGCCAGGACAACGCAGGAACTGTTCCGCACAGTACCGGTTGGACAGTTTTTTGCGGTACGACATGCAGTTTTTCACATACGTCTCATTGTCGCTGCAGATCCGCTCAAGGGCCGAGGCGTCCCAGCCGTCCGCAACGATTCCCAGCTTCTTTCGCGCGACACAGGCCGCGTTATAAGGGACGGAGGTGGTCACTACAGGCGTGCCCGCCGCGATACTCTCGGAGATCGACACCATATTGTTGTCTTTTTCAGTGGATATGAGAAGGGCTTTGGAAGCGGCCAGAATCGGAAACATTTCTCTGTGCGGCAGTTTCCCGCAGAATATGACCGACTCAGTCAGTCTATCTGCTTGTACCTGTTTCTGAAGTCTCTCCCGCTCTTCGCCGTCCCCGATCACATACAGCCGGTAGTCTTCATGGCCGTCTCTGTAAAACGCGGCGAACTGTTCGATTGTATTGTCGATCCTTTTGCGCGGGATCAGCTGGGAGACAACGGCAAATTGATTTTTCTTAGGCGCCGTTCCTGCGGGCGTCTCCAAAAAGCCGTCCAGCCGTTCAAGATCGATGCCGTGATCGATAGCTGTGCCGCCGACATGTCTCATAAACTGTGCGATAAAAGTTCCTGCTGCTTCAGAGCGGGGAATCACATAGGCCTTCCGCATCAGGAACCGCGCTACGATATGGTACCAGAATAGCGAAGGAAGCCTGTGCAGCATACGGTTATGACCGGCAAGCTCGTGCCAGACGACCGTCTTATCCGGATACAGCCTGACTGCCGTGAAGGACCAGGGCGCGAAGACTTCGCTTGTGATGATCAGATCATATTCCGCGTGCGCTTTCAGATAAGAACGCAGTCCGGGCATATACGGCAGGCAGCGCGGAAGAAACAGTTTCCTGCAGGCGGTCCGCAGAAAAATCACTTCAAAATCATACTGCTCCTCTTCCACCGGCCTGTAATCTGCGGCTGCGATCAGCGTAACCCGATGGCCGTTTTGCACAAATCCCATTCCAAGCGTGTAGATCATGGCGTCCTTAATGGAAGCGGTCTTCGGAATATCGTTTGTCTCCGCCGTGTACAGAATCGGATTGACGATCAAAATACTGCTCATGCGCTACTGCCGCTCCTCTTTTTTGGCGTCGGCCTTCTTTCTGCCGAACTGCCTCGGCTGTCTCTCTTTCTCAGGCCGGACATATTCGCAGAACTGGCTCGTATCGTCAATGCTGCCCACCGTGAGGTACGGTTCCGTGGAAGTCGGCAGTCCTTTTTTATGCAGGAAACGGCTTACCAGCGCCTTGACGCCCGCGTAGAACACCGCGAAGATCGGCACGCCTACCACCATGCCGAGCACACCGAACAGGCCGCCGAAAATCGTGATTGCGAAGATAACCCAGAAACCCGACAGGCCGGTAGAATCGCCGAGGATCTTCGGCCCGAGGATATTGCCGTCAAACTGCTGGATCACAAGGATCAGGATGATAAAGTACAGCGCCTGGATCGGGTCGACCATCAGGACGAGCAGAGCGCTCGGCACGCCGCCGATCCACGGCCCGAAGAACGGGATCACATTCGTCACGCCCACGATCACGCTCACCAGGATCGCATAGGGAGTTCCTATGATCGTTGTGCAGATAAAACAGATAATGCCGATGATGATGGAATCCACAATCTTGCCGCCGATAAAACCGATAAACGTGCTGTGGATAAAGCGAAAATTTGAGATCACCTCATTGCCCGTCTTGCGGTCGAACAGCGCATAGGCGATCTTCTTTGCCTGTCCGGCAAATTTTTCCTTGCTGCCGAGCACATAGATGGAGATGATAAAACCGATCACAAAATTCCACAGGGCCCGGAAGACGCCGATCACGCTCGAGGAAAGCGTCTTGATCAGATTCTGGACATTCGGGAGCAGATTGCTGTTGATATAGTCCAGGATTTTGGAAGAATACTGATCGATCAGAGAGTTTACGACCTGTTCCAGATCAGGGTTGTTCTTCATCAGTCCCATGGCCCAGTTGCTGAGATTGTTGATATACATGGGGAACTGGAAAATGATGCTCTGGATGCTGCGGACCAGTTCCGGGATGATCAGCCCGAAAAACTCGTAGAGGATCACCAGCACGAGCACGATGGTCGCCAGGATGGACAGGCTCCTCATTCTGCGCCTGTTCTTGGGCGTCATGGGCAGTTTGGCCTTCTCATAGACCGGCTGGATGATGCACCTTTCTATCTTGTTTAACACCGGCGTCATCAGATACGCCAGCACAAAACCGTCTATGATCGGCATGGAGATCCCAATAAACGCGCTCAGTCTGTCGGATAAGTTCTCACTGTGAAACAGGACATAATAAAAGAGGATGCTCGCCGCGATCACAAGGAACGCAGTGATTCCCCAGTACAAATATTTTTTGTCAAATCTGAATTTCATATATGCTCCCCCACTCCGCTGACATGTAATTACTTTTAGTATACCATTTTTTTCATGTTCTGCATTATCTTTTTAAAAAAATAATGCCAACACACCGAATATTTTGTATAATAGATACGTTGATATACAAAATATCCCGTGAGAGGACACGCAGCCATGAATTTGCAGCAGATTTACAGCCGGACGCGCAAGGCAATAGACGACTATCATATGATCGAGGCGAATGACAGGATCGCCGTCGGAATTTCCGGCGGCAAGGACAGCCTGACGCTGCTTCATGCCCTGGCCGGCCTCAGACGCTTCTATCCGATTCCTTTCGAGCTGTGCGCCGTAACGGTGGACTTGGGGTTTGACAACCTGAACCTGGACGGGATCCGCGGCCTGTGCGCCTCTCTCGGAGTGGAATATCATGTGATCAGGACCGATATTGCCAGGATTGTCTTTGACGACCGCAGGGAGTCCAACCCCTGTTCCCTGTGCGCCAAGATGCGCAAGGGCGCGCTGAATGACGCCATGAAGGCTGCCGGCTGCGGCAAAGTCGCATACGCGCATCACAGGGACGATGTCGTGGAGACTATGATGCTGTCCCTGATTTACGAGGGCCGGTTCCATACCTTCCGGCCCGTCACCTATCTGGACCGCACGGATATCACCGTGATCCGCCCTCTCATCTATATGCAGGAGGCGGACATTATCGGCTTCGTACATAAATATCATATTCCCGTCGTCAAGAGTCCCTGCCCGGCGGACGGCCATACCAGACGGGAGTACGTCAAAACTCTCCTGCGGGAGATGAATCTGGAAGCGCCTGGCGTCAGCGAGAGAATGTTTACCGCTGTCCGCGGCGGCGGATTGGAGGGATGGAAACTCTGATGGATGCAAAGAACAACAACAATTATCACGATCAGCAGAACATCGGCAATGTGCAGAAAATGCGCGAGGTCGTAGAAACGCTGCCCGCTTTCTGCAGGCAGTTTTTCCGCGGAATCACCGAGAACACGTCCGCCAGGACACGCCTGGCCTACGCCTATGACATCCGTGTGTTTTTTGAATATCTGCACGAAAAGAACAGCTATTGCAACCGCATGGAGATCCGCGATTTCCCGCTGTCTCTCCTGGACATGATCACGCGGGAGGATATCGAGGAATACACGGAATATCTCTCCTATTATGAAAAGGACGGCAAGATTTATACCAATGATGAGCGTGGCAAGAAGCGCAAGCTGTGTTCTCTCAGAAGTTTCTACAATTATTATTTTGAATCCGAACTGATCAAGAACAATCCGGCGCAGCTCGTCCCGCTTCCGAAACTGCACGAGAAGGCGATTGTCCGCCTGGATGCGGACGAAGTCGCGATTCTGCTCGATCAGGCGGAGGACGGCACCGGACTGACAAAAGCGCAGCAGCGGTTTCACAAAGCTACCAGAACGAGAGACGTCGCGCTGCTCACCCTGCTGTTGGGAACCGGTATCCGCGTCTCCGAGTGTGTCGGCCTGGATATCAACGATGTAGATTTCAAAAACGGCGGCATTAAGATCCGCAGAAAAGGCGGCTATGAGGCCGTAGTTTATTTCGGTGAAGAGGTGGAGGAAGCCCTGCGCTCTTATCTGGAAGAACGACGTAACATCGTTCCTCAGACCGGACATGAAAACGCTCTCTTTCTGTCCATACAGAACCGACGGATCTCTGTCCGGGCGGTGGAGAATATGGTCAAAAAATACGCTTCCACCGTGACGGGACTCAAGAAGATCACGCCGCACAAGCTCAGGAGCACCTACGGCACATCCTTGTACCGCGAGACGGGCGATATCTATCTGGTAGCCGACGTGCTTGGCCACAAGGACGTCAACACAACCCGAAAACACTACGCCGCGCTGGAAGAGGAACGCAGACGTTACGCTGCGGACAAGGTAAGGCTGCGGGAAAAGAAATAAGCGCGCAGAAAATAAAACGAGTTGAAACTGGAGAAAGCCTTCGGCGGCTGCGCATAATCTCCCCGTTTCGTCACGCGGCGCAGCCCGTCAAAGGCTTTCTCCTCTCTCCGTCTATCACAAGATCCACCCTATATGCAGGATCGTCTGACCTGTCACATTTCTCTATACTCGCTGTCGTAGTACGGCACGATCAGATATGTTCCATAGCGGATCGTATCATCCGGCAGTCCGTTGATACTCCTCACTTCTCCAATATAATCCGCGATGGAATCATAGTGCGTTTCATCCATATATTCTTTTGCGAGGGACCAGAGCGTATCGTTGTTCCCGACAAAAACGCTCTTATAATATTTGTAGGACGTCTCCGCAGCGTCGTCCTTCGCGTTTGCGCGAAAACCGCTCAGCGACAGGGAACCCGTCACGATCAGGCATACCGTCATGATCAGGATCAAAAAATTCTTCTTCATCTCCCGCTGTCTCCGGATCCGGTTCTTCAGAATCCTTCGCTCGCTTCTTACATCTTCCGTTCTCATATGGCGCATACTATGGTATCCCATGACTGTTCACCTCATCCTTCTGAAAACCGAACATCTGTTGTGAACAAACGTTCTCTATGGTTTGTATTATATCGAACATATTTTCGGATGTCAATACTTTTATGATAAAAAATCGAACAAATATTCTGAATATATGTTTGCTTTTCCGGTCCCACTGTGCTATGATGGGCATAGAAGCTTATACTGGAACAGCCGACAGAAAGGATAAGGAAGATATTTATGGGATATGGCAAAATCACGGCAAAACAACAGCAGATACTCGATTACATCAAAGAGGAGATCCTGAAACGCGGCTACCCGCCGGCAGTCCGTGAGATCTGCGAGGCAGTCGATCTGAAATCAACCTCCTCCGTACACTCCCACCTGGAGACGCTGGAGAAGAACGGATATATCAGGCGCGACCCGACCAAACCCCGCGCCATCGAAATCTGCGACGACAATTTTCAGATGGTGCGCACAGAGATGGTCTCCATCCCCGTTGTGGGCCGTGTGGCCGCAGGCGAGCCGATCCTCGCGGAGCAGAATATCGAGAGCTACTTTCCCGTTCCGGCGGATATGGTGCCCAAGGGCGAGTCTTTTGCGCTGAGAGTCCGCGGCGACTCCATGATCAACGTCGGCATCTACAGCGGCGATCAGATTTTTGTCAAATGCTGTCAGACCGCGGAAAACGGCGACACAGTGGTCGCCCTGATCGACGACTCGGCTACCGTCAAGACTTTTTATAAAGAAAACGGGCATATCCGCCTGCAGCCGGAGAATGATTCCATGGATCCGATTATCGTCGACGACTGCCAGATTTTGGGCAAAGTGTTCGGCGTTTTCAGGCTTTACCGCTGAGTTGGTTTATTTTCCAGTATACCTGGTCCGACGCAGGACAATAATAATAGTAACTGTCCGGCGCACCGCCTGGATGCGGTCGTCTAGCGGCAGTTACTATTGTTATACAGAAAGATTATAGACAGATCACAGACTTGAAGGTTCATAAGAAAGGGGAAAGAAACATGAAAAATAAAGGTTTAGATTACCTGGCCCTGACGATTGCCATTATCGGTGCCGTTAACTGGGGATTAATCGGTCTTTTCAGTTTTGACCTCGTGGCATTTATATTTGGTAATATGTCATGGCTTTCAAGGATCATCTACGCGCTGGTAGGTATCGCGGGTCTCTATATCATCACCTTCTATATGTATGCAGGCGGTGAGAAGCGCGAGACGAACATGCACGCATAGCCTGCCGCGCGGGCAAAAGAAAGAAAAGCCGGCACTGCGCAGAAAGCGGTGCCGGTTTTTTCTGTCTTTGCGCCGGAAGGCGTCAGAGCTCGTCCGGTTCGATCAGTTTTCCATCCCGCCAGATGCGCTCCAGATCATAGAACAGGCGGTTCTCTCTGTCGAAGATATGCACGATCACATCGCGGAAATCGAGAAGCACCCAGTTGGCGCTGTCATAGCCCTCCGCCTGTTTAAGCGGTACGCCCGCTCTGCCGAGCGTCTCCTCCACATGATCGGACAGCGTCTGAATCTGGCTGCGGTTCGTGCCGTTCGCTATGATAAAATAATCCGCTATCACGGATACCTCGCTGATATCGATTACGCGGATATCCTCCGCCTTCTTGTCCTCCAGCGCCGTGACGGCAAGTTTTGCGGTTTCACTGCTTGTCATATATCCTCTTCCTTTCTGCGTCCGTACTCCCGCGCCGTGAAAACTCTGTCACTGGCCGCGGTCTTCACGCCGTTTATAATAATTGTAGGTAGTCTGGGTCATCGGATCTACGTCTCCGCCCTTTTCCCGCAGATAGCCGAGCGTATCGCCGAGGATCGCGCGCATGGTTTCGTCCAGATCGCGGTACGCCATGCGGCGTATCTGTGTGAGACGTTCCGCCTGCGCGTCGTCTCCTGCCTTTTTCGCGCGCCGTCTGCCCGGCTCGATATAGTCCGCGATATAGATAATCTTTTCCAGAAGGCTCATATGCGGTCTGCCCGTTGTGTGATAACAGATGGCCGCCAGAATATCTTCGTCATCAATGCCGTAGACTTCCCTCGCCATAACGCTTCCGGCCTTGGCATGCAGAAGCGGGGAGTCCTTGGCCGCCTCCAGTTCAGAAAGACTGACATGACTTTTGCGGCAGAGGGAGATCTGCTTTTTATGGCTCAGGCACTTGGCGCAGTCATGCAGCATCCCGGCCAAAAGCGCCTTCTCGACGTCCGCGCCGTGCACGGCAGCCAGATTCGCCGCCGTGTAGGCCACGCTCAGCGTATGCTCGTACCGCCTGGCCTCCAGGGTCTTCTCCATCTTATCCCGCAGCTTGTCAAGTTTCGGCTCTTTCATCTGTACAAACCTTCTTCCTCGATATATACCCGGACACGCTCCGGCACCTCTCCGGCAATGGACTCCCCGGCCGCCCTCCGGCGGCGGATCTCTGAAGAGGAAAGATTCATGCGCTCCGTCTTTAACAGCACGATATCGGCGCCGTACTGCCGCTCCAGCAGGCCGATCCGTTCCTTCACGGCGTCGGCGTTCTTGTCGTCCCGCACCGCGGCGGCCACCGTACAGTTTGCGAAAACGCGCTCCGGCGACACCCACTCGGACATCTGGAACAGGGTGTCGGCGCCCGTGATAAAGAAGTAAGCCGTATCGGGATGTTCCCGCCGCAGCCGTTCGAGGGTCTGGTAGGTATACGTGTTTCCCTGCTGTTCAATCTCCATCGGCGAAAATCTGAAATACGGAATATCCTGTATCGCCAGCATGGTCATCTCGGCGCGGATCCGCGCATCCGCCACCTCCCGCTCGGACTTCATGTAAGGTCTGCCGCTCGGCATAAAGAGCACTTCGTCCAGCGCAAGCTGCCTGTACGCCTCCCTGGCGAGCCTGAGATGCCCGTTGTGGATCGGATTGAACGTGCCGCCCATAATGCCTGTCTTTCTCAATTCACGCTTTCTCCTTGGGCAGAATAATCTTAGGGTTTTTCTTATCCGGCTTGTACAGGACGATCTTTTTGCCGATTACCTGTACGACCTGGGAGCGCGTCCTCTCGGCTGCTGTCTGCGCAATCTCTTTAGGATCGTCCAGACAATTTTTTAAGACCGCGATCTTGAGCAGCTCTTTTGTGTTGAAGGCCTCGTTGATAGCCGCGGTAAACTCTGGCGTCAGACTGGATTTCCCTATCTGAAAGGAAGGTTCCAGCGTGCTCGCCAGACTCTTTAAATAGGCTCTCTGTTTACTCGTCATAATATACCTCGTTCCGCATGGAAATCATGTGTTGTGCGCGCCGGGCGCCTATCTGTAATAGTCGAAGGAAAGCCCGTACATTCTCACCGTGTCTCCCTCCTGTATGCCAAGCTCTTCCAGCTTTTCCAAAATCCCGTTGCCGCGCAGGAAATCCTGAAAGAACTTGAATCCCTTCTCAGATTCCAGATTCGTGTAGGAAAGCATCTTCTCGATTCTGGGGCCCTCTACGACGTAGACCTTCTCCTCCTCGTCGTAAACCACTGTGTAAGGTTCGCTCTGCACGTCGAAATGATACTCTGGAAAGAATTCCTGCTCGAATATGACCGGTTTGGCGTCCAGACTCTCCAGGCGGCTGCTGATAGCGTACAGAAGCTCTCTGAGCCCTTTCCCTGTGACGGCGGAAATAGCGTAGACCGGAACGCCCTGCGGCTCGAATTCCGCCCGGATCCGCGCCACAGGATCTTCCTCCCCGTAGATCATGTCCGTCTTGTTGGCCGCGATGATCTGGGGTCTGGCGGCGAGATCTTCATTGTAGGCGGCCAGCTCCCGGTTGATGGCATGGATATCCTCAACAGGATCGCGTCCCTCCGTGGAAGCCGCATCCACCATATGTACGATCAGCTTCGTCCGCTCGATATGTCTCAGGAATTCATGGCCGAGTCCCACACCTTCCGAAGCGCCTTCGATCAGGCCGGGGATATCCGCTATGACAAAGCCCTTGGCGTCCTCCAGATCCACCACGCCCAGATTCGGATTTAACGTCGTGAAATGGTAGTTTGCAATCTTCGGTCTGGCGTTTGTCACCTTGGACAGCAGCGTGGATTTGCCGACGTTCGGGAAACCCACCAGCCCCACATCCGCAATCACCTTGAGTTCCAGCACAAGTTCCAGCTCCTGCGCCGGCTGTCCCGGCTGCGCATAGCGCGGCGCCTGCATGGTGCTGGTTGCGTAGTGCTGGTTCCCGTTGCCTCCTCTGCCGCCCTGAAGCAGCAGATACCGCTCGTTTTCCCCTGACATGTCGGCGATGACCTTGCCGCTTTCCGCTTCCCTGATCACAGTTCCCTCCGGCACCTTGATCGTGATGTCCGCACCGCTCTTGCCCGCGCAGTTGCGCTTTTTGCCGGCCTCTCCGTCCTCCGCGCAGTATTTGCGGATATGGCGGAAGTCCGCCAGCGTATTGATCCCTCTGTCGATCTCGAAGTACACGTCGCCGCCCTTGCCGCCGTCGCCGCCGTCAGGACCGCCGTTGGGGACATATTTCTCACGGTAAAAGGACACATGGCCGTCGCCGCCCCTGCCGCTTCTCACATAGATTTTTGCACGGTCTGCAAACATAACTGTCTCCTGTCGCTCTGCGACTTTTGAAAAAGGGCTTCAAACACCGAAATGTCCGAAGCCCGAATCAATCGTCCTATTTCTCTACGGGATATACGGAAGCCTGCTTCCTGTCTCTTCCCTTTCTCTCAAAACGGAGAATGCCGTCCACCTTGGCGAACAGCGTATCGTCGCCGCCCTTGCCGACATTCACGCCGGGATGGATTTTCGTCCCGCGCTGCCTGTATAAGATATTTCCCGCCTTGACGAACTGGCCGTCAGCTCTCTTCGCGCCTAATCTCTTGGACTCGGAATCCCTGCCGTTCTTGGTAGAGCCGACGCCCTTCTTATGTGCAAAAAACTGAAGGTTCAAATTTAACATGGTTGTCACACCTCCTCAAATAGCAATCTGCAGTAATTCTTCCCATACTGTTTCTCAATATGGGTCAGCCCCAGCGCCAGGGAATCCATGAGCGCCCTGGAAGTCTCCTTCAGGGGGAGATTCACGAAACGACACCGTATCACGCCTGTTTCTTCGTCGGAAACAACCCGCATCTCTTCCCCTGTGATCTCCTCGAGCGAATTGATCGCGTTGATCACCAGAACCGAGATGGCCGCGCAGACGATATCTTCGCCAGCCTCGGCGTATCCCGCGTGTCCGTCGCATGTAAATCCCGCGTATTCCCCGGATTTGGTTCTATAGAATGTGATCTTGGTCATCTCACACCTTTGCACAGACTCTTACGCGTTGATCTTGTCGATCTTGACCTGAGTGTATGCTTGCCTGTGGCCGTTCTTCTTGTGATAGCCGGTTTTTCTCTTATACTTATACACGATAACCTTGCGGGCTCTTCCCTGATCCGTAACGGTTCCGGTTACGGTCGCTTTCGTCACTTCGCCTGCAACCTTGAGCTCCTTATCGCTTACGGCTAACACCTGGTCAAACGTCACAGAGTCTCCGACCTGTGCATCGAGCTTTTCCACTCTGATGACGTCGCCCTCGGAAACCTTGTACTGCTTTCCACCTGTTGCAATGATTGCGTACATATGGCACCTCCTATTCATGAACCGAAGTCCATTTACTCGCTAGCTGCGGTGACGTCCTCGAAAAGGGCATACTTATACCTCGCTATGCGGCATACCTGATTATCATACATGGTTCCGGAATATTTGTCAATGGATTTTGCGAAAAAAGGCTGTCCGGCCGGCCTGCACATATTCTTTTTAGAAAAAGATACGTTTTTCTTAATATACATACCTGGAAAATATGGTACAATAACGAGGAAAATGTCGACAGGAGATGAAAATATGGACAATTCGGCACCCCTCAAAATACAGCGCGATCCCCTGGCGAGCCTTATGGGCGACGCCGCTTCCATGCAGTCCTTCCAGGAATTCTATGCCTCGACCAACGATCTGATGTCCTGCTACCGCTGCGCCATCATGGAGATCGAGACGAAGTTCCGCGTTCTGGACGAGCGCTTTTCGCTGGTACACGACCGCAACCCCATCGACAACATTCAGAGCCGCCTGAAAAAGCCACAGAGCATCTATGAAAAACTGATGCGCAAGCAGCTGCCCATTACGATCAAATCCGTCGAAAACAATCTCTTCGACGTCGCCGGCGTGCGGGTCGTCTGCTCTTTCGTGGACGATATCTACATGCTGGCGGACTGTCTGCTGCAGCAGGACGACATCACCCTCATCAAGCGGAAGGATTACATACAGAATCCAAAGGAAAACGGCTACCGCAGCCTGCATCTCATCGTGGAGGTTCCCATCTTTCTTCAGAATGAAAAGAAGCTCATGAAAGTCGAAGTGCAGCTGCGCACCATCGCCATGGAATTCTGGGCCAATCTCGAGCACCAGCTGCGCTACAAGAAAGAACTCTCCCCGCAGATCATTGCGCAGACGTCGGAACGCCTGCAGGAATGTGCGCGTTTAAGCTCCGTCCTGGACTCCCAGATGCAGGACATCAAGGACATGATTGAAAACGCTTAGCCTGGCCGGGAAATCACAAAAAAATAGGCGGCCACCTGCGCTCTGGAGCTGAATTCTTCCGTCTCCAGCAGTTTCTGCACCTCTTCTCTGGTGTAAAACCGTGCGGCGATCTGTTCGTTCTCCGAAGTGTGGTCCCCAAAAACGCCTTCCGCGTCCACAAAGGCGATCTGCGTTCTGACGTCGGAAAACGCCACAGCCGAGAAGGACGGCGGCAGGATGTTCCGAATCCTCTTCACAGACAGCCCCGTCTCCTCGTAGAGTTCCCGCCGGATACACGCCTCAATGGACTCTCCCTCCTCGATCATGCCGGCGCAGAGATTGTAGATCACGCGGTTGACGCCCATGCGGAACTCCCGTAAGAGCAGCAGCTTATCTTCGTGGTAAGCCACGATGGAAACGCCGCTCACCCGCTGTCCCAGCGCCTCCGGCCCGGAAATCTCGTTTCGGCTGACGATCTCGTACTTCTTCTCTCTGCCCGCCTTGTTTAAGTAGGTGAGCTCGTAATTTTTCAGGTATTTTCCGTCCCTGACTTTCTCCATGCCAAGCAGCTTCATAGCTCTGGATTCTCCTTTTTTATGTGCTGAACGCACAATTTATGGCCTTACATCTGTTTCCTTACGATCTGGTACTCGTCGTCCAGACTGTAAAAGGAGCACTCAAAGCTGCCGCCCGCCAAAAAGCGGCTCATGTCGTCCTCATCCAGATCCACCATGCAGATATAGCACTCATAATCCTCATCGTACACATAATTGCTACAGGTATCGCAGCAGCTCATCTCTTCCCTCCTTCGGCTATTCACACAACGCACCTCTTCTCCGGGCGATGATCCCCAGGAAGACGCTGCGGCGCGGAGCTGTCGCCGTACTGCTCGCGGAAACTGGGATTCACCTTCTTACGTGTAAGCTCCACGAGCCCCAGACCCGTCATATCCACTACGTCGGCGGTCACGCTGTCGCGCTTTAAGAGGCTTTTCATATACTCCATAAGCTGTCTGTTGTGCTCCGCCTTCCGCATATTGATGAAGTCCACCAGAATCATGCCGGACAGATTCCGCGCCCGCAGCTGTACGGCGATCATTTCCGCCGCCTCCATGTTGAGCCTGAAGAAAGTCTCCTCGCTGTCCTTTCCGCGCCCGCACTTGCCGCTGTTCACATCGATGGAAACAAGCGCCTCTGTGGGCTCGATCACCAGATAGCCGCCGGACTTCAGCCACACTTTCCTGGCCAGCAGTTCCCGAATCCGCTCCTCCACCGCGTAGAGCTTGCCAAGCGGCAGCAGACTGTCTTCATACAGCCGTACAGGGATCCCTGCCGCCGCAATGTGTTCCTGCAGCACTGCATGAATCTCGGGGATATCGGTCACGATCTCGTCGTACTCCGAGGTGTAGACATTCTCAATAAAGTGCAGATAACCCGGCGGTTCCCGATGCAGACAGCTGTAGCAGATGCGCGTAGCGGCGATTTCAGCAATGTGCCTGAGTTCTCCGGCCAGACTTTCCGCTTCTGCGATCAGCGGCCCGTCCTCTGCGAGCGCTCCCGCATTGGTGCGCACGATCAGCGTGCAGTCATCGGCAATTCTCTGCAGCGCCTCGAGCCCGCGAAAATGCGCCTGCCGTTTCGCGGAGAGCTTGGAAGATACCTGAACCGCGTGTCTTATGTCTGCCGTCCCGTCCGCGGTCTCTGGCCTCCGTTCGACTACCGCGTATTTTCCCGCCAGTGACAGGCGCGTGGTCACACCGGTCAGCTTGGTTCCGACGGCTTCCTTTGACACCTGGACAAGCAGCTCGTCCCCCGCTTTCAGTCCGCCGTCCGTGCTTCGGTTTGTGATAACCGCATGTCTGGTTCCGGCAAGAGGCAGAAAGGAGAGCTGTCCCTCTCCGAGATCTACGAAAGCCGCCCCGATATTCTCCGCAATACTCTGCACTCTGCCGATATAGATATTGCCAACCGCATACGAATCGTCCCGCTGCACCTGTGCGGCGAGGATGCGGTTGTCTCCAAGCAGCAGCGACAGCAGCCTTTCGTTCAGTTTCAGTATGAGAATCTTACCCTTGTCTGTCATCATACGCCATGTCCCGTTTACCAATCAAAGAATTTATGCGTACAGTCTTAGATGTATTTCCCCATCTCTGCAAGCGGCACGAAGCGATGCGCTTCCCCCTCTTTCGCCATGTCCGCATAAGTCTCCAGACGAATCACCTGACAGGCCGTCTGCGGGATATCTGCCCCTGCAAAGACAAAGAACTGCTCCATTACCGTCATGGGTTTGACGTTGCCGCCGCTGCTGGCATTCACCAGCATACGAACCGCCCCGTCCGGCTCTGCGGTAAGTTCATAAATTCCGGGTTTTAAGTCCAGTTCCAGAACGTTTTTCTTTGTCTCTTTCGTGTACAGAATATGTTCCTGCGCCAGGAATGCCTGCAATTTTTCGTTAAGATTGGCTATCTGAAAACCTTCCGCCGCACCGCCGCCGGCATCCTCCCCGCCGTACGCTACAGCCGTCCTGGCATCCTCGCTTTTTCTGCGGATCCGATAGGCCGCTGCAGCCACACTGGCCATGGCGTTCTTCACAGTGTCGGGCATCACATTGACGGACAGGATTTCCACGCCCTCCGCCATCACGCGGTCCAGCGCAAGCCTCATGTCCTCCGCGGAGGTCATGGAGAGCACTTCGATATCCATGTACTCGCCGTAACTCTCAATTCCAACGCCGAGCGGCGCGGCGAAAGACATGATCTGATGCGGGCTGAAGCCCTCAGAGTAACGGATGTCGATCCTGGCTCTTCTAACCGCCTTCTGGAAATAGCGCATCATGTCGAGATGACCTATGAATTTCATTGCGCCGTACTTGGCGAATTTAATCCTCACTTTCACAGTTTGCCTCCGCACTCCCTTCCCACGCCAAAGCGGCCCGCGCCGCAGCCCTGGCACTGTTTTCTACAGTTGGGAGACACCGTTCCGGCCTGCGCCTTCTTCCACTCCCGCAGCAAAAACTCCTTCGTCACGCCGCAGTCGATGAAATCCCACGGAAAGATCTCGTCCTCCGCCCGCTCTCTCGTGGTGTAGAAACCGATATCCAGCCCGCAGTCCGCGAAACATTGAAGCCAGATATCATTGTGAAAATACTCGCTCCAGGAGTCAAAGAGACAGCCTCTTCGGTATGCCTCCAGAATGACTGCAGCCACCCGCCTGTCGCCTCTGGCGAAGACGCCCTCCAGCACGCTCGCGTCCGCCTCGTGCCAGTTGTACTTGATGCTCTTCTGGTTGAGTTGTTCCATAATGCCTCGTTTTGTCAGATACGCTTTGTCGAGGAACTCTTCCTTTGTGCACATCCGAGCCCACTGGAAGGGCGTGAAAGGCTTCGGGATAAAGAACGAGGTGCTGGCGACAATCTGTACCTTTCCGTTGACGCGCTTGTCCTTAGGCACAGTCTCAAAAAAGGCCGCGGCGATCTTGTTGGAAAGATCGCCAATGCCACGGATGTCCTCCTCCGTTTCGGTGGGAAGCCCCAGCATAAAATAGAGTTTTACCCTGGTCCAGCCGCCCTCGAAAGCCAGTGCCGCCCCTTTCAGGATGACCTCTTCAGTCAATCCCTTGTTGATGACGTCCCGAAGCCGCTGGCTGCCCGCCTCCGGCGCAAAGGTAAGACTGCTCTTCTTTACGTCCTGCACCTTGCTCATCACATCCAGGGAAAAAGCGTCAATACGCAAAGACGGCAGGGAGATGTTGACGTGCTTCCTGCTGCAGTCTTCGATCAGAAAATCCAGCAGTTCATTTAACTGCGTATAGTCGCTGGAGCTCAGGGAACTCAGAGAGATCTCCTCGTGTCCCGTATTCTCAAGCATCGCGGCGGCATACTCTTTCAGCCTGTCCGCGTCCCGCTCCCTGACGGGCCGGTACAGCTGCCCCGCCTGGCAGAACCGGCAGCCGCGGATACAGCCCCGCTGAATCTCCAGCACGACCCGGTCCTGGGTTACCTTGATAAAAGGCACGACCGGTTTTAGCGGATAGTGAACTTCCGTCACATCACGCACCAGCTCCTTCGTGATGGTGTCTGGGATTTCTTCATACAGTTTCTTTCTGCCGCGCACCGTGCCGTCCGCGTGGTACAGCTCCTCGTAGAACTGCGGCACGTAGATGCCGGGAAGTCCCGCCGCACGCTTCAAGAAATCCCGCCGTGTTCCGCCCTGCGCCCGATTTGCCAGATAACAGTCAAGCAGCGCGCGGTACTGCGTCTCTCCCTCGCCGATATAGAAGATGTCAAAAAAATCTGCGATGGGTTCCGGATTGTAGGCGCAGGGACCGCCGCCGATCACGATAGGCACGTCCTCGCCGCGCTCCGCGGCCATGAGAGGGATCTGCGCCAGATCCAGAATCTGCAGAATATTCGTGTAACACATTTCATACTGGATCGTGATGCCCAGAAAATCCATATTCTTCACAGGTTCCTGGGATTCCAGCGCAAAGAGAGGGATGTTCTGTTCCCTCATGATCCGGTCCAGATCCACCCAGGGCGAATAAACGCGCTCGCACCACACGTCCTCCCATTCGTTCAGCATACTGTACAGGATCTGAATGCCGAGATGGGACATGCCGATTTCATACACATCGGGAAAGCACATGACAAAACGAACCGCAACGCGCTCTCCGTCTTTGACGACAGAATTGATCTCATTGCCGATATATCTCGCAGGCTTCTCCACCCGCATCAGAACCTCGTCGCTCAGCGCAAGCCTTCTCATCTTCTGCTCCTCACTCCATGCCGTTTCGCCGTCAGAGACGCCTTGCATTGCCCCTCACAACAGCCGCATGGCCGCACACTTTAGTATATCGGATTCATTTCCCAAAATCAAGCAGAGCGGTCAGCCCGTCTATCGTACCATTTTCTCCGCCGTCATATAGATGAAACGTATCCGCCAGGATCATGCCGTGGATCTCATCCGTCGTATAGCCGCCGATCCTGCCGCCGCCCGTATCGCAGAGCAGAAATCCGGCGAACAGAAAAAGCGCCAGGATCATGCGGTATTTAAACGTTCCGGAAAACGCGCCGGTCGCTTCCCGCTCCGTTTTCCCATTCTCTTCCGGATATTCCATATCCTGTCTCCTGCCGTTTCTGTCAAACAGCGGAGGCTGCGTATCTCTTCCATATAAGATTTTTTCCCGCTGTCTGATTTTCAGACGGTTGCCGTGATTCTCCTCCCTGATATACTGTGCCAGCGCCAGCTTCTTATCCAGCGTCACCCTTCGCTCCATATCCAAACTGCCTATCCATATTTTGTTGGTTCATTGTATGAGCAGACGATAGAAAATAGAAGCTTTCGGTAAACAATTTACCCGTTCATTTCCATAACTACATCGTAAAAAGGTACAATATCATCTTCTTTCCCATTCATCAGCCTTTTATACACCTTGTCATTCGGAGTGATATAACTGCCGTCGTCTGCCGCCAGCAGCGGTATGTCGGAAGTATCGTCTTTTCCCCAGACATAACCTTTCTGCGCAAGACCGTTTCTCAGCATAACCTCGCCCAGATAAGAGCCGAATATAACCGCCATACTCCATATCTGATTTTCTGTCGGCTTACTCCTGGAAATATCATTTGCATAATAATCCAGTATTTCTTCCAAAGCCTTTATGCTGTCCTTTGAATAGTCAAATTCTTTGTCAAAGCTTTTCGCATATCTTACGGCTGTAGCACTGTTTTTTTCAGCACTGATTTTAAGTTTGTTCTTTTGGGTTCCGCCATGCGCTTTTATAAAATGTTTCATCGTGAGCTCCTTTTTATTGTGTTTAGATTTTTAATTCCTGTTTTTTCACTTTCTTGTATTGTTCAGAAACAATCATTTCATAATGGATTCTTGACCCAGCCACTTCGGGACAGATCGTTTCCTCACTCTTCTCCACAAATTGAAAGCCCGCGCTTTCATAAGTGTGCTGCGCGGGCAGTAAACGCTCATTTGTCCAGACGATTATCTTTTTCGCGCCCTGTTCCTTTATGCGTCTTACCGCCTCTCTCATCTGCACTTTGCCATAGCCGTTTCCCTTGTATTTCGCTGCAATGCAATTATGGCCGACTTTCGTATATTCGGGCAGATGCCTCGGATCCCATGAGACAAAACCGACAGGTTCACCATCCAGAACAGTCATAAAGCCGCTGAAATCGGCGATATGGGGATTATCATAGAAAAAATCATCAAATTCTTTCCATTGGTCTTGCCAATACGGTTCGAATCTCGGCTCAAAAGAATATCCGTCTCTCAAAAGAGCGGCCAGTGTCCCGCGAGGAAACTCTGTAATTTTTCTATACTCAATACTCATTACCTCATCTCACCCTTCAGTTTTTCCTGCTGCTTTGCGCGGCATTAATTCTTTTCACATATATTCTCGAAGTTTCTCCGTTCATATCCTTCATTTGTGTACTATACTCGCAGCCGTACTTTTCATATAAGCCGATGTGGTTCGTCGAGATATATACTTTTGCAACCTGTTCCTGCCCTGCAAGCCGTTCAATTTCCTCAAACAGCATTCCTGCACAGCGATGTCCCCGATATTGGGGAAAGGTATAAACGAACCCCATCCAGGGTGTAAGTTCTGTCGGCTGGATATCGTCTTTTTGCGCATAGGTACAAAAAGAAATCAATTCTTCGCCATCTGTCAGCAGCAGCACTCTGGAGCCTTCTCCAACAGCATCAAAAAAAGTTCCTTTACTGAGCAGTTCATGCAGGAAAGCGCCTGCACCCCAATCACTTTTCGCTATCTCATTAAGCCAGTGATCTTGCCTATCGCTTTCAAAAAAATTGATGACATTCATATAAGGGTGTCTCCATTCAATTCCTTTACCAGTTCGTCTTTTGTATGATAATGACCATGATTACTGTGGGCACGATGAATAGGACTTGTTTTCAACCAGACAGCACTTTAAATCAGCTATATATTGCTCCTGCTGTTTTTTCAAGAATAATTTTACGAAAGGTTTCATAAACCACTTCCTGGCAGTCACCTCTTCTGTAAAAACAATTTCGGTGTGTCCGTCTGTTTCGTCAAAAGTGCCGATCCAATGTCCACGCATATTGCTGTTTTCCAGATCAAATTCCCATCGTTTACATCTCTCCATTGCGGTAATCGTAAATGTGGTGGGAAAGCCTTCTTTCGTATATTCAACAAACTGTTTTTCATTCAGCACTTCTATTTTGGTTAAGTCGCTTCTCCATTGATAGTTTTCCAGAGAGGTGACAATCTCCCAAAGTTCTTGTACGCTTGCCGGAAACACTGCCTTTATCTTTGAAACAGCCATAACCAATTTCCTCCACAAATGAAACGATATATTTCATATGGTTACTGTCATTCGCGTCCGCTTCCTGCGGTTCGGACAAGCCACTTGGCAACACCATCCTCATCATTTGAAGGGATAACGGCAGTTGCTATTTTTTTCAGATCCTCATGAGCGTTTTGAACGGCATAACTCTCGTCGGCCAGCTCAAACATATCGATATCGTTTTTCCCGTCGCCAAACACAACCAACTTATCGCATTGCAGATAGGTCTGTAACTGTTTGATTGCGTTTGCTTTTGAAACGTTCAGGGGCATGATTTCTAGCCATTGTTTCTCTGTATAAAGATCCATCTGATATACGCAGTGATAAGAATCTTTGTATTTCCTATACAGCGGTTCAAGCTTTTGCGGTTCATCAATACATGTGATATAGAAAATCCTGCCCGATTTCAGATCATTTATTGTTTTTACCACATTGGTACGTGGATCACCCCTTCTGCTCTCAAGGAATTTCTTCATTCCGTCCGTGCAGTATTCGGGAACAAAAGAGAATTTTTCCGCTCCGTCTATGCAGGCATACACAATAGGATAGATTTGCCGGGCAAACAATTCGTCCAACACGAAATGAACCCGATCATCAAAATAGTTTTCCAGCAAAATCTCTTCTGTGAGATTATCTATGACAAAAGCGCCGTTATATACAATCAGAGGAATTTTGGCATTGATCCCGCATGTCACCTTTTTCGCAGTGATCAATGAGCGGGCTGTCGCATAGGAAAAAAGTATTCCCTGTTCCACCAATTGATTGATTACCCTGTTTGTGTATGCCGATGTCCTTTCACTGCTCCTTAACAGCGTTCCGTCTAAATCCGAAACATAGAGTGTGCGCATTCTTTTTGCTCTCCCTCAGTCATTGCCGACACTTATACTCTTTTTCTAACTGGCGATGTCTTATCACCATAAATGGCAGCGGAAGAATAACGCCTCCCATCATAAATGCCATTTCTAACGCTTCTACAGGCATAACATATCCTAGCCAAAAGCCAAATTCTATACATATGCCATAGACAATCCAAATGATTCCATGTTTCTTGTTCCATTGTATCACATCAGATATTTCTTCTTTTCTAGGTGGATCGATCAAATTATAAAACCCTACCGGATGATCTTTTTTGCTCAGCTGAAAAATACCAATCACAATCATAATGCCGGCCACAATCGATAAAATAACCAAACCCATGATCATTGCTGCATTCATACCCAGCACCAAGCCTTTCTTAATGAAATAAATACTGTTCGTTCGACAAACTGGAAGTTGTCAGCGAAGCACTTGATAGCGAACTCTAATATAGGAGTCATTTAAAACAGTGCACTCAATGAGT
>CANQTL010000037.1 GCA_947626775.1 uncultured Lachnospiraceae bacterium | reverse complement strand
TTTGCTCACAATTCAATCAATAACAGAAAAATGGTTCTGGGATGCACATCCCAGAACCACTTTGTCGACAGTCTGCAACAAGTGTTCGACTTGTTTAAAATAAATTTTACAATTCAAGGTGTAAAACGATTTGTAAATCTTCGCTTGCAATTTCCTTCCCGGATGTGCTATTCTGATTTTCGAAAAAAATAAATATGCGCATAATGACACATGTAGTGCCCGGCACGTAAATCTGATCACAGAGTATGTTTACACGGACGGGCGTCTGCGTGTGTTTTTTTGTGCCGAAACGGAGGAAAAATTATGCCGAGAAATCAATTTCAGAGAATGGTATTTGCCATGATTACGGTGGTGATCACCGTGCATGCCTATGTGTTTTACAGCCTGTATGTGGTCAACGGAGCGGCCCTGATGGAGCTGAACGGAACCACGAGCGTCATTGCGGCGCTGAACAAACAGGGCGGCATCTATATGTGTGCCGTTTACGTGCCGATCTGGGCGTGTATACTGATCGAGTTTTGTTTTGCCTATCTGTTGGAAAATCTTGTCGGCAGTCCGACTTCGTTCAAGCTGGCGTGCCGGGTATTTAACCCTGCAAAGAATCATCCGATGATCTTTGAGACGGCGATTATCTGCGCTACAGTCGGTATCATGTGTCCGGCGATGAGTTTCATTGCGGCGTTTCTGTATTACCCGTACTATATGGGGTTCAATGTCTTCACGCTGCTCGCCAACTGGCTGAAGCTGGTCTGCCTGAATTTTCCGTTTGCGTTCTTTTCGCAGCTGTTCTTTATCCAGCCGTTTGTGCGGGTGGTCTTCAAGACGATCTTCCGCAAGGATATCGAGAAGAGGGAGCAGGAACAGGATGCCGCGCAGCCTGAGAACGAACAGGAGGTCATTCTCGATATCTTCAGACGTATCGACGAGATACAGGAAGAGATCGCGCATGAGCATCGGCGCAGGAAGGCGCTGGAGGAGGACGTCCATAAAATTTCGTCCAGGTAGGAGCCGGGAAAGAAGCCGGCAATTTTGCCAATGCGTATAGGAGAACTTTTTGTCTAATCCGTCCATACCCAAAATGGATTTTTGGCGTATAATAAAAATATAGCGTGCAGCCCGGCGGCGTAAGTCCAGCCAACGCCGGGGTGTACGTTATTTTTTTGCGCCGGAACAAAAAAGCGTGTCTCAGGCGCTATATCGAAAGGAGAAAAGATTGAAAATGGAAACGGAGACAAATCAATTTCTGGGAAGCGAGCCGGTCGGCAGGCTGATGGGACGCTACGCGGTTCCCTGCGTTATCTCGCTGCTGGTGGGCGCGCTGTACAACATTGTGGATCAGATCTTTATCGCCAATGCGGACTACCTTGGCTCTTATGGAAACGCCGC
Organism: uncultured Lachnospiraceae bacterium; assembly: GCA_947626775.1. GTDB lineage: Bacteria > Bacillota > Clostridia > Lachnospirales > Lachnospiraceae > UBA3282. The sequence goes on along the minus strand of CANQTL010000037.1, from coordinate 28,363 downwards.
CAACACGGTGGTCTTTCCGCTCACGGTGATTGCCCTGGCGATCGCCGTTATGATCGGGGACGGCTGCTGCGCCTATGTCAGTCTGAGCCTCGGCAAAAAGGAGCTGGGCTGCGCGAAGAAGAGCGTCGGCAATTCGGTCGTCATGATACTGGCGGGCGGCATTGTGCTCTGCGCAGTCTATCTGCTCTTTGCAAGGCCGATTATCACGGTGTTCGGCGGCACGGTCAACGCGGAGACCTTTCGGTATTCCGAGGAGTATTTCTTCTGGATTTCTCTCGGGATCCCCTTTTACATGTTCGGACAGGCGATGAATCCGATCATCCGCGCGGACGGCTCGCCTAAATTTGCGATGGTGTCCACCCTGCTGGGAGCGGTTATCAATATCATTCTGGATCCGATTCTGATTTTTGGGTGCAGATGGGGGATGACGGGCGCGGCTGTCGCCACTGTGATCGGGCAGATTGCCACTGCGGCGCTGGCACTCGGCTATCTGCTGCGCATGAAACTGATTAGGCCCGCGCGCGGTGATTTCCGCATGGACCGGCATATCGCCGGCAGGACGCTGACGCTCGGAATTACAAGTCTGCTCTCACAGCTGTCCCTGGTGGCGGCGATGGCGGCCATCAACAATATGATCCGCAGATACGGCGCGCTGGATCCTGTTTTCGGGCAGGAGGAATACGCGCAGATCCCGATGGCGGTAGTGGGGATCGTAATGAAGTTCTTCCAGATTGTCATCTCTGTGGTCGTCGGTATGGCGGCGGGCTGCATCCCCATTGCCGGCTACAATATGGGAGCGGGAGCGAAGCGCAGGGTGAAGAGTCTGTTCTCGATGCTTTTGGCTGCGGAGGCGGCTGTCGGCGCGCTGGCGTTCTTTATTGTGGAGTTTTTGCCGGGGAGGTTGATCGCGATCTTCGGGGCGGCCAACGAGAGTGCCTGCTATACCGATTTCGCGCTCCGGGCGTTCCGGATCTATCTGTGTATGATTGTGTTTGCCTGTGTCAACAAGGCCTGCTTCATTTTTCTGCAGGCGCTCGGCAAGGCGGCGGAGTCGACCATACTTTCCATGGTGCGGGAGGTTGTCTTCGGCGTTGGTTTTGCGCTTTTGTTTCCGCTGTTCTGGGGACTGGACGGAGTGCTGTATTCCATGCCGGTCTCCGATTTTCTGACATTTCTGATTGCGTTGTATCTGATCCGCCGTACCTATGCGGAACTTCGGACGCCCGATGAGATGACGGCCCCGAAGCATCCCTCTGTTGCCTATCCCGCGTAAATATGGTATCATGTTCGCGAAGGGTGCACGGTCGGGAGGGAACGCTATGGGATCCGTCAAGCTGTTGGATTGTACGCTTCGTGACGGCGGATATGTGAATGACTGGAATTTCGGATATGACAGCATAGTCAGTATCTTTGAACATCTGTCGGGTGCGGGGATCGATATCATAGAGATCGGTTTTATGGACGAGCGCCGCAGCGCCGATGCGGATCATACCATTCAGCCGGACGGTCAGGCTCTTGACGCGTTATACAGAGATCTTGACAGGGGCGGTTCCATGATCGTGGGAATGATCGACTACGGGACCTGTGGGATCGAGCGCGTCAGACCCTGCGCGCAGAGTCTTATGGACGGCATCCGGGTCATCTTCAAGAAGGAGAAACGCCGTGAGGCGATCGCTTTCTGCGCGCAGATCAAGGCGCTGGGGTACAAGGTATTCGTGCAGGCAGTCTCCATCACGAGCTACAGCGACGAGGAGATGGAGGATCTGATCGGGCTTGTCAACGATCTGGAGCCCTATGCCTTTTCTCTTGTCGACACATACGGTCTGCTGCACAGAAGACAGCTGATCCACTATTTCACATTTGCAAATGAGCGGCTGAAAGAAAGTATCGGTATCGGGTACCACAGCCACAATAATTTCCAGCTTGGCTACGCCAACTGCATCGAACTGATGGAGCAGGAGATAGACCGTCTGCTCATCATAGACGGTTCGCTCTACGGTATGGGCAAGAGCGCGGGCAACACGCCGATCGAGCTTCTGGCGGACTATCTGAACAACAGGGAACATGACAGATATCGGATCTATCGCCTTCTCGAGGCGATCGATGTGACGGTTCTCGACATATACAGGCGGATACCCTGGGGCTACTCCTACAAATTTTTTCTCTCCGCGTCGAACGATTGTCATCCCAACTATGTGTCTTATCTTCTGGAAAAGAAAAAACTTCCGGCGAAGTCGATCGGCGAGATCTTAAAAAAACTCCCGGAGGAGAAAAAACTCAATTATGACGCCGGACTGATCGAGAAGCTGTACATAGCTTATCAGCAGATTGTCTGCGACGACACGGAGGCCGTCGCCGGTCTCGCGGAAGAACTTGCGGGCAGGGAAATTGTGCTGCTTGGACCGGGGCGGAGCATAGAGACGCACCGGGAAATGATTCAGAACTATATCGACAGTAACCGCCCGGCTGCCATTGCGGTCAATTTTATTCCCGCGATGGAGGGGGTGGACTATATTTTCATCAGCAATGCGAAGCGGTATGCGCAGATCGCGTCCCGGCTGAACGGGCTGCCGCCGTCCGTGCGGCTGATGGCGACGTCCAATGTCACGGGAGCGGACGAGCGGAGCGGCTATCGGTTCAGCTACGGCAGACTGATGGACGAGGAGGCGCTCATTGTGGACAATCCCATGATCATGCTGATGAAGCTTCTGGATGAGATATCCGTCGGGAAAATCGTTCTGGCGGGTTTCGACGGTTATGAGCGGTCGGAGAGCGCAAACTATGTCAATCCCAACATGGAGCATGTGTTCAGCAGGGAGAAGGCGGCGGAGATCAACGCGGACGTCATAAGCAGTCTGAAGCGGCTGCACATGAAGACGCCGTATGCGTTTCTGACGAAGACGCGCTACACTGAGAATCCCGGGATGGAATAAGAGTATGGCTGAATATGAACTGGTTATTTTTGATCTGGACGGGACGCTGCTTGATACCACGGAGGGCGTCCTGAACGCAGTGCGGTATGCGATAGAGGCGTGCGGCCTGGCCCCGCTTCCGGAGGAGAGGCTTACGAGCTTTATCGGGCCGCCGATCCAGGAGTCCTTCCGCAGCGCTTACGGCATAGAAGATACGGACAGGCTGCAGGAGATCGCGGGCGTTTTCCGCGACCGCTATAAGGAGCGGGAGCTGTATAAGGCCGTGCCGTACCCGGAGATTTTTGACACGTGCGGAAGGCTCAAAGATGCGGGGATCATGCTTGCGGTAGCTACGTACAAGCGGGAGGACTATGCGAAAGACATTATGAGGCACTTCGGGTTTGAGCGCTATATGACCGCCGTGTATGGGGCGGATCACGAGAACAGGCTGAAGAAGGCGGATATTATACAGAAATGCCTGGGGCTCCTGGGCGGGACGCCGCCGTCGGATCTCTCCGGCGCCGTTATGGTCGGCGACACGGTCAACGACAGTCTGGGAGCCAGACAGGCGGGCGTAGATTTTATCGGTGTTCTGTACGGCTTCGGCTTTCGGGACAGGTCGGAGGAGGCTCTGCGCGGGTGCGCGGGCTGTGCGGCCACGGCAAAGGAGCTGGGCGATCTGATTCTGCGCCTGAGGCGGTGACGGAGAAGAGATCCTCTGGAGGTGTGATTCATGAAAATGAAGCTTTCAAAATACATTGCGGATTTTCTGGCGGCAAAGCAGATTGAGCATGTCTTTACAATCACGGGCGGGGGCGCCATGCATCTGAATGACGCGCTGGGGCATCATCCCGGGCTGCGCTGTATCTACAATCATCATGAGCAGGCCTGCGCCATTGCGGCGGAGGGCTATGCCCGTCTGACGGGCAGGGTGGCGGCGGTCTGTGTGACCAGCGGTCCCGGAGGGACGAATGCCGTCACGGGCGTGCTGGGGGCGTATCAGGACTCTATACCGATGTTTGTCATATCGGGACAGGTGAAGCGGGAGACGACAACCTGGTCCACGGATGTGCCTGTCAGACAGCTCGGCGATCAGGAGTTCCAGATTGTTGACTGTGTGAAGACCATGACGAAGTATGCCGTGATGGTGACGGAACCGGAGGAGATCCGATACCATCTGGAGAAGGCGTGGTATCTGTGCATGAACGGGAGAAAGGGGCCGGTGTGGCTCGACATTCCCCTGGACGTGCAGGCGGCGCAGATTGAGACGGACGATCTGAAAGGTTTCGACAGCGCGGAGGCGGAGGAAAATCCGGTCTATGACGCCGCGAAGACACAAGAGATCATCGCCAGGGTGAAGGAGGCGAAGCGCCCCGTGATTCTGGCGGGAACGGCGATACGTCTGGCAGGGGCGCACGAGGAGTTCCTGGAGGCGGTCGGACTTCTGAATATTCCGGTGCTGACGGCCTGGAACGCGCATGATCTGCTGCCGGACGAGCATCCGCTGTACTGCGGCAGACCCGGGAGCGTGGGGACGCGCGGCGGGAATTTTGTGGTTCAGAGCTGCGATCTGTTGCTGGTGCTGGGCTGCCGCATGAATATCCGGCAGATCAGCTACAATTACAGAGAGTTTGCACACAATGCCTATAAGATCATGGTGGACATTGACGAAGCGGAGCTTCGCAAGCCCACGATAGAGATCGACGACAGGATTCATGCGGATGTCAGGGACGTCCTGCGGTCTGTCGTATCGGAGCTGGACGCGCCGCTTGCGGGGCATGAAAAATGGCTTTCGTGGTGCCGCAGCGTCAACGCGAAGTATCCCGCCGTGCTGCCCGCCTATCGCGAGCGAAGAACGCCGGTCAATCCCTATGTCTTCATCGACGCCTTCAGCGGGGAGGCGGCGGAGGACGAGACGGTTGTCTGCGGCAACGGAAGCGCCTGTGTGGTGACCTTTCAGACGATGCGGATCAAGAGCGGGCAGCGTCTGTTTACCAATTCCGGCTGCGCGGCCATGGGCTACGGTTTCCCGGCGGCGATCGGCTGTTGTATCGCCCTGCACGGCAGGCGGGTGGTCTGCATTGACGGGGACGGCAGCTTTCAGATGAATATTCAGGAGCTTCAGACAGCAGCGCATCACCGCCTGAATCTGAAGATCATTATCCTGAACAATAACGGGTACCACTCGATACGCCAGACCCAGACCAATCTGTTTGACCCTCCCCTCGTGGGTGTGTCTGCGGACAGCGGCATCAGTTTTCCAGATCTGGAGAAGATCGCCGGCGCGTACGGCATCGGATACTGCCGGATCGACGACGCGGATGCGATTGGCCGGACGCTGCGGGAGATGTTTGCGCAGGAAGGTCCTGTTCTGTGCGAGGTGATACTGGATGAAGGACAGAATTTCGAGCCCAAACTCTCTTCCAGAGTGTTGCCGGACGGCAGAATCGTCTCCCCGGAGATCGACGATATGTTTCCGTTCCTGCCGAGGGAGGAGTATGAACAGGTGAAAAGGAGCGCGCTGGAATTATGAGACGGGCGGTGATTACGGGGCCGACGGGAGCGATCGGGACGGCGTTAGCCGGAAAACTGCTGCGGGAGGGCGCGGAGGTGCTTGCGGTGGTGCGCCGCGGCTCCAAACGTCTGGACCGCATGCCGCAGCATCCCAGGCTGCGGATTCTGGAGGCGGACCAGGAGGAGTATGCCGGACTCACTCTGCCGGGCGGAAAATGGGAGGTGTTCTATCATTTTGCCTGGGGCGGAACCTTCGGGGAGGCGCGCAACGATCTGGACCGGCAGATCGATAACATCCGCTGTACGCTGGACGCGGTGCGCCTGGCGCATCGGAGCGGCTGCGGAACCTTCATCGGCGCGGGATCCCAGGCGGAGTACGGCAGGCATGAGGGCGTGCTGAGGGCGGACACGCCGACGGCGCCGGAAAACGGTTACGGGATGGCGAAGCTCTGTGCGGGGCAGATGAGCAGGCAGCTGTGCGCGCAGCTTAAAATGCGTCATATCTGGACCCGCATTTTAAGCGTGTACGGACCGGGCGACGGAGAGAATACCATGATTTCTTCCGCGATACGAAATTTCCTCATGGGAGAGCCGACGCATTTTACGAAGGGCGAACAGTTGTGGGATTATCTGTACTCCGGCGACGCCGCCGATATTTTCCGCCTGCTCGGGGAAAAAGGGCGGGACGGCAGGACGTATGTTGTCGGCAGCGGCAGAGCGATGCCGCTGCGCGATTATATTGAGATTATGGCGGGTATTCTAAAGGTATCCGGACCGCTCGGCATAGGCGACGTTCCGTACGCGGACAGACAGGTGATGCATCTGTGCGCGGACATAGAACCCCTGCGCGAGGATCTGGGGTATGTGCCGGCGACGGAATTTGAGACCGGTATTCGGGAGACAATCAAATTCCACAGGAGAACTGATTGTTAATTCGCGCCGTATGTAGTAAAATAATTTTGAATCTGCAAAAAAGAGAGAGAGTCATGAAAAAAATCAGTGTGCTGATCCCATGCTACAATGAAGTGGAAAACGTGGAGCCGATCGCAGAGGCGGTGGAGGATGTCTTTCAGAAATCCCTGCCTCAGTACGATTACGAGATCCTGTTTATCGACAACTGTTCCACGGACGGAACGCGGGACAGGCTGGAAGCGATGTGCGCCGGCGATAAAAAGATTAAGGCCATCTTCAACGCGACCAATTTCGGCCAGTTCAATTCGCCCTTTTACGGTATGTGCCAGACGACGGGAGACTGCACAATCAGCATGTGCTGTGATTTTCAGGACCCGGTGGAACTGATCCCCGTTTTTGTGCATGAGTGGGAGCAGGGGCACAGGATTGTGAGCGGGATCAAGACCTCCAGCCGGGAGAATCCCATCCTGTATTTTCTGCGCTCTCTGTATTATAAAGCCGTGCGCCGCATGTCGGCGACGGAGATGATCGAGCACTTCACAGGGTTCGGTCTGTATGACAGGACCTTCATTGATATTCTGCGTCAGCTGGACGATCCGATCCCTTTTCTGCGCGGGATCGTTGCGGAGTACGGACACGGTTTTAACCGCAAGGACGTTCCCTATGAGCAGCCTAAGCGCAGAGCCGGAAAGACGCACAACAATTTTCTGACGCTGTATGACGCGGCGATGCTGAGCGTGACTTCCTACACCAAGGTCGGGCTCAGGCTGGCCACATGGATCGGCTTTCTGTCCTCGGGCGTCAGCATGGTGATCGCGCTTGTCTATCTGGTGCTGAAGCTCGTCAAATGGCACAGTTTTCAGATGGGAAGCGCGCCGTTAATTATAGGCGTGTACATGCTGGGTTCCCTGCAGCTGTTCTTCATCGGACTGATCGGCGAATATATCCTGAACATCAATACACGCGTCATTCACAGACCGCTGGTGGTGGAGGAACGTCGGCTGAATTTTGAGGAAGAGGACAAGGCGGAAGAGGATTAGAGGCGGATGCGTCATTTTAAGGATATCTATCGGAAAATAAACTATATTTTCACCGGAAAACAGAAAAAGCAGCTCATCGCCATGATCCTGATCCTTGTGATGGAGGCACTTCTGGAACTCACAGGCGTCATTTCCATCTACCCTTTTATCGCGATTATGCTGAATCCCGGCATGATCCAGAGCAATGCGGTGCTGCATTATTTCTATGAGCTGTTTCAGGTGAAAAGCGACAACGAATTTTTCATGCTGGTAGCGGTCGGGCTGATCGGCGTGTATGTGTTCAAGAATCTGTTCAACGCGTACGCCTATTACGCCAGAAACGCGTTCGTCTACGACAACCAGCGGGAGATCGGCGTCCGTCTGATGCGGAGCTATATGGCGGAGTCCTACTCCTTCTTCCTGGAAAAAAATTCGGCGGTGCTGATGCGCGGCGTGGGCGTCGATGTGACGAATTTCTTCCAGCTCGTCATGCAGTGTCTGATCATGTTTTCCAGCTGCGTTATGATCGTTATCTTCGGACTGTATCTGCTGTACACGGACTTTCTCCTCTCGATCAGCATGGTCGGCGTTATGATACTGTTTGTAATGCTCTTTGTGAGGTGGAACAAGGCGCGGGCGCTGCGCTTCGGCAGGGAGAGCCAGGAGTGTCAGGGCAAGATGTCTCAGTGGCTTATGCAGGCTTTTGGCGGAATCAAGGAGATCAAGATTCTGAATCGTGAAGACTATTTCGTGGAGCAGTATGCGGGCTATTACGGTTCTTTTACGAAAGTCCAGAAGATCTTTTCTTTTTTGAATCAGATTCCTCATCTGGTACTGGAAGTGTTCTGCGTGATCGCGCTGCTTCTTCTGATCGCGCTGCGGCTGCAGGGAGGCGCCGACGTCTCGACGTTTCTGCCGAAGCTGTCGGTGTTTGCCATGGCGCTGTTTCGTCTGTTCCCCAGAATCAGCGTTGTGAACGGGTGCATCAATCAGATTATTTTTGGGTATCCGTTCATGGACAAGGTATACGAGGATCTGAAGATCAGCGAAGAGCACAAAGACGAGCACAGACACAGGCAGGAGGAGGGCGAAAAGGACGGGGCTTTCACGTTCGAGCGCGAGGTGCGTCTGGAGCGCGTGCACTACACCTATCCCAACACAGATACAGAGGTGCTGTCCGGCGTGGACATGACGATAGAAAAGGGCCAGTCGGTGGCGTTCGTGGGGCCTTCCGGCGCGGGCAAGACAACGCTCGCGGATATTTTCCTGGGGATCCTGGAGCTGAAAGAAGGGCGGATTCTGTGCGACGGTCAGGATATCAGGAAGCATGAGAAGGCATGGGCCGCAAAGCTGGGATACATTCCGCAGAATATTTTTCTGTCCGACGATACGATACGCAACAATGTGGCGTTCGGGCTGGCGGTGGATGAGAGCGGGGACGGAAAGGTCTGGGCCGCGCTGGAGCAGGCGCAGCTAAAAGAATTTGTCGAACAGCTCCCGGAAGGGCTGGATACGAGAATCGGCGAGCGGGGCGTGCGGCTGTCCGGCGGACAGCGGCAGAGAATCGGCATTGCGAGGGCGCTGTATTCCGAACCGGAGATTCTGGTGCTCGACGAGGCGACCTCCGCGCTGGACAACGAGACGGAGAAGGCCGTGATGGAGTCCATCGAGCATCTGCTGCTGGGGCGCAAGACGATGATCATCATCGCCCACCGCATCACAACCGTGCGAAACTGCGACGTCATCTACCGTGTGGACGGGGGCGGTATTGAGCGGGTGACTTACGGGGAACTGCAGGCCGAGGTGGAAAAGAAGACGGACTGACGGAGAGGAAATTGCTGTATGGAGGGACAATATAAACTGGGATACTGTAGCGTCCTGGGGGATTTTTTTAACAGGGACGTCTATCTGAGTATGCGGGCATGTGCGAGAGAGTGCGAGCGGTTCGTGCTCGGTATTCCCGACGAGTACGTTATGGCGAGGCTGTTCGGCGACAGTCCGTACTGCGCGGAGGATCTGCGCCGGCTGTGGCTCGACTGCGAGTGGGTGGACGACGTCATCATTCTCGATGTGACCAGATTGAGTAAGAGACAGGTGTATGCGGAGTTAAAGTACGACGTCTGCTTTTACGGCGCGGAGTATGGCCGCGCGTTTGAGGAAGACAGGGCGTTCATGGCAAAGAGGCATATCGCTTTCCGCTCCCTGGTACCGGAGAACAGGACGGAACCGGTCTCGGCAGCGCGGGACGCGGTGCGGCTGGCGCTCAACAATGTGCAGCCGGATCAGAAGATCGTGCTTGTCGGCACGGGCGAAGGTTTCGATTATTATATGCAGACCTATGGCGGAAAGTATGCGCCGGCCTATGCCGTGGACAGCGCGGAGGATCTGCGCGGTACGAAGAAGGCCGGCGTGGAGATCAAAGCGCTGTCCGCACTGAAGGGCGAAAAAGACGAGGAAGTTCTGGTCGTGATCTGCGACGGGGAAGGGCAGGATGTTCTGCGGCAGCTGGAGGATGCAGGGCTGCACAATTACCGTTTCCTGCGAGCCTTCCATGAAGCGGCGCTGATCGAGGAGTTTGCGCTGGCGTATGCGGCTGAAATGGACTATGTAGACAGGGCGCAGGATACGCTGGAGGTGCTTCTGCGGGAGTTTGCCCGCGTGTGTGAGAAGTACGGACTTCGCTATTACATGATATGCGGCACCCTGATCGGTGTGATCAGGCATCGGGACATCATTCCCTGGGACGACGACATCGACGTCGCCATGCCGCGGGAGGATTATGAGAAGCTGAAAAAGATCGCCCGCGAGGAGTGGGACAACGAAACGTTTAAGTTCCTGCACTATGACGAACTCGGGAACGGCGCTTTCCTGGATTTTTTCCCAAGGCTGTTTTATCTGAAGGGAGAGAAGTTCCCGGTGAAGCTCTGGAAGAAGGTCAAGGACAGGGCGTCTGTGGACATGGACGGCCGGCTCTGGATCGACATCTATATTCTGGACAATGCGAGCAGGAGCGAGCGCAGGCATAAGGCCGCAATGAATCTGTTGAAGGCCGTCTATGTCCTGTGTATGGGGCACAGGGCAGTCATCGACTACACGGAGTATGAGAGCAGGCTGTCCGCGCCGGAGCTTGGACTGCTTAAAATCGTACATAGGGTTGGAAGATGTCTGCCCGGCAGAATGCTGATGTCGTTATATGACCGGATAAGTCAATACGCGGCGAAAAAGGAGTGCGACGATTACTGTATGGCGAATTTGATCGTATTCTATATTCAGCGCAGATTTAAACAGACGATCTTCGGGGACGGCGTCCTGAAGCCGTTCAGGGACTTCGAGGTGAGGGTGCCCGACGACTACGACGGGCTGCTGAACGCGATGGGTTACGGGGGTTATATGCAGTTCCCGAGACTTTCCGTCAGGAAGCCGTCCCACTACTTCAACACGGATATCAGGCTCTGGTAAAAGACGGGAAAGGGGCGGACCGCCGACATGGACATTTCATACCTGATGTTTTTACAGAGAGTGCGGGAGGCGACCGGAGGGATTTTCAGCGGGATCGCGATGACTGTGACCGCGCTCGGAGAGCCTGCGGCGACGTATCTTCTGCTGGCCTGGGTTTACTGGTGCGCCGATAAGGCGGCGGGGCAGCTGGCGGCGTTCCACGTCTCGATCGCCTGCACTTACAATACGTTTCTCAAGAGTATCTGCAAGATAGAGCGTCCCTGGGTCCGGGACGCGCGGATCGTTCCTGTGGAGGCTGCTCTCGCCGGCGCGGGCGGGTACTCTTTCCCGAGCGGGCATACGGCGCGGGCTGCGGCTGTCTGGGGCAGCGTCGGCGCTGCGCTCTGGCGCGGACGGGAGAAAGCGCTCTCCGTCTTTTGCTGGCTGATTGTGCTGGCGGTGGCGTTTTCCCGCAATTTTCTGGGCGTGCACACCCCGCAGGACGTTGCGGTTTCGCTGCTTGTCGGCGTCGTGCTGCTCCTGATTCTGCCGAGGGCACAGGCATGGGCGGAGGGAAAAGCCGGACGGGATCTGATTCTGTGCGCGGCGGGCTGTATTCTGTGCTTTCTGCCGATGCTCAGGGCGGGCTGTATTGCGAATGCCGGCGCAGGCATGGGATTTCTGATCGGCTGGCTGTTGGAGCGGCGTTATGTGCGGTTTGCGGCGTGCGGGGACTGGCGGCACGGGCTGAAGCGGTTCCTGCCGGGAGCGGCGTGCCTGCTGTTTTTGCTGCAGACTCTGCAGACTTTTTTTGCGTTTGTCATCAGAGCGAGCTATGCTGGATTTTTTGCTTCTTTCGTGCTGACCGTGTTTATCATGGCGGGCTACCCGCTCGTATTCCGGGTCTGGGAGACGAATACGGCTGCAGAGAGGAAACGTCTTGCCGCCCTGTGTCTGGCGGCGGCGCTGACGGCCGGGTTTCTCATGAGCCTGGCGGGTTACCGCTATGTGCACAGGGAAGCGGCGGCTCAGGAGACGGAGGAGCAGGCGCAGGAGCAGGAGGCCGCGGCGTATCCGCTGATTCCCATAGAGCAGGAGTTTGACACTATGCGCGTGATCGCGCACAGGGGCTATTCCGCCGTTTATCCCGAGAATACGCTGGCGGCGTTCGCCGGCGCGATCGATATCGGGGCCGATTATATCGAGCTGGATGTGCAGATGACGTCGGACGGCGTGATCGTGGTGTTCCACGACGGCGATCTGGCGCGGCTGACGGGAAGCGAAGGAACGATCGCGGACAGCACCTATGAGCAGCTGTCCCGGCTTACTGTGGACGGCGAGAAGATTCCGACCCTGCAGGAGGCGCTGGAATTGATTCGGAATTCGTCCTGCAACGTGTACCTGGAGCTGAAGGACATCGGAGAGCGGGACGGCTATATCGAGCAGACGCTTCAGACAGCCGAGGCGTGCGGCATGAGGGAGCGGTGTATTTTCGCCTCGTTCCAGTATGATTATCTGCGGCAGATCAAGGCGGCGGACCCGGACGTCCCGACACTGTATATCACCTCGTCCGGCGCCGTTTCCCTGCCGGCGGAATATCCGGCGGAATTCTACGGCCTGAATGTCGAGAGCGTCTCCGCCGAGCTGGTGCAGGCGATCCACGAAGCGGGCGGCAGAGCGTTCGTGTGGACGCTGGAGACGCCGGCGCAGATCGGTATCGTCAGGCGGATGGGCGCGGACGGCGTCGTCACGAACCGGGCCGGTATGGCCAGAGTCTTCGTACACCCGGAGTATGAGTGCCTTGCGGACGACTACGAGAGTTCCTTTGCGCTGCCGGGTTTGTACGGGAAGGATCTGCCGGAACTGTGCCGGGACATGGTGGTGCAGGGGCTTGTGAAAGCCGGGCAGTATATCGCCGTATCGGCGTACAGCAGATCGGGGGAACACAACAGCATTCTGTATCTGCTGAACACGGGCGGACAGCTGATAGATATTGTGGATCTCGGATTTCAGGCGCATACGGGCGGTATCGCCTGCGACGAGGAGCGGGGAATCCTGTGGGTGACGGGACCGGACGGCATGGTGTATGCTCTCGACTGGGGAGAGATCACGGACGGCGCCTATCAGGGAGAAATCAGGGCGGAATTTGACGCGGGACTGCAGAATCATAACGGATCCAGGGTGGCTTCGTTTCTGACATACGACCACGGGGAGCTGTTCGTCGGCTCCTATGTGGACGGAGGGCCGGGCAGGCTGCGGCGCTATGCCGTGACGGATGATCTGCAGACCGAGCTGCTCTCGGAGGCGGAGATCCCGCAGCGGATACAGGGGATCACGTTTGCGTGGGACGAGGAGACGCAGAACAGGTATCTGCTGTTAAGCCAGGGATATCAGACAGAAGATTCCGCCCTGCTTGCGTTTCTCTATTCGGAGACGTGCGAGGCGTATACGGATCCGGTTTCAGCCCTGGTGATGCCGGAGGGAATGGAACAGATTGACATGTCCGGAAACGGGCTGTATGCCCTGTTCGAGTCGGCGTCGAGGCCGTACCGTGAGACTGCGCGGATCCCGAACGATCAGGTATATCTGCTTCGGTGGCCGGGCGGGACCGGACGGTAGATACATGGAAACAGAAGTTGACAGGCTTGGCAGATGGCAGGTGGCGTATGAAAGTAGTGATTTTGGCGGGCGGTATGCAGAGTTCCATAAGCAGCGAGGCGGAGGGAATTCCGAAGCCCATGGCGGAGATCGGCGGCAAGCCGCTGATCTGGCATATCATGAAGCACTTTTCGCAGTACGGACTCACGGAGTTCATCGTGTGCGGCGGATACAAGGTAGATAAGATCAAAGAGTATTTCATGGATTTCTATATCTATGAGTCGGATATCACCGTGGATCTCCAGAAGAATACTGTGGAGATCCACAAGAACAGGACGGAGGACTGGAAGGTGACGGTGGTGGATACCGGACTGTTCTCCGCCACCGGGCAGCGGGTCAGGATGATTGAGAAGTATGTGGACGGCGATTTTATTGTGACCTACGGAGACTGTCTGTCGGATATCGACGCGGAGAAACTGTTGGAACATCACAGCCGGTCGAAGAAGGTCGCGACGGTCGCCATGGTGAAGCCCTCGGGCCGTGAGAGACTGCTGCCGCTCGACGAAAACGGGCAGTTCCGCTACGGGGATCTGTGGGACGCCCGCAGCGACAACGCCTGGGCGAACGGGGACTGCTATGTCTTTTCTCCCGGAATATTCGGTTTCCTGACGGAGAACTGTGAGCTGGAGCAGACGCCGTTTCTCAGGCTGTGCGAGAAGGATCAGCTCACGGCGTACAGACACGCGGGCTACTGGCTCGCGGTGGAGACAAAACGGGACCTGAACGACGCCGAGAAGCTCTGGAATGCCGGTATGGCTCCCTGGATCAAAGGGCAGGTGAGAGACGTATGAAGGTGGTGATCCTGGCGGGCGGCAAGGGCACGCGCATCAGCGAGGAGTCGCAGCTGAGACCGAAGCCGATGATCGAGATCGGCGGCCGACCCATCCTGTGGCATATCATGAAGCTGTATTCCTGTTACGGATTCCATGAATTCATCATCTGCTGCGGTTATAAAGGACAGATGATCAAAAAGTATTTTGTCCGTTATTACGTCAATCAGGCCGACAGCACTTTCCGGCTGATGGACAGAGAGACGGAGGTGCACGGGCTTTCCGCGGAACCCTGGAGAGTCACGCTGGCGAACACGGGGCTGCATACGCTGACGGCGGGACGCATCCTGAAGATCAGAGATTACATCGGGGAGGACGAGGAGTTTTTTCTGACCTACGGCGACGGCGTTTCGGACGTCGATATACCGGCGCTGCTTGCCTTTCACCGCAGGCAGGGCAGGGCGGTAACCATTACGACGACACAGCCGCCGGGCAGATTCGGCGCGCTTCAGATCGACGCGCACGACCGGGTCGTGGGCTTCAAGGAGAAAGCGAGAACCGATTCGGCCTGGGTCAACGCCGGATTTATGGTGATGAACCGGCGTGTGTTTGAGTATCTGGGCAGCGGGAACGAGATGCTGGAGGCGGGTCCCTTCGAGAAGCTGGCCGCTGCCGGAGAGATGGCGGCTTACAGGCACGAGGGGTTCTGGTCGCCCATGGATACGCTGCGGGACAAGGCTTATCTGGAGGAACTCTGGGACGCCGGCAGGGCGCCGTGGAAAGTATGGTGAAAACAGCCTCTTGGGACACGGCTGCGATACCTTGACAAACCCCTCTGAAATACAGTAAAATTAACGAATAAGGACACTGGTTTTATCGGCGGACGGACAGCTGGGAAAGGAGCGCGTTTATGGAGCATCGAAATCCTATACAGAGCGACACGCATACGAAGTTCATCACGATCGGAGAGATCATGCTGCGCCTGACGCCGCCGAACTATGAGAAGATCCGGATGGCGAGCACTTTCGAGGCGAGCTATGGCGGAAGCGAGGCGAATATCGCGCTGGCTCTGGCGAATCTTGGAGTCGACAGCACCTTTTTCTCGGTAGTGCCGAACAACAGTCTGGGGAAGAGCGCGGTCCGCATGCTCAGGAGCAACGATGTGCACTGTACGCCCATGATTCTGAGCACGCCGGAGGAGACGCCCACGCACCGTCTCGGCACATACTATCTGGAGACGGGGTATGGGATCCGTCCGAGCAAGGTCACTTATGACCGCGCGCACAGCGCCATGGCGGAGTATGATTTCAGCGGCGTGGATCTGGGAGCGCTCTTGGAGGGGTTCGACTGGCTGCATCTGAGCGGCATTACGCCGGCGCTCTCCGCAAACTGCAGAGAGCTGATTCTGAACAGTCTGCAGAAAGCGAAGGAACTGGGACTGACGGTCAGCTTTGACGGCAATTTCCGGAGTCTGCTCTGGTCCTGGGAGGAGGCGCGGGATTTCTGTACGAAATGTCTGCCCTATGTGGACGTTCTGCTGGGGATCGAGCCCTATCATCTGTGGAGGGACGAGAACGATCACAGCAAGGGAGACTGCAAGGACGGCGTGCCGCTGCAGCCCAGCTACGAGCAGCAGGACGAGATCTTCCGCATTTTCGCGGAGCGCTATCCGAATCTGAAATATATCGCGCGTCATGTACGGTACGCGCACAGCGGCAGCGAGAACAGTCTGAAAGCCTTCATGTGGAACGAGGGACACACGTTCGAGAGCCGTCTGTTTACGTTTAATATTCTCGACAGGGTCGGAGGCGGAGACGCCTTCGCCAGCGGACTGATCTATGCGATCATGCACGACTACAAACCGATGGATATGATCAATTTCGCGGTGGCGAGCAGCGCCATCAAACATACGATCCGCGGCGACGCCAATATCACGGACGACGCGCAGGCGATCCGCAATCTGATGAACATGAATTTTGATATTAAGCGCTGAGCGCAGAAAGGATCCGTGTATGGGGAAGGTACCGAACTGTTATGCTACGATAGACTCGCAGATGCTGTTGAAGACGGAGGATGAGAGTCTGCGCAGATTTTTGGGACAGGACAATCAGGATATGTTCACGTCTCTTCTCAATTATCTGCATCCGGACGACAAGGATAAGCTGAAGAGCGCCGTCCGGGAGATCAGGGAGAGATCCATGCCCGGGAATGTGACGATGGTACGCCTGATCGACGGCGGGAAGCAGTACTGCTGGGCCGTCGTCGCGATTACCGGTCCGTCCCGCAGTTCGGAGGCGGACAATATGGAGATCTACAGCCTGCATGTGACGGATCCGGACGACGATACCGAAAAGCGTTTAAAGGACGCGATAGACGAGTGCGGCGCGTATCTCGATCTGCTGAGCGGCGTTCTGTTCTACTATGACACGGCCTCCAAGCATGTCTCCATCTTCATGCGCAGCGCGGGGCAGCAGCTTACGTTTTTCGACGGGCCGCTGGACAGGTGGCGGGAGGAGATGAACGGCGGCAAGCTGGACAAGGAGAGCGAGACGGCGTTTTCGGGGCTGTGCAGGGACCTGGAGATGAAGCGGAGCGCCTTTTCCAGCACCATCAAAACCAGCGCCTTTTCCGCCGAGGGCAGGATGGAACAGTGCCTGTTCCGGGCGCAGCTTGTAGAAGACCGCGACGGCGGGAAGATACTGGGCTGTATCAGATCCGTGGAGCAGAAGGGCGGCGTGCAGGACGGCCCGGATTATGTGAGGGACACGGGTATTCCGGTTCTGAACAAGAAATCCATCACGGACTACGCGAAGCGCGCCATGACCGTCGCCGGCAACAAGGTGTGTCTCGTGATTCTCGACCTGGACAATTTCAAGACGGTCAACGATACGCTGGGTCATATGGTGGGCGACGAGGTGCTCCTGCGGACGGCGGAGATCATCAAGTCGGCGCTCGGGGACAGGGGGATTCTGGGCCGGATCGGCGGCGACGAGATGATGATTGTATTCCCTCAGGTGGAGAGCGAGACGGAACTGCGCAATACGCTGCGCACGATCCGCACCAACATCGAGTGGGAATATCAGGATAAATGGGAAGAAGTGAAGGTGACGTGCTCCATGGGAGCGGCGGTCTATCCCGACAACGGCAAGAGCTACGACGAGACGTTCAGCCTGGCCGACAAGATGCTCTACATTGCGAAGAGCAAGGGAAAAAACCGCTATGTAATCTTCGTGCCGGAGATTCACGGCGCGCTCTTAAACCCCGATCAGAAGACGACGGAGGACATTCTGCAGAAGGTGCAGGGCGACAGGAGCGGCGTGATGCAGCAGCTGCAGGAGCAGTTCCTGATGCGCCATACCATGACGTTCGAGCAGGTGCTTACCTCCGTGGGAACATGCTTCAATCTCGACGGGATTGTGTGCGTCAGCGGCAAACGTTTCTCCGAGAGCCAGGCAAATATCTGGAGCCACGCGGGATACCAGTACGGTGTGAAGGATCCGGTCTTCTGTTCGCCGGAGCCGGGTTTTCTGGACAGTTTCGATGAAAACAATACGCTGGTGATCCACGCGATTGCGAATCTGGAGAGTAAGGCGGAGACGCTTTACGCCAGACTGAAAGAGGAGAAAGTGGAGTCCGTGCTCTTCTATAAGTTCGCGCCGACCAGCAAGTACAGCGGCTATCTGATCTTCGCCAAATCGTCGAGACGGCAGATGTGGTCCGAGGAGGACAAGGTGCTCCTTGCCCTCGTCGGTAAGATTGTGGAACTGGCCATGGCCACTTGATTACAGGTGAAGCCCCCGGTCCTCCTCGCAGCCGAGCATGATGTTCAGACATTGGATCGCCGCGCCGGACGCGCCCTTGCCGAGATTGTCGAAGCGCGAGGACAGAAGGAGCCTGTCGGGATTGCCGGTCACATAGATTTCCAGCCCGTCCCAGCCGGAGCGGACGTTGCCGCCGAGGAATCCTTTCGTCTCGGCCTCCGCACCGCAGGGCATAACGCGGATGAAACGCTCGCCCGCATAGTAATCAGAATAGAATTCCTGAAGCCTCTCCGGCGTCGGAGAGGCTTTTAAATATTCCGCGTACAGCGGCACGGATACAATCATCCCGCTGTAATAGTCTGCTATAATGGGAGAGAATAGCGGCTCTTTGCTTAATCCAGGGATCTTTTTCATCTCTTTCAGGTGCTTGTGCTGCTGGCTCAGGGCGTATTCCCTGGGGGAGTCGTACTCTTTTGGCCGGTCTTCGGACTCGTAGTCCGCGATCACTTTTCTGCCTGCGCCGCTGTAGCCCGTAATCGAGAAAGCGGAGACGGGATAGTCCGCCGGCAGGACGCCCTCTCTGACGAGGGGATAGACCAATGAGATGAATCCCGTGGCGTGGCAGCCGGGGACGGCGATGCGCTTTCCGTCGCGTATCGCGCTTCGGAAGCTGTCGGACAGTTCCGGGAAGCCGTAGGCCCAGCCCGGCTCGGTGCGGTGCGCCGTGGAAGGGTCAATGACACGCACATGGTCGTTTTCCACCAGGGAGACGGATTCGATGGCCGCCGCGTCCGGCAGACAGGTGAAGGTGATGTCCGACGCGTTGATCAGACGCTTTCGCTCTTCCGGGTCCTTGCGCAGCTCCGATGAGATCGTGAGCAGTTCGATGTCGTCCCGTTCCCGGAAGCGCTCGTGAATCCGCAAGCCCGTCGTCCCCTCGCTGCCGTCTATAAATATTTTTGTCTTCATAATCATTCTCCGTTTCGATCTTTTATCATAGTATGATTCAGTATAGGATTTTTTGCGGGAGCTGTCAATGTTTGCATATTTTCAACGTATATGATATAGTGGGCGCAGGAAAGTGCAGTCATCGAAGGAAAACATGCTTATGCAGCAGGGGAGTGCCGGAAACGGATATATAGACATATATAAGAAGGAGTGGTGATTGTCATGTCGTATGATGAGTACAGCGCAGCTTTAAAGATCGCGCAGAAAGATTACCGGGCGCGCGTACAGAAGGGAGACTATCCGTATCTCCCGGCCCTGGATGAAATACTGTCATTCGTGAAAGTGGAATATGAGATCAGCATCGGGACCTGTGAGATCCCGCTGGAACTGATTGTAGGCACGAAGACGAGAGGGCGGACGAACGCCTTCGCGTCGAATTTCATGCCGCTTCTGGATTCGCAGTCGGAGTTCGCAGGCAAGTGGATCCATCTGTGCACGTCGCTGCAGGAGGAAGGACTGCGCGACCCCATCAAGGTCTATGAGTTCATGAACCGTTTCTATGTGCTGGAGGGCAACAAGCGCGTCAGCGTTCTGAAATATCTGGACGCTTACAGCGTGCCCTGCAGTGTGATCCGGGTGGTGCCCAAGCGCTCCAAGACCAAGGAGAACGAGATTTACTATGAATTTCTGGATTTCTATGAGATCACCCAGATGAACGTCGTCTATTTCAGTGAAACGGGCAGATTTGCCAAGTTTCTGGAACTGACGGGGACGCCGGCGGGAGAGCAGTGGACGAGCGACGACCGCCTGGAATTTTATTCCCTGTACGCGCGTTTCCGCAAGGCTTTTGACGCGAAAGGCGGCGGTAAGCTGCCGATCACCGTCGGCGACGCGCTGTTGGCTTACATGACTGTCTTCGGCTATCAGGAGATGAAGCAGAAGAGCGTACAGGAGTTCAAGAAGGATCTGGCGACGATCTGGGATGAGTTCGTGGTACTGACGGAGGAGAAGTCGATCGAACTTCTGATGGAGCCGCCCAAGGAGGAGACGAAAAACAAGAACCTGTACAAGAATCTGCTGAATCTGATCCTGCCGGACAATGCGGGCCGGGTGAAGATCGCCTTCCTGTACGAGAAGAATCACCGGACATCCAAGTGGGCTTACAGCCACGAGCTGGGGCGCCTGTATCTGGAGAATGTATTCCCGGGACAGGTGGAGACGAAGGCGTTTGAGAATATTGTCCCCGGCACAGACGATCTGGAGACGATGGAGCGGGTCATCGCGGACGGCTACAATCTGCTCTTCACCACGTCGCCGGTGATGATTCCCGCCAGCCTGAAGATCGCGGCCAGTCATCCGGACGTAAAGATCTTAAACTGCTCGCTGAACACCTCGCATCCGACGCTCAGAACCTACTATGCAAGAATGTACGAGGCGAAGTTCCTGGCGGGCGCGATCGCCGGTTCCATGACCCATACGAACAGGATCGGCTATATCGCGGACTATCCGATCTACGGCATGGCGGCGAGCATCAACGCCTTTGCGCTGGGCGCGAGGATGGTGAACCCGGACGCCAGAATTTATCTGGACTGGAGTACGCTGAAGGACAGGGAAGTGCAGATCACGAAAGATCCGGAGATCAACTACATCATGGACAGGGATATGGCGGTCCCGAACGATTCTTCCAGGCGCTTCGGCCTGTACTGCATCGGCGGGGACAAACCGGACAATCTGGCGATGACTACGTGGCACTGGGGCAAGCTGTATGAGAAGATTGTGCGGATCGTGTTGAACGGCACCTGGAAAGAGGAGGAGGCCGCTACGGGGAGCCGCGCCATCAATTACTGGTGGGGGCTGTCGGCAGGCGTGGTCGATCTGATCTGTTCGCAGGATCTGCCTAAGAGCACCCAGAGGCTTGTGAATCTGCTGCGCAACAACATCTGCTCCGAGACGCTGGTTCCTTTCTACGGGGAGATTGTCTCACAGGACGGCGCCGTCCGGAACGAGGCGGAGCAGTTTATGACGCCGCAGGACATCATCACGATGGACTGGCTGGTGGACAATGTGACGGGCAGCATCCCGACCATCGCGGAGCTGACGGAGGAGGCGCAGTCGGTGGCCCGGATGCAGGGATTCGGCAAGGAGCAGCAGACGGACGGGTGAGAACGGACTGCAGGCGCGCGGCCTGCGGATACATGGCTTGCAGGGGTCAGACACAGGGGCAAAGAGGATACTATGGGGATAAGGGGAAATTCTGATGAGAATTATGGCGATAGCAGACGAGGAGTCCAAGCTGCTGTGGGATTACTTCGACAAGAGTTATCTGGAGGGGATCGATCTGATCCTCTCCTGCGGTGATCTGAAACCACAGTACCTGTCGTTTCTGGCGACGTTTACCTCCGTGCCGATCCTGTATGTGCACGGCAACCACGACGACCGCTATGCGGAGACACCGCCGGACGGCTGCATCTGCATCGAAGATACGATCTACGTCCACAACGGCGTGCGCATTCTGGGGCTGGGAGGTTCCATGCGCTACAAGCCGGGCGAGCATCAGTACACGGAGAAGCAGATGCGGCGGCGTGTGCGGAAACTCTGGTGGAAGCTCAAGTATCACAAGGGCTTTGACATTCTGCTGACCCATGCGCCTGCCTATCATTTCAACGATCAGGAGCATCTGCCGCACAGGGGTTTCCAGGTGTTTATCGATCTGCTTGACAGATACAGGCCGGCCTACTTTATCCATGGACATGTACACCTGAATTACGGCAGATTTCCGCGCGTCTCCATGTACGAAGAGACGCAGGTTATCAACGCATACGAGAAGTATATTTTCGATATGGATCTGTAGGTTGACCGATTCCTGCGCGCGGGTGTATAATCGAATGCAGGAGAAAACACACGCAAATAGTTTGAATTTCAAAGTATTTGACCCGGGCAGACACAGGCCCGGCGTTCTGTGCGGGACCGGGAAGATTTCGGAACGGAGGAAGAACTGTCATGGAGAAAAAGAAAAAGAGGAGACTGGCGGCGGCAGTCCTGTTCGGCGCTACCGCGGCCACCGCGGCGGCGGGGGTCGGGGAGTCGGTCTACTTCTACCGGAGGACGATGAAGCGCGGCAAGGCAAAGACGGAGCGCACGATCAAGATGGCGGGGACGGACTGGTCGCAGTACATGGACTTTATCGAAGCGCGCAAGGAGAAGCTGCTCGCCAGACCGAGCGAGGACGTCTCCATCGAGACGCGGGACGGACTGACTCTGCAGGGACATTATTTCCCGGAGGGGAATGAGAAGAAGGTGGCGCTGTGTCTTCACGGCTACACCAGCGAGAGCATGAAGGACAATCTGGCGATCTCCGGTTACTATCTGCGCAGGGGCTACAGTCTGCTGCTCGTGGACGCGCGCGCCCACGGGGAGAGCGAGGGGACTTACATAGGGTTCGGCTGTCTGGACAGGCAGGACGCGATGGGATGGCTCGACTGGATCATAGAGCGCTGCGGCGGGGACGTGGAGATTCTGCTGCACGGCACTTCGATGGGAGGCGCCACCGCGCTGATGATGAGCGGGCTTACGCTGCCGCCTCAGGTGAAAGGGATCGTGTCGGACTGCGGATTCACTTCTCCTAAGGAAGTGTTCACCCACGCGCTCCACTCCATGTACCATCTGCCGGCGTTTCCGGTGATCCCGGCGGCGGATCTGATCAACAGGAGGCTGGCGGGCTACGGTATGGACGAGTGCAACGCGGCGAGGGAGGTGCGCAAAGCCACCGTCCCGATCCTGATGATCCATGGCTCGGCGGACACTTTCGTGCCGGCTTCCATGTGCGACGAGATCTATGAGAACATCGCGTCGCCCAAGCGGAAACTGATCGTGGAGGGGGCGGCGCACGCGGAGAGCTACTACAAGGACACGGAGAGTTACGAGAAGGCATTGGACGAATTCATCGCGAGCCTGTAGCTGACGATAGAGAAACCATGTGTCGCAGTGCGGACGTCGGCGCCGCATCTGCCAAAGAAGGAGGGGAAGACGACATGAAGACAAGAAAAGGGTATCCGGTGTATCCGCTCACCAAAGCGCAGAAGTTCCATTTCTATTATCTGGATTTCTGCCCCAGGAAGGAAGTGCTGAACATCGGCACGAGCGTGACGATTGAGGTGGAGATCGACTGGGAGGTGCTGAAACAGTCGATCTACAAGGCGTATGAGCGCTGCGATTCCATGCGCCTCAGACTGGCGAAGGACAAGGACGGCACATGGTATCAGTATGTGGTGGACAGAGAGGAGCGGGACATTGAGTTCGTCGATCTCTCGCAGGGAAGCGAGGAGGACGCGGAGCGCACAATGCGGGCGTGGACGCAGGTACCCTTTGAACATCAGGATTCCCCGCTGAACCGGATCGTCATGATCAGTATGCCGAACGGCTATAATGGCATCTATTTCCTGGCGGATCATCTGTCGATGGACGCGCAGTCACTGATCGGTTTTCTGAAAGACGTCATTGAGATCTACTGTAACGCCACGTATGAGAATATTCCTTACCCGGCGGACACGTCGTCCTACATCGAGCAGCTCAAGAAGGATCTGGCCTACGAGGCGGGCAGCCGGGCGAAGGAGCGGGACACGGAATTCTTTCACAGGCTGATTGAGGCGTCCGAGCCGATCTACAACGGCCTGGAGGGGGACGAGCTTGCGCGGCAGAGAGAGCGGGAGAAGAAGCCAAAGCTGCGCTCGGTGATCGACGTGTCCGACTCGGTGGATTCGGAGCTGGACTGCTTTCATCTGGAGGCCGAGCCGACCGAGCGGTTGATGAAGTTCTGCGAGGAGTACCATGTGTCGCTGGCGACGCTGCTTCTGATGGGGCTTCGCACTTACTTCCAGAAGATGAACGGCAACGACGACGTGTCGATCAACTCCGCCATCGCAAGGCGGGCGACGCTTATGGAGAAGAGGTGCGGCGGCACGCGCATTCACTCTTTCCCGTGCAGGACGATTGTGTCCAGGGACAGGACGTTTCTGGAGGGGATCTATGAGGTGCGCGACAGGCAGAACGAGTTGTTCCGCCACGCCAATTTTGATCCGGTCGAGTACTTCGCATACCGGTCGCAGACCTATAACCTGGAACCGGGGCACACCTATGAGTCGATGTCTCTGACCTATCAGCCGATGTCGCTGCGGGAGAAGGGACTGGCCCGGCTCGGGGACATCAAGTACAGGACCAGATGGTACCCCAACGGCGCGACGACGCAGGCGATGTATCTGACCGTCATGCACCGTTCCGAGGACAACGGGCTGGACTTCAACTTCGAGCACCAGGTCAAGGCAGTCTCCAGAAAACAGCTGGAATATCTGTATTACTATGTGTGCAGGATCCTGTTCATGGGAATTGAAAATCCGGAGCTGACGGTCGGGGAAATCATCGACGCGGTCTAGCGCGGATACGGCGGGCGCGTTATAATAGGATGGAGAGGCGCGGCAGGGAACGCGCGGGAAAGGAGAGCGGAGAATTATGCTGGAACGTTTGAGAGAGATTATTGTAAAATATGTGGAGGTCAAGGAGGAAGCGGTCACGCCGGAGGCCCGTTTTATGGAAGATCTGGGCTTTACATCCTTCGATTTCATGAGTATGCTGGGAGAGCTCGAGGACGAGTTCGACGTCGAGATCGACGAGCAGGAGGCGGCGGGCATCCGCACTGTGGGAGAGGCTGCCGAGTATCTGGAGAAGCTGGCGAACGAACAGAAATAGCGTATGCGCAGGGCGGAGCGCGCCTTGCAGGGGAAGGACAGGTATGGTAAAATGTTGTGTACGACGATTCGGGAGATCGTGACCTATGCGGCCGAGCGCTTCGGGGACGGGGACGCGGTCCGCTATAAGATAAAGAAGGACGAGATCGGGGCGAAGTCCTACCGGCAGCTTCGGGAGGACAGCGAGCGGTTCTCCGCGGCGCTTGACGCGCTGGGAGAGCCGGGCGCTCACGTCGCGCTGACGGGTCCCACCTCCTACCGGTGGCTTGTGACCTATCTCGGCACGGCGGGCTGCGGCAGCGTGGCGGTGCCGCTGGACGCGTCGCTGCCGGCCCAGGAGATGTGCGAACTGATCGACCGGGCGGACGCGACGGTGTTTGTCTACGACGAACAGCGCGCCGACGTGGCGGAGATGGCGCGGGAGAGATGTCCGAAACTGAGACATCTGATCTCCATGCAGAAGGAGGAGCCGGAGGACGGCGCCGAGTCTTTTGACAGGCTGCTCGCCGCGCAGGAACCCGGTTTTGACAGGCCGGTCGATCCCGACGCGCTGTGTACGATCATGTTCACTTCGGGCACCACGGGCAAGAGCAAGGGCGTGATGCTGACCCAGCGCAATCTGGCCGAGAACGCCACCTGTCTGGACATGCGCATACCGGAGCGGACAGTGCTTCTCTCGGTACTGCCGATCCATCACGCCTACTGTCTCTCCATGGACATCCTGAAGGGTCTGTCGTTAGGCAGCATCATCTGCATCAACGATTCCCTGCTGCGCGTGGCGAAGAATATCAAGCTGTTCGAGCCGAATGTGATTCTGATGGTGCCTCTCATGATCGAGACGCTGGCGAAGAAGCTGGAGGAGGCGTCGATGCTCCCCGCGGCGATCGTGAAAGCGAAGGTGTTCGGCAGACAGTTCCACACGATTTTCAGCGGCGGCGCATACTTAAATCCCGACTACATCGATCTCTTCGCGAAGTACGGCATCACGATCCTGCAGGGTTACGGCATGACCGAGTGCTCTCCCGTCATCAGCACGAATCTGAGCTGGTGCGTCAAAAAGGAGTCCGTCGGCAGACTCATGCCCAACTGTGAGGCGAAGACCGTGGACGAGGAGCTGTGGGTGCGCGGCAGCAGCGTGATGGCGGGATATTACCAGATGCCGGAGGAGACGGCGCAGACGCTTCGGGACGGCTGGCTCGTGACCGGCGATCTGGGCTATGTGGACGAGGACGGCTATGTGTTCCTGACGGGGCGCAAGAAGAATCTGATTATCACGAAGAACGGGGAGAACGTCTCGCCAGAGGAGCTGGAGAACCGCCTGAGCGGACAGCGCCTGATCCAGGAGATTCTGGTGCGGGAGAATGAGGGCGTGATTGAGGCGGAGATTTTCCCGGATTACGACTACGCGAAGAAAAAGCGCATCGCGGATATCCCGGAGGCCCTGCAGAAGATCATCGACGAGTACAACCAGGGCGCGCCCGCCTATAAGAAGATCTACAGTCTGAAAGTTCGCGAGACGGAGTTCGAGAAGACGCCGTCGAAGAAAATCAAGAGGTATTAAATCGGAGGGGGAGTGAAAAACTCCCCCGCAGTTTCTGTCATTCATTACTTTGCAAACCATGATCAAATATCTTAGAAAATACTGGCTGTTTTTTATATTGGCGCCCCTCTTTATGCTGGGCGAAGTGAGCATGGATCTGCTGCAGCCCATGTTAGTAGCAAATAGCGGTAAATTCTAAAAAATACAAACATGGAAGGCAACCGTCATTCCTCACAAATATCATGTTTGCCGTAGCATAACGCTTGTAACATTTTTTGAGATATTGTATAATTCTTGTGACCAGATACAACGTGTCAAAACGCCTTGTAGTATACGAAAGTGAGGAAACAATCTATGAAAGATAAAAACAAAATCGTAACAATAATATTAGCTGTAGTATGTGTTATTTCAATAATTGGTGTAATTTATTTATATACTGCAAATTCTTCTCTTAAATCTGAAAATGCTAATCTGCAATCAGAATTAGAGAATACTCAAAATCAGATTAACGAATTGCAGGACAAAATCACCGAACTTGAGACAACTATTGAATCGTTGAAAATCGCCAAGGCAAATATAGAAATTGCGCAAACAGCAGACAACACTGAAGTAACGACAGAAAGTACCGACACTGATGAGGGTACAGCGACAGGCGAAGAAAGCGCTGCAGACGAAAGCGGCGTTACAGTCAATTCAACCCATGACGACGTGCAGCTTGAGGATGATGAATATAAAGGCGATAACGAAATAGATGGTGCCTATGACAGGCTGTCTGACGAAGAAAAGGCTGAAGTGGATCAAATCTTGGAAGAAGTTAAAAAGGAGCATCCTGAACTGTTTGAGGACAATAGCGGTGGAGACAACAAAGCAGATAATTACATGGATGTACAAGGCCCTGTAGACACAGGCGAATTGACAAATCCTGATTCCTTTGGTCATGGCGATTACTCATATATTTCGGATGGGTTAACAGTCTACTAAAAGACTCATCCATAGCTAAGCTATGGATTAGTCTTTTCATTGAGAAAAACATCATTTGATTTATGGAAATAATATGCACGGTTGTGTTGAACGGTTTGGAAATACAACAGGCATAACGACAGAATAAAAATCAGGAGATAATAATTATGGGATCAATAGACTTTGAAAAATACAGGAATCATGAAAGAATAAAAACACTTGCAGTAATCTAAATATTATGTTACATTAAACATAAAGAAGGGCATCTGCAGTAACAGATGCCCAACGGACTACCGATAGACGGTTAGCCCGATTCATGAAAAACAGCTATAGCCGCTTCCTTTGCACGGGTGGGCGGCTATTTCTGTGTCTTATTACTATCTTTGCCAAAAGAGTATCCGATTCCAAAGCAGGTCAAGCCGAAGCTCAGCACAGCAATCATTCCGAAAATATCCATATGGCTCAGCCCTCCCTTCTTAGATTCTCTTGCGAGTTTCTATGTAATCGGAGGGTCACAGTCCCTCCGGAGAGGGCTAACCGCCTACCGTCTTGTAGTCCTAAGAAAATACTAACATAATTCGACAAATTGTCAAACAAAACTGGAATCATTTTTGCCCCACGCGCGAACAGCCGTAGGCGTCTAGGCGCGGCGGAATGAGCGGCAGCGAATCCGCAAGCGGACGCCGTTACGGCTTGCGCCATGGGCAATATCCCGCAAAGGCTAGGGTTTACTATTACCCCTAGCCTTTCCCTTTTTCCCATTACAAAAAATCGCTTGATTTTACTGACGTTTCGAGCCCTTCTTTTGGGATTCTTCAAAATCCCATTTCCCCAATCCTATCAGAATTTAAAAAATGACAAAAATCTGTCATACGCTCTCGATTATACTCATCTTACAATCAATATTGATTATAAAGTGTTTGTAGTCGTTTATAAAATTTTTATATTTTTTAATAAAAATTTTATTTGGTTCGCAACACCAAGGGGCTCGACAGAAACGCATAGCTAAATTTTTGGTAGGTCATGGCCTACTTTCTGACACGCCTCGAAATTTAGGCGGAAAATTCAAGATTGTATAATAGAATTAGCAACGTTGCAGAACAAAAATTTAAGAAAAGCATTCCTATAGAGAATGAAATTTGAACTTTGACAAAATAAAATCTCCCTGTATGATGTATATGAGTTTAGCG
>CANQTL010000036.1 GCA_947626775.1 uncultured Lachnospiraceae bacterium | reverse complement strand
GAAAAGCAGCTAAAAGGAAACCCCACCCCTCATGAGTGAGGGGCAGGGGAGTTGAATAGGCGAAGCCTATTTTTTGTTACGCGGGCAATGAGCCAAGCTGGGTGGAACATGGGCAGCAGAATCCTGAGAGCAGACAATTTCATGAAGACGGTGCGCTATCTGAAGAAAAACGGTCTTCGGCGCACATACTATGCGGCGCGGGAGAGAGTTGAGGAGGAGAGAAGCTGCGCTTATGTTTACAGGGCGCCTTCGGAGGAGACACTCAGGCGGCAGCGGGCGGAAGCGTCCTGTCTGGCGGTGCGGTTCAGCGTGGTTGTGCCCGCCTATGAGACGGACGAGATATTCCTGCGCGAGATGGCGGCGTCCGTATGCGGTCAGAGCTATGACAAGTGGGAACTGATTATCGCCGATGCGAGCGGCAGCGATACCGTGGAGCGGGTCGTCGGGCAGATCGCCGCAGAGCGGGTCGACGGGCGTGTCAGATATGTCCGTCTGGCAGAGAATAAGGGGATATCCGCCAATACCAACGAGGGTATCGCGCTGGCGACGGGGGATTATATCGCGTTTCTGGATCATGACGATCTGCTCGCGCCGGATGCGCTCTACCGCATGGCGGCGGCGGTACATGCGGCGAAACAGCGAGGGATCACACCCGTTATGTTATATACGGATGAGGACAAGTATGACAGTACAGGCTGTTATTATACTGCGCCGCACCGAAAAACGGATTTTAATCTGGATTTAATATTGTCCAACAACTATATCTGCCATTTTATGGCCGTGGAGAGCGGGCTGTTACAAAGGCTGATGCTGCGAGGGGATTTTGACGGCGCCCAGGACTATGATCTGGCGCTTCGCATCGTGGGGGAACTGTGCGGCAGGATGTCGGTGCAGGAGACGGCGGAGCGGATTGTGCACATCCCGGAGATCCTGTATCACTGGCGCTGCCATGCGGGCTCTACGGCGGACAATACCGCCAGCAAAGCCTATGCTTACGAAGCCGGGCGGGCCGCGCTTGCCGCTTTCTGCGCAGCAAGAGGATGGCAGACGCAGATCGGGCACGGGCGGCATCTCGGATTCTATGAGATCACCTATCTGCCCGACGTCTTTGCGGTCAGAAGCGACGTGGGGATCGTGGGCGGAAGGATATGGGATCACAGGCGGCGCATCTGCGGCGGCGCGCTGAGAAGTGACGGAAGTGTCATGTATGAGGGACTGCACAGGGAATACAGCGGCGGCAGCGCGCACCGCGCAGCCTTGAAACAGGACGTCGATGCGGCGGATATCCGTTGTGTGCGGGTGAGAGAGGAACTGTGGGAGGATTATGCACAGATCACAGGGCTGCCCTACACGGAGCGGGAGATTCGCTGCGGCGGCGGGAGGAACGCATACCGGATACGGATTGCCGACGTGTCCGGCCTCTCCTGTGACGAGGCCGGTTATCGCAAGCTGAGCCTGGAACTTGGGCGTGCGGCGGCGCGGCGGGGGTACCGCGTGCTCTGGGATCCGCGGATCGGACTCAGGGCGGACACGTAGAAGGAATGGGGATTAAGATGGAACAGAGAATACGGTCTACCGTTGTAGTGCCAAACTACAACGGGATCGGCTACATTGAGAACTGTCTGCGCTGCCTGGAGAAAGAGCCGGCGCATATCATCGTGGTGGATAACGGTTCGGACGACGGGAGCAGACAGCTTGTGCAGGAGAAATTTCCGCGGGTCAGACTGATCTGTCTGGAAAAAAATTACGGTTTCTGCAGAGCGGTCAACGAGGGGATTGCGGCCAGCGATACGCCCTATGTGATTCTTCTGAACAACGATACGGAAGTGCAGGCCGGCTTCGTGCGCGCCATGGAACAGCCGCTTGAGCGGCATCCCGAAATATTCTCCGGTTCCGCGCAGATGCGCAATCTCCGGCGTCCCGGTCTGATGGACGACGCGGGGGATTATTACTGTGCGCTGGGCTGGGCGTTTGCGCGAGGCAGGGATAAACCGATACAAGGCTACCAGCGCCGGTGCCGAATATTTGCTGCGTGCGGCGGCGCGGCTGTCTATCGGAGAAAAATTTTTGATGAGATCGGCGTTATGGACGAGAATCATTTTGCCTATCTGGAGGATGTCGACCTCGGCTATCGGGCCAGACTGAACGGATATGTCAACGTCTATATCCCGGAGGCGGTGGTCTATCATGCGGGCAGCGGTTTCAGCGGATCCCGCTACAACGGGTTCAAAGTCAGTCTCGCCTCCCGCAACAGCGTCTATCTGATCTACAAGAATATGCCGTTTTGGCAGATTGTCCTGAATCTGCCGTTTCTCGCGGCGGGCTTTGCGGTCAAGACGGCGTTTTTCCTGCGAAAGGACCTGGGCGGCACCTATCTGAAGGGGCTTCGCGAGGGCTTGGCGCTGTGCCTGTCCGAGGAGGGGCGGGCGCACAGGATCGCTTTTCGGCGGGAGAATCTGTATCACTATATCGCGATACAGCTGGAGCTGTGGCGCAACATCCTGTATCGCTTTACAGCCTGACGGCCGCGGCTTGTGTTTTCGGATGAAATATTGTATGATACATGCAAAGAGGCACAGGGTATGATCAAGGACAACCAGAAATATTTTAACAGACTGCATGTGGTTCTGGACGCGGCGGTCATAGCCATATCTTATATACTGGCGTGGTATCTGCGGTTCGCAAGCCCGTTTTTCCGCATTGGCGAGGACGTCGGCGTGCTTTCCATGGGTACTTATTTTAATATGCTCTTCCTGATCGTGCCCGGCTATCTGCTCCTGTACTATAATTTCAACCTTTACACGCCCAAGCGTGCTACCGTTCACAAATACGAAATTCTCAATATCTTTCAGGCGAACACGGTGGGGATGGTTCTGCTGATGGCAGGCTGGTACCTCGTCTCTCAGATTCATTTCTCCCGCGGCATGATGGCCATTTTCTATGTGCTCAATATCGTGCTCATGGGGATTGAGCGTTCCCTGATCCGTTCCCTGCTCCAATATCTCCGCGACAAGGGCTATAATCTGAAATACATTCTGCTGGTGGGCTATTCCCGTGCGGCGGAGGAGTATATCAGACGAATCAACGACAATCCGCAGTGGGGTTATGTGGTGCGGGGCATTCTGGACGACAGCGTTCCCCGCGGGACTCTCTATCAGGGCGTCAAAGTGCTCGGAGAGATCGAAAATCTGTTGTATATCCTGCCTCAGAGCAGCTTGGACGAGATCGCCATCACGCTGCCGCTGAAAGACTACGACAATCTGGAACACATTGTGGACATCTGCGAGAAGTCGGGCGTCCACACGAAGTTTATCCCCGATTACAACAGCATGTTCCCCAGCAGACCGTACACGGAGGATCTGATGGGGCTTCCTGTGATCAATATCCGCTATGTGCCGCTGACAAACACGCTCAACTGGATCGCCAAGCGGGTGGTCGATGTGATCGTGGCGCTTGTGGGGCTTGTGGTTTCTTCGCCGGTCATGTTGCTCGCCGCCATAGCGGTCAGGTGTACTTCGAGAGGGCCGATCATCTTCAGACAGGAGCGCATCGGGCTGCACAACCAGCCTTTTAAGATGTACAAGTTCCGTACGATGGAGGTGCAGAAACCGTCCGCGGAGCAGAAGGGATGGACGACCAAAGATGACCCGCGCGTCACCGCGGTCGGCAGATTCTTGCGCCGGACAAGCATCGACGAGCTGCCGCAGCTCTTCAACATCATCAAGGGCGATATGAGCGTGGTGGGGCCCAGGCCGGAGCGCCCGCAGTTCGTAGAGAAATTCAAGGAAGAGATACCGCGCTATATGGTGAAACACCAGGTCAGGCCGGGGCTGACCGGCTGGGCGCAGATCAACGGGTACCGCGGCGATACGTCTATCAAGCGCAGAATCGAGTACGATATTTTCTATATCGAAAACTGGACGATGTCGTTTGACATCAAGATTATGTTTCTGACGATCTTTAAGGGTTTTATCAATAAAAACGCCTATTAGTGAGATACTAAGCGGGACGGCCAAAATCTTAAGATATCCGGAAGATTTGGTTAAAAAAGCGCGATCCGGTTGCGGGCGCGGCGGAATCGGGATATAATATGCGGTGAGGAAGGACGGGCTGTGCACACAAGATAATGGGTGCATTGCGCGAAATTGACACAACAGCTTGATTTTTTGCGGTGATTGTGAGAGAATAAGTGTCAGGTATTTATGGATACGACATGTGAAGATTAAGGAGTACGGAATATGGCGAAATATGTAGAAGATGAATACGAAGAGGAACGTCCGAGAAAAAAGTCTTCTTCCGGCAGCGGTAAATCCTCTGGTTCCGGCAGAAAAAAATCCGGCAAAAAGAGTTCCGGCAAGAAATCTTCCGGCAAGAAGGGATCGGGAAAGAAGGCGCAGGCCAGGAAACAGCGCAGAAGGATCATTCTCTTTATCATAGAGCTTATCGTTCTCGTCGTGGCGGTGGTTGTCCTCTACAGCGTCCTCACGGCGACCAAGGGCGGCAAGATGGAGATCGAGGAGGAAGATATCATCATCAATGAGACGGTCAAGGAGGCGCAGGAGACAACCATGAAGGGCTACCGCAATATCGCCCTGTTCGGCGTGGATTCCACCTCCGGCGCGCTGACGAAGAACACGCGCAGCGACACGATCATGATTGCGTCCATCAATCTGGACACGGGCGAGTGCAAGCTGGTGTCGGTGTACCGCGATACGTACCTGAATCTCAGCAATGACTCTTACAATAAATGTAACGCCGCATATGCCAAGGGCGGTCCGGAACAGGCGATCAATATGCTGAATATGAATCTGGACATGAATATCACGGATTTCGTCACGGTGGGCTTTGCGGGACTGACGGATACGATCGACGCGCTGGGCGGCGTCTATATCGACGTGGACGATGCGGAGATCAGCCACTTGAACAACTACCAGCTCTGTATTGCGGAGGATCTGAAGCGCACATACACGCCGGTGACTTCCACGGGCTATCAGCTCCTGGACGGCCTGCAGGCGACGGGCTACTGCCGGATCCGCTACACGGCGGGCGACGATTTCAAGCGTGCGGAGCGTCAGAGAGAGGTGCTGACGGCGGTGGCGGATCAGGCGAAGAAGGCGTCCGTTACCAAGCTGACGGAGACGGCCAACGATGTGTTCAGCGAGACGTATACGTCGCTTGATCTCTCGGAGATCGTAGATCTGCTCGGCGATATCAACAACTATTATATCAGCGACACGGCGGGCTTCCCGCAGGAGTCCAACCGAGCGACGGGGACGATCGGATCCAAAGGTTCCTGCGTCATACCGGTCAGCCTGGAGGACAATGTCCGGTGGCTGCACCAGTATCTGTTCGACGATTATAATTACGAACCGTCCGACAAAGTGAAAGAGTGCAGCGATAAGATCTACTCCGACACAAACGGATATCTGAATAAATAACCGATAGGGCAGAGGGGCCGGTTTGCGGCCCCTTTTTGTCTCATGGGAAGCGATGGGAAAATGTGGAAGCGGAGGGAACAAGCATGGATACGGTGGATGTCGTAATCCCTGTCTACAAGCCCGATCACAAATTCCTGACTCTGATCGAACGGCTGGAGCGCCAGAGCGTTTCGATAAACCGGATTATCGTCATCAACACAGAGCAGAAATATTTTGACCGGTTATTCTATGGTACTTCTTTTCCGAAGGAGTATCATAATATTATGGTAAAGCATATAGCAAAGCGGGAGTTCGACCACGGCAGGACGAGGAATCGCGGCGTCGGATATTCGGAGGCCGATTTCTTTCTCATGATGACACAGGACGCCGTGCCGGCCGACGATTATATGGTGGAGAAACTGCTCGCGCAGCTGCGCGGCGAGCGCGTGGCGGTGGCCTACGCGAGACAGCTTGCGGACGAGCGCAGCGGCGAGGTGGAGAAGTACGCGCGCAGTTTCAATTATCCGGAGCAGTCCGCGGTCAGGACGAAAGCGGATCTGGAACGGCTCGGCATCAGGACTTTCTTCTGCTCCAACGTGTGTGCCGCTTACAACAGGCGGATCTTTGACGAACTGGGCGGATTCGTGAAGCGTACCATTTTCAATGAGGACATGATCTATGCGGCCAGAGCCGTGGAGGCGGGATATGCCGTCGCCTATGCGGCAGAGGCACAGGTGTATCATTCGCACAGCTATACCTGTGCGCAGCAGTTTCACCGGAACTTCGATCTGGGGGTTTCTCAGGCGGAGCATCCGGAAGTGTTTGCGGCTTATCCTTCGGAGGGGGAAGGCGTGCGGCTGGTGAAGGGGATGGTGAGCCATCTGTGGAAGAGCGGCGCGAAAGGAAAGATCCCCTATGTGTTCCTGCAGAGCGGGTGCAAATATGCGGGGTATCTGCTCGGCAGACATTATCGGAAGCTTCCGATGAAGCTGGTGGCGGCGATGTCGGACAACAAGGCATACTGGTTGTGAATCAGGGATACAGGAGGACTGGGATATGTGTGGAATCGTGGGTTACATCGGAACGAAGCAGGCGGCGCCTATTATTTTGGACGGCCTGGCGAAGCTGGAGTACCGCGGCTATGACTCCGCGGGCATGGCGGTCTATGACGGCGGCAAAATCAATATTACGAAGTCTGTCGGCAGGCTGAAGGTGCTGGAGAATCTGACGCACGGCGGGGAGACGCTTCCGGGCGTCTGCGGGATCGGTCATACGAGATGGGCGACGCACGGCGTGCCGAATGACACGAACGCCCATCCGCACTTCAACGCGGACGAGACGATCACGGTGGTGCACAACGGCATCATCGAGAATTATCTGCAGCTTCGTCAGAAGCTGACGGGCAAGGGCTACAAGTTTGTCTCCGACACGGATACGGAGGTGCTGGCGCATCTGCTCGACTATTATTATAAGGGGAATCCGCTGGAGGCGGTGACGAAAGTGCTGCACCGCGTCGAGGGTTCCTATGCGCTCGGCATTCTCTTTGCGGACTGCCCGGACCAGATCTTCGCGGCGCGGAAGGATTCGCCGCTCATCGTAGGCCAGAATGAGGACGGCTGTTTTATCGCCTCCGACGTGCCTGCGATTCTGAAATACACGAGAAAAGTATACTATGTAGACAATCAGGAAGTCGTGCGCCTGCGCGCGGATCACATGCATTTCTACACGGTGGACGAGGAGGAGATTAAGAAGGAGCCCGTCACGATCGAGTGGGATGCGGACGCCGCGGAAAAGGCCGGCTATGAGCATTTCATGCTGAAGGAGATGTACGAACAGCCCAAGACCGTCACGGACACGCTCATGCCGCGGCTGAAAAATGACGACATTGTCATTGAGGAGCTGAACATGACGGACGAGGAGCTTGCGGCCATCAGGAAGATACACATTGTGGCCTGCGGTTCAGCGTATCATGCGGGCGTGACGGGCAAATACGTCATAGAAGGGCTCGCGCGTATCCCGGTGGAAGTGGATCTGGCCTCTGAGTTCAGATACCGCAATCCAATTCTGGAGGAAGGCGCTATGGTCGTCGTGATCAGTCAGTCCGGGGAGACGGCGGATACGCTGGCGGCGCTCAGGGAATCCAAGGCGCGGGGGTTCAAGGTGCTCGGCATCGTGAACGTAGTGGGAAGTTCCATCGCCAGGGAGGCCGACAATGTCATGTACACCTGGGCGGGACCGGAGATCGCGGTGGCGACCACCAAGGCATACAGCGCCCAGCTGATCGCGCTGTATCTGCTGGCCATGAAGCTGGGCCGGGTGCGCGGCAGGATTGACGATGAGACGTTTGCCTCGCTGCTGGGCGACCTCCGGTGTCTGCCCGACCAGATCGAGCTTTTGCTGAACAACAAGCTGAAGATACAGAAATTTGCCAACCGCTATATCGGCGCGAAGGACGTATTTTTTATCGGACGGGGGATCGATTATGCCATTTCGCTGGAAGGTTCCCTGAAGCTGAAGGAGATCTCCTACATTCACTCTGAGGCGTATGCGGCGGGCGAGCTGAAACACGGTAC
The DNA here is from genome assembly GCA_947626775.1 of uncultured Lachnospiraceae bacterium. Taxonomy (GTDB): domain Bacteria; phylum Bacillota; class Clostridia; order Lachnospirales; family Lachnospiraceae; genus UBA3282. The sequence continues at coordinate 21,957 of CANQTL010000036.1, read as the reverse complement.
GATCTCGCTGATCGAGGAGGGGACGCTGGTGGCGGCGGTGTCCACGCAGCCCCAGCTGTACGCCAAGACGATCAGCAACATGGTGGAAGTCAAGGCCAGAGGCGCTTTCGTGCTGGCGGTTACCTGTGAGGAGAACAAGGAGATTGAGAAGGCGGCGGACTATGTGATCTATATTCCGGAGACAAATCCGTATTTCGCCAATTCGCTGGCGATCATACCGCTGCAGCTGTTCGGCTACTATGTGTCCGTAGGCAAGGGCTGCGACGTGGATAAACCGAGGAATCTTGCGAAATCCGTCACGGTTGAATAGCGGGGAGGGAAACACAATTTTTATAAAAAGTTGTCACACTTTCTACACAATTACGGAATATACTGACCTCAAGATCAAAGAGAGAGATCGGCGGTGAACCGACCTGTTATTTAGGGAAGGAGCAAAGTATTATGTACGACAACAATTATCCAAACGAAAATCCTGTTACAGATTCATCGACGTCGAATACAACGCCTGCCAATCAGAATGTGACGAACGGTACGCCCCGGTCGGACGGTTATTATCAGAATACAGCCGGAGGCTACGAAAGAAGCGGGGCGGCGAACAATCCGTATGAGAACCGGAACGTAAGCTATCAGTACGGCGGCGTCTATCCGAACGGCTATATGCAGCGGCAGGGAACTGTCGGCGGTCAGGCTCCCAAGCGCGAGAAACACAGAAAAACACCGCATCTGACGGGGTATCTGAAGAAAGCGCTGGTCTGCCTGTCGCTGGGGCTGCTCTTCGGCGTGGTTGCGGGAGCCGGTTTCTATGCGGTGCAGTCCATGACCGGAATGTTCGGTTCGGACGACGGGAAGAAAACCGTCGCCGAGGCGGCAGGCGGCGACGCGACGGAGACGGTCGAGCCGGAGAAGCCGGCGGCGTCCGAAGCCAAAGGCGACAGCGACATCAAGACGGCGGCCAGCACGGCTTCCACGGACAGCAAGGTGGTAGTGACGGACGTGTCGAATGTGGCGCGGGAAGTGATGCCGGCGATCGTGTCGATCAACAGTCATATCACGCAGAAGATGTCCTATTTCGGACAGTCCTTTACCAATGAAGCGGACTCTGCGGCCTCCGGCATTATTGTGGGAGAAAACGATACGGAGCTTCTGATCGCGACGAACTATCATGTAGTGGAGGACACAGAGAAACTGACGGTCCAGTTTGTGGAGGGCAGCGAGGCGGAAGCGGTTGTCAAGGGCACGGATGCGGATATGGATCTGGCGGTGATCGCAGTGCCGCTGGACAGTATCGACAATGACCTCAGACAGAGTATTGCGATCGCCACGCTGGGCGATTCTGATTCCCTGCAGGTGGGCGAGCCCGCAATCGCGATCGGCAACGCGCTGGGTTACGGACAGTCTGTCACCGCGGGCGTCATCAGCGCGCTGAACAGAAGCAGACAGCTGGAAGAAAATGCGGAGCCCACGACCTTTATTCAGACCGACGCGGCGATCAATCCCGGCAACTCCGGCGGCGCGCTCCTCAATATCAAGGGCGAGGTGATCGGTATCAACTCCAACAAGATCGGCGGCGCGGTAGTGGAAGGTATGGGCTATGCGATCCCGATTTCCGCGGCGAAGCCGATCATAGCGGATCTGATGTTAAAAGAGACGAAGAATAAGGTGACGGAAGAGGAGAGAGGTTATCTGGGTATCTCGGGTATCAGCGTCACGGAATATGTATCAGAGACTTACGGTATGCCGGAGGGCGTCTATATCTCACAGGTATACGACAACACGGCGGCGTCGGCGGCAGGGCTGATGAAAGGCGACATCATCACGGAGTTTGACGGGGAGGCGATCGCCTCCATGGACGAACTGCAGGCGCAGCTGGAGTTCTACGCCAAGGGAGATACGGTGACGGTGACGGTCATGACGCCGGGCAACAACGGTTATGAGCGCAGACAGGTGGAAGTGACCCTCGGCAATAAAGTGCAGAACGGCTGACGTTTAAAAGAGAGCAATTGTGGGAAGGCGGTCTTGGGACCGCCTTCTCTGCGCTCTGCGGTTTAGAAAATGTTTACTTGTGAGAACGGGCGTTTTATACTATGATAGAGACAGAGCGAGAGGCAGAAGCCGCGCCACGGGAAGGATGTGGAGACACAGAGATGAGCGACGACAGATATCATGACGCCGATGAGGAGATCAGGGATACAAAGGACGAAAAGAACAGAGAGGCGGACAGAGACGAAAAAAACGGATCCGGCAGCGATTACGAGGACGTCTGCTTTATCTGCCGAAGGCCGGAGAGCAAGGCGGGCAAAATGTTCCGTCTGCCGAACCACATCTGCGTCTGTGACGACTGCATGCACAAGACGATGGACACGGTCAGCCAGTTTGACTATCAGGGACTTCTGAACCAGCCCCCCACAGACGGCGGCGACGGGAACCGTTTCCCCAATATCAGTTTCGTCAATCTTGCGGATCTGCAGGGAGATGGCGGGATCCCCAATAAACAGAAGATCAGGAAGAAGAAAAAAGAGAGCGGGCAGCCGGAGATCGATATCCGAAATATACTTCCGCCGCACAAGATCAAGGAGAAACTCGACGAGTATGTGGTCGGGCAGGAGCATGCCAAAAAGGTGATGTCAGTCGCCGTGTACAACCATTATAAGCGGGTCGCGACAGGGACGATGGACGAGATCGAGATCGAGAAGTCCAATATGCTGATGATCGGTCCGACCGGCTGCGGCAAGACCTATCTGGTCAAGACGCTGGCGCGTCTTCTGGATGTGCCGCTGGCGATCGCGGACGCCACGTCTCTGACGGAGGCGGGCTATATTGGCGACGATATCGAGAGCGTGGTGTCGAAGCTGCTTGCAGCGGCTGAGAACGACGTGGAGCGGGCGGAGCGCGGCATCATTTTTATAGATGAGATCGACAAGATCGCCAAGAAGAAAAATACCAACGCCCGGGATGTCAGCGGAGAATCCGTGCAGCAGGGGATGTTGAAGCTCCTCGAGGGCGCGGAGGTGGAGGTGCCCGTAGGAGCCAATTCCAAGAATGCCATGGTGCCGCTGGCGACAGTGAACACCAAGAATATTCTCTTCATCTGCGGCGGCGCTTTTCCCGATCTGGAAGAGATTATCAAACAGCGTCTGAATAAGCGCACATCCATCGGTTATACCGCAGAGCTCAAGGACAGATATGACAAGGAAAAAAATATTCTGAGCAGGGTCACGGTGGAGGATATCAGAAAATTTGGCATGATTCCCGAATTTATCGGGCGTCTCCCGGTGATTTTTACGCTGGAGGGACTCAGCAGGGAGATGATGGTGAAGATCCTGGAGGAGCCCAAAAACGCGATTCTGAAGCAGTATCAGAAGCTGCTCGAGCTGGATGAGGTGAAGCTGGAGTTCGAGCGTGGCGCTCTGGAGGCGATCGCGGAGAAGGCGATGGAGAAAGATACGGGCGCGAGGGCGCTGCGCGCTATCATCGAGGAATTTATGCTCGATATCATGTATGAAGTGCCTAAGGATGAGAACATAGGGCGGGTGACGATCACGAGAGAGTATATCGAGGGAACCGGGGGCCCGATCATCGACATCCGCAGCAATTCCCTGGAGCATCCGGACCGCCTGAATGTGATTGAGGGCGGCGCGGCGAGGTGACGGGACAGGCGGCGCCGGCATAGTATAACAGTAACAATACCGGAAAGGACAGTCAGTTCGCTGACTGTCGCTTAGTTCGATGACTTGTAAGGAAAAGATCATGTCTGACGAGTACGCCGATCTTCTCACGGATTATGCGGTGGCGTATGAGCTGGCGGAGATATCGCCGCTCGATTTCTGTTTTCATGGGATAGACGGCGGTTACGGTGTGATCAACGTGAACCGCAGCGTCGTTCCGGCCATGTCCGCCTCCTATTACGGCTATTCCATGATTCCGGCGCTGTACGGTCTGATGCAGACCGGAGCGGAGACGTTCGATCCGGGCAATTTGACGGCGATCGGCAATATTCGTGTGCAGAATCCGCCCCTGTCCCTGCAGGGAAGCGGCGTTGTGGTGGGGTTGATCGATACCGGAATCCGGTATCGGGAAGCGGCGTTTCGGAGACCGGACGGTTCCAGCCGTATCATGGCGATCTGGGATCAGACGATCCGGGACGGAGAGCCGCCGGATGGATTCCAGTACGGCGCGGAGTATCTGCGTCAGGATATCAACCGGGCGCTGGCCTCCGACACGCCGGAACTGATCGTGCCCTCGGACGATACGGACGGGCATGGCACGCGGATGGCGGCTGCCGCGGCAGGCAGCATCCTGGGAGACGGATTGGAGTACAGGGGCGCGGCGCCGCAGGCAGATATCGCGGTCGTGAAGCTCAAGGGCGCCAAGCGCTATCTGCGGGATTATTATCTGGTTGCCGAAGGTGTGCCGGCTTATCAGGAAAACGACGTTATGGAGGCGGTCAGATATCTGGAATATAAGGCTTCCGTGCTCGGAAGGCCCATGGTGATCGTGCTGGGGATCGGGACGAATCTGGGCAGTCATAACGGCACGTCGCCGCTTGCATCCTATCTGAATACCGTCGCCGGCGGGAGAAACCGCGCCGTCGTCGTGTGCGGAGGCAATGAGGGAGACAAAGAGCACCACTATGAAGGCGTCGTGCCCGACGTCGTGGAGATCCGTGTGGCGGGAGAGACGAAGGGATTCTGTCTGGAACTGTGGGGGAATCTGCCGGACACCTATGCGGTGCAGCTGCGTTCGCCGGGCGGAGAGACTTCGCAGGAGATTGATTTCAGAAATAAAACGGACAGGGAGATCAGCTTTGTCTTTGAGCAGACGCGCGTTATCGTGAGCAATGTGCTGGTGGAGCGCCGCTCGGGTGAGCAGCTGGTCTTTTTCCGATTTGAGGATCCGACGCCCGGCGTCTGGAATCTGCGTGTCTTTTCCTCGGAAGCGGAACAGAGCGGGCGGGGGTTCTTCCACATGTGGCTGCCGGTCACAGAGTTTCTTGACGCTGGGGTCACTTTTCTGGCGCCCAGTCCGGACGTCACGCTGACGGAGCCGGCCAACGCCCAGCAGGTGATCTCCGTCTCGGCCTATAACGGGCTGACCGGAAGCTGGTTCCCACAGTCCGGGAGAGGGTATACGAAAGACGGCGGGATCAAACCGGATCTGGCCGCGCCCGGGGTGTCCGTGCCCACGCCGCTCGGCGCATCTACCGGCTCCAGCATGGCGGCGGCGCTTGCAGCGGGTTGTGTGGCACAGTTCATGGAGTGGGCGGCGGTGGACGGCAATGTGCCTGAAGTGGCGGGCCGCGGGATCAGAAGCTATCTGATCCGGGGCGCGGCGCGGGACGATAATGTCGTGTATCCCGATAATCGCTGGGGTTACGGAAGACTGAACATCAACGGGACATTTGAGATGCTGGCGAGGCTATAGGAACGGAGGAAGTCATGCTGTATGTTATCATAGCGGCGGCTATTTTTCTTGTGGATTTTGGCATCAAGGAATGGGTAGAGCGGCATGAAGAGACGGGCAAAGAGAAAGAGATTCTGCACGGGAAGCTGCTGCTTCGCAGATATCACAACCGGGGCGCTTTTTTGGATCTGGGCGCGGCCAGGAGCGGGCTGGTGGCGATACTCTCTCTGCTTCTGACCCTTGCCATGACGGTGGTGTTTCTGACAACCTTTGGCGTTCGGGGCGGAAGACTGCTGAAGACCGGACTCGCTTTTCTGCTGGGAGGAGCTTACAGCAATACTTATGACAGACTGCGCAGGCGGTACGTGGTAGACTATGTGAGTTTTCCCGTCAAAAATCCCGCGCTGCGCAGTATCGTATACAATCTGTCCGACTTCTGTATCCTGATCGGCGCGCTCTGTATGGCGCTCTCAGAGGCGTTGAAAAAGAAGTGATTTCAGGATTCAAATCCGTTATGCCCTTGTGATCAACGTGCCGTTCTTTCCCCTGATGGCGTCCTTTACGGCGTCCAGAGAGGTGATTAACACGCTTCCCGCGGGATTCTTTTCCAGATAGGAGACAGCCGCTTCGATCTTGGGGAGCATCGTTCCCTTCTCGAACTGGTTCTGGGAGATCAGCTCTTTTGCCTCCGCGACTGTGAGGGTGTGCAGCGGCGTCTGCTTTTCTGTATTGAAATCGCGGTAGACGCAGGGCACGCCGGTGAGGATAATCAACTCGTCGGCCCGCAGCTCGTCAGCCAGTCTGCCGGCGATCGAGTCTTTTTCGATCACCGCGGAGGCGCCTTTCAGCACATGATTCTGCTCAATGACGGGAATGCCGCCGCCGCCGCAGGCGATGACGATCTGTCCCGCGTCCGCCAGCGTGCGGATCGCGTCGATTTCCACGATATGAATGGGCTTGGGCGCCGCGATCACGCGCCGGAATCCTTTGCCCGGCTCCTCGATCACATAATTGCCTTTCTTGATTTCGATCTCGGCGTCTTCCCCGGACATATAACGACCGATCGCCTTGGTCGGCTCATAGAACGCCTCGTCGTAAGGATCCACCGTCACCTGTGTGAGAATCGTGCTGACGGTTTTGGAGATTCCGCGCGAGAGCAGTTCCGCGCGCAGGGCGTTCTGGATATCATAGCCGACATATCCCTGACTCATGGCGGAGCAGACGCACATGGGCGCCGGCGTGTAGTCGATATAGATACGGCGCAGTTCTGTCATTGCCTTGTGGATCATGCTGACCTGAGGTCCGTTGCTGTGCGTGATGGTGAGCTGATAATCCGATTCGACCAGGTCCGCCAGCGCTTTGGCCGTCACCTTGACTGCGTCCCACTGTTCCAGTATCGTATAGCCGAGTGCCTCGTGCCCGAGGGAGACGACTGCTCTTTTCTTGCTCATAATTTCCTCCGTTTCCGACAATATTTTCGTGTTTGTCATATCCCCAATCATATGTTTAAGTATAGCAAAGTCCGCTGAGTTTGTATAGAATATTTGCGCTTCCTGCCGCGCTAGGTCTGGATCGGCACAGCCTCCGGAGGAAGCTCCAGCGTGGTGTCGTGCATCTTGCGGAACTCGCTGGGGGTGCAGCCGTTGATCTGCTTGAACATGCGGATAAACGCGGAAGAATTGGCAAATCCGGACGCCATCGCGATCTCGGTTACGGTGATGTGCGGATTTCGCAGCATATCCTCGGCGGTCTCAATCCGTTTCAGGCTTACATATTTATAGAAAGAAATGTTCATAAATTCCTTGAACAGGCGCGCGAAGTGAAACTTGCTGAAACCGGAGCGTTCCGCCACCTCCTCCAGCGTAAGATCCTCCGTACAGTGTTCGTCGATGTATTCGCATACGTACATGAATTTGTTGATGTAATCCTGCCGCCGTCCGGGACTGACCGTATTTGCGGTCTTGCTTTCGATATAATTCTGTCCGATCAGGGAGAGCATGGTCATCAGTCTGGCGTAGGCGGCAGGCTCGAGCAGGCTGTTGGAATTGCCGGATACGCAGTCTGCGTTTCCGGGCGGGCGCACCTCCTTGAAGTAGTCGCTGCAGATATCGAGATAGAGTTTTTTGAGCTGCATATAGATATTGGGACTGTTAGTCGGCGTGAAATGCGTCGCGGGCCCCACGAACGCCAGGATCTGGCTGATGCCGTAGATATCCTTCAGTATGGTGAGATCAGCCTGGATAAAGTAGCGGTGCCCGGAAGGCGGCGCCTCCAGCCGGTGAATGACGTTGGGCGCGATCAGCAGGATCTCGTAGGGCTGGATGACGTAGGTTTTGTTTGCAATATAGGCGGTATAATGGTTCTCGGTCGGCATGAGCAGCTCTATGGGCGTGTGCCAGTGCGGCGCGTAGTTGTCGGTCTGCGTGTTGGAGTGGATCCTGATATGCGTGTCCGCGCGGTAGCGGACATTTTCGTGCATAATGCTCGTCGTCTCCGGCATGATAGTCCTCCTGTGAGTGCCTTTGCGTGATACAGACAGTATAGCATATCCGCACAGGGCAGGCAAACAGAATCAAAAAAATTGCGAATCGAGATATGGACAAAATGACTAAAATATATGAAACAAATATGTACAAAACATACAATACATATAAACACAGGAAAAAAGAAGCCATAAAATACGGAATGCGGAAAAGGTTTTCTGATTTAAAATAGCAAGAATTGATAACAGAATACACAATTATTTGATATATTCCGCACGACGCGGTTGCTATACTTTTGATTGTAAACAAACACATTCTTTATGAAAGGGAGGAGAACACAACATGAAGAAGAAAATTCTTGCAACGTTGCTCAGTCTGTCCATGGTGGCCGCTATGTTAGTCGGCTGCGGCGGCGGAGATTCCACAGGGGCGCCCGCGTCGGATGCCGGCGGCGCAGAGGCGGAAGCGCCTGCGGCCGATGCGGGGGGGGGCACGGAGACGGCGGCGCCCTCGGGAGACGGCTCACAGGTGATCAATGTATACGCATTCACGGATGAAGTTCCGAATATGCTCCAGAAATACATCGATATGCACCCGGAGTTCGGCTATGAACTGAACACGACGATCATCGCTACGACGGACGGCGCATATCAGCCGGCCCTGGATCAGGCACTGGCGTCGGGCGGCGCGGACGCACCGGATCTGTACTGCGCAGAGGCGGCTTTCGTATTGAAATATACGCAGGGCGACGCTTCCGGTTACGCGGCTCCGTACGCCGATCTCGGCATCGACGTGGACGCCAAACTGAAAGAGGCGGACATCGCACAGTACAGCGTTGATATCGGCACCAATCCTGACGGACAGGTAGTAGCACTCGGCTATCAGGCTACGGGCGGCGCGTTCATCTATCGCCGTTCCATCGCGAAGGATGTGTTCGGCACGGACGATCCGGCAGAGATCAGCAAGGCAATCGGCGGCGGCACGGGCAGCTGGGATACGTTCTTTGATGCCGCGGAGCAGCTGAAGGCTAAGGGCTACGGTATCATTTCCGGCGACGGCGATCTGTGGCACGCGGTTGAGAACAGTTCCGATACGGCGTGGATCGTGGACGGCAAGCTGAATATCGATCCCAAGAGAGAAGAGTTCCTGGATCTGTCCAAAAAGCTGAAAGACAATGGCTATCACAATGATACGCAGGACTGGCAGGACGCGTGGTTTGCCGATATGCAGGGCGTAGGCGAGAAGCCGATCTTTGGTTTCTTTGGTCCCGCATGGCTGATCAACTACACGATGGCTCCTAACTGCGGCGGTTCTGCGGCAGGCGAAGGCACTTATGGCGACTGGGCCGTATGCGAGCCTCCGATCGGTTTTTTCTGGGGCGGCACATGGCTGCTGGCCAACAAGGATTCTGAGAAGAAGGATGCAGTAAAGCAGCTGATCGAGTGGGTAACGCTTGACAGTTCCGATACAGGACTGCAGTACTACTGGGCAAACGGCACGATGGTAGAAGGCGAAGTAGGCACGAAAGACTGTGTGGCGTCCGGTACGGTTATGAGCAAGTCCGACGGTGCGGTTGACTTCCTGGGCGGCCAGAATATGTTCGACGTATTCGTTCCGGCCAACAGCTATGCAAACGGTAAGAACCTGACACAGTACGACGAGACGATCAACCAGTACTGGAGAGACGCGGTTCGCGAATATACGGCGGGTAACCTGAGCAGGGAAGATGCGATCGCCGCATTCAAGCAGAACGTTGCCGATAACCTTGACGTTGAGGTTGATATGGGAGCGCAGTAAGTTCTAATATGACTGGCGAAGGGGGATGGATCAGCTATCCCCCTTTTCCTCTCTGGAAAAGGAGGGTTACATGAAAAAAAAGCATAAGCTGTCATATGCCAAGTACGGCTATATCTTCAGCATTCCTTTTGTGTTGGCATTTTGTATCTTTACACTGTATCCGGTGATCTACACAGTCATCATCGGTTTCACGGATCTCAAGGGCATCGGAATGACCAAGTTCCATTTTCTGGAGAATCCGTTCCAGAATTTCCAGCAGATTATCACGGCGCCTACTTTCCAGACGGCGCTTGGCAATACGTTTCTGATGTGGGGCATGAACTTCCTGCCGCAGATCCTGCTGGCGCTTGTTCTGGCGGCATGGTTCTCCGGGACGCTGTTCAAAGTGAAGGGGCAGGGCTTTTTTAAGGTGGTATTCTACATGCCGAACATCATCACGGCGGCGACCGTGGCAATCCTGTTCGGCGCGCTGTTCGGTTACCCGATGGGGCCGATGAACGACCTGGTGACGAGATTTGGGATCTGCGATGCGCCCTATGAGTTCATGAGGAACAAGTGGTGGGCCAGAGGCGTCGTGGCCTTCATCCAGTTCTGGATGTGGTACGGCTACACGATGATCGTGCTGATCTCCGGCATTCTGGGTATGAGTCCCGAGTGGTTCGAAGCGGCGGAAATCGACGGCGCCAGCGGCTGGCAGAAATTCATCTATATCACGCTGCCAAATCTGCGCACGATCCTGATCTACACGCTGGTAACCAGCCTGATCGGCGGCCTGCAGATGTTCGATATCCCGAAACTTCTGGTAAATAAGAGCGGCCCGAACAATGCGACTCTGACGACCAGCGTATTCATCTATAACCAGGCGTTCGAGGGAAGCTATATGTACAACCGCGCTTCTGCGGCGAGTATGATCATGTTTGTCATCATCGCCATTTTGTCAGCGATCGTGTTCTTCCTGATGCGGGATAAGTCCGAGGCGGCCGAGCGCAGGGAGATGAAGAGGGTAGCGAAAGAGATGCGGAAAGCGCACAGGGCAGAAGGGAGGAACAGCTGATGAAAAAACTAAACGTATCACGCGGATTTCTGGTGTTTGTATATGTGGTCTGCATCCTTCTGACAGTGCTCAGTATCATGCCTTTTCTGATTATGATTGTGAACGCGACGAGAAGCACGACCGAGATCCAGCAGCATGCGATCTCATTCCTGCCGTCCACGCATCTTCTGAGCAATTTTCAGATTCTGACGGGTAAGAGCTTTAACCCGGCGAGAGGTTTCTTAAATTCCATGATTATCTCCGTCGGTTCGACGGCGTGCGCGGTTTATTTTTCGACGATGACGGCCTATGCGCTGGTAGTTTACAGCTGGAGGCTGAGACAGCCGTTCTTCACCTTTATTATGGCGATCATGATGATCCCTTCCCAGGTGGTGAGTATCGGTTTCTATCAGTTTATCTATCAGATCCATATGACAAACAATTTCCTGGCTCTGATCCTGCCGTCGATCGCGGCGCCGACCATGGTGTTCTTCATGCGTCAGTACATGCTTGCGACGCTGCCGCTCGACATCATCAACTCGGCCAGGATAGACGGCTCCAAAGAATTTTATTCGTTTAATCATATTGTGCTGCCGATCATGAAACCGGCGATTGCGACGCAGGCGATCTTTTCGTTCGTCAATTCGTGGAACAACCTGTTCCTGCCGTTGATCCTGTTGACCAAACAGGAGAAATATACGATGCCGATCATGGTAAGCCTCTTGAAGGGCGACATCTACAAGACGGAATACGGCGCGATCTACATGGGGCTGACGCTCACCGTGCTGCCGCTGTTTATCGTATACTTCCTGCTGTCCAAGTATATTATTGCCGGCGTTGCGCTGGGCGGTGTGAAGGGTTGACGAGGAAGCGTACTTGGCATCCGGCATATATCCTGTTACAATAAATGAAAGACCGTAAACGAGATGAAACACGCTTTGCGGGTTTCACTCGTTATTGCGGCACAGACAGGCAGAAAGAGAGGGAGTGATTTTGCTGCTGAGAGAGAATCAGGATCAGATATCGGAATATAAGAAGAGAGCGAAGGAACTGGTGTCACAGATGACGCTGGAGGAAAAAGTGTTCCAGATGCTGCACAACGCCCCGGCAATCGAGAGACTGCACATTCCGGCATACAACTGGTGGAACGAGGCGCTGCACGGCGTTGCCAGAGCCGGTGTGGCGACAATGTTCCCGCAGGCCATCGGCATGGCGGCGGCTTTCGACGAGGATATGATGCAGGAAGTCGGCGACGCCATTGCGACGGAGGCGCGCGCCAAGTTTAACGCGCAGCAGGAGTTCGGCGACAGCGACATCTACAAGGGGCTGACCATGTGGGCGCCCAACGTCAATATTTTCCGCGATCCGAGGTGGGGAAGAGGGCATGAGACATACGGCGAGGATCCCTATCTGACGAGCCGGCTGGGCGTGCGTTTTGTGGAAGGACTGCAGGGCAGCGATGAGAAATACATGAAGGTTGCGGCGTGCGCCAAGCATTTTGCGGTGCATTCCGGGCCGGAAGAGCTGCGCCATGAATTTAACGCAGAGGTGGGCGCACAGGATATGTACGAGACTTATCTGCCCGCTTTTCAGGCGCTGGTGCAGGAGGCCGGCGTGGAGACGGTGATGGGAGCGTACAACCGCGTGAACGGGGAGCCGTGCTGCGGGAGCAAAACGCTGCTTCACGATATCCTGCGGGGAAAATGGGGCTTCGACGGACACGTGGTGTCCGACTGCTGGGCCGTCAAAGATTTTCACACGGGGCACCATGTGACGGCAAACGGAGTGGAGTCCGTGGCGCTGGCAGTGGAGAACGGCTGCGATATCAACTGCGGCAATATTTTTGTCTATCTGACGCAGGCGGTACAGGAAGGGCTGGTCTCGGAGGAGAAGATCACGCAGGCCTGCGAGCGTCTGTTTACCACGCGTATGAAGCTGGGGATGTTTGACAGGGCGGATCAGGTGCCCTACAGCGGCATCTCCTACGAGGAAGTGGACAGTCCGAAGATGCGCGCCTTCAATCTGGAAGTGGCGAAGAGAACATTGGTGCTTCTGAAAAACGAGAACGGGCTTCTGCCGTTAGACAAAAAAAGGCTGAAGACAGTGGGCGTGATAGGCCCGAACGCCAACAACCGCAGGGCGCTGACAGGAAATTACGAGGGGACGGCGTCCCGCTATGTCACGGTGCTGGAAGGCATTCAGGATTATCTGGGCGACGAGGTGCGCGTGATGGCGTCCGAGGGCTGCCATCTGTACAAGGACCGGGTCAGCGCGCTGGGAAGGCCGAACGATCGGATCTCGGAGGTAAAGGCGGTCTGCAGGGCCAGCGATGTGGTGATCCTGTGTCTGGGACTTGACGCCGGCTTAGAAGGCGAGGAAGGCGACGAGGGCAATGAGTTCGCCAGCGGAGACAAACCGGATCTGGCTTTGCCGGGGCTCCAGGAGGAACTGTTAAAGACGGTCTGCGAGAGCGGCAAACCCGTCGTGCTGGTGCTGATGTCCGGCAGCGCTCTGGCGGTCAACTATGCACAGGAAAACGTTCCCGCGATTATCCAGGCGTGGTATCCGGGCGGGCAGGGCGGCAGAGCCGTGGCGGAGACGCTGTTTGGCGAATGTTCTCCGGAAGGGAAGCTGCCTGTGACTTTCTACCGCGGTACGGAAGAGCTGCCGGCGTTTACCGATTATTCCATGCAGGGGCGTACATACCGCTATATGAAAGGAGAACCGCTCTATCCGTTTGGCTACGGACTCAGTTACGCTTCATTTGCCGTTTCGGGAGAGGAAATCTCGGGCCAGGAGCTTACGCGCGACGGGCTTACGGTGGGCTGCAGAATCAGGAATACCGGCGGTATGACCGCGGCGGAGACGGTTCAGATCTATGTCAAGGCAAAGCGGGACGGAACGCCGAACGCGCAGCTGAAAGCGCTGAAAAAAGTCCGTCTGCAGCCGGGAGAGGAACAGGAGGTGAGACTGACGCTCGGCGTGGAAGCGTTTTCGCTCTGCGACGAACAGGGCGCGCGCAGGGTGGAGCCCGGCGAATACTGTGTCTATGTAGGGACGGCGCAGCCGGATGCGCGCACGGAGAGCCTGACGGGAAAGAAAGCCGCGGAATTTACCGTACACTGTGCGGACGGCATGGCGTGCTGAGACGACAGGATGTTTTTCGTATAATTTATCTATATTTTTCGTAAATTGAATAGGAGTCATGGTCAAAATTGCCAACACTCGATTGACAGCGCCGGGCATTATGCGTATAATGAATATGATCATGGGGGACTTTCCGCTATATGCCGGCGGACGAGTCGTTCGGATCGACCAAGATATGAAGGAAGGGTTGGCGTTATGGAATATATAGCGGCGATGCAGGATATGTCCATTGAGCAGCTGATCGCGGTGATCGAGGTGCTGCAGAAGTCTTCGGATTCGTATTTTTATATTATGGATCTGGACGACGACACCTATATTGTGACGCATCAGATGCTGAAACGTTTTCCCTTTACGGATACCGTGATGAAGGATGCGCGCAGAGTGATGCAGGATGTCGTCGTCTATCCGAACGACTACCCGAAGCTCAAGGAGGATATCGGGCGGTGCATGGCGGGAGAGCAGGCCGTACATAGTCTGGAATACCGCTGGTTTGACAGACAGAAGCGGATCGTCTGGGTCGAGTGCCGGGGGACGGTTATCGTCGGCAAGAACGGGCACAGGCTGTTGTTTGGCAGAGTGAACGAGATGGGTAAGGAGGCGAAAGCCGACAATATTACCGGGCTTCGCAGAGAGGTCAGGTTTCAGTACGACGCGGAGGAACTTCTGCGCGACAGGCCGCAGACGATCCGTTACATGATGCGGATCGGCATTGACAACTTCAAGGAGATCAACGAGAAGGAGAGCGTCGAGGCGGGCGACGGCGTGCTGCGGGAACTCGCCGACTGTATCCTTGCGGTGGTGGATCCCAAGGTGGATGTGTACCGCCTGATGTCGGACGAGTTCATGATAGTGGACGCGATGCCGGATCCCGGCAAGGATGCGCAGACGGTTTATAACGAGATTAAGAGCAGGGTCGCGGCGTCGGTGCGCGAGAAGGAATACAGCTGCTTCTATACGATATCCGCCGGCGTGTTGCAGGACGGCTTCGAGGGGAAGAACGCCGACACGGTGCAGAGCCTGACAGAGTTTGCGCTGAACGAGGCCAAGAGAAACGGCAAGAACCAGATGGCGTTCTTTGACAGGGCGGCTTACGACGAATACCTGAAAAGGCTTGATATCAGGAAACTGATGCGCCGGGATATCAACGATAATTTTAAAGATTTTGAGGTGTTTTATCAGCCGATTGTGTCCGTGCCGGATTATAAGCTGGTCGGTGCGGAGGCGCTTTTGCGATGGAAATGCGAGAAGTACGGAACCGTGTCTCCGGGCGTGTTTATTCCGATTCTGGAAGAGAGCGGACTGATTATCCCGGTGGGGCGATACGTGCTGTGGCAGGCGGCTCAGGTCTGCAAGAAGTGGCGGGAGATCGTCCCGGATTTCCATATCAACGTGAATCTGTCCTATGTGCAGATCCACAAGAGCGATCTGCTCGAGGATGTGGACAGATGCATCAGGGAGGTGGGGATCCCGCCGGAGAGTCTGATGCTGGAGCTGACGGAGAGCGGCTATATCGAGACGGACGACAGGATCAAGGAGCTGTTCCGGGAGCTGAAATCGCAAAACTTTGACGTGGCGCTGGACGACTTCGGGACGGGCTATTCCAATATGCGCTATCTGCAGGAGATCGAGGCGACCACGGTTAAGATTGACAGAAGCTTCGTGGCGCAGGCGTTAAACAATGAGCATGATTACAATATCATTACGCACATCGTAGATATGGTGCACAGTCTCGGGTCGTCGGTATGTATGGAAGGCATCGAGAAGGAAGAGGAGCTCAACAAGATGATACAGGCCAAACCCGATATGATACAGGGGTATTATTTTGGCAGGCCTTCGCCGGAGAGTCAGTTCGAGGAGCAGTTTCTGCAGAACGCGGATCTGCGCTGACGCGAAGCGGCGTACAGGAACGATTTTATAGAGGGCTGTTGGCAGACAGTAGCTGCAATCAGCCCTCTCTTACTAGCAGGAATAGGAAACGGAGAGAAGGAGGGATATCGTGTTATACATAGGAGTCGATCTGGGGACGAGCGCTGTCAAACTGCTTTTGATGGAGGGAGACGGCAGAATCGTCAATATCGTATCAAGAGAATATCCGATCAGTTTTCCGCATCCGGGATGGTCGGAGCAGAATCCGGAGGACTGGTATGAGCAGAGTATCGAGGGGATCCGCGAGCTGATCGCGGATGCGGACAAGAGCCGGATCGCGGGGATCAGTTTCGGCGGTCAGATGCACGGTCTTGTGATTCTGGATGAAAACGACGAGGTGATCAGACCGGCGATTCTGTGGAATGACGGCAGGACGTCGGCGGAATGCGATTATCTGAACAATGTCATCGGTAAGGATAAGCTCTCCGCATACACGGCCAATATCGCGTTTACGGGGTTTACCGCGCCTAAGATCCTCTGGGTGAAAAACAATGAGCCTGAGAATTTTGAGAAGATTAAGAAGATTATGCTTCCGAAGGATTATATCGCCTATCGATTGACAGGGGTACACTGCACGGACGTGTCGGACGCTTCCGGCATGCTGCTCTTCGATGTGAAGAACCGCTGCTGGTCGAAGGAGATGTGCGAGATCTGCGGCGTGCGTGAAGAACAGCTCGCCCGGGTGTACGAGAGTTACGAGACGGTCGGAACGGTTCTGCCGCAGATTGCAGAACAGCTCGGGATTCCCGGGACGGTCAGGGTCGCCGCGGGCGGCGGAGACAATGCGGCTGCGGCTGTGGGAACCGGCACTGTCGGGGATGGAAGATGCAATATCTCGCTCGGTACGAGCGGTACGATCTTCATCTCTTCCGATCAATTCGGCGTGGACAGATTCAACGCGCTGCACGCCTTCGCGCATGCGGACGGCCATTATCATCTGATGGGCTGTATGCTGAGCGCGGCTTCCTGTAATAAATGGTGGATGGACGAGATCATCGGCACGGAAGATTATGCGGGCCAGCAGCGGGAGATCACCGACGATAAGCTGGGAGAGAACCATGTGTATTTCCTGCCCTATCTGATGGGGGAGCGTTCTCCGCACAATGATCCGGACGCGCGCGGCACTTTTATCGGCATGACGATGGATACGACGAGGGCCGACATGACGCAGGCCGTTCTGGAGGGCGTGGCTTTCGCTCTGCGCGACTCCCTGGAAGTGGCGAAATCTCTCGGTATTCGAATCGAGCGGACGAAGATCTGCGGCGGCGGTGCGAAGAGTCCGCTGTGGAAAAAGATGATCGCGAACATCATGAATCTGAAGGTGGATGTGATCGAGAGCGAAGAAGGGCCCGCCATGGGCGGCGCCATGCTGGCAGCTGTGGCCTGCGGAGAATACGCAGACGTGGAGGAAGCCGCGGATAAGATCGTCAAGGTTGTGGATACCGTGGAGCCGGAGGCGGCGCTTGTGGAGAAGTATGAGGCCCGCTATCAGCAGTTCAGACAGATCTATCCGGCGTGCAGGGAACTGTTTGGCAGACTGCACTGAGAGATAGAAGGCAGGCGACAATACGCGCAGGGTAGGGACTGGATATGTTAGAATGGATCAAGGGACATAAAGGAAAAGCGATCCTGCTTTGCCAACTGATATTGCTGATGCTGTACACCGCGTATGCAGCCGCTTCGTACTCTGATTATGACATGGATTTCGGCGAGAATGATATGCAGCTTCTGACAGAGCGGGGAGAGGAGTCCGGCTTCTATCTGGACACTACTTTTGAAGGAGTCCAGGCCGTCGTAACTCCGGCGTTTGTTCTGGACAGGGGAATTTATCATATCTCGGGGAGTTATCAGGGCGAAGGAATCAACAGAGCCGGACTGCTCTATGACGGTTTGGACGGCGAAGCCGCTCTGGTGGAAGAGAATGAATTTGTTCTCAATACGCGGGATCAATCGTTTTCGTATCGGTTCCGTCTGGATCGGGAGGCTGCCGTCCGCTTTAAGCTGCGGCTGACGCAGGATGCGGGAGAAGGGGATTACGTTCTGTTATCCGACGTGCACGTGGTCCGTTCAAGGTTGACGGTGGTCTATCAAGTGTTCTGTCTGGGCTGTCTGTTTGTTTTGCTGGACGCTGCCGGACTGTATTATGCTTATTGTAAAAAATGCGGGCCGGAACGCAGATGCGTTATGTACGTTCTGGCGGCCTGTTCTTTTTTGATAGGCCTGCCGATCTACCAGAAGGGGACGGTTTATGCTGCGGATCTGACTTTCCACTTGCAGAGGATAGAGGGAATCTATGAGGGTCTGCTTGCAGGACAGTTCCCGGTGCGTATCCAGCCGGGCTGGCTGGACGGAAACGGCTATGCGGTTTCCATATTTTACAGTGATCTGTTCTTATATTTTCCCGCCCTGCTGCGTATGGTGGGCGTCACGGTACAGGATGCGTTTGGAATTTACATGGAATGTGTCAATATCGCGACGGTTTACACTGCGTTTTGGGCGTTTCGGAAGATTTCGCAAAGCGACGTCGCGGCTATGACGGGCGCGGTAATGTATGCCGGATGTATCGAGCGTATATCCAGTATGTACGGGGGAACCCTGCTCGGCACATACAGCGCGATGATTTTTTACCCGGTCGTTGCGGCGGCGTTCTATCTGCTGTTTGCGGAGGACGTAAAGTCACGCGCTTATAAAAACACCTGGATCTATTTGACCGTAGGTTTTTCGGGATTGCTGATGACGCATATGATCAGTTGTCTCATGGTGGGAATGTTCTCTGTCCTGTTGTGTATTGTCATGGCAAAGAGGCTGCTGCGCAGAGAAACCCTCGTTGAGCTTGTCAAGGCCGTGACGGCGGGAGTGCTTGTCAATCTGTGGTTCCTGGTTCCGTTCTTTCAGTATATGGCGGGGAATTATCGGATATCGTCGGGCCTGACACAAAAGATCGCGTCTCAGGACTATTACGCGGAGCTGGAAGATTTTATGCGGAGCGGGAAAAGTCTGGCGGAGCTTTATCTGAATCATGAGGGCGTTGACTTTGCAGGGCTGCTTGTTCTGCTGGCGTATATCGGGCTGTGCCTTGTCTGGAAGAACCGCAGAGGGCTGACTGCCGATAAGGTGATATTTGGTTTTGCTGTTTTTGGCATGTGGCTGTCGTCGGATCTCTTTCCGGTTCTGGGAGTTGCGAGGTGTGCCGGACCGGTTGTGAAGCTGTTTCGGACAGTACAGTATCAGGCGCGTTTTCTGAGTGTGACGGTGCTTCTGATAGCGCTGTTGGCGGTTATGCTGATCCATTCGGACGCGATTGCAGGGAAATGGCCGTATCTGCTGGCAGGCGTGCTGTGTTTTGTCACTTTGCAGCAGGACATGGACTATTTGAAAGGCGTCACGCCGGAGCGTGTCTATCTCGACAGGATTGATCTTGCGTCCAGAGAAGACGATACCTTTTACGCGTATGGCGTAGGAAACGGGGAATACCTTCCTGCGGGGACGGATACGACCCGCATTACGAGAGAGATCCGTGCCGATGGGTTTCTGGAAACAGAAGATGTGGAGCGCAGATATCTGACGTTTGAGATGACGGTCGGGAATCGCTCGGATCAGGCCGGGACCATATTGCTGCCGCTGATCTATTATGAGGGATACCGGGCGGTGGATACACAGAACGGGGCTGAATTGGAGACGGCGATGGGAGACAACGGACAGGCTGCGGTCACGGTGCCGGCAGGGTATACGGGAAGGATACGGGTGACGTTTTGTCCTCCCTGGTACTGGCGGTTGTCCGAAATCGTCTCCCTGGCGGCGTTCCTGGCCGTTTGCCGGCTGGAGCTGCGGTATTGCGGGCGTACCGCATTTTTCAGAAATAAAATAAAGAGAAATGCCTGAGAAAGGAGATTTGAAAAAATGGAGATTAAGAAGATTGACGATCCTGCGTTTCGCAGATACGGCAGGATTGTGCAGGGCATCGATTTCAGCGATCTGGTTGAAGCGATCAGGCGCGAGACGCCGCTGCCGGATGGAGTGGCCTATGAGCCGTCGATCGCGGCTCTGGAGGCGACGAAAGCAGCTAAGGAGCTGCAGAGACAGACTTACGGGGAACTTCCCATCGAGGTCGGTTACTGCAACGGGCATAACTATAAGCTCAACGCCATAGAGTATCACAGAAGTTCCGAGATCAATGTGGCGGCGACGGACGCGATTCTGATCGTTGGTATGCAGCAGGATATCACGGATGATTTCAAATATGATACGTCCCGGATGGAGGCGTTTCTGGCGCCGGCGGGAACGGCGGTAGAACTCTATGCCACGACGCTGCACTATGCGCCCTGCAGCGCGGACGACGGGGGATTTAAAGTCGGCATTGTGCTGCCGGCAGGAACGAACTATCCGCTGCAGGAGAAGCACGAAGGCTGGGAGGACGCCCTTCTTGCCGCACAGAACAAATGGCTGATCGGACATGCCGAGGGCGGTCTGGACGCCGGCGCGCACATCGGGCTGGTCGGAAAGAATCTGGACGTCAGAGAGTGAACGTAAATAATGCCGGCAGAGCCGGTTATAAAAAATAAGGAGGATATAAGTACTATGAACAATTTACCTAAGGTGAAGATCGGTATCGTGGCCGTAAGCCGTGACTGTTTCCCGGCGTCTCTTGCGGTCAACAGAAGGAAGGCGCTGGTGGAAGCGTACAAGGCTAAATATGACGCGGCGGATATTTACGAGTGCCCTGTCTGCATCATTGAGAGCGAGATCGACATGGTAAATGCGCTGAAGGATATCAAGGAGAACGGCTGCAACGCGCTCTGTGTATATCTCGGCAATTTTGGGCCGGAAATTTCCGAGACGCTCCTGGCAAAGCACTTTGAGGGGCCAAAGATGTTTGTGGCGGCGGCGGAGGAATCTCAGAGCGATCTGGTACAGGGGCGCGGCGACGCATACTGCGGTATGCTGAACGCAAGCTACAATCTGAAACTGCGCAATGTAAAAGCGTATATTCCCGAGTATCCCGTAGGCGATGCGGAGGACTGCGCGGATATGATCCACGAATTTATTCCGATCGCGCGCGCCGTTGCAGCGCTGGCCAATCTGAAGATCATCTCCTTCGGTCCCAGACCGCTGAACTTCCTTGCATGTAACGCGCCGATCAAGCAGCTCTATAATTTGGGCGTTGAGATTGAGGAAAATTCCGAGCTGGATCTGTTCGAGGCGTTCAATAAGCATGAGGGCGATCCCCGTATTCCGGATGTAGTCAAGGATATGGAGGCGGAGCTTGGAGCAGGCAACAACAAGCCCACTATCCTGCCTAAACTGGCGCAGTATGAGCTGACGCTGCTTGACTGGATCGAAGAGCACAAGGGATATCGCGAGTATGTAGCGATTGCGGGTAAGTGCTGGCCGGCGTTTCAGACGCAGTTCGGCTTCGTACCCTGCTATGTCAACAGCCGTCTGACAGGAAGAGGCATTCCTGTATCCTGCGAGGTGGATATCTACGGCTGTCTGAGCGAGTTTATCGGCGAGGCGGTGAGCGACGACATTGTGACCCTGCTCGATATCAACAATTCCGTGCCTAAGGATATGTACAAGGAGTCCATTGAGGGCAAGTTTGACTACAAGTTTACGGATACATTTATGGGCTTCCACTGCGGTAACACATGCTCCAAGAAGCTGTCCAAGTGCAGTATGGAGTACCAGATGATCATGGCAAGAACGCTGCCTGAGGAAGTAACGCAGGGAACGCTGGAGGGCGATATCGTACCCGGCGACATTACGTTCTATCGCCTGCAGAGCACGGCGGACAATGTGCTGCGCGCCTATGTGGCGGAGGGCGAAGTGCTGCCTGTGGCGACCAGATCTTTCGGCGGTATCGGCGTATTCGCGATTCACGAGATGGGAAGA
The DNA here is from genome assembly GCA_947626775.1 of uncultured Lachnospiraceae bacterium. GTDB lineage: Bacteria > Bacillota > Clostridia > Lachnospirales > Lachnospiraceae > UBA3282. Next base: position 282 of record CANQTL010000036.1, on the reverse strand, counting down.
TTTTACCGTCATGTGCTGATCGAGAAAAATTATCCGCACCACGGCGCGGTCGCGTTCGGACATCACGGGAAGGCGCTCTATGAAGTGTTCAAGTATATCGGAGTGGATGTGAGCGAAATCGGTTACAACCAGCCGAAGAGTCTGCCGTATCCGACGGAGAACCCGTTCGCATAATTGAGAATAAGAAAAGCACCGGTATTCCGGTGCTTCAGACTGTCGACAAAGTGGTTCTGGGATGTGCATCCCAGAACCATTTTTCTGTTATTGATTGAATTGTGAGCA